>CAZJHD010000021.1:0-74614 GCA_964545855.1 uncultured Planctomycetales bacterium
GGGAATGGGGTCAGACCCCTTTCACTCTCCTCTCTCGTGCGCGCCGCGCGCGGCGCGCACGAGAGAGGAGAGAGAAAGGGGTCTGACCCCATTCCCCCTCCGGCGTTCAGGGAGCCGATCGCCGTGCGAGGTCGATCGCCACGGACGCGTCGCCCCGCTCCGGCACGTCGATCACGCGGTCGCGGCCGGCGCATGCGCCGACGGAGAGCTCGATCGCCAAGTCTCGCGCCGCGCCGGCCTCGGCACCGAAGGGGTGCTGCGGGACGATCCGATAGCGACCCGCCGAAGGGGCATCGAAGGAGAACCGTCCGCGGGTGTCGGAAGCGACGACCGCGAGCGCCGACTCATATCGATCGGGGTGCATCTCCACGTCGCTGGCGCGGCGCAGGGCGACGGCGATCGGAACGCCCGGCGAGCGCCCGTCGATCGTGAGGCGGCCCACGACGCGCCGCGGCGGTGGCGCGTCGGATCCCCGCAGTGCGAGGAGTCCGTGCCGCGCGACGGTGCAGGATCGCAGTGGCGCCGGCTCCGGCTCGAACCGCGCCGCCTCGAACCACGCGGTGCGCTCGAAGGGCTCGCCGTCCCACGGCTCGTCCCAAGGGAGCTCCACGGCCACGGAGCGAAGGCCCTCCTCGTCGACGGCGACGAGCCGGCTCGGCGGAACGCGCTCGCCTCCGCGCCGGGCGCGGGGGCCGCGCCAGTGGATTCGCCAGGTCGATGGATCCACGACGACGACCTCGGGATCGCTCGGCTCGAGTCTCTTCCAGAGGCTCGGCTCGAAACTCCCGCAGGTGTTGTCGCCGTGCGCCTCGCGCACCTCGACCGACCGCAGAGCGATCGCCGCGCCGTCCTCCGCGCGCCGCGCCCGGACGAAGATCGGCACGCCTCGGTCGAGCACGTAGGTCGGCTCGCGCGTCCACTCCTCGTAGGAGAACGCCCGCTCGCCGAAGCCGCGCGCACGCACGATGGGCGCGCGCCGCATGCCGGGCCGGAGCCCCTCGACGCGCGCGACGCCCTGCGCGTCGGTCCGCACGGGCTCGCGCCAGCAGGCGAGGTCGTCCATCTCGACCTCGGCGCCGGCGATGGGCCGCCCCTCCTCGTCGACGACCCGCACCGTGACGGCGGGCGACGGCTCCAGCACGACGTCGAGATCGTTCGGCTCCGTCGCGGAGAGGACCACCTCGCGCATCTCCCGGTCGCGGAAGCCGTCGGCCTCGACGCCGATGCACGCGCGGCCGGGACCGAGCGTGGTGAACGCGAAGCGGCCGAGGGCGTCGGTGCTCGCCACGGGCGGCGACGCCATGGTGTCGGAGTGACGCGACGGCGCCGGATCGCGGAACGCGCGCACGCGGGCGCCGGCGACGGGCGCGCCCCCGGCGTCCGTCACCCGTCCCTCGACCCGCACGGGCGGGAAGAGGAACAGCGTTCCGATCGACGCCGCGTGCAGGCCGCCGAGTCCCTGGACGACGGAGACGGCGCATCCGGGCGCGGGCGCCTCGATCCGGTCCGCGTCGCGGACCCAGGCGCCGCGCTCGGCTTCGTGGGGCGGACGCTCGAGGACGAAGAATCCCGTCTCGTCGCTGCGCGTGGTGGCGACGCGCACCGATCCCGCGGACTCGCGTCGCCAGATCTCCACGTCGGCGCCCGCGATGGCGCGCCCGTCCGCGCCGACCACCCAGCCGTAGAGTCCGCGCTCGGGAACGCGCGGCGCGACGGTCGCCGGCGGGATCCCCGCGAGCAGGGCGAGCACCGCCGCCATGCCGCCGGCCATGACGATCGCGGCGTCCGTTCGCGTGCTCCGGCGCATGGGCGCCTTCGACGGCGGCCGAGGCGACGGGTTCGGCGTTCCTCCCTTGCGGCACGATCTCGTGCCGGGCGCGGCGCTTGCTCCCGGTCGCGGCGCGCGAGCGGGCGCCGCCCCGCCCGCCGAATTCCTCCGCGGTCCCCGCGCGCGCGTGCGCGAAGGTCCGCGCTCCCTCCCGCCGCTGGTCGATCGTCGATGATCGAGTTCGAACGCGTTCGCAAGGCCTACCCGCAGGGCCGTCGCACGGTCGTGGCCCTCGACGACGTGACGCTGCGCATCGAGCCGGGGGAGATCGCGGTCGTGATGGGGCGCTCCGGGTCGGGGAAGTCGACGCTCCTGCACCTCGCCGGCGCCCTCGACCTCCCGACCTCGGGCGTCGTGCGTGTCGAGGGCCGCGACGTGGCGCAGCTCACCGACGACGAGCGGACGCTGCTGCGCCGCGACCGCATCGGCTTCGTCTTCCAGTACTTCAACCTCGTGCCGACGCTCTCCGTCGCCGACAACGTGGCGCTCCCCTGTCTGTTGGCCGGAGACCGCCCCGCCCGCGTGGCGCCGCGCGTCGACGCGCTGCTGGAGCGCATCGGGCTGCGCGACCGCGCGTCGCACTTCCCCGAGGAGCTCTCCGGCGGCGAGATGCAGCGCGTCGCGATCGCGCGCGCGCTCGTGGGCGAGCCGCCGATCGTGCTCGCCGACGAGCCGACGGGGAACCTCGACAGCGCGACGGCGGGCGAGATCCTGGGGCTCCTGCGCGAGGTCGGCGCGGAGAAGGGGCGCACCGTCGTGATCGTGACGCACGACGCGAGCGCCGAGCGCTTCGGCACGCGCACGATCCGTCTCCGCGACGGCCGCCTCGATGGGACCGCTGCGTAGCCTCCTGCGACTCTTCGTCGGCGGCCACGCGCGCCGCCGGCCGGCGCGCGTCCTGCTCGGCGGATCGGCGATCGCGATCGGAGTGGCTCTCCTCGTCGCCGTCGAGAGCACCCACGGAACCATCGTCCGGTCCCTCGAACGGACCGCCGACCAGCTCGCGGGGAGGGCGCGGCTCCAGGTCCTCGAGCGGGGCGCCCTCGGCGTCGGCCCCGAGGCGCTGGAGGAGCTCCAGGATCTCCCCGGCCTGTGGGCGGCTCCCGTCGTGCAGGGGAGCCTCACGCTCTCCGATCTGCGCGACGGGCCGCTGCTCGTCCTCGGCGTCGACCCGGCGGCCGACGCACGCGCGCGCGCCTACGAGATCCGCCGGGACGCCCTCGCGCTCGACCTCGTCGCCGCCGTGCGCGCCGGCCCGCGCGCCGGAGTCTTCACGCGGCGCTTCGCGGAGCGCCACGGCCTCTCGACGGGCGACGAGGTGCGCTTCGAGGGTCCGAGCGGGATCGCGTCGATCGTCGTCGCGGGCCTGCTCGAGGACGCGGGCCCCGCGCGCGCCTTCGGCGGCAACCTCCTCGTGCTCCCCCTGGCATCGGCGCAGCGACTCCTCGGACGTGGAAACCGCTTCGACCGCATCGAGCTGGTTCCCGACGGCACCTCCGTGGAGGAGCTGCGCACCCGCGCCGCGTCGGCCCTCGGAGAGCGCTTCGAGGTGGCGGAGCTCGCGCGGCGCGGGACCGTCGTCGAGGACGCTCTCGGGCGCGTGCGCGCGCTGGTCTCGATCTCCGCCATGGCGCTGCTCGTGGCGCTCTTCCTCATCTACAACTCGGTGTCGTTGTCGGTCGTCGAGCGCGCGCGCGACATCGGGATCCTGCGCGCGATCGGCGCGCGCCGCGTCGACCTGGAGCGCGCGCTCGTGCTGGAGTGGGCGCTCGTGGGGCTCGCCGGCTCCGTGGCCGGCGTGCTCGCGGGCTTCGGGCTCGTGCTCGTCCTGTCGGAGGCCGCGGCGCGCAGCGCGAACCTCTTCGCGACGTCGATCGACATGAGCCGACTCTCCTTCTCGTGGAGCGGAGCACTCGCGGGCGTCGTGGCGGGCACGGCGACGGCGGCGGCGGCCGCATGGCTCCCGGCCCGCGCGGCGACGCGTGCCGAGCCCGTCGACCTCTTCCGCGAGGGGATCTACCGCGCCGAGCGAGCGCACCATGCGCGCGGCGCCTTCGTGGCCGGCGCTCTGCTCGTCGTGGCGGCGGCGCTCGTCGGAGCCCTCGGCGGCGCCGGCCTCCCTCCCATGGTCTGGCTCGCGTTGGGCGTCGTCGTCTTCCTCGCCGTCGGGCTCTGCGGACCGGGAGCCGCCATCGCGCTCGCGGCCCTCGCGCGTCCGCTGCTGCAGCGCGTGCTGCGCGTCGAGGGGCGGCTCGCCACCGAGAGCGCGGCGCGGTTCCCGCAGCGGACGGCCCTCACGGTCGTCGCCTTCGGCGGCGCCGTGGCGATGATGGTGGCGTCGGCGTCGACGGTGCTCTCCTTCCAGCGCGGCATCGAGCGGTGGATGGAGGAGTTCTTCCCCTTCGATCTGTCGGTGCAGGCGAACGACCTCGCCGACACGCTCTACGGCTCGTCGGTCTACCCCGAGGAGGTGCTCGACCGCCTGCGCGCCGTGCCGGGCGTCCGCGGCGTCGCCGGCGCGCGCGCGGCGATCCAGCCCTTCGGCGAAGCCGACGTGATGCTGACGGCCATCGAGCTGCGGGAGTTCCTCGCGTTGCATGCGGCGCGCGGCACCGAGCGAGCACTCGGGGCCGCCGCCGATCCCGCGGTGCTCGCCCGGCTCGAGGCGGGAGAGGGCGTCCTCGTCTCCGAGAACCTCGCCGCGCTGCGCGGTCTCGCCACCGGCGACCGCATCGAGCTCCCGACGCCGGCGGGCACGCGCGCGCTCCGCGTCGAGGGACTGCTCGAGGACTACTCCTGGCCCGCCGGCAGCGTGATGATCGATCGCGGCGCCTATGCGCGGCTCTGGGGCGACCGGGGCATCTCCTTCTGCGACCTCACGGTCGATCCGGCCGTGCCCGCCGCCGAGATGCGCGCGCGCATCGGCGAGGCGATCCGCGATCGAGGGCGCCTCTTCGTCTACTCGCCCGACGACATCCGCGAAGTCGCGCGCGAGGCGCTCGCGGCGTCGATGGCGCTCGCCGACACGCTCGTGCTCCTCGCGCTCGGGATCGGATTCCTCGGCGTCGTGAACACGCTCCTCATCTCCGTGCTGCTCCGGCGGCGCGAGATCGGCCTGCTGCGCGCCGTGGGGGCGACGCGCGCGCAGGTGGCGCGGAGCGTCGGCACGGAATCGCTGATGCTCGCCGCCGCGGGGACGGCCTTCGGCATCGTGGCGGGGCTCGTCGGCGCCGCGATCCCGCTGCGGATGATGACGCTCGGATTCACTGGCTTCCTCGTTCCCTTCGAGGTGCCGTGGTCGACGATCCTCCTGGCCGCCGTCGCGGGCCTCGTCCTCGGCGTCGCCGCCGGCTGGCTCCCGGCCCGCCGCGCGGCGCGCACGCCGATCGTCGAGGCGCTGGCGTTCGAGTGACGCCCCGGGAATGGGGTCAGACCCTTTTCTCTCTCGCGCGCGCAAGCGCGCGCGAGAGAGAAAGGGGTCTGACCCCATTCCCGGGTGACGGATCCCTCAGCGCTCGACGCGCCACAGGAGCACCGTCCCGTCGGCGCTCGCCGAGAGCAGGAGTGCGCCGTCGGGCGTGAAGGCGAGGCTCTCCACGGCGCCGTCGTGGCCGCGGAGGGTCGCGAGGAGAGATCCCGTCGCGAGGTCCCAGAGCTGCACCACGCCCTCCTCGCCGCCGGCGGCGAGGCGCGCGCCGTCGGGGGAGAACGCGACGGCGTGGAGCGTGGCGCCGTGGCCCGAGAGCGCGGCCGTCTCCTTCGCTCCGTCCGTCGCGAAGACGCGAAGCCGCTGGTCGCCGCCGGCGACGGCGAAGCGCGTGCCGTCGGGCGAGAACGCGACCCCCTGCACGCGTCCGGCGCTCTCGATCTTCGCCGCCTCGGCGCCGTCGGGGATCCGCCAGAGCCGTGCCGTCCGGTCGTAGCTCCCCGTGAGCGCGAGCGCGCCGTCGGGCGAGAGCGCGACGGACGCGATCCCCTCGGTGTGGGCCGCGATGGCGTGGAGCGCGTCGCCCTCGCGCCCGCGCAGGCGCAGCACGCCGTCGAGGCCGCCCGTCGCGATGCGGAGACCGTCGCGCGACAGGGCGACCGACCGCAGCTCCGACTCCTCCTGGGCGAGGACGCGCGTGGTGCCGTCGCCGAGGCTCCAGGCGAGCAGCGCGCCGTCGACACCGGCCGTGAGCACGCGCTCGCCGCCGGCTTCGATCGCGAGCGACACGAGGGGCCGCGCGTCGCTCGCGATCATTCCGCGCGACGCGCCCGAGGGGAGATCCCAGAGCCCCAGCCGGCCGTCGGCGCCGGCCGTGACGGCGAGCACTCCCGTCGGCGCGACGGCGACGCCCTTCACGGCGCCGCGGTGCGAGGCGGGCCCGCGCGCTTCGCGCAGCGTCGCGCCGTCGTGGATCGTGATCACTCCATCGGCGGAGCCCGAGGCCACCCACGATCCGTCGGGCGACGCCGCGAGGCAGGAGAGGGACGCTTCCTGTCGCTCGCCGCGGGCCGTCTCGCGCGCGGCGTCGAGATCGATGCGCCGGAGCGTCCCGTCGCTCCCGCTCGTCCACGCCGTCGCGCCATCGCGGGCGAGCGCGAGGCCCAGCAGCAGGGAGGCGCCGACGTGCACCTCCGCACGCGCCTCACCCGTGGCAACGCTCCACGAGCGCACGCGGCCGTCTCCCGCGCTGCACGCGAGCGTGCGTCCGTCGGCCGACCACGCCACGGCGTAGGCCATGTGGGGAGCCGCCTCGATGCGCGTGCGCTCGCGGCCGGTCGCAACGTCCCAAAGGCGCAGGGTCCCGTCGCCGCTCGACGACGCGAGCCGCGTCCCGTCGGGCGACCAGGCGACGCCCGACACGATCTGGTCGTGTCCCTCGATGCGCGCGCGCTCGAACCCCGTCGCCGGATCGAAGAGGCGCACGGTGCGGTCTCCGCTCCCGCTCGCGAGGAGCGCACCGTCGGGCGACCAGGCGAGCGCGCCGACGGCGAAGGTGTGGCCCTCGGCGCGCACGAGTTCGCGGCCCGTCGCCGCGTCGAAGACGCGGATCGTGCGGTCGGCGCCGGCCGTCGCGAGGCGCGCGCCGTCGGGCGACCAGGCGAGGGCGAGGACGGCGTTGGCGTTCCCCCGCAGCCTCCGCACCTCGCGTCCCGTCACGGGATCCCAGAGACGCACCGTGCGGTCGGCGCCGCCCGAGGCGAGGAGCGCGCCGTCGGGCGAGACGGCGAGAGCTCCCACCGGACCGTCGTGTCGCAAGCGCCGCGTGCCGAGCCGCGCGACGGCGCCCTCGGGGAGCGAGTCGTCACCGGACGGCGCCTGCGCGCGCGCCGTCGTCGCGAGCACGACACCGAATGCGGCGGCGAGCAGCGCGCGCCTCATCGCCCGCCCTCCGCCGGCAGGCCGAGATCCTCCTGCGGGTAGAGCGCGGGGATCTCGCCGCCCCAGTCCCACAGCGCTTGCTCGCGCGCCTCGGGCGCGTGGTAGGCCGACCCCTCCTCGGGAGCGCCCGGCTCTCCGGCGCGGAGCTTCTCGAAGCGCAGGTGCGTCTCGCTGCCGTCGGCCGCGAGCGAAACCGTCACGTCCTCGAAGGGGAGGAGTCGCACGATCCACGTCCCCGGCGGGAGGCCGTGCAGCACGAAGCCGTCGCCCGTCGGCCAGAGCCACGCCTGCACGAGGTGCGCGGGGAGCGGCGCGCCGTCGGGGGCGAGCACCCAGACGCGCCCCGTTCCCGGCGAGCCGTTCGCGGGGCCCGCCGAGACGCGGAGCGGTGCCTCGCGCGGCACGACGATCGGCGGGAGCGCCCGCTCCTCGCGCTCGACGAGGTCCATCGGCGGGAGGGCGAGCGTCGCGCGCGCGCGCGCTGGGTCGGTGACCAGCAGCCGATAGCGCCCCGGCGCGACCGACGGCAGCGCGAAGGCGCCGCGTGCGTCGCTCGACGTCTCCGGGCCGATCCACGACCAGAGCGGCTCGCGTTCCTTGCCGCGCGCGCGCTGCAGCGCGACGCGGAGGCCCGGGAGCGGCGCCCCGTCGCCGGCGACGAGCGTCCCCGCGATCGAGCCCGGCGCGAGGTCGAAGTGGATCGTGCGGCTCTGGCCGTGGGCGACGGCGACGCGCCGCGTCTCGCGGAAGCCGGGGCCCAGCACCTCGAGGCGCCAGTCCCCTGCGCGGCGGACGGGAAGGCGGTAGCGGCCGTCGGCAGCCGTCGCGTCGGTCGCGGCGCCGGCGACGCCGTCGAAGGGAATGGCGCGCACGAGGACGCCCGCCGCCGGGGCGCCGTCGATCCAGACGGAGCCCTCGATCGCGCGCTCCTGCGGCCGCGGCACGTCGAGCGCGGCCGGCGCGGGCTCGCCCTCGGCGGCGACGCGCGCGACGAAGCGGCCTCCCATCGCGTCGCGAGGCGGCCACTCGGCGGCGATCGACCGGTGGGCGCCGTCGCCGTCGAGCGGCGGCGACTTCGGCGCGATCACCCATTCCCCGGGCGCGAGGCCGCCGATCGCGAAGCGTCCCGACGCGTCGGCGAGCGCCGCCGCGAAGGTCTCGAAGCGTGCCGAGCGGTCGCTCCGCGCGAGGCGGTGCACGAGGAGCGGGATCGGTGCGCCGGGGGTCGAGCCCGAGAACGCGAGCGTGCCCTCGAGGGCCGCCGTCGCGCGCGCCACGAGCTGTCCCGGCATCGCGTCGCGCACGCCGGGCCGCCCGCGCGGGCTCGCGGGCGCCGGCTCGACGAGCGCGAAGCCTTCTCTCCGGGAGACCGCGCGCCAGCGCGCGCTCGGCGCTTCGGCGTCGAAGCGGCCGTTCGCGTCGGTCGTCGCGTCGATCGTGGCCGAGCCCTCCTCGGCCTCGATCACGACCGGGAAGTCGGCAAGCGGATTCCCCTCGCCGTCGACGACGCTCCCCTGCGCGCGGAGCGCCGGCGTCGCCTCCAGCGCGATCTCCGGCGCGTCGCCCGCGAGCGCCGCCGCCTCCACGTCTCCCGCGCGCGCGCCGCGGCCGCCGGCGAGCGTCGCAGTGAGACGCAGCACGTCGAAGGGAGCCGCGACGACGCGCCAGCGGTCGGGCGCGAGGATCGCGCGCGTGCGCGAGTCGGCGGCGCCGGCGGCCTGCCGCCAGCCGTCGCCCACCTTCGTGAAGGACTCGAAGCGCACCTCCTCGAGCGTGGCGCCGGCCGGCGCGCGAGCCACCACTGCGCGGCCGCGGTGCAGCCGCAGCACCGGCGGATCGGCGAGCGAGCGCCCCTCGATGCGCGCCGGGAGGCAGCCGGGCGCGATGACGTCGAAGTCGAGATCGCGGAGCGCCTCGTCGAGGCCGCGCACGGCGAAGCGGCCGCGGGGATCGGTCTCGACGGGAGGCCGCACGAGGCCGCGCAGCGCGTCGCGGCGGGCCGCGAGGACGCGCGCTCCCTCCACGGCCGAGCCCGTCTCGTCGAGGACCGTGCCCTCGAGGATCCGCTCCGGCGCGAGGACGAGCTCGAGTGGCGGCGCGCCCTCGCGGACGGCGACGCCCGGCAGCACGAGGTCGGCGCGCCCCGGCGCGCTCGCGACGACGGTCCAGCGCGCGGGGGCGAGGCCTTCGAGCGCGCCGGCGCCGTCGCGGCCGGCCGACGTCTCGTGACGCATGGCCGCGGAGGCCGCGGGCTCGTCCGCGTAGAGCGCCGGCTCGGCGGCGACGCGCGCGCCGGCGATCGGCGCGCCCGCGGAATCGACCACGCGCCCGCGGAGCGCCGTCGGCGCGAAGCAGGCGACCTCTCCCAGCGCGAGCGTGCCCCGCTCCACGCGCACGTGCGCGAGCAGCGAGGGCGCGCAGCCAGGCGCGGCGACCTCGAACGTCGTGTCGGTCCGCGGCGGCGCCGTGAGAGCGAACGTGCCGTCCTTCGCGGAGACGGCCGCGGCGACCTCGCGTCCCGCGGGCCCCGCTCCCTCGCGCAAGACGACCCGCGCGCCCGCGATCGGCGCGCCCGCCGCGTCGACGGCGGTGGCGGTGAGGAGCGTGGAGCCGGGGCGCTCGCTCTGCGCGAGTGCTCCGGCGCCGAGGAGCGCGAGCGCGCAAGCGATGGGGCGACGAAAGGTTCTCTCGATCACGGATCGGCCGCTGGGTTGCGCGAGCGTACCGCGTGCAAGGCGCCGCGGGTGAAGCGTCGTTCGTGGCGATGACGGTAGTGAATCCGTGAGCCGGTGACGTCGGCTTGCGCGCCGCGACACCCCCGCGCATCCTGGCCCCTCGAGCGCTCGGGTCCTCGCACCGCCGCGGGCGCTTCGCGACGGGGGCGGCGATCGCTCCTTCGAATCCGCGGAGATCGTCATGAGCGGAGCTTCGCTCGCGTGGACCGCCTTCCTCCTCGTCTCGGCCGCGCCGCAGGAGACGCGCACCGACGAGCGCGCCCCCGTCTTCCGCGAGAACGTCGGCCAGCACGCGGAGGGCGCGCGGTTCGTTGCGCGTGCGGCGGGAGCCGCGCTCTTCGTCGCGGAGGACGGGATCCGCATCGTCCTCGCTCCGGCCGAGGGCTCGGCCGGCGCGTCGGTCTTCCTCCGCGTCGAAGGCACGGAGCGCGCCGCCGTCGCGACGGCGGCCGAGACCGGCCCCGCGAACGAGCACCACCTCCGCGGTCGCGAGCCGGCCGCCTGGAAGCCGAGCGTGCCGTCGGCGGATCGCGTGACGCTCGGCGACACGACGCGCGGCGTCGGCCTCGTGCTGCACCGTCGCGACGGGCGACTCGCCTACGACCTGGAGCTCGCCCCGGGCTCCGACGCCGAGGCAATCTCGTTCCGCGTGGAGGGCGCCGAGTCGATGGCGATCGACCGAGCGGGACGGCTCGCGATCGCGACTGCAGCCGGCGAGCTCCTTCAGGACGCGCCGATCGCCTGGCAGGAGAACGCCGCGGGTGCGCGCGCCCGACTCCCCGTGCGCTGCGTGCTGCTCGGAGCGGACCGCTTCGGCTTCCGCGTATTCGGTCGCGATCCGGCCCAGCGCCTCACGATCGATCCGGCACTGGTCTACTCGAGCTTCCTCGGGAGCCTCGGCCTCGACGGGATGGGTGGCGTCGCGACGGACGCGGCGGGCGCGACCTACCTCGCGGGCTCCGCCGGCGCGGCCGACTTCCCGTCGACCCCCGGGAGCTACGACCCGACGTTCAACGGCGGGCTCGGGACGGCATCCGACGCGGTCGTGCTGAAGCTCGACGCGGCGAAGGTGCTCGTCGCCGCCACGTTCCTCGGGTCGGCGACGAACGAGGGCGCGACCTTCATCGGCGTGAAGACGGACGGCTCGATGACGGTCGGCGGAGCGGCGACCGACGGGCTCGGCTTCCCCACGACTCCGGGCGCGTTCCTCGCGACGCCGGTGGGCGCGGCGACGAACCCCTTCATCGCGAGGCTCGACCCGACGGGCCGCGCGCTCCTCTTCTCGACGTTCCTCGGCGGCACCGAGTCGCTGAGCCCTGCTTTCGCGACCGACGCGGCAGGAGCCACCCACGTCTCCCTGGTCGACTACGCCAATGACTTCCCGGCGACGCCCGGCGCCTACAAGACGGCCTCGACGTTCCGCGACACGGTGGTCGCGAAGCTGAACGACGCGGGGAGCGCCCTCGCTTTCGCGACGCTCCTCGGCGGCTCGGGTCCCGGCATCGACCGCTCCAGGGACATCGCCGTCGGCGCCGACCTGGCGCCCGTCGTCGTGGGCGACACGTCGACGACCGATTTCCCGACGACGTCCGGTGTGATCGGCCCGTCAGCGACCGGCTGGGGCGGCGGCTTCGTGTCGAAGATCGCCCCCGACGGCACGAGCCTCGTCTTCTCGAGCTACCTCGGCGGGCCCTGGACCTACGCGCAGTGCGTCGACGTCGCGGCCGACGGGTCGATCGTGGTGGGGGGTCTCGCAAACGTCGCCGCGAGCTTTCCCACGACGCCCGACGCCTTCAACGTCGCGCCGGCCGGCGGCGGCGGCACGTTCGTGACGCGCATGAGCGCGGACGGCACGTCGCTGCAGTACTCGACGTTCCTCTCCTTCGGAGCGAGCGTCTCGGCGATCGACGCCGGCCCGTCGGGGGAGGTGACGCTCCTCGCCGCGCACGATGCTCCGCTGCTCTCGCCGAACGCTCTCTCGACGGCGGCGCTCTCGCCCGTGAGCGTCGTGAACCTCGTGCGCTTGAGCCCGACCGGCGCGGGTCTCGTCTACGGCTCGCTCTTCGGCGGATCGAGCCTGACGTCCGGCATCGGCCTGGACGTCGGCGCCTCCGGGCTCGTGACGATCGTCGGCTCCACGCGTGCGCCCGACTTCCCCGCGACGCCGGACGCGCTGCAGCCGAGCCTCCTGCCGTCGCGCAAGACGCCGACCCAGGACGGCTTCCTCGCCACCTTCCTCATCGAGCGACTGCCGGCCGGCGTCTCCGCCTTCGGCGCGGGCACGCCCGGGTGCTTCGGCCCGCACGTGCTCCACGCCAGCACGGCGCTCGCGCCGGGGGAGAAGAACTTCCAGCTCCTCTGCGATGCGCCCTCGCCGGCGACGCCCGGTCTCCTGATCCTCTCGGACCGTCCGATCGAGGCGGGCGCCGATCCCTTCGGCATCGGCCTCACGCTGCATGTGGGGCTCGCGGGGAGCTTGGTCGTCCCGATCGACCTGCTGCCGACGCCCGACGGGAAGTACGGCCGCGCGAAGCTCTCGATCCCGAGCCTGCCCTCCTTCGTCGGGACGACCCTCTACGCGCAGGCGGTCTGGAGCTGGAGCCTCGGGCCCTGCGCGCCCTCGCCCTTCGCGCTCAGCTCCTCGAACGGCCTCGCGATGACGGTGCAGCCCCCCGTCGCGACGACTGTGGGAGGGCCGGTGGCGTTCTAGGATTGGACCAAGATGGTGAAGGGGAGAGGGAAGAAAGGAGAAGGAGGCAGTGAGAGAGAGTCCCGCGGCCGGGCACCCCGGCGCGGCTCCGACCCTGGTCGTGCCGTACCCTGAAGATCGTCGATATCCTTGATATTTGATGATGTCGTCACTAGTTTTCGAGGATGTTTCGGCCTCGAGTCGCCTCCCAGAGGCTTCGGCGCCTTCTGTCCCAGTTCCCGGCGGTGGTCGTCGCGGGGGCGCGGCAGGTCGGGAAGAGCACGCTCCTTCGGCACGAGCTCGAGGGCGAGGCCGAGTTCGTCGTCTTCGATCCCGTCGTCGACGTCGAGAACGCGCGTCGCGATCCCGATCTCTTCCTCGACAACCATCGCACGCCGCTCGTCCTCGACGAGATCCAGTTCGCACCGGAGCTCGTTCCGGCCCTGAAGCGGAGGATCGATCGCGACCGCAGACCCGGGCAGTACGTCCTGACGGGCTCGCAGCAGTGGGAGGTGCTGCGTTCGCTCTCCGAGAGCCTCACGGGCCGGGTGGTCTTCCTCGACCTGGAGGGGTTCTGCCTCGCGGAGATCGCCGAGTCGACGAAGGGAGTCTCGTGGCTCGAGTGCTGGCTCCAGGATCCCGACGAGCTCCTCGCGCACCGGCCGCCGCGGCTCGCGCTGCAGCGGACGCTCTCCGAGCGGCTCTGGCGCGGGTTCCTCCCGGAAGCGGAGCTCCTCGACGCCGACGTCGTGCCCGACTTCCATGCCGCCTACGTCCGCACGTACATCGAGCGCGACGCGCGCCTGCTCGCCGACGTCTCCGACTGGCAGCAGTTCGGGCGCTTCTACCGCGTCGCGGCGGCGCTCACGTCCCAGGAGGTGAATCGGAGCCAGCTCGGCCGAGACATCGGCGCGACGCCCCAGACGGCGCGGCGCTGGCTCGACGTCCTCGTCGCGACGTTCCAGTGGCACGAGGTGCCCGCGTGGTCGGGGAACGCCGTGAAGCGCGTGAGCGCGAAGCCGAAGGGCTACTTCGCCGACACGGGGCTCGTCGCTTCCGCGCTGCGCCTGTCGTCTCCCGCGGCGCTCGCCGACCATCCGTCCCTGGGCGCCCTGTTCGAGACCGCCGTCGTGGGAGAGATCCGCCGGCTCTGCACCGTGCTGTCTCCCAAGCCGGCGCTTCACCACTGGCGATCCCACGGAGGCGCGGAGGTCGACCTCCTCCTCGAGCGCGACGGCGTCCTCTTCCCGATCGAGATCAAGAGGAAGAGCCGACCGTCGCGGACGGACACGCGCGGCATCGCCGCGTTTCGCGCGACCTATCCGGATCTCCGCATCGCCCGCGGTCTCGTCGTCGCGCCGACGGAATCGATCACGCCGCTCTCCGACGACGACGTCGCGATTCCCTGGGACCTCGCGCCGGCGGTCTGACGCGCGTCACGGCAACCGCAGCTCCGCCGTCCCGCCCGCCTCGACGCGACCTTCCGCCAGCGGTGCCTCCGCGCCGTCGTCGGCGGCGCGGAGCGCGCGCACGGCGCCGGCCGGGAGCGCCGGCAGCTCGACCGCGTCGCCCGCGTCGGCGGGAGCCCAGACGACCCAGCGGAGACCGGCCGCCGCCTCGCCGCGCAGCACGAGGCGCGGCTTGCCGGCGAAGCGGTCGCGGAGGTTCGTCACGCGCAGCGCGCCGACGAGCAGGTCCACGTCCCAGGGCGTTCGTGCCGCCGCCAGCTCCAGGGTCGCGACGAGCACGGTCTCGTTGCCGGCGCCATCGACGGCGTCGAAACGCAGCCGATAGCGGCCCGGACGCGGCGCCCGGAGAACGAAGCGCCCTTCGGGGTCGAGCGTCGTCTCGACGTGGAGCTCCTCGAGTCCCGGCGTCGGATCGAGCGTGGAGAGCGTCGCGACCCAGGGCCCCGGCGGCGCACCGCCGAGCCGGAGCCGTCCCTCGACCGCGCAGGGCATCTGGTCGCGCAGATCGATGTCGTGCCGCGTCACCTCTCCCTCGAGCACCTCGCAGCTCCAGGGCAGGTCGAGCGCCGCGCCCCGGAGCGGAGATCGGCGCGTGCTCCGCGAGTTGGGGAGCAACTCCTCGTCGAGGAGGCGCACGTGCCAGCGCCCCGGCAGGAGCCCCGCGAAGCGGAAGCGCCCCTCGGCGTCGGCGCGCCGCGAGAGAGGGTGCCCGTCGTAGCGCGCGATGCCGACGATGCGACCCGCCGCGAGGGCGGGATCGGCGGCGAGGATGCGGCCCTCGATGGTGCCGCCGGGGCCGAGGTCGATCTCCAGCGGCTCGAGGGCCTGCTGCGGATCGAAGGCGAGGAGCTCGCGCTCGGCCGGCGCGAAGCCCTCCGCGTCGACGCGCACGACGAAGTCGCCATGCTCGCGCGAGGTGACGAGGAACTCGCCCGTCGCGTTCGTGTCGGCGGCGGAGACGTGCTCTATCTCGACGCGCGAGACGAAGCCGTCGATCTCGAACACCGTGTCGGCGGGCACGCGGGCCCAGAGCGTGACGCGCGCCGACGCGACGGGGACGCCTCGTGCGCGCACGACGCCCCGGATCCCCGGGACGTGGCCGAGGACGCACTCGAGGGGGCTCGGCACGGCGCCCGGCGCGAAGGGCCCGAGGCGGCCGAGCGTGTGTCCCGGCGCCTCGACCACGAGCCGGAAGGGGATCGCCGGCTCGAGCAGGGAGACGACGCCGCGGGATCCCGCCGCCGCGTCGACGGTCCACTCGGTCTCGTCGCCGAGATCGGAATCGACGAGCGCGCGCACGGTGAACTCCTCGAGCGGCGGCCCCCAGGGCTCCTTCACGCGCAGCTCGAAGCGGCGCGCCGGCGCGAAGCGGAGCTCGAGCGGCTCGCCCGACTCGCCGGACCGCTCGGCGCGCGCCGGGGCCCAGCGACCCTTCGCGTCCTCGGCGCGCACGCGTACGGGGTGCGGCCCCGTGGACGGGTGGTCGAAGAATCCGTGCGCGTCGGAGACGGCCGAGGCGTTCCACACGATGTTCGTGCTCCGCTGGACGATCCCGAGCTGCGCGCCCTCGACGGGATTCCCGTCGGGGTCGAGGACGCGTCCCGCGATGCGGTCGGCGCCGGGCGCGCGCCGCAGCACGACCTCGATCCCCGCGAGGTCGGCGCCGGCGCGTACCTCGAGGAGATCGGAGGGCGAGTGGCGAAAGCCCGGGGCGTGGGCCCAGAGCGTGCGGAAGCCGATGCCGACGCCGGAGAGCGAGAACGTGCCGTCGGGCCCCGACTGCGTGCGCGGGGATCGGCTGGCCTCGGGAGGGCCCTGCCGGAGCGCCTGCTCCATGCTCTCGCTCGTGGAGATCGGCGCCGTCGCGACGACGCTCGCACCGGCGACGGGAGCGCCGGCGGGATCGACGACGCGCCCCGTCACCTGGATGCCGGCGCCGAGGACGAGATCGCCGAGCTGCGCCGACGCGCCGGGCGCGACGACGGTCTCGACGAAGCGGGTCTCGAAGCCCGGCGCTCCGGCGACGCACAGCACCGGCCACCGCGTGTCGAGCACGCCGAGATCGACGTGTGCGAGCCCGGAGCCGGTGGCTTCGGTCTCGCCGGAGGCGCCTCCCTGCACGCGCAGCCAGCCGCGCGCGACCGGCCGCCGCGCGTCGTCGACGAGGCGCGCCTCGACGAAGGAGCGGGCCGTCGCGGCGGCGGCCGCGGCCTCGGTCGCCACGGGCGGAGCGGAGGTCTCGGTGCGGCCGCGCGTCTCCGACGGTGCGACGACGGCGGGCGCCGGCGCGCCCGACGTGGCGGGCTCGCGTCGCTCCGCGTCGCCGCGCACCTCGGAGATCGCGGGATCGGGCGCTCCGCCCGGACCGGCCCACCAGAGGGCGGCACCGGCGGCGAGCGCGGTGGCGACGGCGAGAGCGGTGAGCGTGGTCGACTTCATGAGGAGCGCGGGAAGGAGGAGCGATCCGCCGCCGGCGACGGCGATCCCGGGAGGAGCGGGGAGAACGAGGGCGAGCCAGGCGCCGCGGCCGCCGGGGGTCGTGCGATCGAGGCGGTCGCGGAGCTCGGCGAGGCCCCGATGGATGCGCGAGCGGACGGTCGCCGCCGGCACGCCCAGGCGCCGCGCGATCTCCGCGGGCGTGAGCTCCTCGAGGAACCGCAGGTAGATCGCCGACCGCGACGGCTCGCCGAGGGCCTCCACGTGCTCCAGGAGGCGCCGGTGGATCTCGACCCGCGCGCTCCACTCGGAGGGCAGCGGCGAGGGATCGACGCCGTCGCGGGCCGTGGAGGCGTCGCGCCGGCGCCGGCGCGCGTCGCCACGCGCGCGACGGGAGGCGAGGCCGCGAGCGGCCCCGGCGAGCCACGCCGGGAGGCGGCGGATCCGCGAGGGACTCGCCTGGAGCAACGCGAGCCATGTGTCTTGCGCCAGGTCGTCGGCTTCCGCATCGCCGTGGGCGAGCCGCCGGGCGAGCCGGTGGATCCACGCCGAGTGGGAGAGAGCCTCCTCGACGGTGCTGTGGATCGGCTCGCCGGCGTCGTTCACGGAGGGTTCGTCCCCGCCCGGGGGCCCCGCGTTGCAGGGAAGTCGGGCACGGGCGGTGCCCATTCTGGGGCCGGCGTCCGGGGCGGGCTCGGGGCCGCCAGGGCCCCGATCCGGGGATCGGCGGCATTTTTTCGAGGCGATCGCGGCGACACTCCCGCCCATGCGCTCCGACGCCCGCACGGTCTCGAGCTATCTCGCGGCTCTCCCTTCTGCGCGTCGTGTCCCCTTGGTGCGCCTGCGAAAGGTGATCCGCAAGTACGCACCGGGAGTGCAGGAGGGAATGCAGTTCGGCATGCCGACGTTCCAGTTCGGCGGCTTCCTCTTCGCCATCGCATCGCAGAAGCACACGATGGCGCTCTACGTGGCGGAGCTGAAGGCCGTGCAGATGCACCGCAAGTCGCTCGCGAAGCTCGACTGCGGGAAGAGCTGCATCCGCTTCAAGAAGGGATCGGACCTCCCGCTCTCGGTCGCCGTCGCGATCGTGCGTGATGCCGTGCGGCTGCGGCGCAAGCACTTCGGGGCGACCCTCGCGAAGAGCGCGAAGAGCGGGAAGGCGGCGCCGGTGGCGGCGCCGGAAGGCACCGTGCCGAAGCCGCTGCATCGCCCCGCGCCCGTGAAGAAGGCGCCGGCGGGTGCAGCTCCGCGCGCGCCGAAGAAGGCGCCGGCGAAACGAGCGTCGAGCGCGCCGTCGCGGCGCCGGCGCTGAATTCACCGCTGGAGCGCGGAGAGCTCCAGCTCGGCGAGCGAGGCGAGCCGCCAGTCGGCGCCCGACACGTCGTGGTCGAGCGTCCACGCGTTGGGCACGACGACGACGCGCATGCCGGCGGCGCGCGCCGCCTTCACGCCCCACTCCGCGTCCTCGACGACGAGGCAGCGCTCCGGCGCCACGCCGAGCTTCCCCGCCGCCACGAGGAAGACGTCGGGGTGTGGCTTGCTGCGGGGGACGTCGGGGTCGAGGGACGACACGAGGTGGCGGAAGAACCGCCCGAAGCCGACGGCCGCCACGGCGGCGGCGACGGACCGCGGCGACGAACCCGAGGCCACGGCCATCGGCAGGCCCGCGGCGGCGAATCGCTCCAGGCAGCCGTTCGCGCCGGGCATGGGCCGCAGCCCCGAGCGCGCGAGCTCGCCGTAGCGCGTGTCCTTGCGGTCGACGAGCTGCGCCACGCTCTCCGCGAGCGCGAAGCGCTCCCGCGCGAGCGTCCAGAAGTCGCGTTCCCCGAGGCCGACGAAGTCCTTCGGCTCGAGGCGCCTCGCTTCGACGCCGAGGGCGTCGAGGGTCTCGAGGATCGACTGGCGGTGGAGCGGCTCGCTGTCGACGAGCGTTCCGTCGAGATCCCAGAGGACGGCTTCGATGGGGGGAGGAGTCATGGCGCGGCGTCGGACGGTCCGGCCCCGCAGTTTTCTCCAAAGCGTGGCTCCTTGGAAGCGCAAGGAAGGGGTTGACGCCGGCGCGCACCGCGCCCTTCAATCTCCGCCATCGTTTCCATTCCAGGGGGATCTCCGCTCGCAGCGCGGCGCCTCCGCCTCCCGAAGAGGAATCCATGCTCTGCCGAACCCTGCTCGGTCTCTCCGCCGTTCCGCTCCTGCTCGCTGCCGCCGGCTCCTACGCCTTCCTGCAAGACCACGGCGGGAAGGAGCACGGGGGCAAGGACCACGGCGGGAAGGAGCACGCGGCCGCCGGCCACGGACAGGACCCGAGCCCCGACGAGATGATGGCGATGATGCCGAAGCCCGGCCCCGAGCACGCGCTTCTCGCGAGCCTGTCGGGCCACTGGGACGCGAAGACGACCGTCCGCTTCCCCGGAGCGCCGGAGATGGTGACGAAGGGCACCGAGACGGTGTCGATGCTCGGCGGCTTCTGGCAGATCTCCGACTTCGAGGGAGAGATGATGGGCCAGAAGTTCTCGGGCCGCGGCACCCTCGGCTACGACCCGAACAAGAAGAAGTACGTCGGGACGTGGTGCGACACGATGAGCCCCGCGCTCACCTACTTCGAGGGCACCATGGACGCCGCGAAGAAGACGCTCACGACCCACTCGTCGATGGCCGACTTCATGGACCCGACGAAGACCGTGAAGATGCGCATGGTGACGGAGATCAAGAGCGAGAACGCCCGGGTCTTCCGCATGTTCGAGGACCGCGGCGACGGGCACGAGGTCGAGGGCATGACGATCGAGTACACGCGCCGCGAGGGCGGCCGCGCGAAGTAGAGCGACGCGCGGAGATTCCTCCGCGTCCTCGAGCGGCGCGGGATCGGCGATGGAGCCGGTTCCGCGCCGCTTCTCCTTCATCGCAGCGTCGAGCCGACGAAGCGGACCTGCCCGAGGCCCTCGCGGGCGATCGCCGTCATCCAGCCCGTGTGGGCCTTTCCGATGCCGACGCAGTGGATCTCGACCTTCCGGAAGAGGTTCATCCGCTCCAGGTCGCGCAGGAAGAAGCGCCGGTCGGCGAAGGGGCCGGGGTAGCGGTAGCGCACCATGCCGTCCGACGCGGGCTTCGTCTCGCGCCCCGTCTCCACGTCGCCCGATCCGCGGTCGGGCTCCTCGGGACCGAGGCCCGGGTAGTCGTCCCAGTTCGGCTCGCCGTCACTCAGCACGAAGACCGTGTCGGCGCCCGTCGCGAAGGCGGCCGGGTTCACGGCCTCGTCCTCGTCCTTCACGGGCCCCTCCGCCGTGAGCCGGAAGGCGAGGCGCAGACCGCCATGGAGGTTCGTCTTGCCGCGCAGCACCGGCGTCTTCGCCGTCGTGGTGCCGAGAGGATTGAAGAGATCGAGCTCGCGCTTGGCGGCGATGAGCGCCTCGGGAGTCGCCTTCGTGAGGCCCGGCGTGGAGCGCAGCGCGCGCGCCTCCGTGCCGAAGGTGACGATCGCGAACTCCTTCCCCGGTCCGAGCTCGTCGAGGGAGATCTTCAGACACTCGCGGGCGGCGTCGAGTCGCGTCTGGATCCGATCCCAGGGGAGCCTTCGCGAGAGCTCGCTGCCGCCGACGCCCGAGAGGGCGTCTCCGAGGGCCGTGCGCTCCTCCTGCGTGAAGGGCTCCAGCATCGAGTCGGAGAAGTCGACCACGTAGACGATGCGGTGGCCGCTCGCGCGCACGCCCATGAAGGAGAGGTGCACGCCGGTGCCGGAGGCCTCGGCGGCGGCCGCCGCGGGCTTGCGTCCGCGAACCAGCTCGCGCCAGGCGGCGGGGGAGAGACCCTGGGCCTCGGTCTCCGTGAGCGCCGCGAGCTGGCGCGCGATCGCGAGCTTGGTGCCGGGATCGAACTCGGTCCGCTCGAGCACGCCCACCACGGCGTCCGCCGCCGCGAGGTACTCCGCCGATCGGCGGAGCTTCGAGTAGCGCAGCGACCGGATGCCCGTCGCGCAGGCGGCGGCCACGAGGTGCCGGTCGAGGGAGAGCTTGGGGAGGTTCTTCGCGTCGAGCAGCTCCGTCACCAGGGGGAGCAACTCCGTCGCCCCCGTGCGTCCGAGGGCGTGGATCGCGGCGGCCCGTGCGAATCGCTTCGTGCGCGGGTCGCGCGCGAGGGCGAGCACCGCCTCCGGGCCCACCTGCTCGCACTGGGCGCGGTAGGCCTGGTAGGCGAGCCATGCGTCGACGTCGTCCTTCGCGGCGGCGGCCCAGGCGAGGAGCTCGCTGGCACCCTCGCTGAGGGCGAACTGCGCGAGCGCGCCGGCCACGAGGAAGCGCATCTGCCGGCCCGACTCGCTCGCCTCGTTCTCGTCGTCCTCCGGATTGCCGGGGATCCCCGCGTACTTCGCGTCGGTCCAGAGCTTCCGCAGGATCGGGAGCGCCCGTCCGTCCTTCGTGTCGGCGAGCGCCTCGATGGCGCGCGCGCGCCACTGGAACGACGCCTCGTTGATCGCGATCTCGAAGGCCTCCTTCGCCGCTTCGAAGGTGCGGTAGGAGGGGATGTTGCTGGCCTGCGCCGAGGACGCGGCGGCGCATCCGAGGACGGCGAGGATCGTCGGGACGATCCGGCGGCGGGCGGAGGTCGGCATCAGGACTTCCTCTTCAGACCGATCAGGCCCGAGACGCTCTTCTCGGGGATCATGAGGCAGGCATCGTTCAGCTCGACGCCGATGTGCTTCTTCGGGTCGAGGATCGCGAAGATGTCGCGCTGCTCCTCGAGCGGCCAGTCGCCGTAGCCGACGGAGAGCTTGCGCGCGACGGCGCCCTCGGGGCCGCGGAGCATCTTCTCGCGCTCCACCATGAGCGTCAGGTCGAGGGCCACGGTGTCGGCGACGCAGGATCCGATGGCGTCGAGGAGGAGGGCGCGGTAGGGCTCCTTGCGCTCGCTCGCCTCGCGGGCGCGCTCCTCGCAGACGGAGCCCGACGTCACGCAGTAGACGGCGATCGGGAGCGCGTAGGCGCTCTGCACGTCCACCTCCACGTCGTACTCGTCGTCGGCGTTCGCCTTCGCCGCCGCCGCGAAGAACTTCACGATGTTCGCCCCGTGGAACGTGCGTCCCTCGGAGGCGAGGCGCACCTCGTTCCCGAAGAGCTCCGCGTCGACGAGGCCGACCATGCCGCGGGGCGTCACGTGGGGGAGCACCTCCTCCATCAGCTCGATCAGGTGCTCGAAGAGCGTCGGATCGGGGGCGACGCCCTTCCAGCCGGTCCGCGAGCGGATCTCGTTGAAGAAGGGGCGGTGCGCGCGCACGGCGAGCGACGCGGCGACGATGTCGTCGACCCAGGCGCGGAAGGCTTCCGCCGGCAGCCCCGTGGGGTTCGGGTGGTCGAGGGCGGGCGTGCCCTCGGGGCGCTGCCGCGCGATCGACGCGAGCAGCGGGACGAAGGGCTTCGCCGCGTTGGCGACCATCACGCGCCCGGAGAACGACGTCGCCATCGCCGGGAATTGCGGCACGCGCATGAGGTCGGCCCAGAGCGTCGGCCGGTCGCGCCACGCGCGCAGGATCGGCAGGTAGTTCTCCGGCCGGATCGTGTCCCGGAGCGGGTCGAAGACGCGGATCTCCGCCAAGCCGCTACTCCAGCACGGCGAGCCGCGCGGCGCCGGCCGTGGACGCGTTGCGCACGCTCACGATCTGGGAGAGCTTGCCGGCGATCTCGCGGAAGATCTGCGCCTGCGGCGAGGTGGGGTTCGACACGACGATCGGCGCGCCGGCGTCACCGCCCACGCGCACTTCCGGATGGAGCGGCACGCGGCCCAGCACCGGGAGGTTGAACTTCTCGGAGAGCTTCTCGGCGCCGCCCTCCCCGAAGATCTGCTCCAGGTGGCCGCAGTGCGAGCAGGTGTAGCCGGCCATGTTCTCGACGATGCCGAGGACCGTGACCTTCACCTGCTCGAACATGGCGATCGCCTTGCGCACGTCCACGAGCGCCACGTCCTGGGGAGTCGTCACGACGACGGCGCCCGTGAGCGGGACGAGCTGGGAGAGCGACAGCTGCGCGTCGCCGGTGCCCGGCGGCATGTCGACCAGCAGGTAGTCGATCTCGCCCCACTCGACGTCCTTCAGGAACTGCTCGATCACCTTGTGGAGCATCGGGCCGCGCCAGACGATCGGCTTGTCCTCGGCGACGAGGTAGCCGATCGACATGGACTTCACGCCGTAGCGCTCGAGCGGCAGGAACTTCTTGTCGGCCGTTCCCTCGGGCTTCTCCTGGATGCCGAGCATGGTGGGGATGTCGGGCCCGTAGACGTCGCAGTCGAGGAGGCCCACGCGGGCGCCGGACTGCGCGAGCGCGGCCGCGAGGTTCACGGTGCAGGTCGACTTGCCGACGCCTCCCTTGCCGCTCGTGACGGCGATCACGTTCTTCAGGCCCGCGATGGCCGGCCGGTCCATGCCGACGCGCGAGGTGACGTTCGCCGAGAACTCGACGTTCACCTCCTTCATCCCGGGGACCTTCATCACCGCCGCGCGGCACTCGTCCTCGATCTGCTTCTTGAGGGGGCAGGCGGGCGTCGTGAGCTCCACCGTGAACCGCGAGACGCCGCCGCAGACGGTGACGTTCTTCACCATGTTCAGCGTCACGAGGTCGCGATGGAGGTCGGGCTCGATCACCGTGCGCAGCGCGTCGACGATCTGCTCCTTCGTGGGATCCTGGTCGGCGGGCTTCGGCTTGCTTCCGAAAAGCTTCATGGGCGGTGGGTCGGTGCAGTGCGATCCGCCGAAGCGGAGAGCGGCGAGACGTGCGGGAGGATCGAAAGAGTCGTGGGAGCGTGGGACGCGCGAAGTGCGAGTCGGCGAGCCGGGATCGGCGGGCGTGGAGACCCTCGCGGTCTCGATCGTCGCCGCGGCACGCGGCTTCGGCCATCCCGAAGACCGCTATACTTCGCCCCTTCGACCCAGTCGAGCAAGCCGAGACCTCCGCCCGAGCCACCCCCCGTGGGATTCTTCTCCAAGCTCTTCGGCGGCGGCGCCCCGAAGGACCGCAAGCCCGCGGCGTCCGGTTCGCCGCCGGCCCCGACTCCGGCCCCCTCCGAGCCCGAGCCGGAGATGCAGATCCCGTGGAAGGAGCTCACGCCCGACGAGTGTCGCCAGCGCATCGAGGCGGGGGGCGTGATCGTCCTCGACGTGCGCATGCCGATGGAGCACCAGCAGCGCCGCATCCCGGGATCGATGCTCCTTCCGGTGCAGTCCCTCATGGCGCGCATCGGCCAGCTCGATCCGAAGGCGACCTACATCGTCCACTGCGAGCACGGCATGCGGTCCTCGGACGCGTCCGCGATGCTGACGCAGGCGGGCTTCCCGAACGTCTTCGAGATGGCCGGCGGCCTCGCGATGTACACGGGGCCGACGGAGCGCGGGCCCGTGAAGCCGCCGGCCTGAAGCCGCCGGCTGGGAGCCCCCGACGCCCCGCCCGTGAGCGCTCCCCGCGCCGTCGCGCTGCTCTCGGGAGGCCTCGACTCGGCGACGGCGGCGGCGATGGTGCGGGCCGAGGGGTTCGACGTGTTCCCGCTGGCGATCCGCTACGGCCAGCGCCACGCCGTCGAGATCGACGCGGCGGCGCGCGTCGCGCAGGCGATGGGGCTGCGGGAGCTCGCCGTCCTGGAGGTCGGCCTCGGCGCCTTCGGCGGCTCGGCCCTCACGGCGGAGATCGACGTGCCGAAGGGCCGCGCGCTCGACGGCTCGATCCCGGTCACCTACGTGCCGGCGCGCAATGCCGTGTTCCTCGCCGTCGCGCTCGCCCGCGCGGAGACGATCGGCGCCTTCGACCTCGTGATCGGCGCGAACGTTCTCGACTCCTCGGGCTACCCCGATTGCCGCGGCGAGTTCCTGCGTGCCTTCGAGAGCATGGCGAACCTCGCGACGAAGGCCGCCGTGGAGCGGCGCGGGACCTTTCGGGTGCGCGCGCCTCTCCTCGCCATGACGAAGGCGGAGATCGTCCGCAAGGGCGTCGAGCTCTCGGTGCCCTTCGCGCTCACCCACTCCTGCTACGACCCGGCGTCGGACGGCGGCGCTTGCGGCGCCTGCGACTCCTGCGTCCTCCGCCGCCGCGGCTTCGAGGAGGCGGGCGTCGCCGACCCGACGCGCTACGCGCCGGGCTGAGACGCGTCCGGCTCGAACGAGACCGTGACGCGGGTCCCGGCCTCGGAGCTCTCGATGCGGCAGCTCGCGGAGTGCGCTCGGGCGACCTCGTCGACGATCGCGAGCCCGAGGCCCGCGCCCTGCGGCGCCGCGCCCGTCCCCTCGCCGCGGTGGAAGCGCTCGAAGACTCGGCGAGTCTCGGCGGCAGGGATTCCGGGCCCGTGGTCGCCCACGGTGAGGTGGACCGATCCGTTCTCCCTCGAGATGGCCACGTCCACCGGGGTTCCGGGCGTCGAGTGGCGGAGCGCGTTCGACAGCAGGTTGTCCACGAGGATCCGGATCAGGCGAGGATCCCCGGAGACCGCCTCCCGCGAGCCGCTCTCGACGCGGATCCGATCCGCGCCCTCCGCTTGCGCGGCCGCCGACTCGCGCACGACGCCGAGCAGGTCGACGGGCTCGGCCTCGCGCTCCTCGACGCCGGCGTCCATGCGCGCCAGGAGGAGGAGCGCTTCGACGGCGCTTGCCATCCTCTCCGCGGCGGCGCGCGCGTCCGAGAGAAAGCCCCGGTACTCGGCGGCCGTCCGGTCGCGACGGAGCGCCACCTCGGCCGCGTTTCGAATCACTGCGATGGGGTTGCGCAGCTCGTGGGCGGCGTTCGACGTGAAGCGGGACTGCCGGTCGAGGCTCGCCTGGAGCGCGGAGAAGGCCTCGTCGAGGACGGCGGCGAGGGAGTCGATCTCGTCGTCGCTTCCGCGCCGCGGCATGGCCGCCCTCCGGCCCGCGCGCACCTCCGCGGCGGCGCTCTGCAGGTCCTGGAGCGGCCGCACGAACCGCCTCGACAGGAGCAATCCGAAGGCGAGGACGACGAGCATCGACACGCCCGCGAGGACCGTGATCACCCAGCCGACCTCCGCGAGCTGCGACTCGACGGGCTGCAGGCTCTCGGTGACGCGCACGAGGACGTCGAAGGGCGGCTTCGCGGGGTCCATCGGCGTCGCCTCCACGGCCGGCCGGAGCGCGAGCAGCATGCCGAGGCGGCGTGGAGGCGAGCCCCCGAGCCGCTCGAAGGCCTCCCAAGGGCCCGCGCCCCCGACGTCCGCCTCCTCGGGAAGCGGCGCTTCGATGCGCACTCCGGAGCGATGAAGGAGCTCTCGCCCGGGCCAGGCCCAGACGTCGACGCCGCGGCCGGGGCCGGGGGTCTCCAGCTCGGCCGCCTGCTCCGGGAGCAGATCCAGCGCCACGCAGTGGAAGTCCTCGTCCCATTCGGTCAGCGCGACGAACTTCTCGGCCCTCTCGCGGAGCACGGCGTCGAGCCCCGAGCGCAGCGTGCGTCCGACTCCGAGGTAGAGCGTCGCCGAGAAGGCCGCGACGAGCAGCGCGACGAGCGCGACGAAGGAGGCCGTCAGGGTCGCGCGGATCGAGAGGGGCCTCACGAGCGCCCCTCGTCGCAGAGCACGTATCCCGCCCCGCGCCGGGTGTGGAGTAGCGGGCGATCGGAGTCGCGGTCGATCTTGCGGCGCAGGCTCGACACGAGGACCTCGATGACGTTCGACTCGGGACCGATCTCGTCGTCCCAGAGGGCGGCCGCGATCCGGGCCTTGCTCAGCACGACGCCCTCGTGGAGGAAGAAGAGCTCGAGGAGCCGGTACTCGAGGTTGCCGAGAGACAGCTTCTCTTCGCCGCGCCACGCCGTTCGAGAGGCCGTGTCCACCGCGAGGCCCGCGAGCTGGAGACGCGCTCCCGACCCCGAGGATCCTCGACGGAGGATCGCGCGGATCCGGGCGAGCAGCTCCGCGAATCGGAACGGCTTCGTGACGTAGTCGTCGGCGCCGCAGTCGAGACCCGCCACGACGTCGCTCGTCGCATCGCACGCCGTGAGCATCACGATGGGCGTCTTCGAGCCCTTCGCGCGAAGGCGCCGGCAGACCTCCAGCCCGCTCAACTTGGGAAGGCGCAGGTCGAGGATGAGCGCGTCGTGGTGACCCGACTTCGCGAGCCACAGGGCCTCCTCGCCGTCGCGTGCATGATCGACGGCGTACCCCTCGTCCCGAAGGCCGACGGCGAGGGAGCGGGCGAGCCGCTCCTCGTCCTCCACGAGAAGGAGACGCGACATCAGCGCCTCCGGCGGGGGTCGATTCGGGCCATGGGCAGTGCACCTCTCGCCGCGTCGGAGCACCGGTCGAGGCGAAGAGCCTTCGCGCTCTTCGACTCTACCTCGGCGCGACGGAGACGAGCTCCAGCCGCTTGCCGCTCGCGACGTCCACCTCGAGGACGCTGCCGATCCCCGGCGCGAAGTGCTTCACGTCCGCGGAGCCGGGTTCGAGGGGAGAGAAATCGAGGATCTGCACGCAGCCCGTGAAGGTCCCCGCCGGGACCACCGCCGTCGCGTCGAGCGAGAGGACCGTCGCGGCGTCCTCGGCCACGGCCAGGAGGAGCCCCTGCCGGTAGGTGTCGCCGACCGCGGGCGCGGCCTTCATCACGATGCCCGGGCTCGCGCCGCCCACGCCCGCCGTCCACGAGCCGTCGACGCCCGCCAGCCCGCCGCCCTCGTAGAGCATCGCGCTCTCCCCGAAGGACCAGACGTTGCCCGCGACGTCCTGGGCGTAGTAGCCGAGCGACTCCTCGATCAGGACGGAGTCGCGCGTCACCACGTCGCGGACGACGACGCACGTCACGCCGAGGATGGTCTTCGTGTCGGACGTGACCTCGACGACGGCGGTCTCGGTTCCCTCCGCGGTCTGCGCGACGTACGTCCAGACCGTCCCCGGGGCGAGCGGGAGGAACGGGTTCGTGACTCCGGCGACGAACTGCGCCGGATCGACGGCGGGGTCGTAGGGCCCACCGCCGAGCGCTCCGCAGAGCTCGAGCCGCGCCGCGTGCTGCTCCTGCGCTTCCCGCAGCCCCGACTTCAGCGCCTCCCGCGCGATCTTCAGGTGCTCGAGCTTCGCGGCCGGGTCCGCCAGGTTCTGGCACCGGGCGACGGCGAGACGGTACTCGCTCCTCAGCTCGAGCCGGCGCGCGGTGTGCGCGTGCTGGGCGATCTTCCGGCAGGTCGAGTCGGGCGCCTTCGCGCTCGCGACGGGAGTCGCCGCGGGGGCGAGCACGAGGAGTGTGCACGACAGCAGCGCGAAGGGGTGACGCATCGGGTTCCTCGCCGCGGGACCGTTGGTGGGGTCTCGCCGGTCGTTCGAAGCATGCCACCGGAACCTGAAGCGGACCTGAAGACGCGGAGGATTCCGGGCGGCCCGGCGGCGGGCCGGCCTGGTGGAGGCCGGCTCGCCGCGGGCGACCCGCCCGACGCGGCGGGTGGGATCCGGGGACGCGCGCTACTTGACGAACGAGCCCTCGGTCAGCGTCTGGTTCCCGTTCTCCTCGATCGCGAGCACCTCATAGAGGTGCTCGCCCGGTCCGAGGGTGGCGACGAACTCCGGCGAGACGGTGAGGCTCAGCACCGACGCCGGGACCGTGACCTGGAACGACTCGACGATGACTTGGTAGCCGCTGATGTGGATGGGCCGGAGCGGGAAGCCCTTCGGCGGGCTCGACACGGCGGTCCAGTCGATGCGGAGGTAGTCGTTCGGTCCCACTTCCGCCGAGACGATGGGGCCGTCGGGGATCGCGTGCGAGAGGACCCCGGTGCCGGTCAGCTTCTCGCCGTCCGCCGTCTTGCCGCGGAAGTCGTACTCGCCCTCCGGGAACTTCGCGAGGAGCTCCGCCAGCGGCACCTCCTCGAGCGACGGCTCGGCGCCCTCGAAGAAGAGCTCGGTCATGCCGAACGTGTGGTAGGGGCCCTTGCCGACGACCTGGAAGATCGGCTTCTTCTTCGGATTGACGATCGTCAGCTTGCGCCAGTCCTCTCCGTCGAGGAAGACGTGGACGCCGAGATCGTTGGCCGAGGCGTTGTACTCCCAGTAGATCCTCGAGATGGCGAGGGGAACCGCGTCCCCCGAGGCGGCGCTGGGAGGCGGCAGGACGGCTCCCGCCAGAGCGATCGTGCCGGCCGCCGTCGCAGCGACGGTGAGGGCGAGCGCGAGAGCGCGCGGGAGCAGGACGAAGGAGCGAGACGTGAGAGAGCTGCAGGGACGCATGGTGATCCTCGACTCGTGAGGGGTCGTGGGTTGGGGGTGACTCTCGAAGAGTGCGCCCGCTCCATGAACACGACCTGAATCCCCGCCGATTCCTCGACGCGATGTGACCGGCGGGGCCGTTCGCGCCTTCCGAGCGTCGCTGCGGAGCCCCGCGCGCCCGCGACTACGACCCGGGCGTCGCCTCCGAGCGCGCTTCGCGCGACGCCTCCGTGCGCGCGGCCCGCGAGTAGAGGAGTCCGCCCAGCATCAGCAGCGCGCCGATCCCGAGGGTCGACAGCATCCGCCACTCGAGGGCCACGTCGGCGAGGTCGACGAGGGCCACCTTCGCCGCGGCGGCGAGAAGACCGGCGAGGCCGAAGTAGCGGTGGACGCGCGAGCGCCGGAAGCCGATCGCGAGAGCGAGGGCCGGCACCACGGCGAGCGTGATGGAGAGCGCCACCTGCACGTTGCTCGCGCGGAAGGCCGCGGAGTCGCCGAAGGGATCGGCGCCGACGGCTGGATCGGCGAGCCCCATGACCTCGAGGCACGTCGCGCCGAGGAAGAGGAGGTGCGCGGCGATCGTCGCGGCGGCGCTCCAGACCGATTTCGCGCCGCCTCCGAGGTCGCGGACCCGCGTCGAGAGGCCGAGGGCGAGCGCGGCCACGGCGAGGAACGCGAATCGCGGGTTCGCGAGGAAGGCCCAGGGGACGCTCTCGAGGCGCGGGTCGAGCTCGAGGATCGGGAGCTCGACGCCGTAGGACCGGCGCACGAGGAAGGACACCTCGCCCGCGAGCGCGAGGGCGAGGAGCGATGCGGCGACGGCCCGCGCGGCGAGGGCCCCGATGCGGGACGCGGGAGCGTCGCCCTCGAGGGCGCGGCCCATGACGATCCCCGCGGCTCCGGCGAGGGCGAGCGAGAGGGCGCGCGCGTTCGCGACGGGGAAGGACTCGAAGTCGAGGACCCACTCCAGCCGGGAGAGGAAGCGGAAGGCCGCGGCGGCGACGAGCGCGGCGGCGTGCGCGGCGAAGTCGGTCTGCCGCGTCCGCAGGGCGAGCCACGCGGCGCCGAGGGCCTGGGCCGTCCAGGCGGCCGTCACCCGGTCGGCGGGCACCGTCGCGTGCAGCAGGACGGCGACGAAGACCTGCGCCGCCGCCATGGCGATCCGACCGGCCACGGCGCGGGCGCCCGTCGCGTCGCCCATGGCGCGTCCCAGCAGCAGGAGCGAGCCGACCTCCACGGCACACACCGTTGCGCGCTCGCTCCAAAGGAATGCTTGGTTCTCCGCTCCTTCGCCGAAGGCGGCGATCCGCCCCGCCACGAGTGCGTGCACGACGAAGGCGCCCATCAGCGGGACGAAGGCCTGCGTCCGCTTCTCCAGCATCGCGAGGGCCGCCGCCTCGAGCGCCCAGACGATGCCGAGGGCCGCGCGCGAGAAGAAGCAGGGAACGGCGCCCGTGAAGAGGCCGATCGCGAGGACGAGCGCGGCGCCGCGGACGGCGAGCGCCTCGGGGCGTCCTCGGGCGGCGATGACGGCGAGGGGGCCGGCGAGCGTCAGGAGGTGGATCCCGAGACGCTCGAGCCGGTCGTCCACCTGCAGTCCGACGACGAGCGGGAGCGCGCCGAGCACCGCCGCCGCGAGGAGCGCCGCCTCGACCCGACCGGCGGCACCGCCGAGGACGGCGCGGAGGCCGACGTCGGCGACGAAGACCGTTGCGAGCAGCGCCGCGCACGTGGCGATGTCGGGCTGCAGGCCCTCGATCCGATCCGGCGGCACGCTGACGCCCCAGGCGACGAAGACGACGACGGTGCCCACCAGAGCCACGACCGACGGAGAGCGCCAGGCGCGCAATGCCGCGAGGGCGGCCGCGATCGACGTGAGCACCGCCAGGTAGATCGTGATCCCCCAGGGACCCGAGGTCGGGGCGCGGATCAGCATCGGTGTCAGGAAGCCGCCGAGGAGCGCGAGGAGCATCGTCGGCAGGAGGCTCCGCGCGACGCTCCATCCGAAACCGAGGAGCGTGATCGCGCAGCCGAGACCGAAGGCGAGCGAGAACTCCGTGAAGCCGTAGAGATGGAAGGCCGCCCAGTTCGTGAGCGTCAGGATCGCGAGGCCGGCGCCCGCCGTGGCGGCGGCGATCGGGCGCAGCGCGCGCCGGTGGAGGATCTCGGCGCCGGCGAAGAGCGCGAGGCCGCCGAAGGCGCCGATCACGATGCGGACGCTCGGGCTGATCCAGCCTCGGTCGAAGGAGAGCTTCAGGAACATCGCCGTCGCCCCGAGCGCGAACAGCGCGCCGATCCAGCCGATCAGGCGCGTGCCGACGAATCGCTCGGCGCCGCCCATGGACCCGGGGCGCTCCGCCGGCGACGCGGCGCGCACGGCGGCGACGACGGGAGGCGCGTCGGCCTTCGCGGCGGCGAGCGACGCCGGCAGCAGGGGACCGCGGTCCATCGAGCCCCCATCGGCCGGTCGCGAGTGCGGAGGCTGCGGGCGCGGCTTCGCGGGCGTCGAGGCGAGGAAGTCGGAGGGCGCGTAGCGCCGCGGGCTCGGCGCCGCCTTCGAGGCCGCCGGCTCCTGCGCCGCGCCGTCGCGCGCCGAGCGCGCTTCCAGCTCCGCGAGGCGCCGCTCCATGGACTCGATCCGGCGGAGCAGCTCCTCCGGCGGGATCGGACCGTCCGCATCCGCCATGGGGCGGGATCCTGGCGTGCCGTGTGCCGCGAGCGAAGGGGATTCCGCCGCGACTGGCGTAACCTGCGCCGATGACCGAGACGACTCCGCCGATGGCGCGGATCGAGCGCGACGCCGCGGCGCTGCGGGCGCTGCTCCAGGTGCTTTACCGGCTGCGCGCCCCCGACGGCTGCCCCTGGGACCGCGCGCAGACCGTCGCGTCTCTGGCGCCGTTCCTCCTGGAGGAGTCCTTCGAGGCCGTGGACGCGATCGGCTCCGGCACGCCGCGCGCCGTCTGCGAGGAGCTCGGCGACGCGCTGATGAACGTGCTCCTGCTGGCGCTCGCCGGAGAGGACGAGGGCTCCTTCACGCCGGCCGACGTGGCCGAGGGCATCGCGTCGAAGCTCGTGCGCCGGCATCCCCACGTCTTCGGCGAGACGCGCGTCGCCGGAGTGCCCGAGGTCTGGGCCAACTGGGAGCGGATCAAGGCCGACGAGAAGCGCGCGCGCGGCGAGGACGCGTCGGCCGTCGCGGGCATCCCGGCGGCGCTGCCGGCCTGCCTGCGGGCCCTGCGCACGATCGAGAAGGCTTCGCGCGCGGGCTTCCGCTGGCCCGACCGCGCGAGTGCGGTCGCCAAGGTGGACGAGGAGTGGCGCGAGCTGCGGGCCGAGATCGAGGGCGGGACGGCCGAGCGCGTGGAGGAGGAGCTGGGCGACCTCCTGCTCTCCGTCGTGACGCTCGCGCATCACGTCTCGGTGAATCCCGAGACGGCGCTCCGCCGGAGCACCTACCGATTCGTGCGCCGCTTCCGGCGCGTGGAGCGGGCCCTCGGAGCGGGTCTCGCCGACGCTTCGATCGACGATCTCCGGGCGCGCTGGACGGAGGCCAAGGCCGCCGAGACCGGCGACGAGGGCGCTCGCGGGGCGGATGGCGGGCCGTCGCCCGGCGGAGGGGTCGCCTCCCCTTGATCCCCCCCGGATCGCCGGATCCCGCCGTTTCCTCGACCCTGGACCGGCTCCGTTCCGCGGGATAGTCTCCGGCCGTCACGTTCGAACCTAGCCAAGGGTTTCCCCCCACGGGGTGTAAAAAACGTGACTCTCCTTCTTCCCCTTTTCCCGAAGTTTTCCCCTTGGCTTTTTGTTCAACCGGCGCCGCTCAGCGGCGCCGGTTCTTTTTCGGGACCGCCGACGCGTCAGCGGTGATTCCGTCCCGCGCGTGAGGCCTCGCGGAAGCGCCGCGCGAGCGTCCGCGGGACGAGGAAGGAGAAGAGGAGTCGGCTGATAGCATCCCGCGCGGATCCCCCGAAAGGTCACTCGATGCAGGCACCCGCTCACGTCCTCGCCGCCGTCGACTCCTCTTCGGCCGCCGAGTCGGTTCTCCAGGAGGCTCTGCGGATCGCGCGCTGGAGCAAGGCGAAGCTCCACGTCCTGCACGTCGTCGACCGTCTCGTCGTCGCCGACCTCCAGACGGCGCTCCGCCAGCCCGCGGAGACCGTGCGCCAGAACGTGCTGTCGAACTTGCGTGGGGACCTTGAGGGGATCCTGAAGAAGCTCGGCACCCAGGGAGTCGAGGTGGATCTGAAGGTCCAGGAGGGCCACGCGGCGGCGGGCATCCTCGAGACGGCCGGCGCCATCCCCGCCGACCTGCTGATTCTCGGGCGCAGCAAGCCCACGGGCAGCGCCGTCGACTCGGCGACGCTCACGCTCAAGTGCATTCGGGGCGGCTCCTCCCGCGTCCTCGTCGTCCGCGAAGGGCACCGCGGGCCGTTCCGCACCGTGGTGGTCGGCGTCGACTTCTCCGAGACGTCGAGAGAGGCCCTGCAGGAGGCCGTGCGTCTCGCGAAGAACGAGAAAGCGAAGCTCCACGTCGTCCATGCCTTCGCGCCGCCGTGGAAGGTGCTCCATTACCGGTCGCCCACTCCCGAGGCGTCGCCGGCGTTCCAGCGGGAGTTCAAGAAGGCGCTCGACCAGGTCTTCCAGGGATTCGTCGCACCCCAGGAGAAGGACTTCGGTGCTCCGATCGAGCGGCACCTCGTCGAGAACTCCAGGCATGCCGTGGGAGTCCTCGCGAAGGCGAAGAAGCTCGGCGCCGACCTGATCGTCGTCGGCACGCACGGCCGCTCGGCGCTCTTCCAGCTCCTGCTGGGCTCCACGGCGGAGCGCATCGCCCGCGAAGCGACGGCGTCGGTTCTGATGATCCGACCGCCCGCGCCGCGCTAGCAGCTCGTGGGAGAAGTGCTCCGCAAGCGAGGAGTCGCTCAGCGGGGCGCCGGCGACGCGTTCTCCGCCGTCGGTTCTCCGGTGCTCGGCGCTCCGCCCGCGTCCGTCGTGCGCGCGCGGCCCACCTCGCCGGCACGCACGAGGGCGATCCGGTACAGCGCTGGTGGCACGAGCAGGTGGAGCGCGACGCTCCCGATCACCAGGGCCGTCACCTCGTCCGCGAAGCGTGGGAACGCGTTCGCGAGCACGGCCGTGAAGCCGATCGTCACTCCCGCCTGCGGCAGGAGCCCGAGCCAGGTGGATCGCGCCACGGCGGGCGGACTCTTCGCGATCTTCGCCGCCGCGCGCGCGCCGACGAAGAAGACGAGCCCGCGCACGACGGCGATCACGGCCACCGGAACCGCGACCGTCGTGAGCACGGGGAACGGGAGATTGGCGCCCGCCACGGAGAAGAAGACGAGGAACACCGGCAGCGATGCGGCCGAGAGGTCGTCCAGGAGACGCTGCCCGTGTCGGCTGCCGTTCTCGACGACGATGCCTGCCACGAGCGCGATGGCTGGAGGATCGAGCTCGAGCCGCATCCCGACCTCGGCAACGGCGACGGCCATGCCGAGCGCGAAGAGCGCGACCGACCGATTCACGAAGCGCAGGTAGAGGATCAGGATCGCTCCGACGCCGAGTCCCGCGACGGCGCTCGCGCCGAGGGCGATCGCCACGTGGGTCATCGACTCCGCGAAGTCGCCGCCGTCCCCGAGGGCGGTCTTCGCGATGGGAGCGCCGAGGGCGAAGCAGACGACGACGAGGAGCTCCGTCACGACGGTGACGGCCATCACCACGCGAGAGAGCGGTCCCTCGGCGCGGAGCTCCGACCGCACGGCGAGCGCGACGGCGGGCGACTGCGCCACGAGCACGATCCCGATCACCGTGCAGAAGGCGAGGCCCTCGGTGGTGCCCATGCCGCCGAGGAAGGGCAGCCAGGGCTTCAGCGCCCAGAGGGTGAGCGCCAGCACGGGGATCGCGACGATGCCGCAGAAGAAGCAGACGAGCGCGATGGTCCCCAGCAGAGGACGCATGGCGCGGAAGTTCATCTCGGCACCGGCCGTGAGCGTGATGAGGGCGATGGCGACGCCGTTCACGAGCTTCAGGTCGGTGACCATCGCCGGCGAGAGGAGCCCGAGCCCGTAGGGACCGAAGGCGACTCCCGCGAGGATGAACCCCGTGAGCTGCGGCAGCCGCAGGTCGCGCGTGGCGCGCCCCGCGAGGAACGCGCTCACGACGACGAATCCAGCGGCGAGGACGACGGCCGCGCCCTCGACGTGCGGGTTCGCCGTGGGCGCGAGCGTGCGCGCCGTGTGCATGAGCGCGGCGAACAGGAAGAGGACGAGCAGCCGGCTCCCCATGGTCCTACTCCGGCCCCGACGGCGCCGGGCCGCCGCCGGGCTTCGCGACGGCGACGCGTCGGGGCGATGACGTGCGGCTGGCGAGCTGCAGGAGGATCTCCGTCACGATCGCGCTGCCGAGCACGGCCGTCACGAGGAGCGGGATCACTTCTCCGCCGTAGAGCGACTGGTGGTCGATCACGATCGCGATCGAGAGCGCGCCCATGGGCGCCACGACGAATCGCTCGTCGAACACCGAGAGCAGGCTCTGGTCGGCGGAGGCGCGCACGCGGCGGCGCGCGAGGACGGTGCCGAGCGCGCGGCCCGAGATGCGGGCCAGCACGAAGAACGGGACGAGCGCCCAGCCGCGCCAGTCCTGCACCTCCCACAGGGCGCCCACGACGACGAGGAAGAGGAGGTAGATCGGCCGCTCGAGGCGCTCGAGGGCGGCGCTCCACCGCGCGCGGTCTACGCCAGGGACGTTCGTGACGACGACGCCGGTGCAGAAGCAGATCACGATCGGGGAGAGCGAGAGATGCCCCGCGAGACCCGCCGCGAAGGCGACGGAGCCGAGGAGGATCGCGAGCGCCTCGGGCGGAGTCGCGGGCCTCTGGAGCATCCAGTAGACGACGAGCCCGAGCACGCTCCCGACTCCGATGGTGACGAAGAGCCAGCCCATTCCGGGGAGCTGCCAGACGAGCCCGGCGCCGGGGGGCCGGAAGAACGCGCCGAGACACGCGAGCCCGAGCACGCCGACGATGTCGTCGAGGGAGTAGACGGTGCGGCGCAGCTCCGCGGCGTAGGGAGGCACGCCGCGCGATCCGAGGAGCTTCGCCGCGACGGGGGCGGCGAGCGCGCCAGCGATCCCGACCGTGAGGGCGTCGCGCACGAGCGTCCAGCGGCCCGGCAGGAGATCGAAGGCGTAGAGGATCGCGCCGCACGCGACGACGACGAGGAGGAACGGGAGCGTCGTCACGAGCGCCACGAGCTGGGACGCGCCGCGCGGCAGCCGATCGAGCACGCGCACGTCGAATCGGAATCCCGTGAGGAAGCCGATCCAGCCCAGGCCGAACTGGAGCACCGGCGACAGGTCGTGGAGGACGCCGTCCGAGAGGATCCCCACCTGCGGCAGCCGCCCGACCACTCCGAGGAGCACGAAGGGGAAGCCGGCGGTGACGACGTGCGTGATTCCGAGCCACTCCTCGAAGCGCCGCACCTGCGGCAGTCCGCCGATCCAGGACAGCGCCACGAGGGCGAGGAGGCCGAGGATCGTCCGGATGACGAGCCCCCGCGCCTCCGACTCGAGCTGCCGCTCGTCGACGGAGTGCGCGGGCACGGCGGCGTCGGAGACGGGCGGGACCGGTGACGGCGCGAGCGGCGCGGCGACTCCCGCGAGCGTCGCCTCCTGGGTCGTGGCCGCGGAGGGCTGCGCGCGCAGGGCGGGCTCGAAGCGCAGCACGGGCTCGAAGCGCAGCGCGGGCTCGACGCGCGCCGGCCCGGCCCGGGCGCCGGGCGCCAGCAGACCGGCGGCACCCGCGAGCAGGACGCCCGCGCGCAGGAAGTGGCCGAGTCGAGCGCCGAGGTCCGAAGCCATGGAGTCGGCGCGCAGTCTCGTCAATCGGCGGGCCCGGTCCGGCGCGGGAATTCAGGAGCCGCGCAGCGCCGCCCGCAGCGCCGCGCGCGCGCGCGTCAGCCGCCGTTCCAGTCGCCCGTGATGGCGATGCCGCCCGCGGGGCCGAAGCCGAACTGCAGGTCGGCGTGGCCGTCGTCGAATCCGTTCTTCAGGCGGAAGAGACCCGTGGATCGGCGGTGGAAGCCGGCGGAGTCGCGTGCGTCGGCATTCCAGTCGCCGGCGACGGGAACTTCGTCGGGCGTCGCGGCGGGGAACAGGAAGGTCGCGTCCGGGGGTCCCGGAGAGAGGTCGTTGCGCAGCATCCACGCGCCGGTCGCGCCGACGTGGACCCCCACGGAGTCGCGGCCATCGCCGTCCCAGTCACCGACGACGGCGCGCGCGCCGACGGGGCCGAAGACGAAGGCCACGTCGGCCCCTCCGGACGAGTTCGAATCTCGCAGCACGAAGTATCCCGTCGCGGAATCGTAGACGCCGATCGAGTCCGTGCCGTCGCCGTCCCAGTCTCCCGCGATGGGTTCGAGGGAGTAGCCCGGGATCCCGAACTCGAAGGACGTGAGGAGCGAGCCCGGCGCCGCGTCGTCGTACAGGTAGAACTGCGCCGTCGCCGGAACGTAGAAGCCCGGCGCGTCGATCCCGTTGCCGTTCCAGTCTCCCGCGATCGGGATGGCCGAAGGGCCGGGCGCCGGAAGCGTGTAGCTCAGGTCGGCCGCGCCTCCGTCGTTCCCGTTGTCGAAGACCAACCGGTGGTTCGTCGGGTTGAAGACGCCGACGGTGTCGCCGACCGTGCCCCCGCGCGTGCTCCGGTTCCACCACTGCAGCAGGTGCCGCAGCGCCTTGGGCTCGTTCATCGGCGGCGGCTGGTTCAGCACGACGTCGGTCTTGTTGATCCCGTGGCAGCTCGAGCAGGCGCGGATCTCGCCCGGCGCGAAGGTGACCCAGTAGCGCTCGCGCACGACGGGCTTCGAGTCGGGGTCGAGGAGCTGCCACGACATCGCGCGGCTCGCGGGAACGAGGGCCGCGAAGCTCCCGTCGTCGAAGAGGTCGACGGCGCCCTTCGGCGCGCCCGCGACGGGCTCGTTCTCGGCGTCATGCATGGGGACGCCGATCGCCCGGCGTCCCTTGGAGAAGGACGTGTTCGAGTAGCCGCGCAGGGCGTCCGCCTGGATGAACTGCGCCCAGGAGAGCTTCGCGGGCGTTGCTCCGGGCATCGCCGTCTGCTTCGTCGTGCCGGCGATCTTGAGGTTCACCTCCTGCTGGAGGTCGGCGCGCCGCGTCACGTCGCGGCACGAGAGGAGCGCGAGCCGGTGTGCCGTCAGGTACGCACGGAGCCGCGACACCGCATCGTGGCCGCCGAGCACCGACGCGAGCACCGCTCGCTCCGGATCCGGGAGCGGATCCGCGTGCTTCTCCGGCACCGGTCGGGCGCGCACCTCCACCGGATCGAGCTCCCAGAGCGGTCCCGAGTAGGTGATCTGCTGGAACGAGAAGTTGTCCCAGTAGGCGATCGTGTCGTGGATCCCGCCGGGGACGAGCCGCGCACCCGGAACCCAGTGGGCGCCCGACTTCACGAGGGTCGTGAGGTGGAAGTCGTAGAGCGCGTCGAGCTTGCTGCTGCCGGCGAGGGCCTTGTCCGCGTAGCCGCTCGTCGTGCGCACGGCGATCAGGGCGCCGTCCGAGAGGATGGACGGACTCCGGAAGAGCCCGGGATGATGCGGCGGCATCGGCTGCCCGTTCGGCAGCTCCTTCTCCGTGATCGGATGCGTGAGCGCCTCGATCACGATGTCCTCGGCGTTCTTCCCCTCGGCGGCGTCGAAGGCGACGATCTGTCCCGCCGCGTGCGTCAGGAACTCCGGCGCCGACACGCCGATGAATCGCCCCGGCCGCAACGGGTCCTCCTTCAACTGCAGGAGGAAGCCGCCGATCGTCTTCTTCGTTCCCGGAAGGACGAAGAAGTCGGGGAGCTGGTAGGTGGCCGCCGACACGAAGTCGAGCAGCTCGTGGCGGCCGACGTGGTTCAGGGTCTCGAGCCCCGAGCCGTCCTCGTTCATCTGCCACGGGAAGATGACGTTCATCGCGTGCGGCTTCTCCGGGCCGACGGCGGCGGCGCCGAACGGCTCGGGGAACTGCTCGACGTTCTTCGCGAGCTTCGTCGCGCTCGACTCCGAGGCGTAGTTGTAGGCCCCGAAGGGACCCATGCCGTCGAGGTTCAGCGGATCGCGCTGAAGATGGTCCCAGCGGCTGAAGATCACGCGGCCGTCGGAAGCGATGAAGGGCGAGAAGTCGCCCGAGACGGAGTGATCGAGGAGGCGGAGGTCGCTTCCATCACGTTCCATCGACCAGATGCCCGTGTTCGACGCCGTCGACTCGTACTCGTCGAGCTGCGGGAAGAGGAGCATGTTCCCGTTCCGCGGGAGGTCCGTCGTGAAGAGGATCCGGTCGTCGGTTCCGTAGATCGGCGACACGTTGTTCGACGTGGCCGGCTGCGGGAGCTTCACGATGGAGACGGGCGTCGTCGGGTCGAGGCCGCTCACCTCGTAGATCTGCCAGTGGACCGGCGTGAGGACGTTCTGCACGGAGCCTCCCACCACCATGGAGAAGAGCGCCTTCTTCCCCGACCAATGCACGCACGGCTCGCGCACGGCGATCGCGGCCGCGGGGTCGAGCCCGAAGCCGGCCTCCTCCGTCAGATTGCGGAGCATGCCGTTGCCGTAGCGGATCCAGAGGTCGCCGCCGCGGGGCGTCGCGTAGGTGGCGCCGACGTGGTTCCCGAAGACCGCGTTCACCGTGGCGAAGTCCTTCGGGAACGGTGGTTGCGTGACGAAGAGGATCGTCGGCGCCGTCGGAGCGACGGAGACCGCGGGAGCCTGCTGCACGCCGGCGGGAGCCGTGGTCGAGTCGGCGTTCTGGCGCGGTGCGGCGAGGAGCCCCGGTGCCGACGCAACGAGGAAAACGATCGCGAGGGAAGCGGCGGCTTGGCAGCGCGTGCGGAGGAAAATCATGAACCTCGTCGCTGCGGAACAGCGTCCAGAGATGGGAGACCTGGGGTGGGAGCTCGCAGGCGACGCGTGCGGAGCACGCGGGAGTCGTCGCCGGTCGAGCTTCGAGGGACTCTGGCGCTCGTTCGTTCCGTTCTCCACGGCATGTCCGAAAGACGTGCACGGGGGCGGAGGGGGAACTGCCAGCGTGCGCACGGCGCGTGCGCGATCGATCCCTCTCGACGGGATCCGTCCCGAATCCGAACGCCCATTCGTCGATCGTGCGCTTCCGATCGCAGGGCGCCGTTCACATGGCAGAGCGCCATGGGACGTCAGCGTGCTCGGCGTCTTCGAAGGGAACTCGGGCACCGCCGAAAGCGGAGCGAGGGCGCGTGCGCGCGGACCTCGGGGAACGCGAGCGCGGCGGACCGCGCGCTCGGAAGCGGGTGCATCGACATGGTGGGTGACGCTCGGAGGTGGTTCCCACGGAGCGCCGCGATGAGGAGCGGCGGTCTCCGAGGGCACGCGGAGAGACCGCTCCATACCACGTCTCCGGGACTCTCGATACCTCGGTGCGGCCCGGGCGCGCGGGCGCACTCGGACGCTCAGCCGAAGAGAGGCTGGTTCGTGACCGTCTGGAAGACCGGGAAGGCCGCCGTGCCGCGGTCGCGTGCTCCGGCGAGCGGCATGATCCCGGCGGCCGCGAGCTGCTCGAGGGCGGAGTCGGAGAGGAGCGGATGCGTCGGGCCGAGCGTGCCCTCGCCCGAGCGGAGCACGTGGAGCGGAAGGCCGTCGAGCTGCGCCGAGCCATCGCCCGAGAGCGACCGCGCGAGGATCCGTGCGAAGGCGAAGACCGGGCTCCCCCAGAGCAGCGCGCCGGGCGTCTCCTCCTCGTCCTCGCCGATCTCCTCGAAGCCGAACCGCTCGACGCGCGACGTGCGCGCGCCATAGGGGAGACGCAGGAGCACGCGTCCCGCGAGGAGCGCCACGGGCGCGCCCGGCGCGGCGGCGCGGAGACGCTGCGCCGCCTCGGTGCTCCGCACGGCCACGGCGACGGGCGCGCCCGCGAGCGACGCGACGGAGGCGAGGTGGCGCAGCAGCGACGCGTCCTCGTCGCCGCCGTCGAGCTCGCCGGACCAGAGGAGGAGCCGGAAGGGCCTCGTGCCCCGCGCTCCCTCGCACGCCTCGGCGACGAGCCGCGAGAGCGCGCTCGCGCCGTTCCCCGCGCCGATCTCCCGGAGGATCTCGCCACGCGCGACGTCGACCGCGCGCACGCGAAACCTCCCCTCGTCGTCGGGCTCGCGCACGAGCTGCTCGAGGGATCGCCAGAGGCTCTCGAGCCGGCGGAACGCGGCGTTGCGCAGCAGGGCCCGCATGCGCGCCGAGGTCTCGCGGTCGATGGCGCTCCGCCACCGCTCCTGCCGCGCGTAGTCGGTGCGATCGGCGTAGGGCCCGACGATCTCCTCCACCATCCGCGCGAACTCGTGGTCGGCGCCGCGGGGAGCCGGCGGCGCCTCCACCGGGCGCGCATCCCCCAGAAGATCGGCGAGCACGTCGGCGCCGGAGCGCGCGGGCGCGGCGCCCTCGGCCGGAGTCTCCGAGGCGGGCGGGCCTTCGATGGCCTCGGCCGCGACGCCGGCGGCGGCGAGGAGCGTGCGCATGGCGCGCGGGTCGCCGACGGCGGAACGCGCCTCGAGGAGCGTGCCGATCGACGGCAGGCGCGACGCGATCGCATCGGGATGGAAGTCGTCCATCGACGCGAAGCGCAGCGGCGTGCGCCCGTCGAGCCGCACCTCCGGCGCGACGCGCTTCAGGACCGCATCGAGCACGTCGCGGTCGAGACTCAGGATCCGGGGCGGCGGCGGCGGGTCGGCGCGGTCGCTCCGATCGTCCCGGCCCGAGAGATCGCCGGCGGCGAGGAGGACGAAGGGCTGGCTCATGGATTCCTCGGCGCTCCGGAGCGGAGGTCGGAACTCTAACAGGGCCTGGAGGAACTCCTTCGGACGATGCTCCGCACTCCGCGCTCGAGACTGGCCTCGAATCATTCACGGGGCCTCCCGCTCTCCTCGGAGCGCCGCGTTCCGGCGGCCCCGGCTCGCGCTCGGGAGTGCACCAATTCGGGGCCAGTGTCCGAGGCTCCTACCGGGGCGCGATGCGTCCGGCGGCGCGCTCCGCGCGGTCGAGCGCGATCCGCGCGTCGATCCACGCCGGATCGGGGCGGAGCGCGTGTTCCGCGGATCCGATGAGATCGGGCCCGAAGACGCCGACGATCGAACCGATCGTGATGCCCGCGAGACGCCCGCGCGCGGAGACGACCGGTCCGCCGCTGTCGCCGCGCGAGATCGGCGCGTCGAAGAAGACGCGATGGGCCGAGGGACGACCCGGCTTCGCGGGGACCGCGCGCGTCGGCTCTTCGCGCAGCCGGCCGCCGACGACACCCAGCTCGGCGAAGCCCCCCGGGTCGCCGGATCCTGGCGCGACGGTGCCGAGGCCCGCGAGGGCGACGCGCTCGCCCGGGCGCAGCTCCGCCACGTCCTCCCACGCGAAGCTCGGGATCGGCCGCTCCACGTCGACATGGAGGATCGCGAGGTCGGTCGTCGGATCGGAGCCGTCGCCGCGCCAGACGATTCGCGCGCGCCGGGTGCCCTCCGGTGGGAACGTCCCCAGCACGATCACCACGGAGCCGGCCGGCTCGATGGCATGGGCGGCCGTGAGCAGGTACCCGTCGGGGGCGATCGCCGCCGCCGCGGCGACCGACAGAGGCGGCTCGCCCGAATGGACCTCGCCGGAGGAGGGATCGGCGACCAGGCGGCCGATCAACCCGACGGTCCGCTCCGCGAGGTGATCCCGGAGCGAGAGTCCGTCCACGCGCACTCCGGCGAAGGGCGCGAAGGACGCTTCGCGCTCGGCGTGCGTCGGCGGCCCGGCGGCGCAGGCGGTCGCGGCGAGGAGGAGGATCGCGCAGAGGGACCGCATGGCGCGCCCTGTCGAGGCCGGCCGAGCGTAGCCTGCGCCGCAACCCGCGAGAATCGTCCATGGACCTCGACCTTCCGACCGCCACCGCTCTCCTCGGCCGCACGCCGCGCTCCCTCGATGCGCTCCTGCGCGGGCTCCCCGAGGCATGGATCCGCGCCGACGAGGGACCCGACACGTGGAGTGCCTTCGACGTGGTGGGCCACCTGATCCACGGCGAGCGCACGGACTGGATCCCGCGCCTGCGGATCGTCCTCGAGGAGGGCGAGGCGCGCGCCTTCGATCCCTTCGACCGTTTCGCGCAGCTCCGCGAGAACCGCGGCAAGTCGCTCGACGCGCTCCTCGACACCTTCGCCACTCTGCGCGCCGGGAGCCTGCGGGCGCTCGAGGGCTTCTCCCTCGACGACGTGCTCCTCGCGCGGCGCGGAATGCATCCGGAGCTCGGTGCCGTCACCGCACGGCAGCTCCTCTCGACGTGGGTGGTGCATGACCTCGGCCACCTGCGGCAGATCGCGCGCGTGCTCGCGAAGCCATGGGGCGGCGCGGTGGGGCCCTGGCGCGCCTACCTCTCGATCCTCGGGGACTGACCGGCGGCCGTCTCCGCGGTGCGCGCGCCGCGTCCGTGCGCGCGATCGAGCGCGATCCGTTCCTCGACCCAGCGGGGGTCCGGCCGCAGCGCGAGCGTCCGCGAGTCCGGCGTGAAGCGCAGCAGCGTCGCGCGGAACTCGCCGATCGTGATCCCGGCGAGCCGACCGCGCCTCGAGACGACGGGCCCGCCGCTGTCGCCGTGGGAGGTGAGCGCCGAGACGTAGATCTGATGCACCGCCGGTCCGCCGCCGTCGGTGGAGGGGCCCGCGGCCGGCGCACCGAGGAGGCGGCCTCCGAAGACGGCGAGGGAGGTCGTCTCGCGACCGCCGTCGCCGGTGCTCGGAGAGACGACGCCCTGTCCGGCGAGAGCGACGCCCTCGCCCGCACGGAGCCAATCGATCTCCTCCCATTCGAAGCACGGAATCGGGCGTCGCACGGCGGCCTTCAGGATCGCGAGGTCGGTGTCGAGGGATGCCGAGTCGCCCCGCCAGACGACCCGCGCCCTCGGCTCCTCGAGTGCGCCGGCGAGGTCTCCGCTCAGGTACACGTCCGACCCGACGCCGCGCACGACGTGCGCCGCCGTGAGGAAGTAGCCGTCGGGAGCGATCGCCGCCGCCGTTCCGACGAAGGTCTCGAGCCGCATCGTGACGGACTCTCCGGACCGCCGGACCTGCCCCACGGTGTAGGAGATCCCCACGGTGCGCTCCAGGACGTGGAACCGCAGCGACGTCGCGCCCGCCGAGACGGAGTCGAGCGAGCCGAAGGACGCCTCGCGCTCCGCGCGCGTCGGAGGCGCCGCCTCGCAGGCCGCCGTTCCGAGGAGGACCGCCGCGAGGAGGACGGCTCGGACGGTCGCGTCGCGCCGGCTCACGGCTTCGCGAGGTAGCGCCGGAGGATCTCCTGCTCGACGCGCCCGGCGAGGCGCGTCTTCGTCGGCACCCGGACGATCAGGTCGATGCGATCGGGGCTCGGCAGCGCGACGGAGATCCGCGGCTCGACGGCCGGCGCGTCGACGCTCGTGTGGCGCTCCATCTCCGCGAAGTGCGTGCGTGCCTCGCCGATGTAGGGGGCGCAGACCTCGTTCGCGGCGGCGAGGAGGCGCTCCTCCGCCCCGCGCCAGTCGCCGCTCCGCTCGAGCGGCACGACGAAGGCGTGCAGGATGAAGTTCGCCGTCATCGTCTCGTTCACGACGGCGTTCGTGAGGAAGAGGGCGTTCGGGATCACGACGCCGCGGCCCGTGCGGCGATGGGTGAGCGTGCCGGGCCCCACCTCCAGGAGCGTCGTCGTGAGCAGGCGCACGTCGACCACGTCGCCGCGCAGGCTGGCGACGGAGATGCGGTCGCCGATCCGGAAGGTCCCCGACGCGTAGCGGAAGATGCCGCCGGCGAGGCAGAGGAAGAGCTCGCGGTTCGTGATGAGGATCGCCGCGACGATCGCCGCCGCGGAGAGCGCCACCAGGCGCAGCTCCTCCGCCCAGACCGCCAGCAGGCCGAGCCCGTAGAGGACGAGGCCCGAGTTCCGCGCCATGACGAGCCATCGGCGGCGCGCCTCCTGCGAGGCCCACTCGGAACGACGGATGGCGTAGCTCGCCAGCGCGACGATCCCGACCACGAGGAGCAGCAGGAAGCCGCTCACGACGAGGTTGCGCGTGAGGGTTCCCGGTGCGAGGAAGTTCTCGATGGGCACGGAGCGGGTCGGCTGCGGCGGCGTGGGCGCGTGGAGGCGATGGAGGAGCGATGCGTCGAGGGCGAGTCTACGGACCCGCGCGCCCGCGATGCGTCAGCGGGGAGCCGCCCACTCGATGCGGTAGACGGTGATCTGCGTCCGCTCGGGCCTGTCGAGCGGGTAGCCGAGGGACTCCGCGAAGTGGGGCGCCGTCCGTTCCGGGATGCGGTCGGCGGCCACGAACGCCGCGGCGTCCATGTCCCAGAGGAGGAACGACCAGTCCGGATTCCGCGCACCTTCGTCGAGGAGCCAGTCGCTCGCGGCGTCGAGCCGCACGTGCGCGGGCTGCACGCTCGCCGGCGGGATGCCGTGGTAGAGGCGGAGGAAGTTCCGCAGGTGGCCGACGTTCTCCAGGGGCGGCTCGAGGAGCAGGATCGTCCTCGACCCTCCGGGAGACGGGCGGTACGCGCCGAGGGCTCGCGCCATGGCCGTCTGGTGGAAGGCCTGCGGCTCGTAGTAGCGCTCGTTCGCGAAGCGGACGCTGCGCGCGTGGAGCACAAGGAAGACGGCGAGCACCACGGCGCAGGCGGCGGTGGCGGGGCGGCCCGCACCGTGGGCGCGTGCACGCTCCACGACCGACGCGACGAGGAGGCCGAGCGCGAGGGCGGCGCCGACGGTCGGGCCGTACCAGATGCGGCAGGGCGACGGCGTCTGCAGGGACGTGATCGCCGCCGGGTAGAGGGCCGTCGCCGCGAGGAGCAACGCGAGGATCGCGGGCCGAAGGAGCCTGCGCGCGAGGAGCGCCGTGAGGACGGCGGCGCCGGCGGCGAGCGCGCCCCCGGCGAGCGGGCTCGACTCCTGGCCCACGTGGGTCGCCGGCGACGCGAGCCACGCGAGCGTGCCGGCGACGCGCTCGAAGCGGGTGTTCCCGAGGTGCGCGCGGCTCGCGCGGGACGGCACGTCCTCGAGGCCCAGGGGCGCCAGCAGCGCCGACACCACGCGGTCGTTGGCCACGAGGAACGCGATCGCCGGCAGCGCGAGCCAGAGCGCGCGCACGAGGGATCGCCGCGTGAAGAGGCTGCGCGGGCCGTGCACCAGCGCTTCCGCGAGCGGGAGCCAGGCGAAGAGCACGACGGCCGACTCCTTCGTGAAGAGCGCGGCCCCGGCGGCGAGTGCCGTCCATGCGCCGTCGCGCGCGCCTCCCCGCTCGACGGCCCGCAGGTGGAGCTCCACGGCGACGATCGTCAGCAGCACCACGAGCGCCGTGTTCTGCGCCGACATCCAGAGGACCGCTTCGCACTGCGCGTAGAAGCAGAGGAACGAGAGCGCCGCCACGAGCGGAGTCGTCGTGCCCCCCGCGATGCGGCGCGCGAGGCGCCACAGGCACCAGCCGGCGCCGGCGTGCAGGAGGATCCCCGCGACGAAGAAGGGGCGCGGCTCCGTGCCGAAGGCGCCCACGAAGAGGGCGATCCACGAGGACCAGATCGGCCGGAAGTAGCCGAGGGGGCGGATCTCCGGCAGCCGCCGCGGGTCCTGGACGAGCGCGAGCCCGTCGTTCAGGAGGAGCGCGTCCTCGTTCACGAACTGGTTCGAGAGCGCCGGCCCGTAGACCGCGAAGGCGACGGCGACGCAGAGGAACGCGATCGCCGTCGGCGAGGAGGCGAGCCGGAACGTCCCTTCCTTCGGCGTCGGCGCGGGCATGGGGCGCGCAGAGCATAGGCACCGCCCCGAGACTGGCCCCGAATTCGTGCACGCCGTCGGGCGATGCACGTGGCGGTCCCCGGGCACGTGAATGATTCGGGGCCAGTCTCGATAGGCTCCGGCGCCCATGGGCTCCGTCGACCTCGTCCTCGTCGCCGCCTACCTCGTGGCGGTCGTCGTCGCGGGCGCGTGGTTCTCGCGGCGGCAGCGGACGACGCGCCACTACTTCACGGGGAGCGGACGCGTGCCCTGGTGGGCCGTGTCGGCGTCGATCGTCGCCACGGAGACCTCCACGATCACCTTCGTGTCGGTGCCGGGGATCGCCTACGCCTGGGGCGGCGACCTGCGGTTCCTGCAGCTCGCCCTCGGCTACGTCGTGGGGCGTGTCGCCATCGCGCTCTTCCTCGTGCCGAAGTACTTCCAGGGGGAGCTGCTGACGGTCTACCAGCTCCTCGCGACGCGCTTCGGCAACGGAGTGAAGGGGATGCTCGCGGCGCTCTTCGTCGTGATGCGCACGCTCGCCGACGGCGTGCGTCTGCTGCTCACGGCGACGGTCCTCGTCGCCGTCGGCAAGGTCTTCGCGCCGGAGGCGGAGACGGAGACGCTCGTGGTGGGAGGCATCGTCGTCATGGGCCTCGTGATGCTGCTGTTCACTCTCTGGGGCGGCATGGAGGCCGTGATCTGGATCGAGGTGGTGCAACTCGGGATCTACCTCGCGGGGGCGCTCGCCGCCGCGGCGGTGCTCCTCGGGAAGATCCCGGGGGGGCTCGACGCCGTGCTCGACGACGCGGTGCGCGAGGGGAAGCTCCGCTGGCTCTCCTTCGATCTCACGGTCTCGAAGGAGGCGGGCTTCACCTTCTGGGCGGGAGTGATCGGCGGCGCGTTCCTGAACGTCTCCACGCACGGCACCGATCAGTACATGGTGCAGCGCTACCTCTGCGTCGAGCGGCCCCGCGACGCGGCGAAGGCGCTCCTCCTGTCGGGCGTCGCCGTCTTCGCGCAGTTCGCCCTCTTCCTCGGGATCGGCTTGCTGCTCCTCGCGTTCAATGATCCACGCCGAGGACCGAGCCTCGACGGCCCCGGCTACGGGAGCGAAAGCAGGTTCTTCCCCTTCTCGAAGGGCGACGAGGTCTTTCCCCACTTCATCGCGAACGAGCTCCCGCCGGGGCTCGGGGGCCTCGTGATCGCGGCGATCCTCGCGGCGGCGCTCTCCTCGTCGCTCAACTCCATCGCCGCGACGACCCTCGCCGACCTCTGGCGCCCGCTCTTCGGCCGCGCCGACGACGCGCGCGAGCTGCGGCTCTCGCGGATCTTCACGGTCGTCGCCGGTGCGGCGCAGATCGCCGTCGCCCTCGCGCTCCTGCGCACGCAGGAGTCGGCCCTCACCATGGCGCTCACGATCGCGTCGCTCTTCAACGGGCCCGTCCTCGGGATCTTCCTGCTGGGAACGCTCACGCGCGGACCGCGCACGCGCGCCGCGCTCGCCGGCATCGCCGCGGGCACGGTCGTGGTGCTCGGCATCTGGTGGAACGACGTCGACCTCTTCTGGCCCTGGTACACGGCGATCGGCTCGCTCACGACGCTCCTCGCCGGCATCCTGGCGCACGGCTTCGAGACCCGCCGTTCCTGAACGGGCGCCGGCGCCACTCCCCATCGAGACTCGCCATGCATCCCTCCGTTTGGACCGCTTCGCTCCTCCTCGCCCTCGCGCCGCTCCGGCAGGACGCCGCGACGCCGGCCCCTTCGCCTCCCGCCTCCGACGCCGACGCGCTCCTCGCGCGGATGACGCTCGAGGAGAAGGTGGGCCAGCTCTTCGTCGTCGGCGCGAACGCGAAGTTCCGCTCCGAGGAGTCCGAGGAGCACCGGCGCCTCGTGCACCTGGTCTCGCGGAGGAAAGTCGGGGGCGTCATCTGGTACCGCTCGGACGTCACGGAGACGGCGCGGCTCGGCGCGAAGCTCCAGGCGCTCGCGACGACGCCGCTGCTCTACGCCTGCGATCTGGAGGCGGGCCTCGGCATGCGCTTCGACGAGGTGCCTTGGTCGCCCTGGGCGATGGGGGTCGCCGCCACGGGTGATCCGCTGCTCGCGGAGAAGCTCGGCCGCGCCACGGCGCTGGAGGCGCGGGCGCTCGGCATCGCGCAGATCTACGCGCCCGTCGCCGACGTGAACGTGAACGCCGACAACCCGGTGATCAACGTGCGGAGCTTCGGCGAGGACCCGGCGGCCGTCGCGCGCTTCGTCGTGGCCTTCTGCCGCGGCGCCGAGGCGGGCGGCGCGCTCGCGACGGTGAAGCACTTCCCGGGGCACGGCGACACCAACGTCGACTCCCATCGCTCGCTCCCGGTGCTGCGCGTCGATCGCGCGCGCCTCGACGCCGTGGAGCTCGTGCCCTTCCGAGCGGCCTTCGCGGGCGGCTGCCGCTCCGTGATGGTGGCGCACCTCGCGGTGCCGGCCCTCGATCCGACGCCCGCGCCGCTGCGCAAGGACACGGCGGCGGCGGGCTACCGCGACGACGAGTTCGCCGACGACACGACGGAGGCGGAGGCGCGCGGCACGATGCCGGCCACGATCTCGCCGGCCATCACGACGAAGCTGCTGCGCGGAGAGCTCGGCTTCGACGGCCTCGTCGTCACCGACGCCATGGACATGGGGGGCCTCGCCGACCACTTCGACCCGGGCGAGGGCGCCGTGCGCGCGGTGCTCGCCGGCGCCGATCAGATCCTCAAGTCCGACGACCCCGAGCGCGCGCTCGACGCCGTGATCGGCGCCGCGCGCAGCGGCCGGATTCCCGAGGCGACGATCGACGCGGCGGCGCGCCGAGTCCTGCGCGAGAAGATCCGCCTCGGGCTCTTCGATCCCGAGCGCGCGGCGCCGCCGATCGCCGAGGTGCCGAAGCGCGTCGGCCGGCCCGAGACGGCGCGGCTCTTCGCGGAGATCGCGGAGAGGTCGCTCACGCTCGTGCGCGAGGCGAAGGGCACGCTGCCGCTCCCGCGCGCCGCGAGGCTCCTCCACGTGGTCGTCTCCGACGACGGCAGCGCGGCCCCGGCCGCGGTGCTCGCGGCGGGGCTCGCCCGGCGCGCGGGCGGCGGCACGTCGACGCGCCGCGTCGACCCGCGCACGACGGACGAGGAGATCGGCGCGATCGTGGCTGCGGCGGGCGAGTGCGATGGGGTCGTGCTCTCGATGATCGTGCGCGCGCGCTCCGGGAGCGGGAAGCTCGCGGCGCCCCCCGCCACGGCACGCGCCGTGGAGGCGCTCCTCGCGACGGAGAAGCCCGTCGTCGCCGTGTCCCTCGGGAGCCCCTACGTGCTGCGCGACTTCGCGGCGCTCCCCACTTTCGTCGCCGCCTACGGCTCCGCCGACTGCGTGCAGGAGGCCGTGGCCGCGGCGCTCTTCGGCGAGACGGCGATCGGCGGCACGCTCCCCGTCACGATCCCCGGCGCGGCGAAGGTCGGCGCCGGGATCCGGAAGCCGGCACTCCGGTGATCGCCGCGGCGGTGCTCGCGCTCCTCCTGCAGGAGATCGACCGCACCCTTCCGCCGCCGAGCGCGCCGGTCGCGGCCGATCCCTGGCAAGGGCCGGTCGCCCTCGGCTCGACGCCCGCGGCCCTTGGCTTCTCGCCGGAGCGTCTCGAGCGCGCGGCGGCGGCCGTCGAGGAGGCCGTCGCGAAGGGGGAGATCCCGGGCGCCGTGCTCCTCGTGGGACGCCACGGCGGCACGGCCCTGCGGCTCGCCTTCGGCCTACGTGCCGTCGAGCCGGCGCCGGAGCCGATGACGCCGGACACGATCTTCGATCTGGCGTCGCTCACGAAACCCGTCGTGACGGCGACCCTCGCGATGCAGCTCGTGGAGGAAGGCCGCCTCCGTCTCGAAGACCGCGTCGCCGACCGGCTGCCGGGCTTCGCGCCCGGGGGAGGCGATCGCGCGCGCGTCACCGTCGAGCAGCTTCTCCTGCACCGCGCCGGCTTCGTGCCCGACGATCCGCTCGATCTCTACCGCGGATCGCCGGACGCGATCTTCGCCCGGAAGTTCGAGCGGCCGCTCGCGCACGCGCCCGGCGCGCGCTTCGTCTACTCGGACGTCGGCTTCGAGGTGCTCGCACGGCTGCTGGAGCACGTCGCGGGGAAGCCCCTCGACGCGCTCGCACGGGAGCGCGTGCTGGAGCCCCTCGGCATGCGCGACTCGGGATTCCGCCGGACGGGCGCCGCGTCGCCGATTCCGATCGCGCGCATCGCGCCGACGGAGCGCGCCGAGGGGACGATGCTGCGAGGCGTGGTCCACGATCCGCGGGCCCGCGCCCTCGGTGGCGTGGCGGGGCACGCGGGTCTCTTCGGAACGGCGGACGACCTCTCGCTCTACTGCGCCGCCATGCTCGCGGGCGGGGGACCGATTCTCGCGCCGCCGAGCGTCCACGAGATGACATGCGCCCGCGACTTCGGCGACGGAGACCTGCGGGCGCTGGGCTGGGACGTGGCGACGGCCTACTCGGGCCCGCGGGGCGAGCGTTTTCCGCTCGGCTCCTTCGGGCACACGGGGTTCACGGGCACGTCGATGTGGCTCGACCCGGTGACGAAGACGTGGGTGGTCCTCCTCGCGTGCGCGCTGCATCCCGACGGCAAGGGAAAGGTCCTGGCCCTGCGCAAGCGCGTCGGGACGCTCGTCGCCGAGGCGATCGACGACGTGCCGGCCGGCGTGCTGGAGGCGGCCTCGGCTCCGGTGCGTGCGCTGCTCGATCGGGCGAAGGACGCGGCGCCGAGGCCCGACGTGCGCGCCGGCGTCGACGTGCTGGAGGCGGAGGGATTCCGCGCCGTCGCGGGCATGCGCGTCGCGCTCCTCACGAATCCGACGGGACGCGCGCGCGACGGCCGCTCCACGATCGACGTGCTCGGCTCGCCGGCGGCGAAGGCTGCGGGGGTCGTGCTCGTGCGCCTCTTCGCGCCGGAGCACGGCATCCGCGCGGCCCTCGACGAGCCCGTGCCGGATGCCGTCGACGAGCGCACGGGTCTCGCGATCCTGTCGCTCTACGGGGAGAAGAAGCGTCCCGCGCCGGAGGACCTCGCCGGCCTCGACGCCGTCGTCGTCGATCTCCAGGACGCCGGCTGCCGCGCCTACACGTACCTCGCGACGATGGCCTACGTCCTCGAGGAGGCGGCGAAGGCGCGCGTCGCCGTCGTCGTCCTCGATCGGCCGAACCCGCTCGGCGGCGAGCGATTCGAGGGGCCCGTCGCCGACGAGGCGGCGCACGCCTTCACGAGCTACCACCGCATGCCGGTGCGCACCGGCATGACGATCGGCGAGTGCGCGCGCCTCTACTCCGCCGAGCGCGGCCTCGGCGTCGATCTGCGGGTGGTGCCGCTCCGGGGATGGCGCCGCTCGATGCTCTTCGACGAGACGGGCCTCCCCTGGATCCCGCCGTCGCCGAACCTCCGCACGACGGCGCAGGCGGCGCTCTATCCGGGGATCGTGCTCCTCGAGTTCACGAACGTCTCCGTCGGGCGCGGCACGGAGACGCCCTTCGAGGTCGTGGGCGCGCCCTGGATCGACGGCGCGGCGCTCGCCGCGCGGCTGCGCGCGCGCGCGATCCCCGGCGTCGCCTTCCTCGCGGAGCGATTCACTCCGAGCGCGTCGGCGCACGCGGGCGTCGAGTGCGGAGGCGTGCGGCTCTTCGTCTCCGACCGTCGCGCCCTCGAGCCCGTGCGCCTCGGCATCGAGATCGCCTGCGCGCTGCGCGATCTCCACCCCGAGACGTGGGATCGGTCGCGCTTCGGCCTGCTCCTCGCGCACGCCGCGACGCTGCGCCGCTTCGAGGAGGGGGCGACTCCCGAGGCGCTCGTCGCCGGATGGAGCGAGGAGCTCGCCGCCTGGGCGGAGCGCCGTCGCCGGTTCCTGCTCGCCGAGAAATGAGCGGCGGCTCCGCGTCGGGCGATTCGACGGGCCCGCTCCTCGCGCGGGCGCGAACCGGCGACCGCGAGGCGGCGGAGACTCTCCTCGCGCGCGACGCGGGCCGGCTCCGACTCTACGTGCGCGCGCGCATCGGCGGCGCGCTCGCGCGGCGCGTCGACGTGGACGACGTGGTGCAGGAGACCCTCTTCCGGGCCTTCTCGGCGCTTCCGCGCTTCGAGGGAGAGGACGGCGGGCGCTTCTTCGGCTTCCTCGCGACGCTCGCCCGCCACGTCCTCGCCGACGTCGCGCGCGCGGCGCGTCGACAGAAGCGGAGCGCGCGCGTCGAGCCGATCGCGCCGGCGGACTGGAGCCGGTCGTCTCTCGCGCTCCGCGAGCCGCGGGCGGAGACACCGGGCCCGGCGACGCGCGTCGTCCTCTCGGAGGACCAGCGGCGGATCGAGAGCGCCCTTGCGTCGCTCCCCGCGCACCAGCGGCGCGTCATCGTTCTGCGCCAGCTCGAGCAGCGCTCCGCCCGCGACGTGGCCGCGCTCACGGGCTCGACGGAGGGCGCCGTGCACGCCCTCTATCGCCGCGCGCTCCAGGCCTGGGCCGACGCCGCCGGCCTCGGGGCGCGGTGAGGATCCGGGAATCCCGCGTCGAATCGCGCCGCGGGCGGCGCTCCTCCGTTCCATGAGCACCGCCGAAGACCTCTCGCGCGAGGATCGCATCGACCGCATCGTCGGGAAGTACGCCGACGACGTCGCCCAGGGCAGGGACCCGGGACGCGCGTCGCTCCTCTCCGAGAACGCGGACCTCCGCGAGGAGCTGGAGCGCTGCTTCCGCATGATCGAGGCCGGCACCGCCGAGTCGCCGGCCGCGCCGTCCGCGCTCGCGAGCGGCGCGACGCTCGGCGAGTACCGCATCCTCCGGGAGATCGGCCGCGGCGGGATGTCCGTCGTCTATCTCGCGGAGCAGCCGAGCCTGCGCCGCAGCGTCGCGCTGAAGGTGCTCCGTGGCCACCTCACGCTCGAGCCGCGCCACGTCACGCGATTCCAGCGCGAGGCGCGCGCCGCGGCCCGCCTGCGCCACCCGTCGATCGTCGCGATCCACGCCGTGGGCGAGGTGGAGGGCCACCACTTCATCGCCATGGATTGGCTGCCGGGGCCGACGCTCGCGCAGGTGATCGCGGAGCTGGCGAAGGCGGGCTCGCGGCCGACGGCCGCCGACCTCGCGCGGGCCACGGGCGATCGGAGCCTCGCCGACTGCGGCAGCTACGCCGAGGCGGTGGCGCGACTCCTGTTGCCGGTGCTGGAGGCGGTGCAGGCGGCGCACGACGCGGGGCTCGTCCACCGCGACTTGAAGCCGTCGAACATCCTGCTCGACGCGCAGGGGCATCCGTCGGTCGCCGACTTCGGCCTCGCGAAGGGGGAGGGCGACCTCGGGCTGTCGCTCAGCGGCGAGCCGATCGGCACGCCCTACTACATGTCGCCGGAGCAGGCGCGCGCCGCGTCGCGCGGGGTCGACGGCCGCACGGACGTCTATTCGCTCGGGGTCACGATCTGGGAGCTGCTGGCGCTCCGGCGTCCCTTCGAGGGCGCGACCTACCACGAGCTGCTGACGCACATCCTCACGTCGCCGCCCCCGAGCCTGCGGTCCGTGGCGAAGGAGGTGGGCCGTCCCCTCGAGGCGGTCGTCCAGAAGGCGATCGCGAAGGAGGTCGAGGACCGCTACGCGTCGCCGAGCGACCTCGCCGCCGACCTCGCGGCCGCCGTCTCCGGCGGACCCGTGCGGGCGCGCATCCGCTGGTTCGCGAATGCGGGCGCCGCGCGCCGCATGGCGGCGGGCGGGAGAGGGATCGTCGGGTGGGAGTACAAGTCGCGCGCGCGGATCCTCGGGCTCCCCCTGGTGCACGTCGCGAGTGGCATCGACCCCGGCACCGGCCGCGTCTTCGTCGCGCGCGGGATCTTCGCCATGGGGAACGTGGCGATCGGCGTGTTCACCTTCGGCGGCCTCTCGATCGGACTCTTCTCCTTCGGCGGCATTGCGCTCTCGGTGCTGGCGTCCTTCGGCGGTCTCGCGGGAGGGAGCGTCGCCGTGGGAGGAGTCGCGGGAGGGGCCGTCGCCGTGGGCGGCGCCGCCGCCGGCCACTACGTGCTCGCCGGACAGGGCGCCGGGACCCACGTCGTGAGCGCGCACCGCCGCGACGAGCAGGCGCTCGACTTCTTCGAGGCCTGGGCGCCGTCGCTGGTCGGCGCGATGCGGACAGCCGAGAACCGCTGACTCGGAAGCGCTCTCGGCGCCGAGCACGGGTGGGGAGGTCGGACGCCGCAGCCGAGCGTCGGCTCGCGCCGGTGATGCCGTGCCGGCAGCCTCTCACCCGACATTCTCTCGTTCGTGTCGTCGGTCCTACTGGCGGTCGCTCCGGGAACTGCCGCGAGATCTGGAGGCGGCGTCCGATCCGTCGTCGCGGTCGAGGCCAAGGCGCTGGCAGGGCGCTGAAAAAAGGCATTCGAGCTGCGCGCGCCACACTCCGTTCCTCCAAGGGAGCAACCTCACGCGGAGTCGCTCCCACCGTCGCCACCGAGCCCCTTCGGCAGCGTCCCGCGCAGCCGGCGCAGGGCGTTCCGCGTGCGTCCCTTCACGGTGCCGAGCGGCGTCGCCGTGCGCTCGGCGATCTCCGTCTGCGAGAGCCCTTCGAAGTAGGCGAGCTCGATCACGCGCCGCTCCTCGGCGGGGAGCTCCGTGAGCGCGCGGCGGACGAGACCGCGCGCCTCTTCCGTGCCGGCGAACTCGCCCGGGAGATCGAGCGCGACGGCAAGCGGTCCGGGATCGGCGGCGAGGGCCGCCGCCGGCCGCGCGCGCCGGTGGCGGAGCCGGTCGATCGCCTGGGAGCGCGCGAGCGTGAGCAGGTAGCCCGCGAGCGTTCCGCGCGTCGCGTCGAAGGTGGCGGCCCGCTTCCACAGGCCGAGATGCACGTCCTGGACGACCTCCTCGGCCACGTGCGGATCGCCGACGATGCGCAGCGCGAGGCCGTGGACGAGGGCCGCGTAGCGATCCCAGACGGCGGCGAGCGCCGACGTGTCTCCGCTCGCGATGGCGCGGACGAGGGTCGCGTCGTTCTCGGGACTGCGGGCGGACGGGCTCAAGCGTGGCTCGGGAGCGCACCGGGGCGATGCGAACGCCCCGTGGCTGGCCGAGAGACTACTCCGCGCGACCTACCGGCCCGTCGACTCGCCGGCCTCCGCGGGGCCTGCCTTGGGCTTCCACTCCCGGGCGGCTCCTTCGATCACCATCGCATCCTTCGCGTGGCCGTGGCCCGTGGCCGTCTGCGCGAGCGCCGCGCGCAGGGTCTCCACCCAGCCCGCCACGTCGTCGGTCCGGTCCTCGGAGCAGGAGATCTCGATCGTGAACCGGTCGGCTCCGATGACGAGCGTCTCTCCGTGGACGCGATGGCCCTGGCGTTCCAGAGACTCGATCGCGAGCCGCAGCAGTGCCGATCGCTCGGGCTCGAGGATCTTCGCCGAGGTGGTCCAGTGGAACACGATGGGAACGCGCACGAGAGGACCCGTGGCGATCTCCGGCGCGGGGACGACGCTTCGCGAGGGCGCCGGCGCGCGGTTCGTGGACGCCCGAGGCGCCGAAGGCGCGGGCGTCATCGGCTCGATCGCGACGGGTGCCATCATGAAGAAGGAGAGGAACAGGGCCATCGCCGTGCTGACGACGAGCGCGAAGATCGCGCGGCCGTACCCGAAGAGCGCTCCTCGGCTCGACGCGATGCGCAGGATCGCGACGATCGCGAGAACGAAGGAGAGCGCGAAGCACAGGGCGGTGCCGAGGAGGAAGAGCCGGCCCAGGCCGAGGACGGAGAAGCTCACGGTTCGTCAGGGGGTGAGGGTCAGGGGCCGCTCAGGCCGAGGGCGAGGACGAGCGCGACGACGGTGAGGCCGAGGCCCAGCAGGGCGAGGAGCAAGGACGCCGTCGCGAGCCTCGAGGCTCGGGGACGGGGCGGGACGTGGATCTCGGGCGGGTAGGGGAGCGTCGAGGCCGGCACCGGCGCGTCTCCGCGCGAATCCGTGGAGGGTCGGCTGTCGAAGGAGGTGGAGGGCCTCTCCGCGAAGGGCCGCGCGTCGAAGGAGGTGGAGGGCGTCTGCGCCCAGGCTGTCGCCGCGGGCGCCGGGGTCGGGCGTTCCCCGTGCGCGGACGACCTCGCCGAGGCGGGCGCACCGCGCGGGATCGCGCTCTCGCCGACGAAGGAATCGGGATCGGGCGTCCCCCTGGCCGTCGCTCGCTCCGGTCCCGGATGGAAGAGCGGCCCGCGATCGGTGCGGTAGAGGAGGCGCAGGCCGAAGACGGTGACCGCGCCGAGCACGAGCGCCGGCGTGAACTCCCTCTCGGCCATGCACACGAGGAAGAGGACGAAGAGCCCGGCCCAGACCGGGATCTCGTGCTTCGGCTTCAGGATCCCCGACAGCATGTGCACGGAGAACCAGAGGGCGCCGATCATGGCCCAGGAGATCCATGCGACGCCGTCGGCGAAGCCGACGATGCCGAGGACGCAGGCGAAGACCCAGAGCAGGACCTGGAATCGGCGGCTCGGCTCGCGGTGCAGGTAGTCGCCGAAGCCGAGGAGCAGCGCGAGTGCCGGAACGAGGGTGAGCAGGTGGCCCTCGGAGAAGCCGACGATGCCGACCACCATCAGCCCGACCCAGATGAGCGGAATGGGGAGCGACCGCCGGAAGAGCGGGGGAGCCTCGGACGCGCCGAGGGCCGAGGCGCGCTCGGAGGGGGCAGGAGTCGACCCGGATCCCGCGGCGCTGGGGATCGGCTCGGCGAAGGACTCGCGCGCCGCACGTCGGGGCGGCGGGGAGTAGGCGACCGGGGGCGTGGGGATCGAGCTCGCCCTGGGATTCGCGGGGCCCGGTCCGCTCCCCTGGGAGCGCATCTGCACCACGACCGGAGGCTCGCTCGTCGAGATGCGCTCGATCTCCGTCTTGATCTCCGTCGCGCTCTGGTAGCGGCGCTCCGGCTTCTTGTCGAGGACGCGCAGGACGACCTCGTCGAGACGCACGTCGACCTGGACGTTGCGCTTCGAGGGCGGATCGAATCGTCCGATGGGGAGCTCCCCCGTCAGCATCTCGTAGATCACGACGCCGAGGGAGTAGAGGTCGGAGCGATGGTCGACCGCCTTCGAGCCTTCGCGCTGCTCCGGCGCCATGTACTCGAAGGTGCCGAGCACCTGCGTCGTGCGCGTGACGTGGGTCGTCTGCTCTCCCTCGACGAGACGCGAGAGGCCGAAGTCGAGGAGCCGCACGCGGCCGTCCCGGTCGAGCAGGATGTTCTCCGGCTTGATGTCGCGATGGACGATGCCCCGGAGATGCGCGTACTCGAGCGCGCTGCAGATCTGGGGCACGATCCGGAGCGCCTCGAGCGTGTTCACGCCTCCGTTCGCGAAGACCTTCCGGAGCGAGACGCCGTCCACGTACTCCATCACGAAGTACGCGCCCACGTCGGACACGCCCCCGTCGAGGATGTGGACGATGTTCGGGTGGTTCAGCTTCGCGAGGATCGCGATCTCGCGGCGGAAGCGCTCCTCGATCTGGTCCTCGGAGCGGAGCCCCTCGGGAAGGAGCTTCACGGCGACCTCGCGCAGGAGGGACACCTGCTCGGCTCGGTACACCACGCCCATGCCACCGGCGCCGATGCGCTCCAGGAGACGGCATCCGCCGAGCACGCGCCCGACGAGCGGATCGACGGGCGGGGCCTGGGTGGCGGTCTTCGCCTCGCTCGCGACGAAGGTCGAGCGGCACTGAACGCACGTCGCGCTCGCGCCCGTCGATTCGACGGCCGATCCGCACTTGGGGCACTGGAGCTTCATCGGTGCCGCCTCGTCACGAGAGCTTGATGAGGAATCCGAACATCATGAAGGCGACGATCGTGCTCAGGATGCCGAGAGTCGTCGCCGAGATCGCGCGGCCCATGCCGGTGAACCGCTCCGGGGCGCGTCGGATCACCACCATGGCCGTGATTCCCAGCACGCTCCCGAGGAAAGCGACCACGAGCGCGAAGAAGGAGGTCACGCCGAAGATCGCCATCCCTTCGTAGCCGAGCGACATTCCCCCCGCTCTGCTCCTCCCGTAGGCGTAGGCGGGGAAGACCGTCGAGGCGAGGAACGCCGTCGCCGCGAAGGCGAGCGCGGAGCAGAGGAGAGCGCCGTTCGCGACGCCGGGCACGCGTGTCCTCGGCTCGCGCATCATCGCGAGGTGGCTCGATCGGCGCTCGGCGACGGGCTGTGGATCGAGGGGCCGCTCGGCGAGGGGCCGCGCGACGACGGGAGGCTCCCCTTGGGTCGGGATCGCGACGCGGTGCGGTCGAGCGTTCGCCCCCGTCGCGGTGGACGACGGCTCCGGGCTCGGGGGCGTCGCGCCGATGCGCTCGATCTCCGTCTTGATCTCGCTCGCGCGCTGATAGCGCCGCGCGGGGTCCTTCTGGAGGACGCGGAGCACCACCTCGTCGAGGCGGATGTCCACCTGGATGTTGCGATGCGAGGGCGGATCGAAGCGGCCGATCGGCAGCTCCCCCGTGAGCATCTCGTAGATCAGCACGCCGAGCGAGTAGAGGTCGGCGCGGTGGTCGACCGTGCGCGACGCCTCGCGCTGCTCCGGCGCCATGTACTCGAAGGTGCCGAGGATCTGCGTCGGGCGCGTGACCATCAGCGGGTCGGGAGTCTCGACGAGGCGCGACAGGCCGAAGTCGAGGAGCCTCACGCGGCCATCGCGGTCGAGGATCACGTTCTCGGGCTTGAGGTCGCGATGCACGACGCCGCGCGCATGCGCGTACTCGAGCGCGTCGCAGAGCTGCGGGATGATGCGGAGCGCTTCGAGGGGCGAGACGCCGCCGTTCGCGAGGATCCGGCGCAGCGAGACGCCGTCGACGTACTCCATCACGAACCACGCGCCGCTCTCGGAGACGTCGCCGTCGAGGATCGAGACGATGTTCGGGTGGCCGAGCCGCGCGAGGACTGAGATCTCGCGCCGGAACCGATCCGCCAGCTGCGGCTGCTCGAGGTGGTTCTCGGCGAGCAGCTTCACGGCGACGACGCGCCCGAGGGAGAGCTGCTCGGCGCGGTAGACCACGCCCATGCCGCCGGCGCCGATGCGCTCCGTCAGGCGGCAGCCGCCGATGACGGTGCCGAGCCGAGGATCGCGCGGCGCGTCCTCGAGCCGTGTGGGAGCGCCCTCGACCCGGAAGACGTTCCCGCACGTCTCGCAGCCGCAATCGCTCCCGCGCGCCTCGACGGGCGCGGAGCACTTGGGGCATTCGACGAGCATCGGGGCAGTTTCCACGAGAGGGGGTGACGAGAGCCAACGCCTTTCGGCGGGGGAGGGCGTCGCGGCCTCCGGCTCCGTGCGCGCACGCCCGCGAATCCCTTCCTCGCGAACGGGCGGATCGAGGACGGGCGTGGGCGTGGCGGGGTCTTCCATGGGGAGCGGGGTCGCCCCGGGCGGGAGTCACATGGCGTGCCAGGGGCTCCGGATCTCTCGGAACGGAGCACCGCCTCGGCCTCGGGGCGTGGGCTCGTCGCCGCAAGTGGGGAGAGAGGCTCGCGTGGGAGCCGCGAGCGGCGACCTCAGCATCGCGCGTCGCGCGCCGGCGCCGTCGAAGCCCTCGCGCCCGAAGGAACGTCCCGTTCGCTCCGATCGAACGCATCGTTCGCCGCGCGTTCGTGCGCGCGCGGCCGAGGCGCGATCAGCGATCGAGGCCGTAGCGGCGCAGCTTGCGCCGCAGCGTCGGCTCCGAGATGCCGAGGCGTCTCGCCGCCGCACCGCGCTTCCCGCCCGTCGCCTCCAGAGCTCGGATCACCGCCTCTTTCTCGGCGTCGTCGAGCGAGACGGGAGGCTCGGGGGGTGCTGCGGCCGCGGGCGCGGCCTCCGGCGGGTGCGCCGTCGACACCGTGGCGTCGGCGGCAGCGACTGCGGCGAGCGGAGGCGCGAGGGGCGGGAGGTCTCCCAGCTCGACGACCGGTCCCTTCGCGACGAGCGCCGCGCGGTCGAGCACGTGGCGGAGCTCGCGGAGGTTTCCGGGCCACGGGCGCGAGCGCAGCGCCGCCACGAGGTCCGGCGAGGCGCTCTTCGCCCCGAGGCCGAGCCACGCGTCGACGAACAGGGGGAGGTCGTCGAGGCGTTCGCGCAGCGGAGGGAGCCGGATCTCCACTGCATTCAGCCGGAAGAGGAGGTCGCTGCGGAAGGCGCCGGTCTGCACGGCGCGCTCCAGGTCGCGGTTCGTCGCGGCGATCAGCCGGAAGTCGCTCCGCCGCGGGACGGGGCTCCCGACGGGATGGAACTCGCCCGTCTCCAGCACGCGGAGCAGCTTCACCTGTGCGTCGATCGCGAGCTCGCCCACCTCGTCGAGGAAGAGCGTCCCGCCATGGGAGCGCGCGAGGAACCCGTCGCGTCGCGCGTCGGCGCCCGTGAAGGCGCCCTTCTCCGCGCCGAAGAGCTCGCTCTCGAAGAGGCCCGGGGAGATCGCCGCGGCGTGGAGCACGACGAAGGGGCCCGCGTTGCGCCGGCTGCGCGCATGGATCGAGTGCGCGAAGACCTCCTTGCCGGTGCCGGTCTCGCCCCGCAGGAGGACCGGGAGATCGGACGCCGCGGCGCGGTCGGCGAGTCCGCGCGCCGCGACGAAGGCGGCGGAGCGGCCGAGCGGGGAGGGCACGGCCGGAGTGCCCTTCGCCGAGCGCGAGGGCGGCGAGATCCCGCCCACCACGAGCGTCTCGCCGGGGATGGCGCCGCGCACGCGGAGGCGGATCCCGCCGATCGCGACCTCGTCGCCGTCGAGGAGCTGCGCCTCGCGGATGCGCTTGCCGTTCACCCACGTGCCGTTCGTCGACTCGAGGTCGACGACCCGGATCGCGCGCCCGGAGGGCTCGAACCGCGCGTGCTGGCGCGACGCGGCGCCGTCCAGCAGCAGGAGGTCGCAGCCCTCGCCGCGGCCGACGATCACGGCGCCCTCGACGGGGATCTCCCGCAGCGACGCGTCGCCCTGGACGACGAGCAGGCGCGAGATGGATGCGGGAGGCGACGGCACGGCGCCAGCATAGCCGTCGGTGGAGGAGCGCTTTGCGGAGCCAGCGCGCGGAATCGGCGCGCGGCTCGCGGTGCGTGTCGCCGGGAGGACTCCCGCCGCTCGCCTCTCAGATGGCGGCCGCCGTCAGGCGCGACTCGTCGGTCTCCGCGGCGCTCCAGGGCCGGATCGCCCGCACGGCCATGGCGGCGCGGTACCCGGCGAGGGTCGCCTCCGCGGCGGCGCTCCAGGTGCATTCCTCGCGGAACTTCCGCTGGAGCCTCTCGCGCTTGCGCACGTCGCGCTCTCGGTTCTGGTAGGCCGCGAGCACCGCGTCGCGGATCGAGCGCACGCTCGCCGGATCGCAGGCGTAGGCGTCGAGTCCGAAGTACTCGGGCTCCGACGTCCGGTCGCTCACGACGAGGGGACAGCCGGCGAGCGCCGCTTCGACGCAGGCGAAGGAGGCGCACTCCATCCACGAGGGCAGCGCGAAGACGGCGGCCGCCTTCATGGCGGACGCGAGCCTCTCGTGGGGCAGATGCTCCAGGAAGAGCGTCCGGGGGCCGGCCGCCTCGCGGCAGAGCCGCATGTAGTTCGGGTCGTAGTTCCGCCCCACGACGACGACCGGGAGGCCCGTCTCGCGCAGGGCGTGCAGGAGCATCAGCTGGTTCTTCCGCGGCTCCACGAGGCCGACGGTGAGCACGAAGTCGCGGAGGCCGTGCTCGCGGACGAAGTCGTCGGGCGTCGCCGCGTCGAAGACGGCGGGCTCCGCCGCGTTGCGCACGATCGTGTAGGGAGGACGCACGCCGAGGGTCGCCTCCATGCACTCCATCTCGCGCTCGCTCTGCGGCAGGCAGTGGTCGACGAGCGAGAGGATCTCGCGCTGGTACTCCTCGTAGCCCGTGAAGTTCGGCTCCAGGCGCTGGAGGCGCGTCCGGCCGTTCGAGACGAGGATCCCCGCGGCGAGATCGTGGAGCCTGCGGTCGAGCTCCTCGGCGGTCGTCGACGTGGAGAAGATCGCCGGGACGACGCCATCGGCCCATGCCTTCTCGCTCATGTCCCAGTAGATCGGCGAGAGGACGATCGGGACGTCGGGCGCGGCGACGCGGATCCCCTTCACCTGCGGGAGCGTCTGGTGCGGGAACCAGAGGTTGAAGACGTGCACCAGGTCGTAGCCGCGCGGATCGGGACGCGCCGAGTAGCAGAGGTCGACGTGGACGCCGCGCTCCTCGAGGTGCTGCTTCGTCTTCTGCACCTGCACCATGTCGCCGCCGGGGACGCGACGCTCGAAGGTGTTCACGAAGAGGACGCGCATCGACGGGGCCGAGCCCGCCGACACGCGTCGCTTCGCGCCCTCGCCGATCTCGTGGTGGCGGTTCGCGGGCTCCGCGCTCGCAGCGGCGGCGGCGGGCGCGGGAATCACGGCGGCGGCCGCCGGGGCTTCCGTCTCGCCGCGGAGCCTCGCCGCGCGCAGGGCGAGCGGCGCCGCACGATCGCGCAGGCCGAGTGCCGCTCGGACGCTGGCGAGCTCCGCGAGCGCATCGGTGCGGAGCGGTGCGAGGTCGACGATGCTCGCGAGGACGCGGTCGGCATCCGCGAGCCGGCCGTCGCGCCGCAGCGTGCGGGAGTAGCCGAAGGTGTCGTCCCAGAAGGCCATGAGGGGGCCCGACGTCTTCGCCGCGAGGGCTCGGTAGCGTCGCGCGAGATCGATCGACGCGGCAGCCGGTCCGCTCGCCGCCGGGAGGTCGCGCTTCGGGAACGATGCCGGATCCGGCAGGCGCTCGAGGTAGTCGCCGATCTTCGCGTCGTCCGGGAGGATCCTTCCCTCTCGGGAGAGATCGAGGGAGACGTCGAGCGTGCGCCACACGTCGATGCCCCACTTGCCGATGAGCTTCCGCTCGTTCGCGGCCTGGTTGGAGATCGCCGCGTTCGAGCGCGCGGCGCCGTTCGACAGCGCGTGCACGACGCCGACGCGCCCGTCGTAGAGGACCTCGTAGCCGGCGGCGCACAGCGCCACGTGGTGGTCGGGGTCGTCGTACTGCGTCGGGCTGAAGCGGATGTCGAAGAGCCCGGCGTCCGCGAGCACGTCGCGCCGGTACAGGTTGCAGCAGCCGCGCACGTGCGCGCAGCGCGCGCGGTAGGTGGCCTGCCCCGCGTCGGGCTCGCCGTCGTGGCCGTAGATGAAGGGGTAGATCCGGTAGGGGCCGCACTGGACGTCGCGCGTCGCGTTGTCGTTCAGGATCCGAGGTCCGACGACGCCGGCCCAGGGCCGGTCGCGGAAGTTCTCGACGAGCACCTCGAGCCAGTCGGCGGGGAGCCGGACGTCGTCGTCGAGACGCGCCACGAGCTCGCCGTCGCCCTTCACGATCCCCCAGTTCATCCCCGCGGCGACGCCGGTGTTCACGGCGAGGCGGTGCACGGAGATCTCGAAGGGGAACTCCGGCCGGAGCGTCTCCAGCGCCTCGACGGTGCCGTCGGTGCTCGCGTTGTCGACGACGTGCACGTGGAGCCGGTCGCCCGGGTAGCGCGTCGCAGCGAGCGTCTCCATGAGCCGCAGCAGGGTCGCGCGGTTGTTCCACGTCACGACGACGGCGTCGACGCTGGGCGGCCAGGCGGTGGGACGGAACCGCTGCCGCTCGCCGATCCGCCAGCCGATCTCCGTCGAGCCGTAGAGGCGGCGGATCTCCGAGAGATCGGGGAAGTAGGGCTGCCAGCCCCACTTCGCCTGCCACCGGAGCGCGTGGTGCGCGAGGATCGTCTTGCGGCTCTTCGCGATCTGCGGGACGAGCGCCTTGCGGTCCGTGAGGACGACCTGCGTCGTGGGCGACCACACCGCCGTGAAGTGCACGGCGGCGATCCCCGGGAGCGCGAAGACCTTCCATCCGCCGTGACGCGCGGCCATGCAGAGGTCGTCGTCGTCGAACCACATCGGCGCGAAGCCCTCGTCGAGGCCGCCCGTCTCCTCGAGCACCTCGCGACGGATCCAGGCGAACGCGCCGTGCACCGAGTCGACCTCCACCGGAGGCTCCGTCGGCTGGGGGCGGTCGGTCTCGAAGGCGCGCAGGTTGGCGTGGGAGTCGCCCATCCCGAGGCCCGAGACGATGCGGCGTCCGATGGACTCGATGCGGCCGTCGGGGCGCAGGAGCTTCGCGCCGAGGACGCCGGCGCGCGGGTTCGCGTCGGCCGCCGCCCGAAGCCGCGCGACCCAGTCCTCCGTCTCGACGAGCACGTCGGAGTGCACGCGCACGACGTCGGCGTCGCCGGCGAGGCGGAAGCCCTCGTTCAGCGCGGCGGCGACGCCCGGCCGCGGGGAGCGGACGCTGCGCACGTCGGCGCGGGACTGCAGCCACTCCCAGCTCCCGTCCGTCGATCCGCCGTCGACGGCGACGATCGGGAGGTCGGGGCCGGCGGTGCGGCGCAGCGCCTCGATGCACGCCGGGAGCGATGCGATCGAGTCGAGGACGGGGACGACGGCGACGAGGGGGCGGGACGTCGGTGCGCTCATCGGACGGCCTCCGCGAATCGGCGTCCGGCAGCGGGCTCGGGAGTCCTCTCGAAGAGGTCGGTCCACGCGCCCATGGCGAGGCTCAGCTTCCCGAGGTACTCGCCGGCGGGGCCGGCGCAGGCCGTGGCGCCTCCCGCGCACGAGAGCCCCATCGCGAGCTCGCGGTAGCAGTCGAGGAAGGTCGTGCCCGTCAGGCGGATCGAGTCGACCGCGATCCAGAGAGTCTCGTTCAGCTCGAGGCCCGGCGCCTCCTTCCGCAGGTTGGCCCAGACGTTCGACGCGCGCTGGTGGTCGACGGCCGGGTCTCCGCTCGTGACGGCGAAGCCGAGGTGGTCGCAGATCTTCTTCACCATCACGCCCGCCCAGATGTCGCCGAAGCGGTCGAAGGCGTGATCCCGCCCCATGAGCAGGAAGTAGAAGGCCGGCACCACCTCGGGGCGCAGAGCCACGTTCATCCCGCACATCGGGAAGTAGCGGCCCGCCGGGATCGTCTGGTCGCGGAACGTGAACGTGTGCGGGAAGCGCGCCTCGAGGAGCTGCGTCGGCGCGTCGTAGTCGGGCACCCGGTTCCACATGCCGTGGTTCAGCGCGACGGGCCACTTCCGGCGCTGCGCGAAGTAGGGGACGCCGCGCGTGACGACGCCCTCGCCCGTCTCCTGCCACGCGTTCTCGTCGCCGGAGCCCTGGAGCTTCTCCCAGTGCTTCGCGAGGAACCCGCGGCCGCCGGGAGTGGTCGGGTAGCAGTCGTCGTCGAGCGTCACGATCATGTCGGGCTCGAGCTGCCACGCCTTGAAGTAGCCGTAGGAGCGCACGCAGTCGGTGCGCCGGGGCACGATCCACGACGAGTCTCCGAGCTCGCGGTCGATGTCGAGCCACGAGAAGTGCGTGACGTTGTCGTGGTCCCCCAGGTCGAAGGTGGGCGTCGGGTTGTCCTCGACGACGAGGATGCGCGCCTTCTGGAACTCGCCCTTCCAGGCGGCGAGGAAGTCGCGGATGCAGTTCTCCCGGATCGTGGGAACGACGATGACGACGTTCTTCATGGGGCGTGAGACTCCTTCTCGAGCAGGAACCGCCACTCCGTCGAGGCGGGCTCCAGGGGACCGTCCTCTTCCGCGAGGACCTTGAATCGCGCGCGCTCGAAGAGCCGCTTCCACATGGCCTTCGAGAGGACGCTGTAGTGGTTGGGCCAGCGGATCCAGATCTCCTCGTCGCAGGGCACCACGACGAGGGCGTACGTCTTCGTGATCCGGTGCATCTCGAGGAGCAGGACGAGCGGCATGGGCGAGTGCTCGACCACGTGGCGTGCCACCACGAGGTCGAAGCTCCCGTCGTCGAGGCCCGTCCTGTGGATGTCGGCCCGGAGCACCTCGTGCCCGCAGGGCTCGTCGCCGAGGGTGACGCCGAGAGTCCGCACGCCGAGCGCCGCGAGACGGTCGAGGCTCGGGGCGGCGCCGCAGCCGAGCTCGACGGCGGAGCGTACGCCGAGGGGCGCCACGAGCCGGTCGATCGCGTCGTGGGCGGCGGCGGTGTGGTGATCCGTCGGGCGCTCGTCGTAGACGTCGGCCGAGAGATCCTCGAGATGCTTCTCGACGCGCGTGAAGTCGGGGCGCGCCTCGTCGGGCCGCGAGCGCGGCGTGTCCGCGGACTCCCCCGTGCGCGGCTTCCGAAGGACGGCGATCGAGTCGCGTCCGACGGGCTGGTTGCGCAGGACGCCGAAGCCGGCGCGCCAGGCGAGGAGGTCCATCGTGGCCGCCGTGAGCATCGGGAAGCGGCCGCGCCCGCAGGGAGCGTGCGCCCACTCCTCGCGGTGCGACTCGAAGTGCCTCCAGCCCTCGGCGTGCGAGAGGTCGGCGTAGTGGATCGTCGCGACGCCGCCGGGGACGAGGAGTCGATGGAGCTCCAGGAGGTATCCGTGCACGTCCTCCAGGGCGAACTGCACGAAGACGTTGAACGCGCAGGCGAAGTCGAAGCTCGCCGCCGGGAGCATCGGGATCCCGTGCCCGTCGTTCTTCACGAAGCGCGCGCGGCCGATGTCGGGGAAACGCGTGCGCACGCGCGCGAGCATCTTCGACGAGCAATCGACGCCGATCACCTCGCCGCAGTGCGCGAGCAGATGGTGCGTGTAGCGTCCGCCGCCGGGACCGATCTCGAGGGTGCGCGCGTCGCGCGCGAGGTAGGGCGCGGCGAACCTCTCGATCACGTGCTCCACGTGCGCCTCGGGTCCCCACTCGTCGCCCAGATGCGCGTAGGCGCGGAAGCCGTCGAGGGAGTCCCAGAGGTCGCTGTACTCGTCCCACCACGTCTCGTAGAGGGACGGCGGCGGCGGGGAGACCTTCGCGGACGGATCGGTGGCGGGGAACGAGCCGAGTCGGGGCATGGAGAGTCCGGCGGGCACCGGACGGGGAGTCCGATGGATCGGCCGGCGCCGAGGGCCGACTGAAGGGCGAGTCGCGGAGGCCACGGCCGCGGGTCGAGAGCTCGTGCCCCCGGCGCACGCCGTCTGCGGTAGCCTCGCCGGTCCCATCTCGCCGGTCCCGATCCTCGAACCGCCTCCGCCGATGCACCGATCCGACCGCTCGCGCACGACGCTCCTCCTCGCCTCGGCTCTCGTCCTCGCGAGCGCGGCCCCCAGCGCTCTCTCCACGCAGGACGCCTTCCCGGGCCGCCAGTACCCGGCGGGCAACCGGCTCATCGCGGTGGGCCTCGCCGATCTGAACGGCGACGGCGACCTGGACGCCTTCACGGGCAACTACTTCGCGTCGACGGTGCCCGTCCTCCTCGGCAACGGCAACGGCGGCTTCGGCACGGCGACGCTCCTCGGCGTCGGCACCGACCCCGTCGTGGTCCTCGCCGGAGACCTCAACCTCGACGGCGTCCCCGACCTCGTGTCGGCGAACCAGAGCTCCGCGAACGTCTCCGTCCTCTACGGAGCAGGCGGCGGCGCCTTCGCGCCGGCCGCGCAGTTCTCGGCGGGGTCCGTGCCGCAGTCGGTCGCCGCCGGCGATCTGAACGGAGACTTCCTCCCGGATCTCGTCGCCGCGAACCTCTCGTTGAACCGCGTCTCCGTGCTCCTCGCGAACGGCACCGGTGGCTTCGGCGCGCCGCAGCCGAAGGCGGCCGGCTCCTCCACCTACTCCGTCGCGATGGGCGACGTGGATCTCGACGGCAACCTCGACGTCGCCGCGGCGAACGCCTCCGACTCCAACGTCTCGCTCTTCCTCGGAGACGGCACCGGCGCGCTCGCGGCCGCCGTGAACTGGACCGTGGGCACGAGCCCGCAGACCGTCGCACTGAGCGATCTCGACAACGACGGGCGCGTCGACCTCGTGACGGCGAACTTCAGCGGCAACACGATCACGATCCGCAAGGGCGTGGCCGCCGGTCCCTTCGGCGCCGCCACGCACCTCGCGACGGGCACGGGCCCGAGCACGCTCGCCATCGCCGACCTCGACGGCAACGGAGCGCTCGACCTCGCGACGGCGACGCAAACGCCGCGAGGCGTGGCGATCCTGCGCGCGTCGAGCCCTGGCACGTTCCTCCCCGCGGTCTCCTTCGAGACGGGAACCGACTCGAACTCCGTCGCCGCCGGCGACCTCGACCACGACGGGACGCTCGACCTCGTGACGGCCGACTTCAAGACGGCGGCGGTGTCGGTCTTCCTCGGATCGGGGAACGCCTCGTTCCAGGCGCCGACGCCCTTCGCCGTGGGCGCCTCGCCGCGCGCCCTCGCGGCGGGCGATCTCGACGGCAACGGAACCGCCGACGTGGTGACGGCCGACTTCGGCGCCGACCGAATCTCGATCCTCCTCGGCGACGGAACGGGCGGACTCGGCGCGGCGACCACGTTCGCCGTCGCAGCCGGCCCCACGGACATCGCCCTCGGCGACCTCGACGGCGACGGCGTCCTCGACGCCGCCGTCTCGAGCGCGACGCTCGGCAGCATCACGACGGTCCTCGGCCCGGGCTCCGGCTCCTTCGGCGTCGTCCAGATCTTCCCCGCCGGCACGACGCCGCGGGCGATCGCCCTCGGTGACGTGAACGGAGACGGTCTCCTCGACTTCGCGATCGCCGACGAGTCCGGGAACGGCGTCCTGCTCTCGAACGGCAACGGCGCTGGCGGCGTCGCGGCCTTCGGGACGTTCGTCGCGACGGGTCTCGCGCCGCGCGACGTCGTGCTCGCCGACACCGATCAGAACGGAGCGCTCGACGTGATCGCGGCCAACTCCGGATCGAACAACGTCTCGGTCACACCGCAGACGGGCGGCCTCTTCGGCCTCTCGCTCGCCTTCCCCGTCGGCCTGTCGCCGCGCGCCGTCGTCTTCGGCGACGCCGATGGGAACGGGACGTTCGACCTCGTCTCCGCGAACGAGGGCGGATCGAGCCTCACGCTCCTCAAGGGCACCGGCGGGGGCCTCTTCGCCGGTGGCGTGTCCCTCCCAGTCGGCTCCGCGCCGAGCGCCGTGCGGATCGTCGACGCGAGCGGCGACGGCCGGCCCGACCTCGTCGCCGTCGCGGCGACCGCCGCGGTCGGGCACGGCGCCGCCTCGCTCCTCGTGAACGACGGCGCGGGATCGTTCCTGCCGGCCGTCGCCTTCGGCATCGGCGGCAGCCCGCGCGACCTCGTCGCCACCGACCTCGACGCCGACGGCCGCGCCGATCTCCTGGCGGTGCGCGACGCGGCTCCCGGAAGCGTCGTGCGTCTGCTCGCGACCCGCGCGCTGCCGGCCGGTCTCTCGTCCTTCGGAACCGGCACGCCCGGCTGCAGCGGCGCCATCGGCATGGGCGCGAACTCGGCGGCGGCGCCGGGGAACCCGCTCTTCGTGCTCACCTGCACCAATGCGCCGCGGAGCTCCTTCGGCCTCGGGCTCATCACGAACTCCTCCGATCTCGCGGGCTCCGATCCCTTCGGCATCGGCGTGAAGCTCCACGCCGACCTCCTCTTCGCGACGGAGGTGATCGCGCTCGACTTCTTCAGCGACGCCGGCGGCACCGGCGCCGCCGTGGCCGGCGCGATCCCCAACGCCCCGCTGCTCATCGGCCAGGTCTTCATCGCGCAGTCGCTCTGGGTGGAGCCGCTGCAGCAATCCTGCTCGCCGTCGATCTTCGGCCTCGTGTCGTCGCGAGGACTCACGATCGTCGTGGTGCCGTAGCAGTTCGATCGGCGCAGCTCCCGGCCCGGCCCGTTGACGGTTCGCGGGACCGGGAGTCCAATCTCGTGACCTGCATAGCTGGGCGGCCATCGCGCCGCCGGAGGTCTGCGATGGGTGTCGGAATTCTGAGAGAGCGAGCGAGAGAGAGAGAGAGAGAGAGACTCCCGTAGCGCGCTCGCTGCGACCTGGCGCGCGCCGCTCGCCGTCCTGGCCCTGGCAGCGGCCGCGAGCCTGACGGGATCCGCCGCGCGCGCGCAGGTCGTGACCGCGAAGCCTCCCGTCAAGCTCGACCAGCTCGTGTCCCAGAGCGGAGCGACCCAGCAGCCCCTGCCGAACGGCGCCTTCGGCTTCGTCGTCGCCGCAGGGCGGGTCTACGGGAACGCCGACGCGGCGGCAGGTACCGTTCTCGACGACGTCGTCTCGACGGCCTTCCAGGAGCGCGCGATCTACGGCCCCTGCGCGGGGACCGAGCAGCAGAGCGGATACCTCTATGTCTTCCCGGGAAGCTCCGGGTCGCCGCCGCTCTCCTCGAGCGGGCTCCGCCTCCGTCCCGCGGAGGCGCAGGTGCAGCAGTGGCTCGGCTACCGCGGCCTCGCGATCGGCCGGCTCGTCTCGTCCGCGTCGATCCCGAACGCAACGCACAACCTCGTCTGGTCGGGAGCGATGCTCCACGACGTCCCCATTGCGGGCGGCGGCGCGATGACGAACGCCGGCGTCGTCTACGGCTGGCAGGTGGCGGGGCCGCTCGCCGGATCCACGCCCGACCTGCCGGTCCTCGTGATCTACGCGCCGAACGAGCCGGGCACCTCGGCGCCGATGCCCTACCAGAACTTCGGGCACCGGATCGTGATGGCCGACATCGACGGCGACGGAACGAACGAGCTGATCGTGAGCGCCCACGAGTACAACGGGAAGAAGGGGCGCGTCTGGATCTTCTGGGGCGACCCGGCCCGGCCGTTCGGCCTCGACACAACGCCGGGGGCGCAGCACGTCGTCACCGCCATCGATCCGCCGGGGATCGACGGCGTCTTCTCGGGGCTTGGGCTCCTTCCCTGCCACGAGCCCTTCGGCGCCTTCGGATCCTGGTTCGACGCCGCCGACGTGAACGGCGACGGCAAGGCCGACCTCGTGATCGCGGAGACGAACTACCCGCAGCGGATCCCGAGCCTGCCGGAGGGTTGCCAGCCCTACAACGGCCCCCAGCGGGTCGGGCGCGTGCATGTCTATGGCGGTCACCAGATCCCGAGACCGCAGTCCGGCGTCCTCACGGCGGCGCCGAATCCGGGACGGACGCTCGTGCCGCCGCCGTTCGACAACGTCCCCGGCAACTCTCCCCAGACGAACGAGGCCTTCGGGTTCTACCTCTGGATCGTCGACTTCGACGGCGACGGCAAGCTCGACGTCGTCGTGCATTCGGAGAGCCGTGACTTCCAGGGAGGCCCGGGCGGGATCCCGCCGGCCGAGGTGAACGTGGGGTCGCTGAACGTCTATCGAAACCTCGTCGTCCCGCCGACGACTTCTCTGCAATTCGATTCCGACGCGCAGCGCCGCCCGACCTGGTGGCTCTTCTCCGACACGCCGACGTTCGACGCGCGGTACGGGAAGTGGCTGGACGTGGGCAAATGGCAACGGTCCGGGCAGACCGTCTTCGAGGACGCGATCGCCATCGGCGAGCCCGACGCGGTGGCAGGTTCTCAGCAGGTTCCTCATGCGGGGAAGGTGCATCTCTTCTTTCGCGGCGAGCTCGGAACGGTGCCGCAGTACACGCCCTACCCGCTTGGGCCCCACGGAACCCTCATCGATCAGATCGGTGGAATCGACTTCAGCGTCGTCCCGGGTGCGCCCGCCCCCGGGCCCGAGCCGAACGAATTCTTCGGACGCTGGTTCGCCTTCGGAAACTTCACGACGCCGGGGCTCGCCGAGAAGCGGGACCTCGTGATTACCGCGAGCGGGAAGCCGGTGTGGGTCGTGGGCCAGTCGCAGGGAGTCCTGGGAGCGGGCGCGGCGACCGTCGTCCGGTCGCAGCAATGAAGACTCATCCTCTCGGAGTCCCGCCGATGCGATCGCTGCTGGTCGCGCTCCTCCTCGCCGCCCCCGCGGCGGCGCAGACGAGCGCAACGGGACCGGGAGTCCCCTTCGTCGAGAACGCGGGCCAGTGGCCGCCGGAGGTGCGCTTCGCCGTGCCGGGAAACGGCGCCTGGACCCTCGTCCGTGACGACGGTCTCACGGTCGTGCTCTCGGCGGATGGTCTCTTCGGCGAGCAGACCTCCCACGCGGCGGTGTCCTTCCGTTTCGAGGGAGCCGATCCGTGGGCGCGCTTCGAGACGGAGTCGGCGCGGGCGACGCGGTTCCACTTCCTCCAGGGCCCGGAGCCCTCGACGTGGCGCAGCGAAGTGGCGACGGCGAGCCGTCTCCGAGCGAGGGAGATCCGGCCGGGAGTCGACCTCGTCCTGCGCCAGGACGGCGGCCGCCTCGCCTACGACCTCTGGCTCGCGGCGGGTAGCGCGCTCTCGTCGGTCGTCGTCCGCGCCGAGGGTGCGGAGCGCCTCTCGATCGATCCGTCGGGCGCGCTCGTCGCGGAGACGGCCCTCGGCCCGATCCGCCAGGAGCCTCCACGCTCCTGGGTCGTCGCCGAGGGAGGCGAGCTGCGTCCCGTCGCGAGCCGCTTCCGCCTCCTGGGCGGCGACCGCTTCGGCTTCGAGGCGCCCGCCCGCGCTCCCGACGAGGTGCTCCTCGTCGATCCGGGTCTCGTCTTCTCCACCTTCGCGGGGATCGGTTTCTCCGTCGGCGTCGCCTCGGGGCCGGGGGACGCCTCCTACCTCTTCGCCTACGTCGGCATCGCGCCGCTCACGCCGACGCCCGGCGCCTTCGACACGACCTTCAATGGCACCTTCGACGGCCTCATCGCCGCCTTCGTTCCCGACGGGAGCGCGCTCCAGTTCGCGACCTTTCTCGGGGGCCCCGCCGACGACGGGGCCTACACCGGCCACGTCGACGCGGCGGGGGACGTCTACGTGGGAGGCATGGCGAGCTTCGGCTTCCCGGCGACCTGGGGAACCTATGCGGGGGCGCCGGCCTCGGCCGACGCATTCGTGGCGAAGCTGAACGCCGCCGGGAGCGCCCTGCTCTGGTCGGCCGTCGTGGGCAGCCCCTCCGACATCGACCGCTGCTTCGATCTCGCCGTCGGCGCCGACGGCTCGGTCTTCCTCACGGGCCACAACTACTCCTACGACTTTCCCACGACGCCCGGCGCATACGGATCCACGGGCGGCTTTCCCAACGCGTTCGCCGCGCGGCTCGTGCCCGCGGGGAACGCGCTCGTCTACTCGGCGCCTCTCGGTGGCTTGGGAACTACTGATGGATCCGGCATCGCGGTCGATTCGGCGGGGAACGCGATCGTCGTCGGGACGACGACCTCGGCGGCATTCCCCGTCACGCCCGGCGCTCTCGATCCGACGTACAACGGACAGGCGTTCAGTGGCGTCTCGGACGCATTCGTCACGAAGCTCCGCCCCGACGGGAAGTCTGCAGTGTTCTCGACTTATTTCGGAGGGAGCGCAGGCGAGGAGGGGCTCGGTGTTGTCATCGACGGCGAGGGTTTCGTCCTCATCTCGGGTGACACGTCCTCGAGCGATCTCCCGACCACGCCGAATGCATTCGGACCGGCCCCCTTCGGAGTTGGTGGTCCCTTCTCGTACCTCGACGGTTTCGTCGCAAGGCTCGACCCGCGTGGATCTCTCGTCTGGTCGAGCTACGTCGGCAGCGAGCAGAGCGAGGCCCTGGGAAGAGTCGCTGCCGGGCCCTGGGGCCAGCCCATCCTGATCGGCAACACGCCGTCGACGAGCTTTCAAACGACACAGGATGCATTCGACTCCACGTTCAACGGCTACGTCGATGCCGTCGTCCTCGTTCTCGATCCCACGGGGAGCGGTCTCATCTACTCCACCTATCTCGGCGGCGGGGGCACCGGCACGTCTGTCGCAGGACTGGACTCGCCCGCAGATCTTGCGCTCGACAGCCAAGGCGCGGTCGTGGTGACGGGCCGCACGCACTCTCCCGACTTCCCCACGACTCCCGGCTCCTTCCAGCCGAACTACGCCACGCCTCCGATCGCAACGAATCCCACGGTCTTCCTCACGAAGCTCGTCCTCCCCGAGCAGCCCGTTGGCCTCTCCACCTACGGCACCGGCCTCGACGGCTGCTCGGGCGCGCACTGGATCGGCGCCAACGGCTCGCCGCGCGTCGGCGACGCGGGCTTCCGTCTCGTCTGCTCGAAAGCCCCGCCGAGCGCCCTCGGCCTCGCCCTCGTGAGCGACGCGGCCTCGGCGACGGGGAGCGACCCCTTCGGCATCGGCGTGCCGCTCTGGGTCGACCTCTTCGGGGCGAGCGAGGTGCTCGCGCTCGACTTCCTGAGCGACGCCTGGGGGAACGCCTGGGCGCCCGCTCCGATCCCCGCGAACCCGCTGCTCGCGGGGAGGCACTACTTCGTCCAGGCGCTCTGGGCCTGGCCCTCGGGCCCGTGCGCGCCGAGC
>CAZJHD010000022.1:0-69567 GCA_964545855.1 uncultured Planctomycetales bacterium
GAGTCGGCGCCGAGCGCGCGCGCGAGCTCGGCGACGACGGGATCGGGGGCGGTGCGTTGGCGTTCCAAGGGTCGGTCGCACGGATGTTCCCACAGTCGGAGGCGGAAGCGACGCGCCGCTCGCGGGTCCGGCGAGGCCGGCTGCTACCATCGCCGAGAGCCGGTCCGCGAACCGTGGCCGCGTCCCACACCGAGCCGATCGTGATCGAAGAACCTCCTCCCGTTCAGGCGCCGCGAAAGGGCATTCCCCTCTGGGTCTTCGGATGCCTCGGCGGCTGCCTCCTCGCGATCCTCGTGCCCGTGGGCTGCGGCGCCTTCGTCTTCTTCCAAGGGAAGCGGATGATCGAGGAGGCGCAGGATCCGATGGTCCAGCAGCAGACCTACGAGGCGATCGTCCCCAACACCGGCCCTCCGCCCGGCTACAAGATCGCCCTCGGCAGCAAGGTCCCCTTCGTCGACGTGCGCTTCGTCGTCTTCGCGGGGGATTCGGCGGGGTCGGTGGAGCAGGCCCTCGAGTCGGCGCGGTATCTCCCGATCCTCGTGCGCGCTCCCGAGGACGAGCGCGATCGGTCGAACCGCGAGAAGCTCTTCGATCCCCAGGGATCGGGGCAGCCCGACGTGCCCGCGTTCTTCCAGTTCCTTCCGGACGTCCAGAACCAGAAGCACGCGTTCCAGGACCGCACCGTGGGGACGATCCCGGGCCACCGGTTCCCGCTCCGCTACTTCATCGCCAACGTGAAGGATCGGCGCCGCGGCGAGCAGCCGATGGCGATGGTCGACCTGACGACGCCCTCCATGGTGAAGGAGGCGGTGCAGCTCATCGTGATCTCGCCGCGCGGAGAGGAGATCACGGCGGCGCTGCTCGAGGACCTCTGCCGGAACTTCAAGCCGGGCGAGTAGCGCTCGACGGGGCATCACGACGTGCGCCGCGCCCTGGCCCTCCTCGCGCTCGGCCTCGCCGCCGTCGCGCTCGCGTGGTGGGGCTTCCAGCCCGGAGGCGCGCCGTCCACCGTCGAGGCCGCGGGCGCGGCGATGGAGACGCTGCCGCGCGCGGGCGCGGGCGCGGGCCTGCCGCCGGCGACGTCTCCGGGAGCGTCGACGCGCACGCCCGTCGCGGACGCACCGACCTCCGGCGTCGTGGACCGCGGCTCGGCCTCCGCGCCGGACCTCGGCGCCGCGCTGGGTCCTCTCGTGCTCGTCGTGCGCGAGGCGGGGGGCGAGAGCGTGCGCGGCCGCGCGGCGACGGTCTCCTGGAGGAAGGGCTTCGGCGACTACGGCGAGGACGAGGGACGCACCGACACGATGGGGCGCTTCGTCACCACCGTCGGCGATCCGGTGCAGGTCGAGTCGGTCGAGGTGGAGGACCCGTCCGGCGCGCGCGTCTCGAGCCAGGGGCCCTTCGAGCCCGACCCCGCGGCGCCGCAGGAGATCGTGGTCGAGGTCGCGCCGGCGGTGACGATCCACGGCGCCGTGCGCGACCCGGCGGGTCAGGCCGTCGCGGGGGCGACGGTCGCGATCGAGTGCCACCGCGTGCTGGGGCTCGATCCGCACGTGACGCGGCTCCTGTCGGCGGACGTCTCCGTGCGCACGGGCGCCGCCGGCCGCTACTCCGCCTCCCTCCGGGGGAGCCACTTCGGGATCGTCGCCGAGTCTCCGACGGACGAGACGGCGCAGCGCGCGGAAGTGGCCGTCCCGAGCGGGGAGCGGGACGTGAGGGTCGACCTCGTCGTGCCGTCGGGCGGGCGCCGCGTCGGCGTGCAGGTGCGCGGCCCCGAGGGCCCGATCGACGCGCCGGCGCACGTCTGGGCGTGGTCGAGCGACTACGGCGCGCCGACGGGGACGGCGACCCCCGGCGTCACCCTCGAGGCCGTGCGTCTGCGACGCTCGGCGCAGGACCTCGGCGGAGGACGCTTCGAGCTCTCCGTGCCGCGCGGCGGAACCTGGGAGGCGGGGGTCGCCGCCGAGGGCTTCGAGCGCGCGCTCGTGCCGCTCCCCGCCGGCGCGGCGGAGATCGTGATCGACGTCGTTCCCTCGATCCCCGTGGCGCCGTTCCCCGTGCTGCGGGGCCGCGTCACGAGCGCCTTCGCCGCTCCCGGTCCCGCGTCGATCGAGCTCCTCCGCGGGTGCGACTTCGGGAACGTCGGCCGCGCCAACACCGATCGCTACGGCGAGTTCTCGATCACGATGCGCGACGGGCTCGAGAAGGAGGTCTTCCTGCGCGCGCGGCGCAGCGGCCACGGCGCGTCGATCGTGGGGCCGATCTCGCCGCAGGCACCGCCGCCCTGGGTCGAGGTGGTGCTCGGCTTCGGGGCGCGCATCGAGGGCGTCGTCGCCGACGCCGACGGGCAGCCCGTCGATGCCTGGGTGTGCCTCCGGATCGCCGGTGGATCGGTCGGTCCCGCCGCCGGCGCGGCGTGGGGACCGCGCGGCGGATTCCTCTCCGGCGTGCTCGAGGGCCATCGGCAGGGGACGGGTCCTCCGGGTCGGTTCTCCTTCTCGGAGATCGGTCCGGGCCGCCACGAGATCTGGGCGTTCCCCGTCGATCCGAGCCTTCCGCCGGCCAGGGCGCTCGTCGAGGCCGATGGCGGCGACGCGACCATCGTCCTCGGGACCGGGCTCGAGGATCTGGCGCACGTGAGCGGCATCGTCCGCGACGTGGCGACCGGCGCGCCCCTCGCCGGCGCCGAGGTCTCGCTCGTTCCGGTGCGGGGCGAGCCGACGCGCGATGGACGCAGCGACGCATCCGGTCGCTACGAGGCGTGGATGCCGCCGGGAGCGGCGCGCGTGCGCGCGCACGCGTCGGGGCGGGCCGAGCGCGAGGTCGCCGAGCGCGAGTTCCCCGCGGGCTCCTCGAGTCTCGATCTCGCGCTCTACCCGGCGACGGTTCTGCGGCTCCAGGTCGTCGATCGTGGCGGACGCGCGCGGCCGGGCGTCGCCGTCGCGGCCCGCGCGGAGGTGGACGGCGAGCTGTTGCCGTTCCACGACGACCGCGGCTCCTACGCGGGAAGCATCGTCTCGACGGATGCAGCGGGCCGCGTCGACCTCTTCGGTCTCCCATCGCGTCCGATCCTCCTGCTGCTCGGCGCGAGCGACGCACCGGGGCTCTCCGTCGTGGGGTCGTCCGGGAGCGAGCCGCACCGCGTGCCCGTCGATCTGTCGGCGCCGCCGGCCGGGATCCTCCGCATCGAGCTCCCCGAGTGACGCGCGGCGCCCTTTCGAGGAGACTCCGCCGCTGCGAGAGGCAGCCGCGGGCGGCCTCGGCGCGAGCCACCCCGTGAACGAAGCCGACGCAGTGCGCCCGACCGGCGGCGAGCCAACCGTCACCGAGACGATCGACCTCGTCGGGCGCGCGCAGACCGGCGACATGGCCGCCTACGAGCGCCTCTTCGCGCGCTACTACGACCGGGTGAAGCGCATCGTGCGGATGCGCGTCGGCCCGTCGTCGGGGCATCGGCTCGACTCCGAAGACCTGGTGCAGGAGACCTTCGTCGCGGCCATCCAGTCCTTCGAGAGGCTCGAGGTCCGGGAGCCGGCGAGCTTCCTCAACTGGCTCGCGAAGCTCGCGGAGAACCAGATCCGCGACGCGCTCGACTACCACCGCGCCGCGAAGCGCGACGCCCGGCGGGAGCGCGCTCTCCGGCACCTGCGATCGTCCATCGACAACGGGACGCTCCTCCACGAGCCGGCGGCCGAGACGACGCTGCCGGACGGGAAGGTCGTGAAGAAGGAGCAGGCCGCGGCGGTGGAGGAGTGCATCGCGCTCCTCCCGGACAACTACCGCGAGGTGATCCTCCTTCGCGACTACCTGCAGGGATCCTGGGCCTTCGTCGCCGAGGAGCTGGCCTCGCCCTCGGAGGACGCGGCGCGCATGCTCCACGGCCGCGCGAAGGTGGAGCTCATGAAGGTCCTCCGGCGGCGGCTCGGGCCGGGCGGCGTCGCCGACCGCTGAAGCGCGCGGCCGGATCGGTCGGCCCCGGGCGGGGAATCCCGATTCGCCGGGGGCGAGGAACCTCAGCCCGCCGGCGGCGGCGCGGCGGCGAGGGCGGCGGCGCCGAGCACTCCGGCGTCGTTCCCGAGCGCGCTCGGAGAGATCTCGATCGACTCGAGGGACCGGCCGTAGACGTGCCGGGCGAGCGAGCGACGGAGCGCCGGCTCGAGGTCCTCGAGCATTCCGGCCCCGCCGCCGCCGAAGAGGAAGACCCGCACGTCGATCAGCGTCACGATCTGCGCGACGCAGAATCCGAGGGCGGCTCCCGCCGCGTCCACGGCGGCGCGCGCGGCGCTCTCGCGCGGGCCCCCTTCGCTCCCGGAGAGCCAGCGGGCGAGCTCGAGGCCGCTCGTCGGCGCGCGACGGTCGGGCGCGATGGCCCGCGTCGCCGTCGCGATCATCCCCGAGACCGAGGCGATCGTCTCGACGCAGCCCTTCTGCCCGCAGCCGCAGGGGAGACCCTCGGGCTCCGCGACGAGGTGGCCCACCTCTCCGGCGAGGCCGCCGGGCCCGACGAAGAGGCGGCCGTCGAGGACGATGCCGCCTCCCACGCCCGTGCCGAGAGTGAAGAGGACGAAGTTGCGCCAGCCACGATCCGCCGCGAGCCCCCACCTCGATTCTCCGACGGCGGCGGCGTTCGCGTCGTTCTCGAGCGTCACGGCGACGCCGAGGGCCGCCTCGAGGCGCGTGCGGAGCGGATAGGTGGCCCAGTCCGGGAGATTGGGCGACGCCACCACCGTCCCGCCGGCGCGGTCGAGGGCGCCCGGCACGGCGACGCCGGCGCGATGGAACGATCCGAGGTCGCGCGAGGCGGTGGCGAGACGCGAGATCCAGGAGTCGACGCCGTCGGCGACGCGGGTCTCGATGCGCTCGCGGCCGAGCACCTCGCCGGCCGGCGTCACGAGCGCGATCTTCGTGAAGGTGCCGCCGAGGTCGACGCCGAGGAGCGGCCGTGCGCCGGACGCGCCTTCGTCGATCGTCCCCGGATCGCCCGCTCGGGAGTCGTTCGTGTCGGAGTCGCTGCCCATGGAGCCGCCGCTCAGTCGAGCCGCGTCGTCCCGCGCGCGACCACCGTCAGGCCGCTCGACTTGTCGACGTGGAATCCGCGCCGGACGTCGGCGACGGGGTCGAAGCCGATCGTCGTGCCCGCCGGGAGCACGTTGTGGCGATCGACGATGCACCGCTTCAGGCGCACGCCGGGCTGGAGGAGCGTGTGGTCCATGACGATCGAGTCCTCGACGTCGCAGTCCGGCTCCAGCTCGCAGCCGCGGCCGACGACGGAGCGGCGGACGCGCGAGCCGTGGAGCACGGCGCCCTCGGCGAGGAGGCAGTCGACGACTTCGCTCTGGTGGACGTGCACCGGCGGCAGGTTCGACGTGCCGGTGCGGATCGGCCAGCGGCGGTTGTAGAGCTCGAACTTCGGATGGGTGCCGAGGCAGTCCATGTGCGACTGCCAGTAGGCCGCGAGCGTCCCGACGTCCCGCCAGTAGCCGGGCTCCTCGTAGGAGCTCGTCCCGGCGACGGCGGCCTTCAGGAAGTCGAAGGCGAAGACGCGCCCGCGGGGGATCAGCTCCGGAACGATCGAGCGCCCGAAGTCGTGGTCCGTCGATCGGCGGCAATCCTCGAAGAGCACCTCCTCCAGCGCGTCGCGGGAGAAGATGTAGTTGCCCATGGAGGCGTAGGCGCGCGACGGATCGCCGGGGATGCTGGGAGGCGTCGGGCTCTTCTCGACCCACTCGACGATGCGGCCCTCGTCGTCCGTCCCGGCGACGCCGAAGCTCCGCGCCTCGGCGATCGGCACGGGGATGCAGGAGATGGTCACCTCCGCCTCGCGCTCGAGGTGCGCGTCGATCATCCGGCGCACGTCCATCCGGTAGATGTGGTCGGCGCCGAAGACGACGACGATCTCCGGTTCGAAGTCGCGGACGAGGTTCAGGTTCTGGGAGATGGCGTCGGCCGTGCCGCGGTAGAGGGCCTCGCCGACGAAGCGCTGCTGCGGAGGAACGAGCGTGATGAAGTGCTCCTGCGTGAGTCCCGTGCTCGGCCATGCCACGCGCAGGTGCTCGATCAGCGACTGCGACTTGTACTGCACGAGCACGTAGGTCGAGCGGATGCCGCTGTTCACGAAGTTCGAGAGCACGAAGTCGATGATCCGGTACTTGCCGCCGAAGGGGACGGCGGGCTTGCTCCGGTCTCGCGTCAGCGGGAAGAGACGCTCTCCCTTCCCGCCGGCCATGATGAATCCGAGGACGCGTGCCATCGATCGTGGGTGGGCTGGCTCGGGGAGGAGGGGGCGGACGCTAGCGCGGGAGGGAGAAGGCCTGCACGTCGATGTCCGGGAACGCCCGGTCGCGCTTCTCGAGGACGGAGAGGTACTCCTCGTCCTGGGGATCGGGGGCGCTCCCCGAGAGGCACCGACGCGTGAAGTCCGCGAGCCGCTTCAGCTCGACGTAGTGCGTCGCGAACCGGCGCTCGGCGTAGTCGCGCGCGGCGCCCGTCGTCATCAGGAACTGCCAGTCCGACGACTGGAGCAGGAGGAGCTCCCGCAGCGCCTGACGAAGCGCGCGATCGCCGAGATCGCGGCGCTCCGGAGGGAACCCGTTCGCCGCCGCGACGGCGCGGGTCACGTCGACGGCGTCCTTCTCCGCGTCGTAGACGCGGTTCCAGCTCCATTCGGAGGCGCTGTTCAGCCACGCGCGGTGGTCGCCGCCCTCTCCCCAGGATCCCTCGAGGAGCGTGAGCGACTCGCGCGGACCCGGCGCCGCCCCGGCCTCGCTCGCGGAGACGGCGGTGACGTGCGCGTTCGCCAGGTGGCGGAAGACGTGCTCGAGGAACTCCGCACCCTCGAACCAGAAGTGGCCGAAGAGCTCCGTGTCGTAGGGCGCGCAGAGGATCGGGCCCGAGCCCTCCGTGACCGACGATTTCTCGAGCGTCGACTTCACGAGCCAGACGAAGTGGCGCGCGTGCTCCTCCGTCCGCGCGCGCGCGGCGACGGGATCCCAGTGCTCCTTCGCCGCCTCCCGGTCCTGCGCGTCGGTGACGCGGTGGTAGCGCAGTCCGTTCGCGATGGGGCGCTGGTGGAAGTCGAGGTAGAGGGGATCTCCCGGATAGCCGTCCTTCTGACTCCAGACCTGCAGCGCCGTGCGCGCGTCGCGGACGAGGACGTCGACGCCGCGATCGATGCCTCGGCTCCGCGCGGAGTAGACCGTGTGGCACGACCGCATCCGCGAGTGCTGGGGGAAGCGCTCCTCGAAGCCGCGCAGGGAGGCGAGCGCCGGGTAGAGATTGCGGTAGATCGAGAGCGGCTCGCCGGCGTGCACGAGGTGGGAGTCGACGACCGTGATCTCGATCGAGTTCTCCGACAGGAGCTCCTCGATCCCCGGGCGCGGCCACCGTCGCTTGCCCTGCTCGGGGCCGAGCGGAGGCGTCCATTCGTAGCGGGGCCGGTAGGCGCACTCGGGGAGCCAGAGCGCGCGAGGTGCGCGGCCGAAGTGGCGCCGGTGGCTCGCGACGGCGGTGCGGAGCTGAAGCTCGATCGACTCGTCCGTCGAGAGCAGCGGCAGGTAGCCGTGCGTCGCGGCACAGGTGGCGAGCTCCACGCGACCACGCTCCTCCAGGCCGCGGAAGGCGCCGATCACGTTGCCGTCGATGGCGTCGAATCGCTGCTCGACGGAGTCGATCCACTCGCGCCAGTGGCGCAGGAGCGGCTCGGGGACGGGGTGCCCCTTCGCGCGCTCCTGCTTCTCGTCGAGCGCCACTTGCTCGCGGCGCGCGGAGATCCAGCGGCGGAACTCCGCGGGGAACGCCTCGTCGGCGAGCTGCTCGCAGAGCACCGGAGACAGGGCGATCGTCGCGCGCGAGGGGACCCCGTCGGCCTCGAGCCGTCGGAACGACTCGAGGATCGGCAGGTAGCTCTCCGCGACCGCTTCGCAGAGCCAGTCGGTGCCGTGGGGCCACCGTCCGTGGCGCAGCACGTACGGGAGGTGCGTGTGGAGGACGAGCGCGAAGCGCCCAGCGGTTCGATGCATCGGGGCGAGCCGTTCGAGGAGCCGGCCCGAGGACTCGGGCACTCCAGGGTGACGGGCCCCGCATCCTGGACCTCGACGCCTCGGGTCTCAACTGCTGGGCGCTGAAGTGATCCAGCTCCGTGGAACCGTCGGGTCCTCTGAGGTCGTGAAAAAATCGGCGCCGGGCTTCGGCCGGCTGCGAGCGGCTGCGGCTTCGTTGCTCCTCCTTCGCAACTCTCCATGAGTTGCGTCGTCGTCGCGCCTCGCCTCGCCCGCTCTCGCTCGGCCTCGGGCCAGCGGCGGCGATTTCCTCACAACCTCTCCGCCCTCAGCCGGTCGACCGCTCGCGCCGCGCCGCTTCGCCGTAGACCTGCGCGTAGGTCTCGGCCGACCGCGTCCACGAGAAATCCGACGCGAAGGCCCGCCGGCGCAGGGCCTCGAAGCGGGAACGGTCGGCGAAGCATGCGATCGCCCGGGAGAGCGCCTGCCCGAGGCCGTGCGCCGCCGCGGGCGTCCAGGCGCCGTCGTCCATCGTCATCGGGACGGGGAAGGAGAAGCCGTTCCCGTCGGCGGTCTCGTCGGCGTCGCGGATCGTGTCCGCGAGGCCGCCCGTGCGCGAGACGACGGGGATCGTCCCGAAGCGGCACGCGATCATCTGCGCGAGCCCGCAGGGCTCGAACTTCGACGGCATGAGGAGGAAGTCGCTCCCCGCGTAGATGCGCTTCGCGAGCGTCGGATTGAACTCGAGCGCACCGCCGACGCGGCCCGGGAAGCGGTCGGCGATCGCGCTCAGGGCGTTGCGGAACGCATCGGGCCCGTCGCCGAGGACCGCGAGCTGGACGCCGCGCTCCAGGAACCAAGGGATCGACTGGAAGATCGCGGAGATCCCCTTCTGGGCGTCGAGGCGTCCGACGAATCCGAAGAGCGGCGTTCCCGGCTCCTCGGCGAGGCCGAGCTCGTGGCGCAGGCCCGCGCGGTTGCGTTCCTTCCCCGCCGCATCGGAGGCGGAGAAGGGCGCGTAGATCCCGCGAGCCGGATCGGTCTCCGTCCGCGACGGATCCCACACCTCGGTGTCGATGCCGTTCAGCACGCCCACGAGATCGCCGGATCGGTGCCGCAGGAGGCCGTCCATTCCGCAGCCGAGCGCCGGCCCTTGGATCTCGCGCGCGTAGGTCGGGCTCACCGTGCCGAGGATCGTCGACCAGGCGAGCCCCGCCTTGAGCGCGCTCACCATGCCGAGGTGGCCGGCCTGGTCCCAGGCCCCGAGATTCGCGGGGAGGCCGAGCACCGGGAGCCATCCGGCGGGGAAGACGCCGGGATGCGCGATGTTGTGGATCGTGAAGACGATCCCCGCGCGGCCGAGAGCGCCCGCGCGGTGACGCTGCGCGCGATAGACCGGGAGGAAGCCCGTGGGCCAGTCATGCAGGTGGATCGCGTCGGGCGTCCATCCTGGACGCTCCATCGCCGCGAGGACCGCGAGGCAGAAGAACGCGAAGCGGGCGGGATTGTCCTCGTAGTCGCCGTAGGGCGCGGGCTCGCGGACGAAGAGGTCGGGGCAGTCGACGAGATGCACGGGGACGCCGCGCGACACGACCGTGCGGATCTCCGCGCGCGAGGGCAGCGGCGGCTGCACCACGTCGACGGCGCCGTCGTCCTTCGCTCCGGCGACGCGTTCCTGGGAGATCGATCCGAGCAGCGGCAGGTACACCTCGACGCGGTGACCGAGCTGCTGCAGGGCGCGGGGGAGGGAGCCGACGACGTCGGCGAGGCCTCCGACCTTGACGATCGGATCGCACTCCGGGGCGACGAACGCGATGTGCATGGGGCTGAGGGACGACGGCCGGGGTCAGAGATCCGGCCGCTCGAGGAAGGGAGTCGATCCGAACAGCACGGAGCGGCGCGGCTCGCCGGCGACGGCTTCCGCCTTGCGGAGCGCATCGACGAAGGGGGGGCGCCCGGGGAGATCGGCGAGGCGCTGCGCGACGGCCGCGCCGAGCCGCGTCACGCGGAGCGCCTTCGCGAAGTCGAGCCGGTCCGTCGTGTCGGTCTCCCGGTGGTAGTCGCCGTGCTCGCCCGTGTTCAGGAACAGGACGGGGATCCCCGCCAGGTAGAAGGCCGCCTGGTCGCTCCGGTCGAACATGCTCTCGCTCGCCGTGACCTCGAGATCGATCCCGGCGTTCGCGCGGCGGAGCAGCGGAGCGAGGACCGGGCTCGAAGGGCTGCCGGCGACGAAGACCTGGTTCTCCGACGACGCCTCGCCCGGCGACGCCCGCAGGTCGTCCTCGTTGCCGCGCCCGATCATGTCGAGGTTCAGCATCGCGACGATCGACTCGAGGGCGATCGGCGGGTTCGCGGCGAAGTGGAAGGAGCCGAGCAGCGCGACCTCCTCCGCGGCGAAGGCGACGAAGACGATCGAGCGGGCCGGCGGGCTCGCCGCGAGGGCCTTCGCCATCGCGAGGATCGCCGCCGTGCCCGAGGCGTTGTCGTCGGCGCCGTTCCACACGCTGCCGGTGGACGCGTCCATCCCGACGTGGTCGTAGTGAGCCCCGACGACCACGTGCTCCTCCCGCCGACCGGGGTCGCTGCCGCGGAGCCGCCCGACGACGTTCGCCGTCCGCCGTCCGTCGCCGACGATCTCGACGCGGCCGGCGACTCGACGGCCCGGGAGCGCACGCGAGCGCGGGGCGCCGGCGCCGGCGAGAGCGCGCTCCTCGGCCCCCGCGTCGAGCAGCCGCGCGGAGGCCTCCGCCGCGAGGAAGACGGCGGGGATCGGCATCCGGAGCCCCGAGTCCTGCGCCTGGGAGATCCAGAGCACCTGCTCGTGCATCTCCCGCGCCGAGACGTTGTGCTCCCGGAACTCCGCGGTGTCGTCGAGGTCCTCGATCAGAGCGCCGAGCTTGCCCATGGGGTTCGTCGATCTCCAGAAACCTCGGCCCGGGAGCGAGCGCCGCGCGGCCCCCTTCGGGAAGCTCGCGAGCGAGGGCACGACGACGAGCGCGACGGCGCCGTGGCGTGCGGCGTTGCGCGCCTTCTCCGCGAAGCGTGCGTGGCGCGTCAGCCGGCGGCCGTCCCAGGCGCTCGCGCCCGGATCGTCGGCGAAGGGCTCGTGGCGCAGTGCCACGGCCACCTTGCCGCGCACGTCGATCCCCTCGTAGTCGTCCCAGGCGCACTCGGGAGCCGTGATGCCGAAGCCGACGAAGACCGCCTCCGCGTCGAAGCGCCCGTTCGCCGATCCGACGAGCGGCAGGAAATCGTCGCGCGGCACCGCCGCCGTCGTCGTTCCGTCCGCCGCGACGGAGAGCCTGCAGTCGCCGAGGTCGCGGATCGCGAACTCGAACGTCTGCGCGTAGGTGCCGTCGTCACCGAGGGGCTCGAGGCCGATCTCGGCGAAGCGCGTCTCGAGCCAACGCTGCGCCGCGAGGCCGCCCGGCTCGCCGGCCTTGCGACCCTCCATCGCGTCGCTCGCGAGGTGCTCGACGTCGGCCCGGTACCTCGCGGCGTCGAGAGCGGCAGGCGGATCCTGGACCGGTGCGCGCGGAGCGGCCCACGCGCCGTGGGGAGCCGCGAGGAGCGCGAGCGGAGCGAGGAGCGCGCGCCGGCTCACTCTCCGCCACCAGACGGGATCTTCGGCGTCGATCCCGCGGCGGGCTTCACGGGCGGCACGGGGGCGTCGGAGTCCTTCGCCGGCGCGCCGGTCGCCGACGGCGTCTTCGGGGCCGTCGGCTTCGAGGGTAGCGGGGGCACGGGAACGCTCGAGGGACTGGCGGCGGCCGTCGATGCGGCGGCCGACGTCGAGCCGGAGGCGGGTGGAGCGGCGGCACCGCCCGAAGCACTACCCGACTTCGCGCGCTGGTAGATCTCCATCGCCTCGGGCATCCACTCCTCGAGCTGCGCGATGCGCGTCTCGGGGCTCGGATGCGTGGAGAGGAACTCGGGCGGACCCCCGCCGCCGGTCGCGTCGATCATCCTCTGCCAGAAGCGCGGCGCCTCGCGCGGGTCGAAGCCCGCCTCGGCCATGAGGCGGAGCCCGATCTGATCGGCCTCGGTCTCGTCGGCGCGGCTGAAGGGGAGGACGACGCCTCCCTGGCTCAGCATCCCGAAGCTCGCGAGAACGCCTTCCTGCACTCCTCCGCCGACTCCGGAGAGGCCGACGGCGAGGAGTTCCTGGACGATCGACATGCCGAGACCCTCCGTCATGCGGCGGCCGCCGTGACGCGCGAGCGCGTGGGAGACCTCGTGCCCCATCACGACGGCGAGCCCCTCGTCGGACCGCGTGACCGGGAGGATGCCCGTGTAGACGCCCATCTTCCCGCCGGGAAGGCACCAGGCGTTCACTTGCGGCGAATCGATGAGCACCACCTCCCAGTCGAAGTCGGGCTTGTTCGCCACCTGGGCGAGCCGCATCGACACGCGACGCACCTGATCCCACGCGGGACCCGACGACACGACCTTCTCCTGGGAGACGATCTGCTGATAGGCCTCGGCGCCGAGCGAGGCTTCCTGCCCCTCGCTGAAGACGTTGAGCGTCGTTCGTCCCGTGTAGGGATTCGTCTGGCAGCCGGCGAGGAGCGGAGGCGCGGCCACGAGGGCCGCGAGGAGGATCCGTGCGCGCACCATGGGGCCGAGCATAGCAATCGGCGCCACCGCCCCGCGCGCGCCCATCACCGCGCCCATCGCCGCGCCGATTGCCGCGCCGATCACCGCGCCCATCACCGCGCCGACGTGGCGCCGCCGAGGCCTTCGCGGAACTGCGGATGGAGCGCGTCGGGGATCCCCTCGAGAAGGCGATCGACGGCCGGGCTCACGACGTCGCTCGAGGGCGGCACGAGGAATCGCAGCCGATATCCGGCGCCGAGCCCGCGGGTGAAGGATCGCGCGAGCTGCGGAGGGAAGTTCGCGACGGCGCGCCGCAGGAGGGCCGCCGACGGCGAGAAGAACTCGTTCACGATCTTGCCGACGCGGAAGCCGAGACCGAAGGCCACCTCGTTTCGGTCCACGCGTTCGGGAAGCGAGTCGATCCGCGCGAAGGCCTTCTTCCCGTCGAAGAACCGCGGGACCGGCGGATAGCCGTCGAGGGAGACCTGCAGCAGCCCGTGCCCGAGACCGCGCGCGAGCCAGAGCCGCTCCTCCTCGCTCGCCGGGCCGCCGAGGAGCTGCGCGGCGAGCTCGCGATCGAAGGGCTCCGCCATGCCGAGATCGTGCCCGACGGCGGCGGCGGCGAAGGCGCGGAAGCGCGGCGGCGGCCGGCGGATCCACGCCAGGCGCGCGCCCGCGTCTCCGGAGGGAGGCGCGCCCAGGGGAATGCGCGGCGGGATGTACCGCAGGGGGAACGTCCACGCGTCCGCGTCGTCCACGGCGTGCACGAGGTCGAGCACGGCCCCCGGATCGGCGTGGCTCGCGACGAACCGGTTGGCGGTCGTGTTGCGCTCCGGGTCTCCGAGGAGCTTGCTCTCGACGCGGCGCAGGCCGGCGCGGTCCTCGGCCGAGAGCGACGCGTAGAGGAAGTGGCCGTTGAACTCCTCCCAGTGGAATCCCCGTCGCGCGGGCTCGTGGAGGATCGTCCGCCAATCCCAGGTGGAGAACGAGCCGAAGGCCCCCAGCAGGAACGCCGGTCCGAAGACCATCGGGGCGAGGACGGGCCGTCCTCGATCGGCGAGGCGCGCGGCGGCGACGCCGATGGGGAGGAGCAGGAAGGGGATCAGCGGGAGCGCGTAGCGCACCTCGAGGGCGTTCGACGTGGAGTCCTCGATCACGAAGGAGTTCGAGCTCCGCGCGAAGACCAGCGAGAAGAGGATCGGATAGGCCGCGAAGAACCCGCCGCACGCGAGGATCGAGCGCAGGCTCGTCTCGCCGCGACGCCAGCGCAGGATCGCTCCGACGAAGAGGGCGAGAGCGCAGCCGTAGGCGAGGAGGAGCGTCCCGTCGGCGAGGAACCGATTCTCGAACTGGAACGCGAAGGGGAAGCCGTCGCGCCAGAGCGTGACGAACCGATCGACCGGGTCGGTCGCGCCGAGGTGCTGCGTCGGGCTCCGGCCCCAGAGCGTGATGGAGGCACCGCCCGTCACGAGCCAGCCGAGGAAGGGAAGCGCGGCGCCCGCCACCATGCCCGGCAGGAACCCGACGGCGAGCTCACCCCAGAAGCGCGGCTCGCGCACGCGCGGGAGCGCCACGGGGACCGCGACCAGGGAGAGCGCCGCGATCCCGAGCGCTCCCTGCAGATGGAATCCGACCGCGAGCGTCACCAGGGCGCCCGCGAAGAACGCCTTCGCGAGGAGGCGCGAGCCTTCGCCGCGGGCCCACTCGATCGTGAAGAGCGCCGCCGCCAGGACGAAGGGGAGGCTCTCCACGTGATCGCCGTAGGAGAGGATCGCCATCTTCGCGAATCCCGCGGGCGCGAAGGCGAAGAGCGCTCCCGAGAGCCGCGCCGCGCGCGAGCCGAAGTTGCGGTGAACGACGACCATCCACAGCGCCAGCGCCGCCAGGTGGAACAGCGTGCCGGCGAATCGGAGCGCGAAGGTGGAGGGCCCGAGCAGCACGTAGAACGGCGATGCGAGCACGCTCACCAGGAGCGATCCCGGCACGTGCGGGATCTCGTAGAGGTGCGTCGGCCAGAGCGTCAGCCCGTCGACGAAGGCCTTCGCGAGCGTGCCGCGATAGAGACCCTCGGCGGGCACCTCGTCGACGCGGGAGAGGCTCGTCCCGATGCGGAGGACCGTCGCGGCGGCGAGCAGCACGACGAGGGACCGGACCGGGAATCGGTCGGCCGAGGCGCGGTCGGTCATCGCGGCGCGAGGATCGGAGGGGCCAGGGCTCGGCTCAAGGTGTCAGCGCGGGGACGGCCCGAGGCTATCCTCGGCCCGCGATGACCTTTCTCGACAAAAGCCTCCGTGACTTCCTCTCCCAGCTCGCCGCCCGCACTCCCACGCCTGGAGGCGGAACCGTCGCGGCCCTGAACGCCGCCCTCGGGACGGCCCTCGTCTCCATGGCCGCGCGCTTCACGTCCGGCAAGAAGTACGTGGAGGTGGAGGCCGAGGCGGCGCGCGTGGCCGAGACCTGCGACCGGCTGCGGGAGCGCGCCGGCGTCCTCGCCGACGAGGACTCGGCCGCCTACGACGCCGTGACCGCCGCCTACGGCCTGCCGAAGACGAACGAGGCCGAGAAGGCGGCGCGCTCGCGCGCGATCGAAACGGCGATGGGAGGTGCCCTCGCCGTCCCGCGGCGAACGCTCGCCCTCGCGCTGGAGGCGCTCGAGCTGGCGGCGGCCTTCGCGCCGAAGGCGAATCCGAATCTCGCGAGCGACGTCCTCGTGGGAGCCGCCTGCCTGGTGGCGGCCGCCGAGGGGGCCCGCGCGAACGTGCGCATCAACGCGCTGTCGCTCCCCGATTCGAGCGACGCGAAGAAGAGCCTCGCGGAGGCCGACGCGGGCCTCGCCCGCGCGGGCGAGCTGCTGTCGGCGGTGCGCGCGGCGGTGGAAGGCGGGAAGTGACGCCGCGGCCGGTGCTGCTGTGCGTGCTCGACGGCTTCGGCGAGCGCGCGGAATCGGAGTGGAACGCCGTGCGCCTCGCGCCCGCCGAGAACGTGCTGCGATGGCAGAAGGAGTATCCGTCGGCGCTGCTCTCCTGCTCGGGGAACGAGGTGGGGCTCCCGCTCGGCCTCATGGGCAACTCCGAGGTGGGACACACGAATCTCGGCGCGGGGCGCATCGTCTGGCAGGAGATCACGCGCATCGACCAGGCGATCGCCGACGGCTCCTTCTTCGAGAGGGCCGCCTTCGTCGAGCCGATCGACGCGGCGCACCGGGAAGGACGCCGCGTGCACCTGCTCGGTCTCGTCTCCGACGGCGGCGTCCACTCCTCCGACCGGCACGTGCGCGCGCTCCTCGACCTCTGCGCCCGCAGAGGCATGCAGAAGGACCGCGTCCTCGTGCATGCGTTCCTCGACGGCCGCGACACGCCGCCGCGGAGTGCGCCGGGCTACCTGGCGCGGCTCGAGCAGGACATGGCGGAGGCTGGCGTCGGCCGCATCGCGACGCTCGTCGGCCGCTACTTCGCGATGGACCGCGACAAGCGGTGGGACCGCGTGAAGATCGCCTGGGATGCGCTCGTGGCGCGCGCCGGCGTGCGGGAGGCGTCGGCCGCCGAGGGCATCGCGGCGGCGCACCAGCGCCAGGAGAACGACGAGTTCGTGAAGCCCGTCGTCGTCGGCGAGCCCGAGAGCGGCCGCGTCGCGGACGGAGACACGGTCGTATTCTTCAACTTCCGGGCGGACCGCGCGCGGGAGATCTCCGAGGCCTTCCTCTTCGACGGCTTCGCGGGATTCGAGCGCGGCGTGCGACCGCGCGTCCGCTTTGCGACCATGACGCGCTACCGAGAGGACTTCCCCTGCCCCATGGCGTTCCCGCCGCAGGTTCTGCAGGGGAGCTTCCCGGAGCTCCTGGCCGGCGCGGGCATCGCCCAGCTCCGCATTGCCGAGACCGAGAAGTACGCGCACGTCACGTACTTCTTCAACGGCGGCGAGGAGAAGGTGTTCGCCGGTGAGGACCGCATCCTCGTGCCGAGCCCCAAGGTGGCGACCTACGACCTCGCGCCGCGCATGTCCGCCGACGAGGTGACCGCGCGGCTGGTCGCGGAGATCGAGACGGGGAAGCACGGCGTGATCGTGCTCAACTTCGCGAACCCCGACATGGTCGGGCACACGGGACTCTTCGATGCGGCGAAGGAGGCGGTCCGGGCCGTGGACTCGTGCCTCGGGAAGATCGTCGCCGCGATCCGCGCCCGCGGCGGCGTCGCCGCCATCACCGCCGACCACGGGAACTGCGAGCTCATGCGCGATCCGGAGACGGGGGAGCCCCACACGGCGCACACGACGAACCCCGTTCCCTTCGTGCTCGTGTCCGACGAGCACAGGGGCGCGAAGCTCCGCGACTGGGGGATCCTCGCCGACGTGGCGCCGACCCTCCTCGACGTGATGGAGCTGGAGAAGGACCCTCGCATGGACGGCAGGAGCCTGCTCGACCGCTGAAGGCGCGCACGCGCGCCATCGAGATGCGATCCGCCCGCCCCGACTCTCGATCCACCGCGCCGGCCGAACGTCTCCCGGCCCTCGTGCGCGAGCTCGGGGAGGCGCGCGCGCGCACCGACGCGATCTTCCGGTGCGTCGCGCCCGAGGCGCTGCGGGAGCGGCCGATCCCCGAGCGGCATCGCCTCCTCTTCTACCTGGGGCATCTCGAGGCCTTCGACCGCAACCTCCTCCTGAAGCGGCTCCCCGGAGACTGCGCGCCGAACGCTCTGGACGAGCGGCTCGCCTTCGGCATCGATCCCGTGGAGGGCGACCTCCCGACGGACGCGCCCGAGGACTGGCCCTCGGTCGACGCGATGCGCCGCTACGCCGTCTCCGTGCGCGCCGAGATCGACGCACGCCTCCGGGGCGGCGCGCCGGACGCGGCCACGGCCCGCGTGCTCGCGGAGGAGCCGCTCCTCGACGCGGTCCTCGAGCACCGCTGGATGCACGTGGAGACGCTCTTCTACATGCTGCATCGGCTCGATCCCTCGCGGCTCGACGTGCCGCCGCCGCGGGCCGGGAGCGGGCGCGCCGAGCCGGCGACCGAGCGCGTCGAGATCCCCGCGGGCGCAACCACCCTGGGGGCGCCGGAGGCCGCCGGAGCCGCGTTCGGCTGGGACAACGAGCGGCGCGAGCATCGCGTCGAGGTGCCTGCCTTCGCGATCGACGCCACGCCCGTCTCGAACGGCGCGATGCTCCGGTTCCTGCGCGACGGCGGCTACCGCGACCGAGCGCTGTGGACCGACGACGACTGGTCGTGGCGGGAGCGTGCGAGGATCGAGCGCCCGTCCTTCTGGCGCGAGCACTCGGGACGGACGCTCCTGCGCCGGCTCGGCGGCGACGTGCCGCTCCCCCTCGACGAGCCGGCCTGGGTGAGCCACGCGGAGGCGCGCGCCTACGCGCGGTCCGCCGGCGCCGAACTCCCGACGGAGGCGCAGTGGCACCGGGCCGCCTTCGGCGCGCCGTCGGACGTGGAGAGTCCGTTCCCCAGGGGCGACGAGCCCGCGGAGCCGGAGCGCGGAAACTTCGGCCGCCCGTGGCCCGACGCGACGCCCGTCGACGCCCACCCGCGCGGCGCCTCCCGCTTCGGCGTGCGCGATCTGGTCGGCAACGGGTGGGAGTGGACCTCGACGCCGTTCGCGCCCTTCCCGGGCTTCGTGCCGCAGGGCTTCTACCCGGGTTACTCCGCCGACTTCTTCGACGGGCGCCACTGGGTGCTGAAGGGCGGATCTCCCGTCACGGCGCCGCGGCTCCTCCGCCGCTCGTTCCGCAACTGGTTCCAGCCGCACTACCGCCACGTGTACGCCGCCTTCCGCTGCGTCGGGAGGCGATGAGCGCGATGCCCGGCGCCGAAGCGATCCCCGTCGATCCGACGCGTCGGCTCGCGGAGGCCGTGCGCGCCGGATTGACGCGACCGGGCCAGAAGGCGCTGCCGCCGGATCTCCTCTACGACGCGATCGGCTCGGCGCTCTTCGATGCGATCTGCCTGCTGCCGGAGTACGGGCTCACGCGCGCCGGGACGCGCCTGCTGCGGCGGCACGGGGACGAGATGGCAGCGCGGTTCCCCGCCGGTCCGCGCGTGATCGAGCTCGGCAGCGGGAGCGGTCGCAAGACGCGCATCCTCCTGGAGTCCCTCGCCGCGCGCGGAGCCGTCGGCTACGCGCCGATCGACGTCTCGGAAGCGGCGCTCGCCGCCTGCGCGCGGCAGATCGGCGAGGTCCCGGGCCTCACGATCGACCCCATCGCGGCCGACTACGAGCCGGGTCTCGTGCGCGCCGTCGCGGGACGGCGTCCTGGGCAGTCGGCGCTGGTGCTCTTCCTCGGGAGCACGATCGGCAATCTCCCGCGCGAGGAGGCGCCGACGTTCCTCCGCAGCATCCGGGAGCGACTGGCACCGGGCGACGGGCTCCTCCTCGCCGCCGATCTCCAGCACGATCCGGAGAGGCTGATCCTCGCCTACGACGATCCCGCGGGCGTCACGGCGGCCTTCGATCGCAATCTGCTGGCCCGGATCGACCGGGAGCTGGGGGCCGACTTCGATCTCCGGAGCTACGACCACGAGGCGCGCTGGAACGCGGCGGAGCGTCGCGTCGAGATGCACCTGGTGGCGCGGTCGCGGCAAGTGGTGCGCATCCCGGGCGCCGACTGCGTGGTGGAGCTGGAAGCGGGCGAGTCGATCTGGACCGAGTCGAGCGCCAAGTACCACGCGGACGAGGTCGCGGCGCTCGGGCGAACGGCCGGATTCGATCTCGCCGCGCAGTGGATCGACGAGGAGTGGCCCTTCGCCCAGACGCTCTTCGCGGTGCCCGGGCGCGCGCCCTGAGCGACTGCTCGCGCGCCTGCGCCCGCCGCACGACGATTCTCGGAACGGGCACCGTTGGGTTGCGGACGCAGGCCGCGATGTGAAGCGGCGAGGCTCAGCCCCCCGGGCGCACGCGCGCCTTCTCCCATTCGAGGCGCGGCGGGATCTCGCGCAGCATCGCCGCCCGGAAGTCCTGGTGCACCGGGAAGAGCTCGGAGCCCTCCGGCACGTGCTTCGTGAGGAGGTCGAGCGCCTTCTCGAGCTCGTCGTTCCGGTAGTGGTAGAGAGCCACGTCCACCCAAGTGCCGGGCTTGAGGCGGTCGAAGCTCTCGATCGCACGGAGGACCTCGGCGATCTCCGCGTCGTCGGGCGGCGCGACCCGCCGATAGACCTCCACCAGGAGATCCTGAGTCGAGTCGAAGGGGTCCTTCCACGGCTCGTAGGCGTGGGCGAGGGCGAAGTGCTTCCGGAACTCCTCGGGGCGCGATTCGATCCAGAGCCCGATCGACTCGCTGAAGGGGTAGCGCTTCGCCTCTCCCGCATCGGGTCCGCCGCGGCGTCGGACGAGGAGGACGTGGGTCGCCGCCAGGAGGTCGTAGGGCGAGAAGGCCGCGAACTCGTTCTCGATGGGACGCGCGACGTAGTACTCGCGCACGGGAGCGATCTCGATGCCGGGATGGAGAGCCTCCGCCAGGTAGCCGAAGGCGGATGCATGCAGCATCTCCTGCGGGGTGCAGGTGAAGACGTGCGCGCGTCGCGTGCCCCGGTCGCGGTCGATCGCGTCGAGCGCACGCCGGGGCGACAGATCGCGGGGATCGGGCGGGAGCTTCAGCTTGATGAGCGGGAGCACGACGCGGCCACGCTCCGGGAGGAACGGCGCCGGCGCGTCGTCCGGCTGGAAGACGCGCAGGTCGAAGGGGCCGATCGCGATCCGCTGCGTCGGCCGGACGCGGAGGTCGTCGTCGGCGAGCACGTCGAAGGCGGCGCCGAGCCAGCCGAGCACGCCGAGACCGACGAGCGCCGCGACGAAGGGGGCGCGCAGCCAGGCGAGCGACGACGCGCGCAACTCGAGGAAGGGGATGCGCAGGCCCGTGACGACGAAGGCGACGGTCGCACAGACCGAGGGGAGGAGCGGCCCCACGTAGCGCGACTCCTTCGTCGGCACGAGCGAGATCGCGAGGTAGGTGCCTCCGAGGAGGAGCAGAAGCCGCAGCCCGTCGAGGGCGCGCGGGAGGTCGACGGGCGTCGCGCGCGTCCGGCGCAGGGCGAGCCCCAGCAGGAGGAGCACGAGGCACTCGCGGAAGGCGGCCTCGAAGGGAACGGAGGTCTCGAGGTCGAGCGCCTTCCAGAAGTACGTGAGCGACTCGAAGGAGGTGACCGACGAGCCCGCGTGGAAGATGTCCTGGCGCGCGACATTGATGGTGAAGGCGAGGAAGTCGTTGCCGCGCAGGATCGCCCAGGGCGCGATCCCCGCGAGGAACAGCGCCCCGCCGAGCGCCACGTTGCGGGCGCGGCGCGCCGCGTCGCCGCGATCCTCGGCCGTCCGCCATCGGCTCGCGATCGCCGCCAGCAGCACGCCCGGGACCGTGAGCAGCGGGCCGAGGAAGGCGAAGGCGAAGTTCCATTTCACGAGGACTCCGACGGCCGCCACGGCGCCGAGGGCCGCCGTGGGCGCCCTCCGCCGGAACCCGTCGCTCGCGAGCCAGGCCCACGAGGCCGCCGCCACGCAGGCCATGAGCGGCACCTCGAGCATCATCAGATGCTCGAAGATCGCGACGTGCGTGGTCGTGAGAGCGAGCACCGCCGTGAGGAGGCCCGTGCCCGGTCCCCGGAGGCACGCGCCCATGCCGTAGCAGCCGATCGCGAGGAGGGCGACGAAGAGCCACTGCGCACGGACGGGTGCGTCGAGGTCCTCCGGCGAGGCGGCGAGGAACGGCGCCGCGACCGTCGCGAACAGGGGCGGATGGGGCTCGGGGTGCGCGCGGAAGACGCGCTCGACGAGATCGGGCGTCGGATGGGAGAGGATCCCGGCGATCCGGCTCGACGTGGTGAGGTAGCGGATCTGATCGCCCCTCGGGACCCTGTGATCGCGCCGCAGCCACAGATCGATCGCCACCATGTGGGCGACGATCCAGAGCAGGAGCAGGGCCACCGCGAGTCGTCGGCGCATGCAGAGGCCATCCTGGCGTCCCTGCGCGCGGGACGAGAACGCCAATCCGAGGTCCGCCGCAGGCGTCCCGAGTCCGGGGCATCGCGTCGGCGGTCGCCCGACCCGCACGCCCTCCGGCGCGGCTTCGACGGTGCGGTATGGTGGGAACTCCGATCGCGGGCAGGTCGGCTCCGGCGCGTCGCCGCGAGCGCGGCTCCGCGTGCACTCGTCGCAGCGGAGCCACGCCGGCTTCGCCGATCGCGTTGATCCACGGCAAGCGCGTCGTCGTCGTTCTCCCGGCCTACAACGCCGCGAAGACGCTCGAGCGAACCTACCGCGCCATTCCGCGCGACGTGGTCGACGAGGTCGTGCTCGTGGACGACGCGAGCCACGACGAGACCGTGGCGGAGGCCCATCGGCTCGGCATCCCGACGTGCGTGCACGCCGAGAATCGCGGTTACGGAGCGAACCAGAAGACCTGCTACGCCGAGGCGCTGCGGCGCGGGGCCGACGTCGTCGTGATGCTGCACCCCGACTACCAGTACGAGCCGCGTCTCGCCGGCACGATGGCGGCGCTCGTCGCGAGCGACATCTACGACGTGGTCCTCGGCTCGCGGGTCCTCGGCATCTCCGCCCTGAAGTCGGGGATGCCTCCCTGGAAGTACGTCTCGAACCGCGCGCTCACCTTCGTCGAGAACATCCTCCTGGGGCGCAAGCTCTCGGAGTACCACACGGGCTACCGGGCCTTCTCGAGGCAGGTGATCGAGCGGCTGCCGCTCCTCGAGAACTCCGACGACTTCGTGTTCGACAACCAGATGCTCGCCCAGGTGGTCCACTTCGGCTTCCGCATCGGGGAGATCTCCTGCCCCTGCCGCTACGAGCCGGAGTCGTCCTCGATCAACTTCCGGCGCAGCGTGAAGTACGGTTTCGGAGTGCTCGGGACGGCCGTGCTCTACCGGCTGGCCCGGTGGGGAATCGTTCGCCCGTCGATCTTCAGCGACGGGGGCCGCAGGGTCGAAACGACGGGGGCCCCCACGGCGACGGGCGTGGCGAGCCGCGGCCCGACGATTCCCGAGCCCGGCTGACTCCGCTCCGGCCGCGGGAAGCACCTGCAGGCCCGATGGTCTAGACTTCGTGCGGCCTCTCCGAGGCCCTCGGACTCGTCGATCGGAAGCCCCGATGGGGCGCACTCCCCGATCGCCGATCGTCCGGTCCACCACCGACTTCCGCCACCGAGTCGACTCGACTCACGCATCGATCGGCCGCGTTCGAAATCCGGCGCGCCCGAATCCCGACAGCACCGAGGAGCCCCGTGTCCACCGTTCAAGCGACCCCTCCCGTCAAGACCTACACGGCCGAAGAGCTGGAGGAGCTCAAGCGCAAGAACGAAGCCCTCGCGATGGAGGAGCGCCGCACGCGACCCGACGTGGTCAAGGCGTGGCCGCAGTACCTCACCATCATGAACACGTTCAAGTGCGACCTCGAGTGTCCGATGTGCTTCAAGCAGCTCGACGACGTGTTCAACATGTCGCTGCCGGACATGGACTGGGGCGTGTTCGAGAAGGTGGCGCACGAGGCGTTCCCCTATCTGCGCCTCATCAACATGACGGTGTCTGGAGAGCCGCTGATCTCCAGGAACATCTTCAAGGAGCTGGAGATGCTCCGCCGGTACCGGGTCAAGACCGACATCACGACGAACGGGATGCCGCTCGCTCGGCGCGGACTCCTCGAGGCGCTCCTCCCGGTCTGCCACTCCCTCACGATCTCCTTCGACGCGGCCACCAAGCGGACCTTCGAGTACATCCGCAAGGGCGCCCATTGGGAGACCGTGCTGAAGAACCTGAAGCTCTTCGACGAGCGCCGGAAGACGATGCCGCCGGAGGAGCGGCCCGTGTTCCGGATGAACCACATCTACCAGCACGCGAACCTGAAGGAGCTCGTCACGCTGGTGGAGCTCGCCCACGAGATCGGCATCGACTACCTGAGCGTCGAGCACGTCTACGTGCACCGCGACTACCAGGACGCGACGTCGCTCCTCCACTACCGCCGGCTCGCGAACGAGATGATCGAGCGGGCCCGCGAGCGCGCCGTGCAGCTCGGGCTCCAGGGCAAGTTCCCGCCGCTCTACGACGTCTCGGACGGCGTTCCGGACAAGTCCTACGAGCCTCCGTCGGAGGAGTGGCTCGTCGCGGAAGCGAAGAAGAAGAACCCCACGGCCCAGTTCAAGAACTCGCCTCCGCCTCCCATCGGGCCCCTCACGGCGGCGCGGCAGATGGGATTCACCAAGAACGAGGAGATCCTCGGCGCGCGCCAGCAGGGCTGGTTCGTCCCGAAGGCCTTCGACTACGGCGTGCCCCAGTTCGGCGAGTCGCTGATCCCCGACGATCAGGTGAAGTACAACCACTGCCTCTACCCCTGGCGCGAGGCCTTCGTCGCCTGGGACGGACAGGTGGGGCCCTGCTGCTCGCCCGCCCTCTTCGAGGCGGGAGACATGGGCAACCTGAAGGATCACGCCACCTTCGCGGAGATCTGGAACGGTCCGATCTACCAGCGGCTCCGGAGCTCGATCCGCACGGGCAAGACCTACAAGTTCTGCCGGCACTGCTACATCGTGAATCCGGAGGATCCGGAGTCGTACAGTCTGACGTGATCGGCGCGGAGGCCCCGACGGGGCCACGGCCGGAACTCCTCCACGTCAGAGACGAATCCGAGTGACCTCTTCGAAGTCGCTTGCGCTGGTCGCGGGCCTGCTCGCAGCGGGCGTTCTCGCGGGCACCTTCTTCCTCTTCCTGCGGCCTGGTCTGGGCGGGTTCGATGCGGCGGGAATTCGCGACTACAACGAGTTCCTCGCGCGCGCGATCGGGCCCGGCGAGGGCGGCGCGCCCTGGGGCCTTCAGCCGGGCTTCGACGGAGGCGACCGGCTCCGCGTCGACTCCCTCGGGCTGCGGTCGCGCGAGCTGTCGCCGAAGAAGTCGCTGCCGCGGATCCTGATCCTCGGAGACTCCTTCGCCTTCGGCTACGGCCTGCCCGAGGGCGAGCCCTTCGCGCACGTCCTGCAGAAGCGTCTGGAGGGGAAGGCGGAGGTCGCGAACGCGGGCGTGAGCGGCTTCGAGATCCAGGACAGCGCGAAGCAATTCTTCCGCGTCGTGGACCGGGTCGACCCCGATCTCGTGTTCGTGACCTTCGTCGTGAACGACCTCGACGACTCGCGGGCCTTCGACGCAGCGGGGCGCTACGTCCGGGCGCCGCACCTCTCGGAGCTCCCCGAGGGCTTCTTCACGAGCTCCACGAACATCCAGCGCATCGCGAGCCTCTCGGGGATGTCGGGAGAGCTCTTCATCCGGTTCCTGCAGCAATTCCCCGGCGGGGATCACCTGCTAGCACTCGGCGTCGGTCCCTACGCGCGTTCCCGCTGGGCCCGCTTCGCGAGCGAGCTCGGCAGGATCCATGGCGAGGTCGCGCGCCGGGGTGCGCGTCTCGCGCTCTTCGCCTATCAGCCGCCGGAAGCGGGCGCCAACGCGCGGCTCCTCGAAGTCTGCGGTCCGCTCGGGATCCCCGTGTTCGGCACCGATCCCGCGATCCCGCTCGGTACCTCCGAGTACCGGCTCGACTGGGATCCGCACCCGAACGCCAAGGCGCACGCGCACTTCGCCGACCGCCTCCTCGGCGCGATCGCCCAAGCCGGGGTCGTGCCCGGGATCGGTGTCCCGCCCCTGGAGCCCCTCGTCGCGACCCCGGCCCTCGAGCAAGCGTGGAAGAGCGATTACGCGGCGATCGTTCGCAACGGTCTCCATCCCGAGGTGGTCTTCCTCCCGGAGAGCCGCCGCAGCAACCTCCAGCAGGCGATCGCGGGATTCGAGAACGCGTCGGGTCTCCTCGGGGCGCGCGCCGTCGTCCTCCTGCATTCGGCGCGCCCGTTCCGGAAGCTCCGGCTGACGGCCTCTCTCGACAGCCCCGGCGAGGCCGCCGCGGCGCGAGAGCTCGAGGTGCGGCTCGGCGGCTCTCCGGAGGCCCTGCGCATCTCCGTCGGGAAGGAAGCCCTCGAGACCGACCTCGACGTCGATCCGGCGCTCGTCGAGGCGATCGAGCAGGGCACGACCTCCTATCTGCTGGAGGTCGACGTCCGCGATCCCATCGTGATCGCGGCGGCGCCGCAGGAGCGCGCCCGAGCCCTCGGTGTCCGGATCCGACGCATCGAGGTGTACTGAGCGACGGTCGCGCGTCGCCGGCGGCCGCTCTCGGCGCGCTTCTCGCGGCCCTCGTCGCGAGGTAGTCTTCGCACCCCCGTACAAGCCGAGCGCCTCGAGGAGGGTTCGCATCGGGGATGGCCTTCGAACGAAGAACCGAGGAAACAATCGAGGAAGCAAGGGCCCGGTGCGTCACGCCGGGGCTCACGGGCGCAGCCCGGAGGATGACCGCGCCGCATGGAATCGCAGAATCAAGCGCTACGGAACTACTACCGAGTCGCGGGACCGCACCTGGATGCGGACGTCACGGCTCTCCACGGGAAGACGGATCGCGACGACGTGGCCTTCTATGTCGACATCGCGCGCCGAGCGGGAGGGCCCGTGCTGGAGTTCGGCGCGGGCACGGGTCGCGTCGGGCTGGAGCTCGTGCGCGCGGGGATCCCCTACACCGGCGTCGACCTCGTGCAGTCCTCGATCGAGATCTTCGCCGACAAGCTCGGCGACGACGTCGATCCGGCGCGCGTGAAGCTGAAGGAGGGCGACGTGCGCACGATGCAGCTCGATCGCCGATTCGCCTGCGTCGTCGCTCCCGGCCGCGTCTTCGAGCACCTGCTCACCGACGACGATCGGCGGCGGGCGCTGAACCGCGTGAAGGCTCATCTCGTTCCCGGCGGGCTCTTCGTCCTGGACGCGGAGATGCCGTCCTTCGATCTCCTGGCGAGCGCGAAGGAGGGCAAGGCGACGAAGCCCGAGACGGAGCTCGAGCGCCCCGGCAAGGGCAAGGGCAAGGTGCGGCGCACGTCGTCCGTCGTCGTCGATCGAGCGAACCAGCTCCTTCGCATCCATCACGAGTGGCTCGACGTGGGCGCACGCGGTGCCGCGAAGTCGACGGGCGAGGGAGACCTGACCCTCCGCTGGAGCTACCGCTTCGAGCTGGAGCTCCTGCTCCGAGGCGCGGGCTTCGAGATCCTCGAGCTGTACGGTGGCTTCGACCGCCGGCCCTTCGATGGCGTCTCGGGATCGATCGTCGTCATCGCTCGGCCGCTGCCGGTCGCGCGGCGGACGATGCGCCGGCGTTCGTCCCGGCCCTCGAGCGAAGCGGGCCCGCGGAGGTCGGGGCCGCGAGGGCAGGGCTTCCGAGGCGACGGATTCCGCGGCGAGGGCTCCCGGCAGGGCGGCTACTCCCGTGCGGGCGGGGGCTCCCGCCCGGGCGGAGGCTTCCGTTCGGGCGGTGGCTTCGGCCGGCCCCAGAGCGGACGACCGGGAGGCTATGGCCGTCCGGGCGGCGGCTACGGGCGGGGCGACGACTCCCGCGGCGGATTCCGGGACGGGGGGCGGGACGCGCCGCGCCCCCGGACCTACGGCGACGACGACGGCTACCGCGCGGGAGGCGACGATCGATCGGGAGGCGATCGATTCGGCGGTGACCGCTTCGGGGATCCCCGCTCCGGCGACGGTCGCTCGCGCGAGAGCGGAGCGCCGGAGTTTCCGCGTCCCGCGGCGCCGCGGCCTCGGCCGCCGATGTCCGGCGGCGGCTTCGGCCCGAAGGACGACGAGCCCGGGACCTGATCGAAGCCCGGCGCGCGCGGAGCGATCCCCTCGATGCGAATCCTCGTCGCGACGATGCTCCTCGCGGGGCTCGCCCTGCCGGCGTCCGGATGGTCGCCGGGGCTGGCATTCCGATCGCCGCAGGATGCGAAGGTCTCTCCGGCGGCGCTGCCGGAGTGGGTTCCCGATCCCGAGATCGCGGCGGCGCTGAAGACCATCCGGGGCGCCGACCTCCTCGAGACCGTGCGAGCTCTCGTCGCCTGCGGCACCCGTCATAGCGCGAGCGACGACGGGGCGAGCGACGACGGGGCGTCGGAGGCGGCGGCGCGTCGCGACGGCCGGGCGCTCCCGACGCGCGGGATCGGTGCCGCGCGCCGCCTCCTGGTGGACCGGCTCCGCGCCCTCTCGGCCAAGACCGGCGGACGTCTGGAGGTCCACGAGGAGTGGATCGACCTCGAGTCGCGCGACCGGCTCCCCGGCGGGCGTGCGCGGGGAGCCAACGTGATCGCGCGGCTCCCGGGCCGATCCGATCCGGACCGCGTGATCGTCGTCTCCGGTCACTACGACTCGATCAACTCGCGCTACGACCAGCGACGGGGCGGCATCGACGTCGAAGGTGACGCGCCCGGCGCCGACGACGATGCGTCCGGCGTCGCCGTGGTTCTCGCCTGCGCGGCCGCGCTCGCCGGACTCGAGATGGAAGCGACGGTCGAGTTCGCCGCCTTCACGGCGGAGGAGCAGGGGCTCCACGGCTCGCGGGCGCACGCCATCGCTCTGAAGAGCCGCGGTGCGCGGGTCGAGGTGGCCATCACGAACGACATCGTCGGCGCGAGCCGCGGTCCCGACGGGGTCGTCCGCGACGGCTACGTCCGGCTCTTCTCCGCCTGCCCCGACGGCCTCGATTCTCCGGCGCGCAACTTGGCCCGTCATGCGGTCGAAGTGGCGCGTCTCCACGTCGCGCCCTTCGAGCCGAAGCTCGTCTTCCGGCCCGATCGCTTCGGCCGAGGAGGAGACCACACGTCCTTCGAGGCCGAGGGCTTCCCGGGTCTCCGGTTCACGGAGCCGCGCGAGGACTACAGCCACCAGCACCAGACCGTGCGCGAGGAGGGCGGCGTCCGCTACGGCGACCTGCCGGAGCACCTCGACCCGGAGTACCTCGCGCGCGTCGCGCGGCTGAACGCGGTGCTCGTGGCGGAGCTCGCGCGCGCGCCGGCGCCGCCGGAGGGCGTCTCCGTCAACGGCGCGATGCGCTCGGACACGGAGGTCCGATGGACTCCGGCGGAGGACGGCTCCGTCGCGGGCTACGAGATCGTCGCGCGCGACACGACGGCTCCCCTCTGGGAGCACGTCTTCGCCGCCGGGCCGGGCCCCCGGGGGGTCGCGCCCGTGCTCCTCGACGATCACGTGGTCGGGCTGCGCGCCGTGGGGAAGAACGGCCGGCGCTCGCCGGCGGTCGTCCCCGGTGCCGGCGGCGGCCGCGGGCGGACTCGGTAGCGGGACGCGCGGAGAGCGCTCCCCGGAGAGCCCGGAGCGTCGGCGGGCCGTCGACGTGCGGAGCGCACGACCGCGCGACCGCACGACCGCGCGAGGCCGCGACGGCGGCGATTCCATCGCAACGTCTGTATGCTCCGCCGCCCCGACGAACCGATGACTCGACGCGCGCCGCTCTCCCGATCCCTCCTCCCGGCGATCGGTCTCCTCCTCGCGGCGCTCCCGGCCTGCGTGAACTCGGGCTCGGAGGTGGGACCGAAGCTCCCCAAGCCGGCCGAGAACACGCTCGCCGCCGCCGTCGTCGATCCGATCGGCCGGCCCCTGTCGAACGCGCGCGTCACCGTCGAGGGACGCACGACGCTCACGGACGATCGAGGCCGCTTCCGTCTCGAGCAGCTCACGGGGGGGCAGCGCCTCGTGCGGATCGACGCGCGGCGCACCACGACGAGCACGCTTCCGGCGGGGATCTTCGACGAGCTCGCCGTCTCGATCTCCTTCGGCACGGGGCGCGCGGTCGCCGACCGGCCGATCGTGCTCCCGGACTTCGAGCCCGGCGTCTCGGCGGAGATCTCGGTGAACCAGGGCGCCGCCCTCGCCGGGACGCTGGTCGATCCGGCGACGGGCGCCGAGCTCGTCCTCGACGGAGCGGTCGCCACGCATCCGCAGCCGGGCGCCGTCGCCGCCACGCTCCGCTTCGTCTCCGTTCCGCCGGGGTCGATCCCGGCCGCGCTCGAGCCGGGAGGCGTGCCGCGCGCCGGCGCGCTCTACTTCGCCATCGCGCCCGCCGATCTCGTCTTCACTGCGGCGCCGACGATCCGCATCGCCGACGCGGTCTTCGGGATCGCCGACGCCGTGGCGGCGACGAAGCCCGTCACGCCGGAGCTCGACGTGCTCGATCGGGTGACCGGACGCTGGGTGCTCGGCGGGCCCGCGGCCATCGGAGGGGGACTGCTCTCGTCGAGCGCGATCGCCGGCGGCGGGCTCCACGCTCTCTCCGTCGAGCTGCCGCCCTCCCGCACGACGATCGTCTCCGCCCGCGTGATCGACCGCCTCGACGATCCGCTCGACGAGGCGGCGGTCCTGTCGCGCGACGGCAGGGCCGCGCGCACCGGCAAGTTCGGCTTCGGCGAGATCCCGGACGTCTGCGCCGCCGACGCCAACGACGTCGCGATCCAAGTGCCGCTCATGGTGGCGGCCCCGGCCTACGCAGCGCAGCACGCCCTGCGTCGCGACGCGCTCCCGGGAACGCCCGGCGCCGGTGCGGAGACTCCCTTCGCCGATCGACCCCTCGCGACGACGCCCGCGGGCCGCGTTCGGGTCCTCGCGATCTTCCAGGGGAAGCCCCTCGCGGACGTCCTGATCGGCGTGTCGAGCGTCTTCGCGGGGATCTACGACGCGAGCGAGCTCTCGGCGGCGGGGGAGGTCGGCGCCGAGTTCTGGGACGTGCCGAAGGGGCAGTACTTCGCGACGGGGCTGGCGCTGCTGCCGAACGGCAACGTGATCCGCACGCAGCGTCTGAAGATCGTCACGAAGCCCGGCTCGACCTCCGACATCGTCATCTTCCCGTCGGCCACGAAGCTCTCGGGCGTCGACCACCTCGGGAGGCTCTCCGTCTTCGCGCGACGGGGCGCTTCCTCGACGAGCCTCTTCAACACGTATCTCCAGGTCGGCCTCGATCCCAACACGAAGCAGAAGGGGATCGCGCCCTTCGGCAACGCACGGATCTCCCCGGTGCTGAAGGGACCGGCGCTCCTCACGGCGGGCCGGGCCTACGAGGTCTCGGGCCGCGGCTCCGGTGTCGACCTCCTCCGTCGCACGGCCTACGCGAGCGATTCCTCCGCCTCGCACATCCGGCGGCTCGGCCCGTCGCCCGACATCGACCCGGCGCCCCGGGGCTTCCCGGGGGGCGCCACGCTCGCGGGCGCCGCGACCGGTCTCACGAGCCGGATCGCCGCGCCTCCCGTGAGCGGCAGCTACGCCGTGGAGGTCCGGGCGCGCGCGGCGCTCTCCTTCGAGCAGAGGCTCGCAGTCGCCCTCGGAGCGGAGCGCGTGCCGCGCGAGGAGATCGTCTCCCTCCCGCTCGCCCCGACCTTCGCCGCGCCCGCCTACGAGGCCATCGTGCCTCGGGGGAAGACGGCGATCGCGCTCGTCGAGCGCGACGCGGCCGGACCCCTCGGGCCGATCACCCGGTTCGGCTTCTCCGCCGCGGTGCCGACGCCCTTCGGCTCGCAGGGATCCCTCGACCTGACCGTCGACTCCACGACGCCCGACCTCCTGGTCGGGACCTTCGCCGGCTTCGGCGGTGACCCGGCTCCCGTGCGTGCGTCGCTCGTCGTCGGCACGGCCGACGGCGAGGGCGTCGATCTGGGGGACCAGGGGGCGTTCTCCTTCGTCCGGGCGACCGGCGTCTTCACGGTCCAGGCGCCGGCGCTCGCGAGCCTCCGTGTGGCGGCGATCCTCGCGCAGGCCGGCACGGCGGCGAACGGATCCGCCTTCGACGTGCGCGGCGCCGTCCTCTCGGACGTGGCCGAGGCCGGCGTGCTCCTCGCCGCGCCCGTGGTGGCGGCCGCGGCGCCGCCTCCGGGAGAGGCGATCGCGCTCTCCCCCGTGGCGACGGGGATCGCGTGGGCCGGCGACCCCGCGACCGACGAGACGGTCCTGCGCGTCACGCGGCGGGGCGTCTCGCTCGAGCCGAGCGGGAACGTCGTCGACGCCGACTTCGAATGGGTCGTCCGGCTGCCCGGCGCGCCGTCGAGCTTCCGATTCCCCGCGTTCCCGACGAGCATCGGCACCAAGGCCGTGGCGCCCTTCTTCCAGTCGGGGCAGACCTACACGCTCGAGATCGAGGTGCGCCGGACCACGACCTACGACGAGAAGACGGCGGCCACCTCGCCGAAGATCGCGACTCCGTCGTTCTTCGGAGTCCGCTCGGTCTCGCGGTCGCGCGTCGACTTCCGCGTGCCCTGAGCGACTACTCGCGCGCCGGCGCCTGCGGCGCGACGATCGGGAGATCGACCACCTTCGCGCTGAGCGAGCGTTCGCCCGCGCGGATCTCCAGGACCGACCCCGCCGGCGCCTTGGCGTTCCGCACCACGGCGAGACCGATGGGGCGCTCCAGGACGGGCGAGATGGCCCAGGAGCGGAGATCGCCGACCTCCTCTCCCTCGCGCAGGAGCTTGTCGCCGCGCTCCGGCAGGTCTTCCTTCGGCGAGTCCATCACGACGCCGACGAGCCGGCGATGGACCTTCCCGTAGGTATCGATGCGCGCGACCGTCTCCTGGCCCGGGTAGCAGCCCTTCGTGAGCGAGAAGGCGTCGTCGAGCGCCACCTCCTGCGGGAAGAGGTCGTTCGTGTAGTCGAGACCGAAGCGAGGCCGGCCCGCCTCGAGACGCAGCGCGTCGTAGGCGGCGAGACCGACCCGCTGGAGCCCCTTCGGCGAGCCCACGGCGACGAGTGCGGCGAGCACGGCCTCGGCGGCCGGATGGAGCACGTGGAGGAGGAACCCGTCGAAGCCCGTCGACCGATCGCGGACCGCGAGCACGCTCGAGCCCTCGATGCGCACGAAGGCGTGGCTCAGGGGTGCGTCCTGCGGCAACGCGCCCTCGGCGGTGGCCTCGAGGATCTCGGCCGCGCGGGGTCCGGCCAGCAGGAGCGTCCCCAGGTCGTCCGAGAAGTCACGGAAGCCGACCTTCTCCTGGAACAGCGCGCGCTCCAGCTCCTGCGCGAGGGCCGGGGCTCCGCCGGTCTCCGTGAGGAGGAGGAAGCCATCGGGCGTCGCGAGCGCGGAGACCGCGTGGAGGATCTTTCCCTGGCCGTTCAGCAGGTAGGTGGCGCGGCCGGAGCCGGGCGCCAGGTCGGCGAGCTCGGCGGAGAAGAGGCGCTGGAGGAACTCGCGCGCGTCGGCGCCCGCGACCTCGAGCTTCCCGAGGAACGAGAGGTCGACGAGCCCCGCGGCGGCGCGGAGCGCCGCGTGTTCCTCGAAGGGGTGGCCGAAGCGGATCGGATAGACAGCGCCTTCCACGGGGCGGAGCTCGGCTCCGGCGGCGCGGTGGGCGTTCTCGAAGGGGGAAGAGGCAGGCACGGGTGCATCCTTCGCGCGATCGGCCTCCGACGCCAGGAGCGCCTCCGAGGATTCGCCCGGAACGACGCGCGGCCGGCGAGTGCCGGCCGCGCGCGATGGAGCTCGTCTCGAGCGCCGTCCCCGAGACGTCGTCCTCAGGGCGCGACGCCCTTCTGCTTCTCCACGAAGTAGACCTGCCACCAGTGCCAGATCGGATCCGTCATCGGGAGCTTCCACGAACTCGGCAGGGCCCCGTAGGTGAAGTCCCACTGCGCGAAGGCCTTCTGCACGTAGGCGCTCTTCGGAGAGAAGCGGTTCGCGAGCATCAGCGAGCTCGGGATCCACTGGCCGACCCCGTCGTACTGCGTGCAGATCACGTACTGGTTCGTGTCCTTCGTCTTCACGAACCGCTTGAAGTTGCCGTTCGGGCCCCAGGCCGGGCCGACGAGATAGTCGGCCATCTCGCGGATCATCGTTCGCGCGAGCGGATCGCCGGTGACGCGGTCGTACAGCGCGAGCGCGTGGATCATCGGCCCCACTTGCCAGGGCGACTCGTAGGTGTCGGACCAGTTGCCCGGGAAGGCCTTGCCGTAGTCGATCATCGCGACGGCGAAGGCGTTCGGCGCCTTGCCCATCCACTGCCGCACGTTCTTCACGATGGTCGTGGCACCCGTCAGGTACTCGGGCTTACCCGTGAGGTACCACGCCTTCAGCAGCGCGCGCATGCACCAGGCGCTGCCGCGCGTCGAGAGCGGCTGCGTGCCGAGCTTCTTCACGAAGGGGAACGTGAGGATCCCCTCGGCGACCTGCGCGACGGCCTCCTCGGTGATCGGATGCCCCGTGAGCAGCGTGTACTCGTAGGCGTCCTCCACCGTCATGTGCTCCTCGTCGTAGCCGTTCCATCCGGAGCCGGCGGCGGGGATCCCCGCCTTCAGGCTCGGGTACTTCGAGGGGAGCGAGAGCCGTCCGAGATCGTCGGGGAAGGCCGACGTGTTGGGGTAGGGGACGCCCTCGTAGAGGTAGGCGTTCGGATGGTTCGCGGCCTTGAAGCCCGCGATGTGGAAGCCGCGGACGTTCGCGCCCTGCAGGGCGCCCTCCTCCTGCACCTCGAAGAACTCGAGGCGTCCCGTCTGCGGGAAGTGGAGGAACGCCGAGAGCACGTTGCGCGGGCTGCCCGTCGTGTGGGTGTTCTGGTACCACTTCGCGGCGCCGAAGGTGGCCCAGCCCCAGTCGTCGAGGGCGTCGCGTCCGGCCGCCGTCTGTTGGAGGAAGTTCGCGGCGAGGGAACCGAACTGGCTCGGGCTCTCGAAGGGAACCGCCAGATCTCCCTGGTCGCTCCAGGCGGTGGTCGCGCGAACGTAGTCCGCCGTCGGCACCGGACGCACGGGCCGCTGGAAGGCCGTCGCCGCGGCGAGCGCGGGCGTCGACCCGGCGTGGAACGCGAAGAGGATCTCCGCACTCGCGTTCTGCATGTCGTCGAGCCAGAGCTTGCCCTGGAAGTTCGACGGGAACATCTCGAGCGACACGCGGCCGTTCGACTCCACCTCGACGGCCTTCGGGAACGACTGCCAGAACCATCGGACCGCGACCGTGAGGCCGTAGCTCGGCGTCGACACGTCGGTGATGCTGCTCGCGCGGGTGCCCGAGGCGAGAACCTTCGGGCTCGACTCGGAGCCGGAGAGGATCCGGTAGCCGGAGAAGCTCGTGCCCGGAGTGACCGCCCACTTGGGGCCGCCGCTCGAATCCTGGTAGGTCTCGAGGCGACCGAGCGTCGCGAGCGCGCCGGTGATCGGCGCTGCCTTCGGGTCGGCCCACGCGCTCACCGTCGCCGGTGCGCCGTTCAGGTCGAGCTTCAGGCCGAGCTCGTAGTTCTCGATCCCCACGGCGCCGATCGCGTCGAGGTAGTAGTCGTTCCGGAGCGTGTGGATCGCGCGGACCTCGGAGGATCCCGGCGCGAACTCGAGGTACGTCGTGTAGCGCAGGACGTCGCGTCCGACGCCGGCGCCGGGGCTCGAGGCGCGGTGCCTCCCCTCGACCTTGAAGCGCGCGGCCGCGGGGCCCGACCGGTTCGACAGGAAGGTCACCTGCGGCGCATCGAACTCCGAGGAGTAGAGCACTCCGTCGGCGGCGAGGAGCTGCGCTCCGTTGCCGGCCGATCCCGAGACGACGCGCTCGCTCGCGGAGAAGGCTCCGTCGCCGTTCAGGTCGAGCTGCACGCTCTCGAAGAGCCGATGGGCCGACTTGGAGAGCTCGAAGAGAGCGGTGCCGGTGTTCACGAGCCAGCCGTTCGAGGTCGGCGACACCGTGACCGTCGCGAAGGACGGAGCCGGCGCGCTCTTCAGCGTGTAGCTCGCGGTCCCGAGGGCGGCGCAGTCGCCGCGGAACTCGACGAGGAGCCACTGGATGGGCTTCGTCGTGTCGGCGATCGGTCCCCAGCGCTGCATCACGCGGAACTGCGCCGGGAGCGCCTTCCCCGTGTCGTCCACCACCACGAGCCCCGACGTCGACGTGAGCAGGTCCGTCGCCGAGAAGGGCACCCCGCACTGGATCAGGTCGCCCTTGCGCGCGAAGCCCGAGAGATCGTGCGCGAGGAGCGTGATGCCCGCTTGGAGGTTCTGCGGCCCCGAGGGCGGTGGCGGCGAGGGTGGCGGCGTGGGACCGGGCGGCGGCGGCGTCGGGGGAACCGGCGGCGGCGGCGTGGGGTCGGGCGGCGGCGGCGGCGGCGCGACGGGCTCCTCTCCGTCGGGCGACGTCGACGCCTTCAGGGCGACGGTCCGCTTGATGAGGTTGCTCACCACGAATCCGTTCGGTGCCTTCGAGTCGAAGACGATCGCGCGGAAGTAGGCGGTCATGCCATAGGTCTGCGGCGTCAACGGGAACACGGCCGTCGACCCATCGATGGGCGTGACCCAGAGCAGCTTCGACGCGGCGTTCTGCAGTCCTTCCGCCGTGAGCCCCGGGGGGAACTGGGTCAGCATCGACGCATTCATCGAGCCGAGGAGGAGCCGCGCGCCGTCGGGGCTCTTCGGGCCACCGGACGTGCGGATGACGGCCGAGTCGCCAGCGACCAGCTGGACGAGCTTCGCCTTGAGCGGAGGCTCCTGCGCGGCGATCGAACCGCTCGCGAGAGCCGTCACGAAGAGGACGCGAAGTGCCAGGGCCCCCAGCGTCGTTGGGGTTCCCCGATCCGAATTCCCGATGCGCATGATCTTCCTCCGCCCCGTGCAGCGAGGGCGGTCCGCTCGATGGGGGCGCGCGAGATGGCGAGCCGCCCGAGCTCTTCTTCACCTGGAACGTAGGAAGCTCCGCGGCGCGAGGCAAACCGGCACGGAAGTGGATGTCACCCCTTCGGGTGTCGCGGCGGACCAGGGGATCGCCGGACCGCCCGAATTCGCGCGGCGCCGCCTCCGTTCGGTCCCTTCGACCCACGACGACGCTCCCAAGCCATGGCCCGAGCCCGACGCATGTCCGCGCGAGTCGCGGTCTCCGATCGCCTCCGCTCCCGCTCCGACGATGCAAGGGAGGGAGAAGAGTTTGCGCCCGCGCGCGGGAACGCGTCCGCGGGCACGGCGGCCGGGTCCGCCGCGCGCGCCGGAGCAGGTCCGGCGACCGACTCGGATCCGCTCGAATGCATGCGGCTCCGGCGGCGCGGCGGAGATCTCTGGATCGCCGTCGGGCCCGCGGGCGTCGTGGCCGTCGGCCGACCGGGGGAGGACGAGGCCGCCCTGCGCGAGCGCCACGCGCGGCTCTGGCCACGCGCTCTCTGGAGGCGGGGCGCGGCCGGAGCCCTCGCGGCGCGGAGCCGCGACGAGCTGTCGCGGAGGCTCGTCCCGAAGCCCGTCGCCGCGACGGTGCCGCTCGACCTTCGGGGGACGGCCTTCGAGCGAGCCGTCTGGTCGGAGCTCCGGTCGGTCCCCTTCGGCAGCCGGATCACCTTCGCGGCCCTCGCCGCTCGCGTCGGTGCGCCCCGCGCCGTGCGCGCCGTCGGCACGGCGAGCGCGCGTTGCCCGCTCGCTCCCTTCGTGCCGACGCACCGCCTCGTGGGCGCTGCGGGCGCTCCGGGTCTCCCGGTCGACGATCCCTGGACTCCGCTGCGCGCACGTCTCTTCGAGAAGGAGGTTCGATGACCGAGGCGCGGACCTTCGAGCGCGGTGCCCGTGGATGGACGCGGTGCGCGTTTTCCCCCCTTTCGGCATCTCGGCTTTTCCCTAGACTTCCCGCCCTTCCGGCCGCCGCCCTCCATGGGTCGGCCGAACTCCGTCGCACCCTCCCGGGAGCCCCTCGAGCCCCGCAATCGACGCCGATGAAGAAAGTCATCGTCCTGGCCGCCGTCCTCGCCGCCCTTGCCGCGGGTGCATGCCGAAGCACCCCGTCGCACCGCAACGTGGTCGACAACACCGATTGGCAGTATGGGCCGCTCCTCTGGAACGCATCGAAGGACGTGTTCCACGACTTCTTCGACATCGCCTACGTGAACCTCGGTGTCGGGGACGGGCTCCTGGTGGACGTGCAGGCGACCAAGGTGGGCCACCTCGGCCTCGGCTGGGCCGACACCGTGCGCGGCGGTTTCCGGCCGCGCGCCTTCGGGATGTGGAGCCAGCGCCAGGCGGAGTACGGCCTCTCGGTCTTCTACTACCGCGACATCCATCGCCAGGCGGTGTTCGGCTCCGAGACGCTGTTCGACCAGTCGATGTCCTACAAGGGCTTCGATCTCGACCACCAGAAGGAGACGGGACACTGGCTCGACTTCAGCGCGCACGCCCACGTCTTCCTCGTCGGCGTGGAGGCGAGCGTCTCGCCGAAGGAGGTCATCGACTTCGCCGCGTCGGCCGGCCGATGGATCGTGACGATCATCCCGATCCGATCGCTGCTCCACGCGATCGGGGTTCCGGAGCTTGGCTGGCATGCGGGCTTCGACGATCTGAGCGCCGACGACTCCGACGCCATGCTGCGCGCCTCCGGAGGCTCCGCCGCGGGTGGCGTCTACCAGGGCAACACTCCGTTCTTCGAGCGAGAGCGCGGCGCGGGCTCCTTGGCTCCGCCGGAGCAAGCGACTCCGAAGAACTAGCGGGTGGCCGCAGAGGGCCGGCCCGACCGGTTCCCCTCTGGATCCCCTGATCCCCATCCCCCCCCCGACGGGCGGCGCAAGCCGCCCGTCGGCGTTTCGGGAAGGAGCCCCGCGGCGCAAGCCGCCCGTCGGCGTTTCGGGGAGAAGCCCGCCGGCGCAAGCCGCCCGTCGGCGTTTCGGGATGAGGGCGCTTCGAAGCCGCGACGGCGACCGTGCGGCGCCGCAGAATGCGGCCGATGCTCTCCACGACGCCGCGCGTCGCCGTGATCGGAGGCGGGCCCGCGGGCGCGACGGCCGCGGCGGGGCTCGCGGAAGCCGGCGTGCCGACGGTCCTCTTCCACGTGAACGGGCCGCACGGTGACAAGCCCTGCGGCGGTGGCGTCACGTCGCGCGCGTTCCTGCAGGATCCCGCGCTCGCGAAGTCTCTTCGAATTGTCCTCGCGGGGAACGACGTGCACCGCATCGCGCTGATCTCCCCGGCGGGGCGCGAGGTCGTGCTGGAGGCCCCGGACGAGCCGTTCTTCACCATCTACGCGCGGGGCGCACTCGACGGGGCGCTCCGAGAGCGGGCCGTCGGCCACGGTGCGGTTCTCGAGGAGCGTGCCGTTCGAGACGTGCGGGTGCGAGACGGCGCGGCGATCGTGACGACGGACGCCGGCGAGGACCGATTCGACTGGCTGATCGGCGCCGACGGGGCCTTCTCGAAGGTGCGGCGGTCGCTCGCCCGCGCGACGCCGCGGCGCCTCCTCTGTCCGGCCGTCGACGAGCTCGTCGACGGCATCGATCCGCGCTCGGGCGTCGTGATCGCGTTCTTCCGCGACGTCACCGGATATCTCTGGGTCTTCCCGCGGAACGACCTCGCGAGCGTCGGCCTCGTGGCGCGGGAGGGCGAGCTGCGGGGCGACCGGATGCGCGCGCGGGTACGGGAGTTCCTCGCGCGCCGCTACCCGGCGGCTCGGCTCGTGCGGTCGATGGGCTGGTCGATCCCCGCTCCCGGGCCGGGCGGCGACCTCGACGGCGAGCCCGCCGGCGAGCGCTTCCTGCTGGTGGGGGACGCCGCCGGTCTCGCCGACCCCATCTCCGGCGAGGGCATCTCCTACGCGATCCGCTCCGGTGCGCTCGCGGCCCGCGCGATCGCGGAGGGCTCGCCCGCCCGCTACACAGATCTCGTCCGCGAGCATCTCCGGCCGGAGCTCGAGTGCGCGAGCCGGTGGGTCGCACGCTACTTCCGTCCTCGGGTCCTCGAGGCGCTCCTGATGGTGGCGAAGCGGAGCCGGCGCACGCGCGCGATCCTCGGCGACCTCATCTCCGGCCGGCAGGGCTACCCCGACCTCGGCGTGCGGCTCCGCCGGGAGCTCGGTCCGGTCGGCTGGATCCTCCGCCGTCTCTGAGCTCGTGGAAGAATCGGCCTCGGGCGAGCGGCGGCGATTCCTCGACACTGGCTCCGATTCATTCACGCCCCTCGGATCTCCGCGGCCGCCTCCCCGGGGGCGTGCACCAATTCGGGGCCAGTGTCGGTTCGCGCGCCGGTGCCGCGGAGAAGACCAGGGCGTCCTCCGGCGACGGCATGCGCCGCGCGCCGAAGGACGCCCCGACCTGACGTCGACGGGCGAATGACGGGGCCCTCCCCACATCATGCGCCCGGCCGACTCCCTCGAGTCCCGACCGAGCCGTCCCTTACAGCTCGGGAAGGATCTCGAGGAATGCCTGGACCACCCGGGGATCGAACTGGGTGCCCGCGCCGGCGCGGATCTCGCGCGCGGCGATGTCCTTGTGCTGCGCCGCGCGATAGGGGCGGCTGCTCGTGATCGCGTCGAAGCAGTCCGCCACGGCGATGATCCGAGCGGCGAGCGGGATGTCCTCGCCGCGCAGGCCCGTGGGATAGCCGAGACCGTCCCATCGCTCGTGCTCGTGCTCCACGGACGCGACGACCTCGGGGAACCGCTGCGTCAGCGGCAGGAGGATGCGTGCGCCGATCCGCGGGTGGAGACGCATGTGCTCGCGCTCGGCGTCGTCGAGGGGCCCCTGCTTGTTCAGAACGCTCTCGCGGATCCCGATCTTCCCGACGTCGTGGAGGAGGCCGGCCATCCGCACACAGCGCTGCTCGCGGGCGTCGAGCCCGAGCTCCTTCGCGATGCGGACGCTCAGGAGCGCCACCTTGATGGAGTGGTCCTTCGTGTATCGGTCCTTCGCCTCGAGGGAGAAGACGAGGCTCCGGATCGTCCGGATCGTGTGGGCCTCGATCTCCGCGCGGCTGCGGCGCAGGTCCTCGTTGGAGGTGCGGAGCGCCTCCGAGAGCGCGCGTTCCGCGTCGAGCCGCTCGCAGAAGGCCGCCCTCCGCGCGACGGCCGTCGAGATCCGCTCGCGGATCTGGGACATGCGAAAAGGCTTCGCGACGAAGTCGTCGGCGCCCTCCTTCATCGCCTCGACGGCGATCTGCTGGTCGCGGATGCCGGAGATCAGGAGGAAGGCCGTGCGGGGATCGGCCGGCCGCACCGCTCGGAGGATGTCGAGGCCGCTCGTCGCGCCGAGCCGGAGGTCGCAGAGCGCCGCGTCGAAGGATTCCTCGCGCAGACGCGCGAGCGCTCGCCGTCCGGAGATCTCCGTCGCGACTTCGAACCCCGCCGCGCCGAGACCGTGCTCCAGCGACTCGACGATCGAGGGATCGTTGTCGATGGCGAGGACTCTCTGGGCTCTCTCCTCGAGGACGGGGAGATCGAGGCGGTGTGGCTCGACGGTTCCTGGTGTTGCGAGGGCGTCGGAGAGGGTGTCTTCGAGAGCGGCGAAGGAACCGTCCATCGAGGTGCGACCGCCGGCTCGGGAGCCGGGGAGGGGGGCGGGGGCGCGCGCACTTGGCGAACGTCATGCCGGGGCCCCGCGATCGCACCGAACCACGGCGCACCCCAAGATCCTGTGGAGAACCGGTGGAAGGACCCAGGGGAACGGGACGCGGCTCGGGGAGAAATCGAGGAGCGATCCAGCCCCCGTTTCAATCCTGAAACGCCCGCACGGCTTCCTTCGGTGACGCGGGGGAGGCGCTCCCAGGCTTCCCGGCGAGGGGCGCGCTCCTTGCGCCCGCCGCGGCTCAGTGCGACTTGGACTCGAAGAGGTGGACGTCGCGCTGGGGGTAGGGGATGTGGATGCCCCGGGTCCCGAAGGCGCGCTTCACGGCCTCGTTCGTGTCGAAGACGACGGGCCAGTAGTCCGCGGCATTCACCCAGGGCCGGCAGAAGAGATTCACGCTCGAGTCGGCGAGCGCCCCGAGGCCGATCACCGTCGCCGGCTCCTTCAGGATGCGCGGGTCCCGATCGAGGACCTCCTGGATCACCTGCTTCGCGAGCTGCACGTCGTCGTCGTAGGAGATCCCGAAGACGAGGTCGACGCGGCGCGTCACGTTGATCGTGTAGTTGACGATGTTCGCGCCCGTCACGGACGAGTTGGAGATCGTCACGCGCCGGTTGTCGGGCGTGTGGAGCGTCGTCGCGAAGACGCCGACTTCCTGCACGGTGCCGAGGGCGCCTCCTGCCTCGACCAGGTCTCCGGCGCGGAGGGGCCGGAAGATCATCAGCATGATTCCCGCGGCGAAGTTCGAGAGGGAGCCCTGCAGAGCGAAGCCGATCGCGAATCCCGCGGCTCCGAGGGCGGCCACCAGGGACGCGGTCTCGACGCCGAGCTTGGAGATGGCCGCCACCAGGACGAAGGCGAGGAGCCCGAGATAGGCGACGTTCCCGAGGAAGAGCGTGAGCGTCGGGTCGACGTTGCCCTTCTCGAGCAGCCGGCGCAGAAGGCGAGCGACGATGCGCGCGACGATCCAGCCGATGACGAGGATCGCCACCGCGGCGAGGAATCGCGGGCCGAGCTCGATCGCCAGCTCGCGGCCCTTCTGCACGATCTCATCGGCGACGGGTCTCTCATCCTGGACGTTCAGCGGGAGGAACATGGGCTAGCCCTTCCTGGGCGATGGACGGGAGTCGGTGCGGCGCATCGGAGCGGCCGCGGAGAGGGTCTTCCTGCGGATCCGGTGACCTCGCACGCGCCCGCAGCGGGTCGAGCCGCCGGCCGGCCTCGATCGGCCACGGTGGCGCATCGCGAGTGCTTCCTCGTTCACGGATCCCTACTCGACGGGGTCGAGCCCGTGACGCTGCAGCTTGCGCCAGAGGGTCGTGCGGCTGACGCCGAGGTCCTTGGCGGCGTCGGCGAGGCTCCTCGGATGCCGCGCGAGCGCGCGCCGGATCCTCTCCCGCTCCGCGTGGCGGACCACGTCGCGGACCGGAGGCGCCGCCACCACGCTCGCGCCCGAGGCGAGACGCAGCGCCGAAGCGACCACGTCCGCGTCGATCGTTCCGTCCGCGCTCAGGCTGACGCACGACTCGACGAGATTGCGCAGCTCGCGGATGTTGCCGGGCCAGTCGTGATGACCGAGGACCTCGAGGGCCGCATCGGCGAGGCGGAGGTTGCGCCGCTGCGCGTGTCCGATCTCCTCGAGGAACTCGCGCGCGAGACAGGGCACGTCCTCGGGCCGCTCCCGAAGCGGCGGGATCTCCACGTGGACCACGCGCAGGGCGTAGTAGAGGTCGGCGCGGAACGCTTCTCGGCGCACGAGCTCCCGCAGGTCGGCGGAGGTCGAAGCGACGATGCGCGCGGAGACGGGGATCGGGCGAGAGCCGCCGATGCGCTGGATGACCCGCTTCTCGATCGCCGTGAGGAGGCTGCTCTGGACCGCGAGGGGCGTGTCCTCCACGCCGTCGAGGAAGAGCGTTCCCCCGGCGGCCTCCTCCACGAGCCCGCGCCGGATCCGGTCGGCTCCGGAGAACGCGCCGCGCTCGTGGCCGAAGAGAGCGTCCTCGAAGAGGGACTCCCGGGTGCCGCCGCAGGAGAAGGCGACGAAGCGCGCCGTCGGCGCTCCGCGCGCGGCGTGGATCGCACGCGCCACGCGCTCCTTGCCGCACCCCGGCGGGCCGGAGACGAGAACGGTCACGTCCTGGCCCGCGACGCGCGCGATCGTCTCCAGGAGCGCGGCCATGGCGGGGGAGCGCGCCGTGATCCGATCCGGGAGTTCGCTGCGCATCCGGTCCTCGACCACGCGGCGGAGGCGCGAATGGTCGAGAGCGGACTCGACCTTCCGGCAGATCTCGACGCGGCGGAAGGGCTTCAGGACGTAGTCCGCGGCGCCGGCCTTCATGGCGTCGACGGCGGTCTCGATCGTCGCGTGTCCCGTGAGCACGACGACGGGCGTACCCGGATGGAGCCGCCCGATCTGCAGGAGCAGCTCGTGCCCCGCGCGCTCCTCCATGTCCCCCGACGCGCCCGGCATCTTCAGGTCCGTGAGGACGAGGTCGAAGGGCTCCTCCGTCAGCGCAGCCAGGGCCGACGGGACGTCGAACGCCGTGTGGACCGAGTAGCCCGCGTCTCGGAGGAGAGCCGTCAGCGATTCTCGAAGCGTCGCTTCGTCGTCGACGACGAGCAGGCGAGCGGTCATGGCGCGGGGGCGGTTCGCAGGTCGCGGCAGGATGCGGGGAGCGGCGTGCGGCGCGCGAGAGACTAGCAGGCCGTCGTGGAACTCATTCGGACCATGCTCCGCCCGCTTCGCTCGACTCGGCGTCGCGCCGTCGGCGACGGATCTTCTCGACCTCGCAGGCTCCAGGACGCGGCTCGTTCAGCGGATCGTGTCCGACGGACGGTTCGCCGGCGGAGCGTGCGCGAGGCTTTGCATCCCGCCGATGACTTGCAGCGGCGCGCGCACGAAGGCGTGCACCGGACGCGAGCCGGGAACACGTTCGGGATCGGCGGCGCCGCTCCGCGCGCGGTCGAGGTCCTCCAGGATGCGATCGATGGAGATCACCACGTCGAGGATCTCGTCGCGGAGTGCGTCGAGGCGCCGCGAGCGTTCGACGAGGCCGCTCTCGCGAGCGAGGCGAGCCGGTTCCTCCACGAGGGCCTCGAGCTCCGCCGCGAGGGACGCGAGACGCTCCTGCGCGTCCGACGACGGCGCCTCCGGGAGGTTCTCGAGGATCCGCTGGGCGAGCGCGGGAGTGCGGGCCTCGGTCGTCGAGCGCGAACGCGCGCCTCCTTCGTCGGTGCAGCCGTACGCGACGGACATGGACAGCGCGGCGATCCACGGCCATGCGGATCGGCGGCCGGAGGAACGGGTTCGTCGTGCGCCCATCGGCGACCGAGTTATCCCGATCGGAGCGGGATGGCAATCCATTCTCCCGGTGGCCGGGCGGGGTCCGGGTACCCTGCGCGCCATGGTGCGTACCCCATTCCTCCTCGCTCTCGTCGTCCTCTCGGCTTGCTCCGTGGCGCCCGCGGACGACGCCGATGCCAGGGCGCGCGCTCTCGCGCACCGGACGATCGTGCTGGACGGCCACATCGACGTCCCGTACCGCCTCCGCTCGCGGCCGGACGACGTGTCGCAGGCGACCGAGGGCGGCGACTTCGACTACCCGCGTGCCGTCGCCGGCGGGCTCGACGCGCCGTTCTTCTCCATCTACGTCCCGGCGGAGTACGAGGAGAAGGGCGGCGCCAAGGCCCTCGCCGACGAGCTGATCGACGGCGTCGAAGCGCTCGCGGCGCGCGCGCCCGACAAGTTCCGCATGGCGCGCTCCGTGGCGGATGTCCACGCCGCCTTCGCGGATCGCCGGATCGCTCTCCTGATGGGAATGGAGAACGGCAGTCCCGTGGAGGGCGATCTCCGCAACCTCGATCACTTCCACGGCCGGGGGATCCGCTACATCACGCTGTGCCACTCGAAGGACAACCACATCTGCGATTCGTCCTTCGACACGCGTCACACCTCGAAGGGTCTCACGCCCTTCGGCCGCGACGTCGTGCGCCGGATGAACGAGCTCGGGATCCTGATCGACGTCTCGCACGTCTCCGACGACACGTTCTTCCAGGTCCTCGAGCTCTCGCGCGTCCCGGTGATCGCGTCGCACTCGAGCTGCCGCCACTTCACGCCGGGCTTCGAGCGGAACATGAGCGACGCGATGATCCGTCGCCTCGCCGAGCGCGGTGGAGTGATCCAGATCAACTTCGGGTCCTCATTCCTCCTCGACGACATCCGGCGCGCCGGCGAGGAGCGCCGTGCCGCGCTCGAGCGCTGGCGGATCGAGCATGGCCTCGCGCCCGGTGCGCCGGAGCTGCGGGAGCGCGCGCGCCAGTGGTCGCGGGAGAATCCGAGCCGATTCGCTGACGTGAAGGACGTCGCCGACCACATCGATCACGTGGTGAGGCTCGTGGGCGTCGATCACGTCGGATTCGGATCCGACTTCGACGGCGTGGGCGACAGCCTTCCGACGGGCCTGAAGGACGTCTCGATGTATCCGAATCTCCTCGCGGAGCTCCTGCGCCGCGGCTACTCGGAGCCGGACCTGGAGAAGATCTGCTCCGGGAACGTCCTGCGCGTCCTCGGAGCGGCGGAGCGATTCGCGGCGGGCTCGTAGCGACGGCGCCGGACGCGGACCGTCGAGGACCAGTGGCCCCGCTCGCCCAGTACCGCGTCGAGCTCGAGACCTCGGGCCTGCGCAGCGAGGTCCTGCTGAACGGCGTGCCGGTGTTCCGCGACACGGCCGGGATCCCGCGCATCCAGCAGGTCGCGGTGAATCACTGGCTCCTGAGCGGTGAGAACGTCCTGCAGGTGCGCCTCGGCGCCGCGGCCCCCGGAGACAAGCAGATGTTCGAGCTGGAGGTCGATCGCGTGGAGCCTTCGGCATCCCTCGGCGCCTCGGACCGGGTGACGGCCTTCCGATGGTGGTCCGGCTCCGCCCTGAGCGCGACGACGATCGATCTCTCCTGGGAAGGGCGCTTCACGGTCGAGGAGCCGATCCCGCGATGGGCATGGCTCGACGCGCCGGCGGTGCTCCCGTCCGAGGCGGACCGGGGCGCGATCCTCGACCTCTTCGAGGAGCTGCACGGCGGACTCGCCAGCGGCGACGTCGAGAGGATCCTCTGGCGGCTCGCCGTCCAGCAGGAGGAGACCGCGCGCGCCTTCGGCCTTCCCGTGGAGCAAGCCGTCGAGCGCGAGCGCACGTGGCTCCGGGCCGTCGTCGGTGGATCGGCCCTGCGTCTCGAGCGGTTCGATCGGGCCTCCCTCGATCTCGAGCCGCGCCTCGAGGGAAGGCTCGTCTTCGTCGCGGATGGCGAGGGCCGTCCGCCCGTTCGGGGGTGGGCCGGGACCTCGACGCTCCAGCTGCCTGCCGTCGTGAGCCGCATCGCGGGCGAGTGGACCGTCGTTCGCTGAGGAATGCCGCCGTCGCTCCCCATGAGGATCCTCGCGCTGAATCCCGGCAGCTCCTCCCTGCGCTTCCGGTGCGCCGACATCGGCGAGAGCGGCGACTCGATGCAGTGCGCGGCCGGCGCCGTGTCGTCCCTCGGGCCCGGCGCGAAGGCCTGGGCGGCCCGTGGAGCGGAGCGCGGGAAGCCCACACCGGCGCGGCTCCACGACGCGGCCGAGGCGGCCGAGTGGACGCTCCAGTGGATTCGGGAGAACCTCGCCGCCGACGGGCCGCGTGGCGCAGCGCTCGACGGCGTCGGGATCCGCTTCGTTCATGGGGGAGAACGCTTCCGTGCGACCACGCTCGTCGACGACGAGGTGCTCCGGGCCCTCGACGTGCTCCAGGATCTCGCGCCGCTGCACAACACCGCGAGCCTCGCGGTGCTCCGCACGGTGCGCGGGCTCGTGGGCCCGCGGCTGCCCGTCGCCGCCGTCTTCGACACCGCGTTCCACGCGACGCTCCCGGAGGTCGCGCGCGCCTACGCGCTGCCGCACGAGCTCGTCGCGCGGCACGGGCTTCGCCGCTTCGGATTCCACGGGCTCGCGCTCCGATCCGTCGTGGATCGCTTGGCCGCATGGAAGGGTGCGGAGGCCGCAGCAGGGCGGCTCGTCGCGCTCCACCTGGGGAGCGGCTGCTCTGTCTCCGCGATCCGAGGAGGGCGCTCCATCGACACGTCCATGGGCTTCAGTCCTCTCGAGGGGCTCGTCATGTCGACGCGCTCGGGCGATGTCGACCCGACGGTGGTGCTCCATCTGGCGAGGCACGAGCGGACGCGCGTCGAGGAGGTGATCCGGTGGCTGAGCGATCGCTCGGGGCTCCTCGGCGTCTCGGGGGTGTCGTCCGACTTCCGCGAGATCGAGCGGCTGCGAGGCGAGGGACACGAACGCGCGGCGCTCGCCTTCGACCTCTTCGTCCACCGCGCGCGGAAGCACCTCGCGGGAGCGATCGCGGTGCTCGGAGGCGTGGATCACGTGGTCTTCAGCGGCGGGATCGGCGAGCATTCCCGCGCGGCGAGACTCGCGATCCTGTCCGCGATGGAGTGGAGCGGAATTCGCATCGACCCCGAGCGCAACGATGCCGTCGGGAGCGAGCCGGCGACGATCTCCTCGCCGGACGCGGCGGTGCACGCGCACGTGGTGCCCGCCGACGAGGAGACCGTCCTCCTGCGCGAGACCTCGCTGGCTCTCGCCTCGGCGGGACGCGGCTCCTCCAGCTCCCGATCCCCGGCTCCGGGACCCATGCACACGACGCAATCCACGACGACCCCTTCGATCGACTCATGAATCCGACTCCGCACTCCTCTCCCGCTCCCCGCACCGCCGGCACGTCCCGCGTGGCGCAGATCCTCCGCGAGGACGCGCGGCTCGCGCGATGGGCCGCCGGATCGGGCGTGGTCCGTCACACGCCCGCGACGATCACCCGCATCCACGATCTCGCGCGCCGTCTGCCGGATGCCGGCGCCGAGGGTTCGCTCTTCGACGTCCTCGAGGCGCTCGATCGCCTGACGAATGCCGGCATGTGGCTCGTCGTCCACGAGACCTACGCGCGGCGCGTGCGGCTCGACGGTGCGCCGCTCGCGCGCGAGGACTTCAAGCCGAAGCCCGAAGGACACACCGGAGGGGCGCTCAACATGGTTCCGGCCTATGCCGGCTACCTCGCGGCGAACGCCGTCACCTCCGTGACGCGATCGTGGCTCATGGGGCAGGGCCACACCGTCGCGGCCATCGACTCCCTGAACCTCCTCGTGGGGAACACGACGCCCGCGCACGCGGCGCGCTACGCGGTCGACGACGCGGGGCTCAGCCGCTACGTCTCCGACTTCTACTCCTACCGGATCGGCGACGACGGCCGGCAGGAGTCGCCCCTCGGCAGCCACGTGAACGTGCACACGGCGGGCGGTCTCGCCGAGGGCGGCTACCTCGGCTTCGCGGAGCTGCAGTACGTCCACATGCCGCTCCCGGGAGAGCGCCTCGTGGTCTTCCTCAGCGACGGCGCCTTCGAGGAGCAGCGCGGGAGCGACTGGGCGGCGCGCTGGTGGCGCGCCGAGGACTCGGGTCTCGTCGTGCCCATCATGATCGCGAACGGACGGCGCATCGATCAGCGCACGACGATGTCGCAGCAGGGCGGCGTCTCCTGGTTCCGCCGCCACCTGAAGCTGAACGGATTCGATCCCATCGTCTTCGACGGGAAGGACCCCGCCGCCTACGTCTGGGCCATCCTCGAGATGGAGCGCCTCCTGGAGGAGCGCGGCGCGGAGGCGCGCCGCACCGGCAAGTACCCCGTGCAGCTCCCCTACGGGATCGCCGTCACGGTGAAGGGCCACGGCTTCCCGGGAGCGGGGACGAACGCCTCGCACAACCTTCCCCTCGGTGCGAACCCGTCCGTCGACGGCAAGGCCGCCTCGCGCTTCCGCTCGGGCGCGAAGCGTCTCTTCGTTCCGGAGACGGAGCTGCGGCCGGCACTCGCCGCCTTCGCGCGCCACGACGCGAGCGGTCGTCCTCGCGAGCGCGATCACGCGCTCGCCACGCGGAGGCCCGCCTACACGGTGCCGCCGGCCCAGGAGGCGCGCCCCGTTCCGGCGGATCGCGGCGATCGGAACGCGTGGACGCGCGGCTGCCCGATGGACGCCGTCGATCGCGGCTTCCAGGCGTGGGTCCGCGCGAATCCCGGGCTCCGGCCCCGCGTCGGCAATCCCGACGAGCTGCGCTCGAATCGGATGGGCGGAACCCTCGACCTGCTCCGGCACCGCGTCACCGATCCCGAGAAGGGCGTCGCCGAGAGCGTCCACGGCGCGGTCATCACGGCGCTGAACGAGGAGGCGGTGGCAGCGGCGGCGATCGGCAACGAATCGGGCTTGAACCTCGTCGTCAGCTACGAGGCCTTCGCGGCGAAGATGCACGGCCTGCTCCGTCAGGAGATCATCTTCACGCAGCACGCGATCGCCGCGGGGCAGTCGCCGGGCTGGCTCTCGATGCCGCTCGTCCTCACGTCGCACCTCTGGGAGAACGGGAAGAACGAGCAGTCGCATCAGGACCCGAGCCTCTGCGAGGCGCTCCTCTGCGAGGCGTCGCACGTCTCGCGCGTCCTGTTCCCGGCCGACACGAACGGCGCGGCGGCGGTGATCCACGCGGTCTTCCAGTCGCGTGCGCAGACGTGGACCCTCGTCGTCCCGAAGCAATCGCACGTCGCCGACCTCTTCGACGGGACGGAGGCGCGGACCCTGCTGGAGCGCGGCGGTGCTCGGCTCCCGTTCCTCGGCCACGAGCCGTCGAGGGCGCGCCTCGTGCTCACGGCGATCGGCGCCTACCAGCTCGAGGAGGTGGCGCGCGCCTCGCTGCGTCTCGCGGAGCGCGGAGTGGCGCACGCCGTGAACTACCTCCTGGAGCCGGGGCGATTCCGCGCGCCGCGCGACCGATTCGAGGAGGCGCATCTCGCTCGCGGCGCGACGCGAGACGAGCTCTTCCCGGCGGAGTCCGACCTCCGGATCTTCGTCGTGCACGGCCATCCGGAGCCGTTCCTGGGCACGCTGTCGCCGGTGCACACCGGCGCGCGAACGCGAGGGCTCGGGTATCGCAATCAGGGGGGAACGCTCGACGTGGCCGGGCTCCTCTTCGTGAACGGATGCACCTGGGCCCACGTCGTCGATGCCGCGGCGCAGCTCCTCGGCGTCGACCGCGCGACGCTCCTCGCCGCCGACGAGCTCGACGCGCTCGATGGGCGTCGATCGCCCCAGGGGATCCTGATCCCGTCGCCGCACGCGCCGGCGCGCTGACGGCCGCGCGCGAAACGGCGAAGCACCGCCCGCATCGAGGGAGGTCGCCCGGCGGCCGGAATCTCCGGCCCGCCGGTGCGCCTCCCGATGCCCCGAGCGATCCTCCCGTCCGCACCGGTTCGTCCTCCCTCCGCCTCCGCGACCGCCGGCGGCGTGTGGGCCGTCCTCCTGGCCGGCGGCGAAGGACGCCGGCTCGCGCCGCTCACGACCGCTCTGTACGGCGAGCCCCGTCCGAAGCAGTTCGCGACGCTGCTCGGCGACCGCTCGCTGCTGCAAGCGACGGCCGAGCGGGTCCGAGACCTCGTTCCGGCCGCGCGCTGCGTCACCGTCGTTCCCGAGGCCCATGCTCCACTCGCCCGGGCGCAGCTCGAGCGTGTCCTTCCGGGTTCCCACGTCCTCGCGCAGCCGCGGAACCTCGACACCGGTCCCGGTCTCCTGCTTCCGCTCGCGTGGATCCTCGCGCGGGATCCGGCCGCGACCGTCGCCTTCTTCCCGAGCGACCACCACGTCCCGCGGCCCGCGCCCTTCCTCGAGGCGGCGGCGGAGGCCGTCGCGGACGCGCGGCGGCGCGCGCCCTGGATCTCCCTCCTCGGCGTCCAGCCGGAGGGCCCAGAGACGGAGTACGGGTGGATCGTCCCCGGCGCTCGGCTCGGCGCCGGCAGAGCGCATCGCGTCGACCGCTTCGTCGAGAAGCCGGAGCTCGCGGTGGCGGAACGGCTCCACGCGAGCGGCGGCCTGGTGAACGCCTTCGTTCTCGTGGGAAGGGGAGCCGCCCTCTGGAGCCTCGCCGAGCGCCATCTCCCGGAGCCGGCGGCGCGGATCGGCGATCTGTTCCGCGGGCGCGGGGCCGAGCCTCGGGCCGACGAGATGCGCTCGGTCTACGCCGAGCTGCAGGCGACGAACTTCAGCCGCGAGGTCCTGGAGCGGGCTTCGAACCTCGCGGTGCTTCCGATCGCCGACTCGGGGTGGTGCGACTGGGGCTCGCCCGCCCGCGTGCTCGAGAGCCTCCGGGGGACGCGGGACCTCGACGCGCTCCTCGCGCGCATCGAGGGGCGCCCGAGATGGTCGCCGCTCGGCCCGCGCTCGGCGCCGGTCCTCGCAGCGGCCGGTCCAACCCTTGTCTAGGCGACCTCGGCGGACAGGGCTGCTGCGTCGGCCAGAGACGTCGCTTCCTCCGCGAGCGACGGCGTGAGCGTCTTCCGGAGCTGGAGGAACGCGTCCGCCACCTGGGGGTCGAACTGGGTGCCGCGGCCCCGCTGGATCACGTCGAAAGCCGCGTCGTCGGCCTGGGCCGCACGGTAGGGACGGTTGCTCGTGATCGCGTCGTAGCAGTCGGCGACCATGATGATCCGCGACGCGAGGGGCACCGCCTCGCCACGGAGCCCCGAGGGATAGCCACGGCCGTCGAATCGCTCGTGCTCGTGCTTCACGGCGGCGACGACGTCGCTGTAGGCGCCCATGATCGGCTGCAGGATCCTCTCGCCGATGAGCGGATGCTCGCAGATGTGCTCGAACTCCGAAGGCGTGAGCGGGCCGTTCTTGAGGAGGACCTTCTCGGAGATCCCGATCTTCCCCACGTCGTGCAGGAGCGCCGCGAGGTGGATCCGCCGCCGCGCGTCCCGCGTGAATCCCATCGTCTCGGCGATGCGGTCGGAGACGGCGGCCACCTTGAGCGAGTGGTTCTTCGTGTAGGCGTCCTTCGCCTCGAGAGTCAGCACGAGGCTCCGGATCGACTTCAGGAACATGGAGCGGAGCTCCCGCTGGCGCCGGTTCAGCTGCCGTCGCGACTTCTCCAGCGCCCGCGTCACGCGCGTCCGCAGGTCGTCGAGACGCACGGGCTTCGTGGCGTAGTCGTTGGCGCCCGCCTTCATGGCCGAGACGGCGCTCTCGATCGAGGCGAAGCCCGTGAGCGTCACGATCGGGACCGTCGGTGCGATCTCGCGGAGCGTCTCGACGAGGGCCGAGCCGCCGATCCCCGGAAGGCTCAGGTCGCAGATCATCATGTCGAAGATCTCGCGGCCGGCGTGATCGATCGCCGACTCTCCGTCGGCGGCGGCCGTCACTTCGTGGCCGTCGATCTCCAGGAGTTCACGAAGCGTCGAGAGGACGAGCGCGTCGTCGTCGATGGCGAGAATGCGAGCCAAGGTCGAGAACCTCCGGGGCCGAGGGAGCCCACGCGTGCCACGAATGCGCACCGGCGGGCGTCTGGCCCGGCGCGTTGCTGCGGCGAAGGTGTCGAACCGAGGTGTGCCGGGAGCGTGGCGATCGCGTGGGGTCAGTTCAACGACGCGGGCTCCGCTTTCGCACCCGTCGCGCGCCGGCGCCTCGCGCGAGGAAGAACGCGGCCACGAGCGTCTTCCCGTCGATGATCTCCCCGGACGCGATCCGGGCGAAGAGCTCGGCGTGCGTGAACTCCCGCGTCTCGATGTCCTCGTCGTCGTCGGGCTCGGCGCCCGGAGCGGCCGGGGAGAGTCCGCGGGCGAAGTAGAGGTGCATCACCTCCGTCGCGTAGCCGGGGACCGGCCAGAAGGACGTCACGCGCTCCCAGGAGGAGGCCCGGAGCCCGCACTCCTCCGCGAGCTCGCGCCGGGCCGTCGTGAGTGGTCGCTCGCCGCGCTCGAGCCGTCCGGCGGGCACTTCCCAGAGACGGCGTCGGGCCGCGTGCCGGTACTGTCGCACCAGGAGAACTCGGCCGGGCCGTGGGATCGGCACGAACACGGCGGCGCCTCCGTGGATCACGAGGTCGTGCGCGGCGCTCCGGCCGTCGCGGTAGCGCAGCGCGCACCGCACGACGTCGAAGATCTTCCCCGACGCGAGCGGACGGCGCGCGGTCTCTCGCGGGATCCCGAGGCGGTGCGGGCCGGAGCGCGCCGAGCTCACGAAAGGCCGGACCGCTCGAGGAGCCGTCGGCTCGCCTCCGTCGCTCCCGCCGCCACGGCGCGGGGGTCGAAGCGCGTTGGCCGGAACGCGAGCTTCAGCGGCTCGCCCTGGCAGAAGACGTCGCGGACGTTCCGCGGAGACGCGGCGTGCACCACGGTTGCGAAGGGATCGCGAGCCGGAGCGGTCGAGGGGAAGCCGGGATCGAGGACGATCACGTCCGCGCGCTTGCCGACCACGAGCGAACCGACGACGTCCTCGAGACCGATCGCCCGGGCGCCCTCGAGGGTGGCGAGGGAGAGAGCCGTGCGCGCGTCGAGCGCCAGCGCATCGCCGTGGCGCCGCGGCAGCAGGGCCGCGAGCGACATCTCGCGGAATGGATCGAGACGGTTGTTGCATGGAGCGCCGTCGCTCCCGAGCCCCACGGCCACTCCGTGGGCTCGGAGCCGCGGCACGTCGGCGATGCCCGAGGCGAGCTTCAGATTGCTCGTCGGGCAGTGCGCGATGCCGGCGCCCGTGCGCGCGAGGATCTCCACCTCCCCGTCCTCGAGATGCACGCCGTGGGCGAGGGTCCAACGGCCCTGCCGCGCAGCGCCTTCCTCGGCGCCGCCGAGCCCGACGGAGGCGAGGTGGCGGACGCAGGGCGCGCCGAAGCGCCGCCGCACCGCGTCGACCTCGTCCCGGGTCTCGCTCGCGTGGGTGTGCACCCGGCGGCCGAGCCGCGCGGCGCGCGCACCGACCTCGAGGTGGAGCTCCGGCGTCGCCGAGAGCGCGAAGCGCGGCGCGTAGGCGTAGCGCACGCGGCCGCTTCCGGCTCCGTCGAAGCGTTCCGCGAGAGCCTCCGCCCCGTCGATCGATGCGGAGGTCGACTCCAGGAGGCGGTGCGGCGTCGTGCCGTCCAGGTCGAGATCCATCATCGCCTTGCCGGACCAACCGCCGATCCCCGATGCGACGATCTCCTCGAGGACCGCCTCGTGCCCATGGGTGGTGCCCATGTCGAGGATCGACGTGACGCCCGCCTCGACACACTCCGCGAGCCCCAGCCGCGCCGATGCACGGAGCGTCGACTCGTCGTGTGCCGCCTCGAGGGGCCACACGAATCGCCGGAGCCACTCCAGGAGGCCCGTTCCCTCGGCTTCCCCGCGGAACAGGGTCTGCACGAGATGCACGTGCGCCTGGACGAATCCGGGGAGGACGAAGCAGCCGCTCGCATCGATCACGCGGTCGGGCGTCGTGCCGCGGGGCGCGGCTCCGACGGCGGCGATCGTCCCGTCGACGCACCAGAGGTCGCCCGGTACCGGCGCCGCGTCGGGCCGCGCGAGAGTGAGGAGCGTTCCTCCGGCGATCAGGAGCGTGGCCACGATCGTCGCAGTATGTCGTCGGAGCCGGATCGATCCGCCTGGGATCGGTGGGCGGTGCTCAAGGGAGGCTCCGGAAGGGATCGAAAGAAGGGTGGTCGCCCGAGCTGGCGCCGACCCACGGTCCGCCGGAGGTGTCGCCGAGGCATGGCGTGGAGGCGGCCGTACTCGATCCCCGACTGGCATGGAACGCCCGACCGACGCCCCGATGCCGCCCAGCGAGCCGACTCGACCCCGAGTCGGCGAGGTGTGATCGGTGCGGCGTCTCCCGATCGCCCGAAGACTGCGTCCGCCGAATCGCAAGCGGACCCGGCTCCAGTCGCGCTTCCTCGTCACCGTCGGTCTCCTGGTCGTGCTGCCGATGGTCGCGATCCTCGCATGGCGGCTCGGCGTCCTGAGGGGACAGCTCACGCGGCTCGTCGGATCGCGCCACCGCGCCGAAGCGGTGCAGGTGGCGCGGGGATTCTCCGTCGTCCTCGATGCGCTCGCGGGGCGCGTCGAGGTCCTCGGTGCGATCCCCGACGTCGCAGAGCTCGCACGCTTGGCGAGCGATCGCGCCGCGACACGCCCCAGGACCGAGTCGTCGGCCGCGCCAGGTGGCGGAGACGCCTTCGAGATCGAGAGGGCCGCGGTGACGCGCGTCCTGCGCTCGATCCGGCTCGGGGCGAGCGGGACCCTCACCGGTCTCGACCTCGCGGACCGATCCGGCGAGATCATCGCGAGCTCCGACGACGACTGGTTCGCGGGCCGGCCCATCTCCGATTGGCGCGCCGCGTCCCGCGCCCTGGAAGGCATGCGCGTCTTCGGGCGCGCATCGTCCAATGCGCTCTCGGACGTTCCCGACCTCTCGATCTCGGTTCCGGTGTACGCCCGCGACGGAGAGCGGATCGAGGCATCGATCCTCGGCGTCCTCCAGGCGCGCGTTCCGGCCGTCGACTTGCTCCGCCTCCTCGCGTCGGAGCCGGGCGAGGAGTCGCCGCGCATCGGTCTCCTGACCCACGATGGACGGCTGATGACCTCGGCCCACGCGGCGCCGATCCAGCTGCCACAGTCCCTCGTCTGGGAGCTCCGATCCGACGAGCCGGCGTTCCGGACGCTCGCGATCCCCGGCATGGACGGCCTGCAGGCCGTCGGCGCCGCGTGGGTCTCGGCGCCCCGCCCGACGGATCTCGGGCTCGGACTCACGGCGCTCGTCTGCTACCCCGAGACGAGCGCGCTCGTCATCGTGTCCGAAGGCCTCACGAGCTTCCTCGGGTTCAACGTGGCGATCGTCGCCGTTCTCGCCGGCGCCGTCAGCTGGGTCGCGCGTTCGATCGTTCGGCCGGTGCGCCGGCTCCGGGATCGCGTGGACTCCTTGCGAGCCGGGGAGAGGATCCTGCCCGACGTTCCGCGCACCAACGACGACGTGGAGGACCTCGCCGAGTCCTTCGAGCAGCTGGTGGAGGACCTGCAGTCGACGAACGACGACCTGCTGCGGGCCCGGAGCGAGCTGGAGCATCGCGTGGAGGAGCGCACGAGGGACCTGGCGCGATCGGAGCAGGAGCTGCGATCGGTGCTCGAGAGCGCGCAGGACGGCATCCTCTCCCTCGACGCCGCGGGTTCGATCCGCAGCGCCAACGCGGCCGCCGCCTGGATCCTCCGGCTCGGCGTGAAGGAGATCGTCGGACGGCGATTCGACGACCTCTTCCGGTGCAAGCAGGACGGCGGCTCGAGGAGTGCGTTCGAGCGCGTTCGCGGCGACCGGACCGGAGCCGCCTCCCTCGCTGCCACGCGGGGCGACGGGATCGAGATCCCCATCGAGGCGACCCTCGGAGAGCTGCGATCCGCCGACGGGCTCTACACGAGCATCTTCCGGGACACCTCGGAGCGCGAGCGCATGGAGCGCATGAAGAGCAGCTTCGTGTCGACCGTCTCCCACGAGCTGCGGACGCCCCTCACCTCGATCCGGGGCGCCCTGGGTCTCATGGCCGGCGGTGCCTGCGGTGACGTCCCGGCGAAGGCCGGGTCGATGATCCAGATCGGGATCCAGAACGCGGACCGGCTGATCCGGCTCGTGCACGACCTCCTCGACATCGAGAAGCTCGACGGAGGCAAGGTTCGCCTGCGAATCCTCCCCATCTCGCTCGCGGACGCGGCGCAGAAGACGGTCGAGGGGATCGAATCGGTCGCGCGGACGGCAGGCGTGCGCGTGGACGTCGAGGTGCAGGCCGTTCCCGTGCTCGCCGACCAGGACCGCGTCATCCAGGTGATGACGAACCTCCTGGGGAACGCTCTGAAGTTCTCGCCCGTGGGCTCCTCCGTCGAGCTCCGCTCGCGCGACCTCTCGGAGGACGAGGTGGAGGTGTCGATCCGCGACCACGGACCCGGGATTCCCGAGGAGTTCCTCGGACGCATCTTCGGCCGCTTCGAGCAGGCGGATTCGGGCGATGCGCGGGCGAAGGGCGGGACGGGACTCGGCCTCGCGATCTCCAAGGGGATCGTGGAGGAGCACGGCGGCCGGATCGGCGTGCGGAGCCGGGAAGGCGAGGGCGCCTGCTTCTGGTTCACGCTGCGGAAGGCTCCGGCGGCGGTGACGGCTCCGAGGTCCTGAACGAATCGGCGCCGGGCGACCGCCGGCCGCGAGCGGCCGCGGCTTCGTCGCTCACTCTCGCCCGGCCTCGGGCCAGCGGCGGCGATTCCTTCACGATCTCTCGGTCCTCCGACTCCTCCGCCCGAACGACCGCCTGGCCATCGCAGGGAGCACCGTCTCCCGCTGTCCTCCTGCGGAACAATGCGCCGGAGCGCCCCGTCGGGCCGCTGCTATGCTCGGGCGCAATGGACCCGGCCATCGATCCCGACGTCGAGCGCATCCTCCTCACGGAGGACCAGATCCGCGCGGGTCTCGAGGAGCTCGCCCAGCGCCTCCTCGCCGACTATCGCCACGACGAGCCCTGCCTCGTCGCGTGCCTCCGCGGCTCGCTCGTCTTCGCGGCGGACCTGATCCGCAGGATGCCGATGCCACTGCGCATCGACTTCCTGCACGCCTCGTCCTACGGAGACGGAACGGAGTCGTCGGGAAGGGTCGACCTGCGCCTCCTTCCGGATCCGCGGGAGGTGGAGGGCCGGCGGGTCATTCTCGTGGACGACATCCTCGACTCCGGCCGGACGCTCGCGGCGGCGCGCGAGAAGCTCGGAGCCTTCGGTGCGCGTGACGTGAAGACGTGCGTCTTCCTGGAGAAGCGGATCGCACGCGCGGTCGAGAGCAAGGCCGACTACCGCTGCTTCGAGGTGGGGGACGAGTTCGTGATCGGCTACGGACTCGACCATGCCGGCCGGTACCGAAACCTGCCGTACCTCGCGACGCTGCGGCGCGATCGAGTGGGGCGCGAGCGAGCGGGCCGCGAGCGGGTGGGGCGTGGGCCGTCCGGAGAGTGAACGTCGAGGCAGCGATCCGCGAGGCGCGGCGGGAGAACCGGGAGGTTCGATCGTCGTGCCCCGGAACCTCGCCGGCGTGCCCCTCGACCGCTTCCTCGGCCTGTCCTTCCCGCACATCGATCGTTCGGAGCTGAGGAACCTCGTCCGCGACGGACGTGTTCGCGTGAACGGGGTTCCCATGACGACGTCTCGTCCGCTCCATCGAAACGCCGTCGTCACGGTCGACACGGACGTGGCGCCGCTGCCCTACACCGCGCCGGACCCGCACGGAGAGCTCGCGATCCTCCTGGACGACGAGGGAGCCGTGGCTCTCGCGAAGCCGGCGGGCGTCCACGCCGATCCGGAGTCCCTCGATCGCGCCGACCCGACCTGGCGCGCGCGCGTCCGGCCCGCGCCGGTGGGCGACGTGCTCCGCGTCGTGCAGAAGCTCGATCGGGCGACCAGCGGCGTGCTGTTCCTCGCGAAGACGCTCGCGGCGACGCGTGCGCTCCGAGCCCAGTTCCGCACGGGCGCGGTCCGCGTGGAGGAGGAGGCCATCGTCGAGGGATGTCCTTCGGAGGACGCCTTCGTCGTGGAGCACCGGCTCGGGGCCGATCGTCGCCGCACCGGTCGCCGCGTCGTGGATCCGAAGGAGGGCGATCCGGCGCTCACGGAGGTTCGCGTCCTGGAGAGGTTCGACGGATTCGCGCGCGTGTGCGCCGTTCCGCGGACCCATCGGACCCATCAGGTGCGGGCGCACCTGGAGGCCGCCGGATTCCCGCTCGTGGTCGATCCGGTCTATGGCCGGCGGACCTCCATCGGCCTGCGCGACCTGAAGCGCGGATACAGACCCAAGCCGGGCCGCAGGGAGGTGCCCATCGTCGAGCACTCCTCGGTCCACGTCCGCCTCGTCGCCTTCGAGGCCGAGGGCGGCATGCCCCGTCGCCGCGCCGAAGCGTCGCTCCCGGGAGACTTCGAACGATTGCTGCGCGTGCTCCGACACCACCGGGGTCTCGGGCCGGTGACGGGCGCATCCGGCAACGGGGCGACCGCGCGGCCCGGGTACGAAGACGAGGAGAGACCGCGATGAGACTCAAGCAGCAGCCCGGCGACTTCCGCGTCCTCGAAGTGTTGAACGAGGGTGCGACGCAGGGGCCCGGAGAGCACCGCGTCTATCGCGTCACGAAGACGAAGCTCACGACGCTCGAGGCGGTGGAGCGCATCGCGCGCGAGGCGAACGTCCCCAAGCATTCGGTCGAGATCGCCGGTCTGAAGGACCGGCAGGGCGTGACGGTCCAGTACGTCTCCATCGCGGGCGGACCGCGCGTCGGGATCCAGGAGCTCGACCTCCACGTCGAATGGGTCGCCGATGCGGCACGGCCGATCTCGTCGGACTCGGTCCGGGCGAACTCCTTCGACCTCGTGATCCGCGGGCTCACCCTCGACGACCTGAACCGATTCGACTCCGCGATCGAGTCGGTGCGGCGCGACGGCGTGCCGAACTACTTCGACGATCAGCGATTCGGGGCGCTCCGCCACGGCCAGGGCTTCCTCGTTCGCGAGATGATCGACGGCGAGATCGAATCGGCGCTGATGCGGTGCCTGCTGCAGCCGTCTCCCTTCGATCCGCCGCGGGAGGCGGCGTTCAAGGGGAGGCTTCGCCGCGCCTGGGGCGACTTCGAGCAGTGCGTGAGCCTCTGCCGCGGAGGCAAGCACATCTCCGTCTTCCGGCATCTCGCGAGCAATCCGAAGGACTTCGCGGGAGCCTTCCGCTTCGTCGGCTCGCGGATCCGTCTGATCCATCTCTACGCCTATCAGAGCCATCTCTGGAACCAGTCCGTGAGCACGTTCCTGCGAGAGCGCGTGTCGCCGGACGACCGCGCGCTCCTGTCGACGGACGACGGACCCCTCGTCGCCTTCACGCGTCTTCCGGAGGAGGCGCGCGCGAGCGTCGTCGGCCGCACGATGCCTTTGCTCGCTCCCGACGTGGTGCTCGGCGATCCGGAGGTGAAGCGCGTGGTCTCGGCCGTGCTGGCGCAGGAGGGGCTCACGCTCGACCGGCTCGCGGTTCCCGGAGTCGAGGGATTCGCGTTCAAGGCCGAAGAGCGCGCGATCCTCGTCGTTCCCGAGCACGTTCGCGTGCGCGAGCCCGTGCGCGACGACCTGAATCCGGGACTGGCGAAGCTTCGGATCCGCTTCGAGCTCCCGCGGGGGAGCTACGCGACGCTCGTCGTGAAGCGCTTGTTCGCGCGGCCCGTCGTGGAGAGCTTCGGCGGCGATGCGGCGGATCGCTCGCGATCGGCCGAGCCCCGGCGCCCCCGCCCCACCACGCGGCAGCCGGCGCGCAAGCCGTCCCAGCTCCGCGAGAGCGGAATCCTGCCGGAGTCGATCCTCCCGAAGCCGCCCCGTCTGGGCGGGCCTCGGTCGGGCCCGCCGCGCGGACCTCGCGGCGGGCGGCCGCAGCGGCCTCCGTTCCGCAGGGGATCCGGGCCCCCGGATCGCGGCCGCTACCCCCGAGGGGGAAGCGGAGGCGGCGGCGGGCGCGGGGGCGGGGGCGATCGGCGAGGCGACCGCGGCGATCCTCCCCCGGAGCGCGACAGCGGACCGGGTCCTGACGCGCCCCGCTGACCGAGCGACGCCGCGCGTGCCGCGCCGGTCGCGTCGTCCGATGCGACGAATTCTCCACTCCATCCCGTGAACGAGGTGAATCGAATGACCGCGTCCCAGAGCGTGAAGGTCGGTGTGATCGGTGGCTCGGGTCTCTACGAGATCGAGGGCATCGAAGGGCTCCGTGAGGTGCGCGTCCGCACTCCCTTCGGCCCACCCAGCGACGTGCTCGTGACCGGCGGCCTCGGGGGCGTGCCCTGCGTGTTCCTGCCGCGCCACGCGAGAGGACATCGCCTCACGCCGACGGAGATCCCGTTCCGCGCGAACCTGTGGGCGCTGAAGTCGCTCGGTGTGACGCACATCGTCTCGCTCTCCGCGGTCGGGTCCCTGCGCGAGGAGATCGTGCCCGGCCACTTCGTCGTCGTGGACCAGTTCTTCGACCGCACGCGGCAGCGGCCCTCCACGTTCTTCGGCGACGGCCTCGTCGGGCACGTCGTGTTCGCCGATCCGGTCTGCAACGGTCTCGCGCACTCCCTGGCGGATGCGGCCCGGAGCGTGGGCGTCGTCGTGCACGAGGGCGGCACCTACGTCTGCATGGAGGGGCCGGCCTTCTCCACGCGCGCCGAGAGCCACTTCTACCGGTCGATCGGCGGCGCGGTGATCGGCATGACGAACCTGCAGGAGGCGAAGCTCGCGCGCGAGGCCGAGATCCATTACGCGACGGTGGCGATGTCGACGGACTACGACTGCTGGCACCCGGAGCACGAGGACGTGACCGTGGACGCCGTGATGAAGGTGATGGCCTCGAACGTCGGGAACGCGAAGGCGCTCGTGAAGGCCATCGTGCCGCGCGTCGCCGCGGTGGATTGCTCGACCTGCGACCGGGCGCTCGCGAGCGCGATCCTCACGCAGCGCGCCGCGATCCCTGCGGCGGCGGTCCGGCGCCTCGCGCCGCTGATCGGGCGGTACTTCCCCGATCTCCTCGCTCCGAAGAAGACGGCCCCGAGCCGCGCGAAGCGGAAGCGCCCGGCGACGCCCAAGGCGAAGCGGCGCCGATAGCCGGCCAGGCCGCGGTGGCCGACTCCGGGCGATAGGATCCGGAGATCCTCTCCTCAGCCAGGAGCCGCCGTGGCCTCTCGGTCGGTCGATCGCCGCACGTTCCTCTCGTCCACGGCCGTGGCGTCCGTCGCCGCGCTGTCCTCGCCCCACGTCTTCGCCATCGGCCGGCAGCACGCCCGCACGCTGGAGGGCCCGGGGGCCGTCGGGAGCGGCAACGCGCATCGGCCCGCGTCGCCGGGCTCTGAGCACGCGGGCTACAGCGCGGTGCAGCGTGCCGTGGAGCGCCTGATGGCGGGCGACCGCGCCGTCGAGGCGGCGGTTTCGGGAGCGCACCTCCTGGAGGACGATCCGCGGGAGACGGGCGTCGGGCTCGGAGGCCTCCCGAACGCCGAAGGCGTCGTCGAGCTCGACGCGTCCGTGATGGATGGCACCGAGCATCGCGCGGGCGCCGTGGCCTCCCTGCGGAACATCCAGAACCCGTCGGCGGTCGCGATGGCGGTGATGCAGCGCACCAACCATCTCCTGCTCGTCGGCGACGGAGCGCTCCGGTTCGCGAAGGACCTCGGATTCGAGGAGGTGGACCTCCTGACGCCCGCGTCGCGCAAGGTCTGGCTGCAGTGGCGCGCCGCGCTGAGCGACAAGGACAACTACTTGGAGGACTCGGAGGGCGGTCCCATCAGCGAGGCGGTGAAGATGCCGCCGCTCGGGACCGTCCACGTCTCCTGCTGGGACGGGAAGGGCCACGTCGGCGGCTGCACCACGACGAGCGGACTCGCGTGGAAGGTCCCGGGCCGCGTCGGCGACTCTCCGATCATCGGAGCGGGCCTCTTCTCCGACGACGCCGCGGGCACGGCGGGCTCCACGGGCCGCGGAGAGAGCAACATCCTCGTCGCCGGCGCACACACGATCGTCGAGCAGATGCGCCTCGGGCGCGGACCGGACGAAGCGTGCCTCGAGGCGCTGCGCCGCGTCGCCGAGACGGCGGAGGCGCGCCTCCGAGACGCGTCGGGCCGGCCGGCCTTCGATCTCTCCTTCTATGCGATCCGCTCCGATGGCGAGTACGGCGCGGCCACGATGCACGGTCGCTACCGGCAGGGTGGATTCGCCGTGTGCGACGCCCGGGGCCCGCGCCACGAGCCGGCCGCCGTTCTGTTCGAGAAGTAGAGGCGGCCCGTCAGAGGCGATCGGCACGCAAAGGCCGGGCGATCGCCGCGCGGTCGAGGAACAGCCCGATCCAGGCGAGCGCCACGCAGGCGAGCTGCGCGAGATTGTCGATGCCGTGGAGCATCCCGAAGCGGCGTCGTGCGGGCGAGAGCTGCTCGCCGTCGAATCCGGAGCGTCCGAGGGACTCCCGGAGGGAGACGATCTCGGGCAGGAACACGAGCCGTTCGACGAGGGAGATCGCGAGCATCGCCATCGCAGCGATCAGGAGCGCTCCGTTCGCTCGGGGAGCGACGGCGGCATCCTTCCGGCGGAGCCAAGCGACGGCGAGGACGGCGGCCGCGACGGCGATCTCGAGGCCGTTCATGGTGAGCACCAGCGGGCCGACGACTTCGCCCGCGTCGTAGCGCGGGTGCGGCGAGAACCGGGGCACGCGGTCGAAGAGCGTCCGGGCGAAGAAGAAGAAAGCGGTCCCGCCGCCGGCGACGAGTCCGAGGCCGATCAGGGGAATCGCGTCTCGCAGCGCGGCGCGTCGGAGCATGGTGCGGGAGTCTGACACGGCCGCGGGACGCTCCCGCGCCCAAACGCGGCGCGTTTGATCTCGGGAGCCCGCGCGCGGAGACTCGGGCGCTCATGCCGCCGCAAACCCGCTTTCGGCCGTTCCCCGACGACTACCTCGCCCATCCGGATGCGGCCGAGCGCCGGGTCCTCGACTTCTGGAGTCGGACCGGCGTCTTCGCGCAGCAGCAGTCGCGCCGCGCGGGAGCGGAGCCCTTCGTCTTCTACGAGGGGCCTCCCACGGCGAACGGCCGTCCCGGCGTCCACCACGTCTTCAGCCGCGCCATCAAGGACACCGTCTGCCGGTTCCAGTGGGCGATGGGTCGCCGCGTCGAGCGGAAGGCCGGCTGGGACACGCACGGTCTGCCCGTGGAGCTCGAGGTGGAGAAGCGCCTCGGGATCAGCGGCAAGCGCCAGATCGAGCAGGATGTGGGCGTCGCACGATTCAACGAGGCCTGCCGCGAGAGCGTCTTCCAGTACCTCGCCGAATGGCGCTCGATCTCGGAGCGCATCGGCTACTGGCTCGACTACGACCATCCCTACGTCACCTACCACGCCGCCTACGTCGAGTCCGTCTGGTGGCTCATCTCGCGCTTCGCGGCGCATGGCCTGCTCGAGAAGCGCCTCAAGGTGGTTCCCTACTGTCCCCGGTGCGGCACGGGGCTCTCGAGCCACGAGGTGGGACAGGGGTACCGCGATGTGCAGGACCCCTCGGTGACGATCCGGCTGCCGCTCGCCGACGACGCATCCACGTCGCTGCTGGTCTGGACCACGACGCCCTGGACTCTGCCGAGCAACGCGGGAGCCGCCGTGCATCCCGACTTCGAGTACGTGCGCGCGCGATCCGCGGCGCACCCGGGCGAGTCCTTCTGGCTCGCACGCGAGCGTCTTCCGCACGTGCTGCCCGATGGAGAGATCCTCGAGACGAAGAAGGGGCGCGAGCTGGTGGGCATGCGCTATGTCGCGCCTTTCCCAGACATCGGCGCTCCCGACCTCAGAACGGTGCGGCCGGAGGGAGGATCCGCGGCGCTACATCGGGTGTTCGCCGGGGACTTCGTCACGTCGGAGGACGGCACCGGCGTGGTGCACATGGCTCCGTGCTACGGCGCCGACGACCACGTGCTCGGGACGCGCGAAGGCCTGCCGGTGCTGGCGGCCGTGGGGCGGGACGGGCGCTTCGCGGTCTCCGTCGGCGACGTGGCCGCGGGGACGTTCTTCAAGGAAGCGGATTCGAAGCTGATCGCCCAGCTGAAGCAGAGCGGTCGCCTGTTCACGCGCACGACGGTCCAGCACAGCTATCCGTTCTGCTGGCGCTGCGACACGGCCCTCCTCTACTTCGCGACGCCCTCCTGGTTCCTGCGCACGACGGCCTATGGCGCGGCCATGGTGGAGGAGAACCGCCGAATCCGTTGGGTGCCGCCGGAGATCGGGAGCGGCCGATTCGGCGAGTGGCTCGCCGGCAACGTGGACTGGGCGCTGTCGCGCGATCGGTATTGGGGAACGCCGCTCCCCGTCTGGGAGTGCGCCGCGTGCGAGGCGTTCCAAGTGGTCGACTCCTTCGCGACGTTGCGGCAGCGATCGCTCGATCCGATCCCCGAGGAGATCGATCCCCACCGTCCGGGGATCGACGCGATCCGGCTGCGCTGCGACCGATGCGGAGGCGCCGCGACGCGGAGTCCGGCCGTGGTCGACTGCTGGTTCGACTCGGGCGCGATGCCGTTCGCGCAGCATGGTTGGCCGTTCACGGCCGAGTCGCGCCGAGCGGTCGCCGATCAGTTCCCCGCAGCCTTCATCGCCGAGGGTCTCGATCAGACGCGCGGCTGGTTCTACACGCTCCACGCGATCGCGACCTTCCTGACCCGAGTGGACCGAAACCGAGCGTTCGGGGGCGAGCCGATCCCGCTCCCCGAGTCGGGCGCCTATCGGGCCTGTATCGTGAATGGCCTCGTGCTCGATGCGAGCGGGCGCAAAATGAGCAAGCGCCTCGGCAATGCGGTGGACCCCTTCGAAGCCGTGGCGAAGCATGGCGCCGATGCCGTGCGACTCCTGCTGCTCGGCTCGGGCGCCCTCCACACGGACCGTCGATTCGACGCCGATGCGCTGACCTCGCTGCGCCGACAGACGATCCTCCCGCTCGTGAACTGCGTCCAGTTCTTCGCCACCTATGCGAACGAGGTGGAGTTCGGGGGCACCGCATTGGTGCATGCGACGAACGCCCCGCTCCTCGACCGCTGGATCCGGTCGCGCGCCGCATCGCTCGCTCGCTCCGTGGGCGATCGACTCACCTCCTTCGACCTACCGGGCGCTCTTCTGGCGATCGGCGCTTTCGGCGAGTCGGAGCTCTCGAACTGGTACGTGCGGAGGAGCAGGAGGCGATTCCAATCGGGATCGCTCTCCGATCGCGCCGCGGGTCTGGCGACGCTCCAGCACGTCCTGCGCGTCGTCGCGCGGTGTCTCGCGCCCTTCGCGCCCTTCGCTGCGGAATTGATCTGGCACCGCACCCACGGGGATTCCGAGGGATGCGCATCGGTGCATCTCCAGGACTTCCCCCTGCGAGACGCCGAACATGGAGCCGATCTGGATCTCGGGCTGGAGGCGGCGATGGGGCACGCGCTCGTCGTCGCCCGGCTCGCGCGCGCGATTCGCGAGAAGAACCGGATCCGGAACACGGTGCCGCTCGAGCGGATCGACGTCTTCGTTCCCTCTCTCGACGATGGAGCCCGTCGTTTCCTCGCTGCCGTCGAGGAGGCCGTGCGCGAGGAGGTGAACGTGGACGATGTCCGAGTCCGCACGTTCACGGACGCGCTGGCGGGGGACTCCGTCGACCTCCGGCTCCGGGCGAAGCCGAATTTCCCCGTGCTCGGGAAGCGCGCGGGGAAGGCCATGCGAGCGCTGCAGCGCGCGATCGAGGGATTGGACGCCGCTCGGATCGTCGTCCTGATGGAGGGAGGCAACGTGACGGTCGAGGTCGAAGGGACACCGTTCGATCTCGGGCCCGGCGACGTCGTGGTTTCGGCCGAGGTTCCTGGAGATCGGGCCTGCGACTCGGACGGCGGCATCACCGTGAGCCTGAGCGTGTGCATCAGCGACGAAGCGATCGATCGGGCGCTCGCGCGCGAGCTCGCGAGCGCGGTGAACCAAGCCCGTCGGGACCGCGGATTCCAGCTCTCGGATCGCTGCCGAGTCGTCGTTCGCGCAGACGAGCCGGGGAATCGCGTGCATCGCGGAGTTGGTGCCGGAGAGCCCCGTGCGAGCTGGCTGCAGGACGTGCGCGCGAATTCCCTGGAGCTGCGGGATGGCCCCGGGACGGACTCCTGGATCGAGGCCCCGTTGCTGGAGGGACACGTCGTCGGATTCCTCGTCGACCGGGTCTGAGCCGACTCCGGACGCTGGGTGATCGCGGCGGATCCCCGGGGAAGGAATCGGAGCGCGCCTTGATTCGCAGCGGTGCGAGGCGGATGCTTCCTCCGCCCTCTGCGTCGTGCGTGATCAAGCGTTCACGCCGTCGAACCTATAAGAATGCAATGGGAACCATCCGTGCGCGGGAACGACCGCGGCGAGGTTCCCACGTGAACCACGGGTTCACGGCACACGCTGCACGGCGAAGGTGGAGGGCAACGCTCTGCTCTTGCGGAGCGTTCTCGTTCTAGCAGGCTGCTGAGAAACTCATTCGGGCTGCGCGCGGGCCTCGTCGCCGATCTCATCGGCGCGCCGTCCTCGACGTATCTCCCTGGATGCGCCTGCGGCGTCGCTCCTCGACCTCGACGACGATTCCTCGCGCTCGCCGTCGAAGCAGTTTCTCAGCAGCCTGCGAGGGCCATTCGCCGCCAAGAACCGCCGAGAGGGATCGAACGTGCGCCGAGCGATTCTGCTGATGCTCTTCTTCGTGCTCCTCGGATCGGCCGGATACATGGTCGCCGGGAGATGGCTGCCGGCTCCGGAATCGACTCACGAAGCTTCCGCAGCGGACGGTACCGTTCACGGGCACGAGACCGTAGCGCCGGGGTCCACGACGGATGGGCCGGGGCACTCCAGCGACGAGCGAAGCCAAGCGACCGGAGAACGTCTCGGGGCCGAGGCGACGAGCGCTCTCGGCGCGCCCCTTCAGGAGCCGTCGAACGCCTCGAGACCCGACTCCACGGCCGCCGGCTCGAGGAGCTCCGAGGAGTGGCTCGAGGAAGCGGACGCCGCCCAGCGCCGAGGCGAGGATCCGGCCGAGGCTCTTGCGCTGGGCCGCGCTCTCGAAGCGCATCTCGGAGGAATCGGCGCCGACGTCTTCGACGCCGCGGCTCCGATCCTCGAGCGTTTGCGCGTCGTGAACGAGAGAGTCTGGTACGACCGGCGCTCGAGCTATCGATCGCGCCTCGTCGATCCAGCGCCACTGACGCGCGTCGTGCGATCTCTGGGTCAGGAGTCTCCACCGATCCAGGCCGGGGTCGGGCTTCTCGCGCGCATGAACCGCCTCGCGAATCCGGACATCGTTCCCGGCGATCGGAAGCTCCGCGTGCCGATCGACTCGATTTCCATCACGGTCCGACGCAGCTCTTTCTCGATCTGCGTCAAGCTCGGAGAGCATGTGCTCGACGCGTTCCGTGCCGGCATCGGGAAGAGCGAGACGCCGACGCCAAGGGGGGCGTTCACGATCACCGAGGTGCAGCATCTCGACCGATTCCAACGCGAGGCGACTCGTTGGGTGCGCCCCGAGGATGGCGCGGTCTTCTTTTACGGCGACTCCGGATTCCCCTTCGGCAAGCGGTTCCTCCGCTTCGCGGAGCCCTGGGAGAGCTTCGGCATCCACGGCACAGACACGGTCGACGCCATCGGGGCCGCGATCTCGCACGGCTGCGTTCGCATGAAGAACGCCGACGTCGAGAGCCTCGCTTCATGGATCGATCCAGGCGGACGATGCGCCGTGGCCGTTCGCATCGACTGAGACGGGATCGACCGGGACGGGATCGCGCATCGCTGAGCGCAAGCGGGTTCGCCCTGCCCACCCTCGGGGTTCGAGTCGCGAGCCAGCCCCCCGGTGCCACTCCTCGAGCACCGCGGTCTCATCGAGGGCAGGGCAGCCATGCGCCGCCTCTCAAGATCGAATCCGCGGCTTCTCCGAAGGCGGCCGCATCGCAGAGGGCTGATTTCTTGCCGCATGCCCCTTGACTCGAACCTGGCGGTCGATACCTTCTCCGACCCGATTTGTCGGGAAGACGTCTCGAGCGCCTCGGCCGGTGCCTCGTCTCGACTTCGCTCGCGCGAAGTTCGAGCCGAGCCCGAGTTCGACCCACTCGACCCGTCCGGATACTGATCTTTGAAAACAAGGTTGGCCCTTTTGAGTTACCCGAGTGGGTAATCTCTCACCTTCGCATTCGGCGCATAGAGGTCACTGACCTCGAGCGAGTCGAGTGAGAAGAGTGATTTAGTTAGAGCGCCCGACCCAAGAGCGCTGACACGTGCGGTTTCTATTCATAGTGGCCGCGGCGGTCGGTTGCATAACAAGTCGGGACCAGTGCTAGGTAATCTAGTCCTTCAAGAAAACATCTATGAAGGGTTTGATCCTGGCTCAGAGCGAACGTTGGCGGCGTGGATCAGACATGCTAGTCGAACGAGAAAGCGGGGGCAACTCCGTTAGTAAAGTGGCGAAAGGGCGAGTAACGCGTGATCAATCTACCTTCGTGATAGGAATAACGATTCGAAAGGATCGATAATGCCTAGTGTGTCCGCGAGGCGGCATCGTCTTGCGGAGAAACGGTGGGGATCTTCGGACCTTCTGCACGGAGAAGAGATCACGTCCTATTAGCTAGTTGGCGAGGTAATGGCTCACCAAGGCAGTGATGGGTAGCCGGCCTGAGAGGGTGGTCGGCCGCACTGGGACTGAGACACGGCCCAGACTCCTACGGGAGGCAGCAGTCGAGAATCTTCCGCAATAGGCGAAAGCCTGACGGAGCGACGCCGCGTGGAGGATGAAGGCCTTCGGGTTGTAAACTCCTGTCACCTGTTAAGAAGTGCAACGTGTTAATAGCGCGTTGTTTGACTAAGGCAGGAAAGGAAGCACCGGCTAACCCTGTGCCAGCAGCCGCGGTAAGACAGGGGGTGCAAACGTTGCTCGGAATTACTGGGCGTAAAGCGCACGTAGGCGGTCCTGTAAGTCGGGTGTGAAATCCCTCGGCTCAACCGAGGAACTGCGCCCGATACTGCAGGGCTTGAGGGCGGGAGGGGAGAGTGGAATTCCTGGTGGAGCGGTGAAATGCGTAGATATCAGGAGGAACACCAGTGGCGAAGGCGACTCTCTGGTCCGTTCCTGACGCTGAGGTGCGAAAGCTAGGGGAGCAAACGGGATTAGATACCCCGGTAGTCCTAGCTGTAAACGATGGGCACTAGGTAGAGGAGAATCCTATGTTTTTCTCTGCCGGAGCTAACGCGTTAAGTGCCCCGCCTGGGGAGTATGCTCGCAAGGGTAAAACTCAAAGGAATTGACGGGGGCTCACACAAGCGGTGGAGCATGTGGTTCAATTCGACGCAACGCGAAGAACCTTACCTGGGCTTGACATGCACGAATTAGCCGGCTGAAAGGTTGGTAACACTCGCAAGAGCGGAACGTGCACAGGTGCTGCATGGCTGTCGTCAGCTCGTGTCGTGAGATGTTGGGTTAA
>CAZJHD010000023.1:0-66911 GCA_964545855.1 uncultured Planctomycetales bacterium
GCGCGGCGCGAGAGAGAGGAGAGAGAAAGGGGTCTGACCCCATTCCCGGGACAGCACGCGCAGACCGGCGCCTGGCATCCTTCTGCCGATCCTCAGGACATGCCGCGCCCCGCTCGCCGCGCCCTCGCGATCCTCCTCGGGTCTCTCGCGGCGCTCGCGCTGCTGGAGGCGGGCCTCCGCGTCGGATCGTGGCTCCTCGCGACGTCACGGCCGGCGGGTCGCAAGGCGACGGCCGACCTCGCGATCCCCCGCGTCCTCTTCGCCGGCGACTCGCACACCTTCGGGCTGTGGGTCGAGGACGACGAGGCGATGCCGGCCGTCGCCGAGGCGCTCGCCGCCGAGCACGCGCCGCCGGGCATCGTCTCCGTGAACCGCGGGCGCGCGGGCGCGCCCTCCTGGGTCGCGCTCGAGGAGCTGCGCGCCGGGATCGTCCCGCACCGTCCCGTGGCGATGGTCCTGCGCGCCGGCGTCAACGATGGCTGGGTCGCGCCGCCGGAGGACGCGGCCTGGTGGGACTCCCTGCGGATCGCGCGCCTCGCCCGCGTCGTCCTCGCGGGGCGCGAGACCTCGTCGGGCCGAGAGGTGGGCCACGCGCGCGAGGACCTCTCCGGCGACGCGAGGCCCGCCGCCGAGTTCTCCCTCGCGGGCCGCGACGGAGCGGCCCTGTCGCCGAGGGACCGGACCCGCCTCGAAGGCATCGTCGCGGAGGCCGCCGGCCTCGCCGCGCGCGCCGGCGCGCGGCTCTTCGTGATGACGTACCTCGATCCCGGTCCTCGATTCGCCGAGGTGAACGCGTTGCTGCGCGACGCCGCCCGCGCCCGGGGCGCGCGCCTCGTCGACGTGGCGCCCTTCGCGGAGGCGTGCCTGCGCATCGGAACGCGTCAGGAGATCCTCTTTCCCGACGGACACCCGCGGCGCCTCGGCTACGGGATCGAGGCCCGCGCGCTCCTCGCGGCCCTCGCGGAGGAAGGAGCGATCCGCTGCGCGAGCCCGCCAGACCCCGTCGCCTGGTACCGGAGCGCGCGCGATCAGCCGGCGCTGCCGCCGCCGGGATTCGAGACGGCGCTCCACGTCGTCGCGGAGCCCGATGGTTCGCGCGTCTGCGAGGTGGCGACCGCCCCCGGCGCCGACGTCCGCCTCCTGCTCGGGCGCCTGGGGCCGCGCTGGATCCTCGGGAACGCGTCGGTGCCGCTTCGCGCCGAGGACGTGGAGGAGAGCGGCGCGTGGAAGGAGGCGCGCGGACGGGCCGACGCATCCGGGCACACCACGCTCCGGCTCCCTGCTTCGTTGCTGCGTCTCCTCCCAACGGGCCTTTACGTGGCGGCCGTGGCCGTCGACTCCGCGCGCGCGCGGCTGCGCTTCTCCTTCTCCCTGCTGCGCGACGTCGAGACCGGCGAAGCGTCGCCCGAGGCCATCCGCACGGGCCTCGCCGAGTCGGAGATCGACGTGCCCTGGGACCCGGGCCGGCCCTTCGACCCGACGCCTCAGACGCCGGGCAGGTAGGGACGGATCGCCGCGCGCGCTTCCTGCGCGGCGACGCTGCGGAAGAGGTCGAAGAAGCCTCTCTTGCGGTACTCCGCGAAGTAGTCCCGCAGCTCCTCGGGCGTGCGCGCGCGTCCGTTGTCGGCGTACTTGCCGATGAAGGGCGAGACGTGCGGGTAGAGCGCCGCGTTCCCCGAGCGCTCCCACGACCCGAGGAGCGTCGTCTTCATGAAGTTGCCGATGAAGAGGTCGTCGAAGACCTCCCACTCGACGGCCTGCACGAGCGACCGGCGCGGCGTCTGGAAGCGGAGGCCCCGGCCGTGACCGCTGCCGAGAGCGATGCGGTGCTCCTTGCCGCCGACGGAGAGCTCCACGAAGTCGAGGAAGGTCGCGAGGTGCGTGATCCGGCGGAAGTAGCGCTCCACGGCTTGCGCCTCGGCCGGCTCGAGCCGCTCCGTCCAGTCGTCGCCGAACTCCTTCGGATCGATCGACCGCACCGGGAGCGGCGCCGGGTCGATGCGCTCCACGGTGCCGCGCGCGAGGTCGACGCGGACGAAGGCCGGGAGGATCTCGCACGACTTCGACTCGAAGCCCTTCGCGTGGTCCTCGATCGGCGTCGTGAACTCGTTCGCCCAGACGCTGTCGGCGCGCTGGTACTGGTGCATGGAGCTGAAGGGCACGAACCAGCGGATCCCCAGCGCCCGCGTCACCTCGGCGATGGACGGGCCGATGGCGTCCTTCCGCGCCGCGCCCGGCGGCACGGCGCGGCCCGACTCGTCGACGAAGTGGATCATGTCGGCGTCGCCGTAGCCCGTGAGCCAGAGCAGGTAGGCGGTCTTCGCCTTCCGCACGGAGTTCACGAGGAACGCGCCGCATCCGCGGTCCGTCGCGTCGTTGGCGTCGATCACGAGCGTGCCGTCGAGATCGACGAAGAGCATCGCGTCCTGATTGAAGTCGGAGATGGACGCGACGCGGACGCGGTCCGTGAGCGGCGTCCAGGCGCCGTCCTTCAGGATCGTCACGTCGAAGCCCTGCTCGCGGAGACCCTCGGCCACGCGCGCGCCCCGGTGGTCCGGCAGGAGGATCTTCTTCCCGCGCAGCCGCTCGAGGGACTCGGCGCTCAGGTGGTCGGGATGCGCGTGGGAGATCCAGACGAACCGGCACGCGTCGATCGCCTCGCGCTGCGCCCGGGGGATCTCGTGGGTGCGCGTCCAGCTCCCGAAGTAGGCGGGGCCGTCGATCCAGGGATCCGTCGCGAGGACCGGCGCCCGGTCGTGCACGACGAGCGTCGCGTTGCCGATCGTCTCGAAGCCGAGGTCCATCGCGGATCGCGCGCCTCGATCAGGGCGCCGGCGGCGCCGCGCCGAAGCTCGGCTCGATCCAGCCCTTGAACCCCTGGAGCGCCACGCGCTGCAGATAGAAGGAGAGTCCTCGGACGCCTCCCAGCTCCTCGCCGCCGCCGGCGCGGCCCGGTCCGCCGTGGATCGCCGCCGGGAGCACCATGCCGGGCGGGAGCGACTGGTCGGCGAGCTTGTCGCTCCCGATCCAGACGCGGCCGTGCCAGACGCCGAGGCCGCGCACGACGTGCTCCGTCCAGGCTGCGTCGTTCGAGACGACGCTCGCGACGAGTCCTCCCCCGCCGAGACCGGCGAGCTCCACCGCCTCGGCGGCGTCGCCGGACCAGGGAACGATCGTCGCGACGGGTCCGAAGACCTCGTGGCGGTGCACCGCCTCGGCGCGCGCGTCCTTCGCGACGCAGAGCGTCGGCGCGACGAACCAGCCCTTGTCGCGGATCGGCTTCGCGCCGCCGCAGGCGAGCGTGCCCGCCCCGGCGAGCCGCTCGATGCCGGCGCGCACGTCGTCGAGCTGCGACTTCGACGAGAGGGGCCCCATGCGCGTCTTCGCGTCACGGGGATCGCCGACGACGACCTCCCCGAGGGCCGCCGCGAGCTCGTCGCGCACGGCCTCCACGCGGTCGAGCGGCACGAGGACGCGGCGGATCGCGGTGCACTTCTGGCCCGTCTTCTGCGTGATCTCGTGCGCGACCGTGGAGACGAAGAGCCTCCAGGCGTCGCTCCCCTCCTCCACGTCGGGTCCGAGGATCGCCGGGTTCAGCGAGTCGGCCTCGAGGTTCAGCCGCGCGTTCTGGCGGACGAGGTTCGCGTGACCGCGGAGCTTCGCCGCCGTCTCCGAGGAGCCCGTGAAGGCGAGGCCGTCCTGGGGACCCAGGTGATCGAGGAGATCGCCCGCCGAGCCGGCGAGGAACTGCCACGCTCCCTCCGGCAGCAGCGCGCTCTCGACGACGATCTGCGCGATCCGGAAGGCCACGAGCGCCGTCGGCGTGCCGGGCTTCTCGAGCACCGGCGCTCCCGCGAGGAGCGCACAGGCCGCCTTCTCCATCATGTTCCACGCGGGGAAGTTGAAGGCGTTCACGTGCACCGCGACGCCGTGCCGCGGCACGAGGACGTGCTGGCCCCAGAAGCGCGGCGTCCGTCCGAGCTGCAGGCCTTCTCCGTCGGCGAGGTGGCGCCGCTCTCCGAGCGTCTTCCCGAGCACGCCGTACCAGGCGAGCGTCCCCGTCGCGCCGTCGAGATCGAACTTGGCGTCGCCGCGCGTCGTGCCGGCGTTGCGCATCGACAGCTCGATCAGCTCGTCGCGATGCGCGTGGATCTTCTTCGAGAGCGACTCGAGCATCGCGCCGCGCTGCGCGAAGGTGAGGCTCCGAAGGGCCGGACCGCCGACGGCGCGGCCGTGCTCCAGCGCCGCGCGCAGGTCGTGGCCGCCGCTCGCCACCTCGGCGATCGTCTCCTCGGTGGTGGGATCGAAGAGGGAAGCAGGCTTCCCGGTGCCCTTCCGCCAGGCGCCGGACAGGTAGCTCGCGAGCGTTTCCATGGGACTCGGGACTCTAGCACTCGAGCTGCGCGCGGGCCTCGTCGCCCATGGCGTCTCCGCGCCGCCGCCGACGGATCTCCTGGGAGCCCGAGGCGCGGCCGGTAGCATCGACCCGTGCCCGGCGACGTGTCTGAGGTCGTGAAGAAATCGGCGCCGGGCTTCGGCCGGCTGCGAGCGGCTGCGGCTTCGTTGCTCCTCCTCCGCAACTCTCCATGAGTTGCGTCGTCGTCGCGCCTCGCCTCGCTCGCTCTCGCTCGGCCTCGGGCCAGCGGCGGCGATTTCCTCACAACCTCTCTCCTCCCCCGCTCCGCGAGGAGTTCTCCCTCGCGCCGGGGATCGGAAGGCGGCAGTTCGCCGTCGCGCTGGGAGCGCTCGTGGCCCTCTTCCTCTTCGGCGCGGGGCCGATCTGGAGCCACGTCTGGGAGCCGGACGCGTCGATTCTCTGGAGCTACGTCCCGATCCCCGCCGTCGCGGCGGCGATCCTGCTCTTCAACCGGCGGCTGTCGATCCGGCGGTGGATCGCGGGGACGCTCTCCCTCGCCGCCGCGAAGTACCTCGTCACGGCCGGAATCTACGTCGCGCTGCTCGCGGCGTCGCCGGCGCGCGGCTTCCCGCGGCGGGAGAGGATCCCGACGGGGATGCGGCCGGCCACGGACGCGTCCCCGCGCGCCGACACGGGGAGGAGCGACGGCGAAAGCCTCGGTCTCCTCCCGCTCCCGGGACCGGCATCGTCGGGCTCCGTCGCGGGAACCGTCCTCCGGGACGGCGTCCCCGTCGCCGGCGCCCTGGTGCGGCTGCTCGGCGAGTCCGACCGCTTCGGAGCCGAGGCCCCGCGCGAGCCGCTCGCGCTCGCGATCGGCGCGGGAACGATCGCTCCGGCGATCGCCTGGGCCCATCCTCTGCAGCCGGTGGTCGTCCTCGCCGCCGACGGCGCCATGCACACGCTGCTCGTCTCGGAGGGTCCAGGCCGGCCCATGCGCAACGTGCCGATCCTGGAGCCGACGGTCCTCGATCTGCGCGGACTGCGGCACGACCTGCGGCTCCGCTGCGGCGTGCATGCCGGCGAGAGGGCGACGCTGCTGCTCGTGGCGCACCCGTGGATCACGCGCACCGACCCGCGCGGTCGCTTCGAGATCCGCGGTGCACCGGCGGGCGCCTGCGTCGTCGAGGCGATCCTCGATGGCGGCTCCGTCGCGCGCGCGGAGGCACTCGTCGTGGCCGGCGGCGCGACGGACGTCGAGCTCTCCCCCTGACGGCCGTCAGATCTCGCGCATCTCCTTCTCGCCCGGCTCGTGCCAGCGGATCTGGTAGAGGTCGCGACGGCGGTCGGTCCAAGTGGTGACGTTGCCCTGCAGCTTGTGCCGGCGGAGCAGCTCCGTGTCGACGTCGTGCACGACCACCGTCTCGACGTTCGGATTGCATTCCGCCGCGATGCCGTCGCGGCTGAAGGGAACGTCCGCCGGAGTGAGGACCGCCGACTGCGCGTAGTGGATGTCGGCGTTGTCGACGAAGGGCAGGTTCCCGACGCAGCCCGCGATGGCGACGTAGACGTCGTTCTCGATCGCCCGCGCTTGCGCGCAGTGCCGCACGCGCAGGTAGCCGTGACGCTCGTCGGTGTTGAAGGGCACGATGAAGATTTCGGCGCCCTTCGCCGCGGCGATGCGGCAGAGCTCGGGGAACTCCACGTCGTAGCAGATGATGATCGCGACCTTCCCTCGATCGGTGTCGAAGACCTCGATCTTCTTCCCCGGCTGCACGCCCCACCAGCGGCGCTCCTGGGGCGTGATGTGCATCTTGTACTGCTTGCTGAGCCGGCCATCGCGGTGGAAGAGCACCGACACGTTGTAGAGGACGTCGTCCTCGAGGAAGAACTGCGATCCCCCGACGATGTTCACGTTGTGCTTGATCGCGAGCTTCGTGAAGAGCTCCAGGTACTGGGGCGTCATCTCCGCGAGCTTGCGCGCCGCGTCGCTCGGCCGCTTCGCCTTCACGAAGGAGAGGAGCTGCGTCGTGAAGAGCTCCGGGAAGACGACGAAGTCGCTCTGGTAGTCGCTCGCCACGTCGGAGAAGAAGGCCGCCTGCTGCGCGAACTCCGCGAAGTTCTTGATGGGCCGCATCTGGTACTGCACCAGGAAGAGGCGCGCCGGCTTGACGGCCTGGTACTGGCGCTTCGACTCGGGGACGTAGTCGATGTTCGGCCACTCGAGGAACGTCGCGTAGCCGCGCGACTCCACGTCGCTCGGCATGTAGTTCTCGATGAGTCGCTTCAGGACGAAGCCGTTGGCGAGCTGCGCCGAGAGCACCTGGTCGTAGAGACCGCCGTTCCTGACCTTCTCCACGTATTCGCGCGCGCTCATCTTGTCGGCGTGCTTCCCGTAGCCGGGGATTCGCCCGCCGATGACGATGCGGGCGATGTTGCGCTCGACCGCGATGCGCTTGCGCGCCTCGTAGAGCCGCCGCGACAGGCGCAGGCCGCGGAACTCCGGGTGGACCATGATCTCGATGCCGTAGAGCGTGTCGCCGTCGTCGACGTGGTTGCGGATGAAGCCGGAGTCGGAGATCTCCTTCCAAGCGTGCCAATCGGAGTAGAGATCGAAGTCGACGATGAGGCTGCTGCTCGAGGCGACGAGCTTCCCGTCGAGCTCCACGCAGACCTGGCCGTCGGGGAAGAGCCGCAGCTGGCTCTCGATCTGCTCGCGCGTCCACGGCTTCATGCCCGGGAAGCAGAGGAGCTGGAGCTCGACGAGGTTCTCGTAGTCCGCCATCGTGATCGAGCGGACCCGGATGCGCTTCTCGAAGCTCTTCAGTTGGACTTTCGCCATGGGCTAGCCGTGCGGATCGACGGAAAGGAGGGTGCGGTACGGGCTCAGCGCAGGTCGCGCGCTCGCACGTCGCGGAAGCGCACGCGCGACTGGGGGTCGTGGTTCTGGAGCCCGAGGAAGCCATCGAGCGCACGAGTGCCTTCGAACTCGTTCACCGGCACTCCGTTCACCTTCACGCGGTAGGTCTGGCCGCGCACCTCGAGGACCATCCGGTTCCACTGCCCGGGCTCCTTCGTCGGCACCGACTTCGGCTCCTGGAACGAGTAGACGGATCCGGTGTTCTGGCCCGGCGGCGCGGCGTCGCAGATCTGGATCTCGTAGCCCGCGTTCACGGCGGTCCACGGATTCTCCGGCGAGGGGAAGCGCACGAAGACGCCGGAGTTGTCCTCGCGGCGCGGCGCGTTCCACTCGAGCGAGAGCTCGAAGTCGGCGAAGGGGCGCTCGGTGAACCAGAGGAGGCCCATGCCGCCCTCCGCCACGAGCTCGCCGTTCTCGACGACGAAGCGCCCGGGACCGCTCTGCGCCCAGCCGTCGTGCGTCTTGCCGTCGAAGAGCGCGATCGATCCATCGGCGGCGCGCGGCGCGGGGCGCACCCACTCGAAGGCTTGCCGCAGCATGCGCCGGAAGATCGGGCTCTGGTAGGTGCCGACGCCGTGGCCGAGCGCCGTGTAGAAGACGCGTCCCGATCCGTAGCGCCGCGTCCAGGCGACGGGGCGGAGCTTCCCGTCGGCGGGGCTCCGCGTCACGAGGAAGAGGTTCTTCCCGTCGGAGGGACAGTCGGCCAGGTGGTAGAGCTCGTCCTCGATCTCGAAGTCGCCGATGCCCTCCCCCACTGGATCGGCGACGGCGAGCCGCTCGATCCGGAGCTTCCCGTAGGGCGGGTGCGTCTCGAAGCGGCCGCCCACCATGCGGATGAACTCGGGGTAGGCCTTGAAGGTGTCCGAGGCGGAGTGCGTCCCGACCCAGCCGCCGCCACTGCGCACGAACCGAAGGATCGCGTCGACGTGATCGGAGCCGAGCTTCTCGAGGTAGCTGTCCTGCGTGAACTGGAAGAGGACGTCGAACCGGTCGCGCAGCGCGGGATCGAGCAGCAGGTCGGCCCTCCGCGGCAGCGTCGCTTTCTCCGCGCGCGGGAGACCCTCCGGCGGATCGTCGATCCGCACCGACTCGAGGGTGAAGGCGAGGCCGCTCTCCCGCAGCCCCTCGAAGAGCGCCTTCGCGCCCGCCTCGTAGGGATGGTGCTCGCCGCCGAGCAGCGCGAGGACGCGGAGCGGCGGGGCCGGAGTTGCGGGCTCCTGCACCGGCGCGGCGATCGAGAGGGCGAGCGTGACGAGGATCGGCGACATTTCCATTCGGGGACGGGTCCGCTCCCGAGCCCGGCGATCCTACAGGTCTCGCCGATCGGTCCGTAGCGGGGTCCGTCGGGGCGTTCACGGGCGGCTTTCGGAGTCGGCACGGCTGCCCGAACCCGTGCGTCGATGACCGAAGGCAGCGATGGGCCGGGGCACGAGGAGCACGAGGGCCGGAAGGATGTGGAGCGCGGCCCGCGCAGGCGCGGTGATCGATTCCATCGCTTCGTAGTGCGGTGCGAGCACGACGCAGGCGATCTGCGCGGCCACGATCGCAAGACCGACCAGGATGCATCGCCCCGCGTGCACTGGGACCGCGGGGCTCGCGGCAAGGAGGAGCAGGAGCGCCGGTACGAAGGCTCCGAAAGGCGAGAGCGGTCCCAGCGTGTCCGTCGCGTTCTCCCATCCGACGGGCGAGATCCGCGAAGCCACGTGCCCGCAGAATCCTGCACAGCGCGCCGCCAGATCGCCGGGTGACGCAAGGAGCCGGAGCATCCCACCCCCACGAGCCGTCTCGTCCCAGGGCTCGCCGGTCACGGGGACGAGTCCATGCAGTGGGTAGAGAGCGAGCCAGGGCGCGACCGCAAGTGCGAGGACGAGCAACGAGATTCCGAGCCGCCTCGCCCGTTCCCGCGGGGCCGCGTCGAACGCGTGGATCGTCGCGAGGAGCGGCGCCATGAGAGCGCCCTCCATCCGGATCAGCGGAAGTGCGCAGAGGTGTGCGACGACGGTTCTCGTCGGGGCGCCGCGGGCGACGGCGCCGCCGGCGAGCGCGACCGCAGCGACGAAGGGCAGGTCGCCCATGAAGACGGCCCCGAGTTCGAAGACGATGGGGAGCGCGGCGAAACCGAAGGCCGCGATGACACGCGGAATCCGAGAGAGGCGGCCCTCGAGGAGCGCGGCGAATGCGCATGCGGCGGAGAGGGTGCCGAGAAGGGCGAAGGCGCGCATCGCCATGCCGTCGAATCGCCCGGCACCGACGGAGTGCAGGGCGGCTGCCACCGGGAGGGCGAAGGGATAGCCCGCTCCGCGCGCCGAGGCGTAGGTCCAGGACGACGGATCGATCCGCCCGGTGGTCGCGATGGCGTTCGCCTTGTGCCCCCAGACGTAGACCTCGTCGCCGAAGATCTGCGGACGGAGCAGTGCTTCGAGTGCAACGAGAGCGAGGGGCAGCACGAGCGCCACGAGGACGAGGCGATCACCGGACCGGCCCCCGGAAGGGCTTGGGTGCCCCCCCCCCCCCAGTTCCGGCGAGACGGCGGAATCCGAGCGCCGTGAGCGCGAGCAATGCGAGACCAGCAACGGTCGCGACCGGCACGGGCAGCCCGAGACACTCCGCGAGCGGGCCGAGGAAACCGCAGAGGGCGAATCCGAGGACGGCGGCGCTGGCGATGCCGGCGCAGGGTCCCTCACCTCGAAGCCCCAACAGCGCGCGGGCGCCGGCACCCGCCGCGAGGACGAGGAGCACCGAGGCGATCGCCGCGAGCGCCGTCGTCACGGCGAGCGCCGGAGAAGGCGCAGGGGATCGACCACTCGGACGAGCCGCGTTTCCGAGGCGAGCGTCCGTTCGAGGTCGGCGTCGGCGAGGGGCTCCGTCACGAGGACGAAGTCGGCGCGCGGGAGCTCCCGAGCGAGCGACTCTCCGTCCAGGAGGACTCCATGACGCCGGAGGAAGCCGAGAAGGTCGGCGGGAAGATGATCGGCCTGGTCCGCGCGGGAGACCTGGAACTCCGGCGTGACTTGCGCGAGGACGACCGTCTTCCTCAAGGGACCGAACCAGAAGTCGAAGTCCGGCGCGGGAATCGTCCCCGTGAGCACGAGCACGTGCGCCTCGGGAGGCAGCGCGACGCGGAGCGACTCCAGATAGCGCACGGCCGCGCGCGCCCGCGCGCCGTCGGCGCCGAGGTGCGTTCGGAGACTGCCCGTCTCGACGACGAGGGCCACCGCGGCGGAGGACACGATCGTCGCACAGGCAACGACGACGGTGACGCGCCGAACGAGCGCGCGGGGCCGCCGATCGTCGCGCGCTTCGAAGCCGCCTTCGCGCCGTCGGCCGACCACCGCCGATCCGCTCACTGCCTCGCGGCGCGCCGCGAGCTGCCCCCTTCGGTCCAGACGAGGCCCGTCACCCGATCCGCCGCGTCCCGCTCGACGCGGACCACGGCCGTCTCCGGCACCGGCGCGTGCCCGGCCGGCCCCGTGAACCACTCGGCCGCGTCGCGCGGGAAGAGAGCGCGCGGCGCCGAGCCGCCGGTGCTCGCCACGAGACAGGGTCGATCCAAGGAGAGCTGCAGCTCGGTCCCGTCCTCGAAGCGATAGCTCCCGGCGAGCTCGGCGAGCGTGCCCTGGCCGATCGTCGCCACACGCACGAGGTCGAAGGCGCCCGTCCAGTCGACGATCGTCACTTCGCCGTGGAGCGTCGCTCCGTCGACGCGGCCCGCGAACAGGTGCCGCTCGCCACCGCGGAGCAGCTCGATCCGCACCTGCTCGTCGTCCCAGGAGAGCTTCTGCAGGATCGGCGCCGGATCCTCCTTCGGCATCCGCACCTCGCCCACGCGGACTCCGTCCATCGTCGCGATCGTGAGCATCACGAGGTGGAAGTCGTCGCCGCGGGTCCAGCCGCCCGCCCAGCTCCCTTCGGTCTTCCTGGGGGACGCGGTGCAGGCGAAGCAGGAGAGCGCCGCCGCGAGGGCGGCGGCGGCGAACGCGAATCGACGCATGGAGACTCCGGAGGATGGGACCGAGCGCGCTACTTCACCGGGCCGGCGCGGGTCGATCAACCGGCGGCGTCGAGAAGGCTGCGCAGGGCATCGTCGCTCGAGAGGTCGTCGAGGACCCGATGGGCGCCCGCGCCGACGAGATCCTCCCGCGGAGTCCGGCCGGTGCAGACCCCGATCGCGCGGAAGCCGTTCGCTCGCGCGCAGGCGACGTCGTGGACGGTGTCGCCGATGACGAGCACGCGGTCCGGCGGCGGATCGATGCCGTGATGCGCCGCGGCGCGCGCGCGCGCGACGGACGCGACGATGCGGCGGTCCTCGTGGTCGTCGCCGAAGCCTCCCGTCGGGAAGTAGCGGTGGAGCCCCCACCGCTCGAGCTTGATGCGCGCGCCGGGCTCGTAGTTGCCCGTGAGGAGCCCGAGCCTCGCCCCCGGCTCCGCCGCGAGACTCTCGAGAACGCGGCGAACGCCCGGCAGCACGGGGTCGCGCGGAAAGGCCGCCACCTCCTGCGCGAGCAGCGCGAGATAGCGCGCGCGCAGCGCCGCGCGCCGCTCCTCGAAGACCGCCGCGGCGACGCCGCAAGCCACCCCCATCTCGCGCAGGATGCGCGAGTCGGTGGAGCCGGCGAAGTGGACGCCCTCGGTGCGCTCGCGAACGTCGTCGATGCCGAAGACGTCGCCGAAGGCCGACTCGGCGGCGCGGCGCCCCACGCCTCGGTAGAGCACGAGCGTGCCGTCGATGTCCCAGAGGAGGAGCTTCACGGACGGCGCGACGAGGGCTTGGGGGGATCGGGCGACACGGCCTCTTCGAGGCCGATCGGCGGGCGGTGCACGAAGTCCTCGACGCGCACGGCGCAGTCGGAGACGTCGCAGCGCGCGCAGTACTCGCGCCGGCACGGATCGGCGTGGAAGACGACGTCGACGGTGCCGTGCAAGGCGCGGTCGATGCGCTGCTCCAGCGCGTCGGAGATCGCGTGGGACCGCTCGATGGTCCAGAACTCGGGCATCACGAGGTGGGCATCGACGTGGGTCCGCGCACCGGCGCGCAGCGCGCGGAGATGATGGACGCGGATGAGACCGCGGGGCCGCTCCGCCTCCATCGTCGCGAGCAACTTCTCGAGCGTGTCGCGGTCCTCCTCGTCGAGGAGGCCGCCCGCCGCCTGGCGCACGAGGCCGAAGCCCTCGCGCAGGAGCCAGAGGCCGACGAGCGCCGCCACCAGCGGATCGATCCACCAGAGTCGCGTCAGGGAGACGAGCGCGAGCCCACCCACCACGCCGGCGCTGGTCCAGACGTCGGCGAGCACGTGCTTGCCGTCGGCGACGAGCGCGAGCGACCGGGAACGGCGTCCCTGCCGCACGAGCCAGAGGCCGAGGACCGCGTTCGCGAGCGCCGCGCCTCCCGTGATCGCGAGTCCGAGGTCGAGCGCGCCGGGCATGCGGGCCGCGCCGACGGCGACGACGGCGGACACGAGGATCGACACGCCGGCGAAGGTGACGAGCCCGCCCTCGAAGACGGCGGAGAAGTACTCGATCTTGCCGTGCCCATAGGGGTGGTTGCGGTCGGCGGGCGTCCCCGCGAAGCGCAGGCTCCCGAGGAGGAACACCGCGGCGACGACGTTCACGATGCTCTCGAGCGCGTCCGAGAGGACGGCCGTGGAGCCCGTGAGGTGCCAGGCCAGGAACTTCGCACCCAGGATCGCGGCGCCGGCGACGAGGGAGACGAAACCCGCGCGCATGCGGTCGCGCTGGTCGGCCGCGGCCGATGCGTCGGGGGTCGTCGCCTGCGCGAGGATCACGGGATCAGTGTCGCCGGTGGCGGCGATGGAACGAGCGACTCTGGCCCCGAATCATTCACGTCCCCGGGGGGCGCCCGGACGGCTCCCCGGGGCGTGCACGAATTCGGGGCCAGTCTCCTTGACCGGGGAGCTTCCGCGCCCGACAAGCCGCCCGTGCACCGCAACCTCCGCGACTGGCTCTCGGCCCTCCGCGCGGCCGGAGACCTCGCCGAGATCGACGCGCCCGTCGATCCCCGCCTCGAGATCGCGGAGATCCACCGCCGCGTGATCGCGGAGGGCGGCCCGGCGCTGCTCTTCCGGAGGCCCGTCGGATCGCGCTTCCCCGTCGCGACGAACCTCTTCGGCACCCCGTCGCGCGTGGAGCGGGCCTTCGGTCCGCGGCCGGAGGCCTTCGTCCGGGAGCTGGCTCGGGCGGCGACGGAGCTCCTGCCCCCGACGCCCGCGAAGCTGTGGGCGCGAAGGCGTCTCCTGCTGGACGCGCTGCGCGTCGGCACGCGGCGGGTGCGGAACGCACCGGTCCTCGAGGAGCGCATGGCGCCGCCGCGTCTCGGTGCGCTCCCGGCACTCACGAGCGCGCCGGAGGACGGCGGGCCCTTCGTGACGCTGCCGCTCGTCTACACGGAGCATCCGGATCCGGCGGTGCACCAGAGCAACCTCGGGATGTACCGGCTGCAGGTCTTCGACGACCGCACCACGGGATTCCACGCGCAGATCGGCAAGGGCGGCGGCTTCCACCAGCACGAGGCGGAGCGGCGCGGCGAGGCGCTCCCCGTGAGCGTCTTCCTCGGCGGCCCGCCCGCCCTCACCCTCGCGGCGATCGCGCCGCTGCCGGAGGGCGTGCCGGAGGTGCTGCTCGCATCGCTCGTCGCGGGGAGCAAGCTCGGCGTGACGGCGGCGCCGGGCGGCGGTCACCGTCTCTTCGCGGAGGCCGAGTTCGCGCTGCGCGGCCGCGTGCCGCCGCGCGTCCGCCGCGTGGAGGGTCCCTTCGGAGACCACTACGGCTACTACTCCCTCGCGCACGAGTACCCGGTGCTCGAGGTCGACGAGATCTACCACCGGCGCGACGCGATCTACCCGGCGACGGTCGTCGGCAAGCCCCGCCAGGAGGACTTCTTCCTGGGCGACCTGCTGCAGAGCCTGCTCTCCCCTCTCTTCCCGCTCGTGATGCCGGCGGTGCTCGACCTCTGGAGCTACGGAGACACGGGATTCCACTCGCTCGCGGCCGCCGTCGTGAAGGACCGCTACGGCCGCGAGGCGCTCGCGTCGGCGTTCCGGATCCTGGGCGAGGGGCAGCTCTCGCTCACGAAGTTCCTGCTGCTCACCGACGCGCGGCTCGATCTCCGCGACTTCCCCCGCGTCCTCGAGCACGTCCTCGCGCGCTGCCGCTTCGAGACCGACCTCTTCGTCTTCTCGAACGTGTCGATGGACACGCTCGACTACACGGGCCCGCGCGTGAACGAAGGGAGCAAGGGCGTGCTGCTGGGACTCGGCGAGGCGATCCGCGAACTCCCGCGCGCGTTCCAGGGGGATCTCCCGGCGGGCGCGACGCGCGCCGAGGTCTTCTGCGGCGGCTGCCTCGTCCTCGAGGGCGCGAGCCACGAGCGCGACCGCGAGCTCCCGCGCCGCCTCGCCGGCGACGCGCGTCTCGCCGGCTGGCCGCTCGTCGTGCTCGCAGACGACGCCGCGGCGACGGCCGCGTCGGCCGAGGCTTTCCTCTGGCGCGTCTTCACGCGCTTCGAGCCGGCGGCCGACCTCCATGCGGCGGCGTCGCCCATCGTGCGCCACCACCTCGCCTACCGGCCGCCGATCGTGGTCGATGCCCGCGTGAAGCCCTGGTTCCCGCGGGAGGTGGATCCGTCGCCGGAGACCGCCGCGTTCGTGGACCGCCGCTGGAAGGAGTACTTCCCAAAGGGGCTCCGCGGCTGAGGTCCGCGATCAGCGCCGGACGCGGCGGCGCTCGCCCTCGAGACGCTCGAGGCGCTCCAGCATCCGCATCAGGTCCGCGCGGAGCCGCTCGATCTCGGACCGCTCCCGGGAGTCGCCGTCGCCGCGCGCCGTCGTCTCGATGCGCTCCTCGATCTCGACCGTTCGCGGCGACGCCGCGAGCCGCTCCTCGGCTTGCCGCGCCTCGCGCCGCAGGACACCCATCTTCTCGTCGAGGTCCGCCAAGCGCTCGCGGCCCTTCGCCGCGGCCTCCTCCATCCCGCGCTCCTCGGCGCGGCGGACCTCGCGGCGGATCACCTCCACGAGCTGCTCGCCGTCGGCCAACTGCGCGCGCCGATCGTCGAGCATCCGCTCGATCTCGGCGCGCTCGGGATCGGCGGCGCGGCGCTGCGACGGCGAGTCATCGGCGCGCGCCTCGCGCTCGCGGCCGGACGACGTCCGGACTTCGTCGAGGAGCCGCTCGCGCTCCTCCCGCGCCTGGTGCAGGCCCGCCATCTCCTCCTCCAAATTCGCGCGCGCGCTCTCGAGGCGCTTCGCCATGGCCGCCGCCTTCGGATGCGGCGGCTTCAGCCCCGCTGCCGCGAGTTCCTCGAGGGCCGAGCCGAGCTCGTGCACCTCGGCCCGACGCTGCTCGACGCGTGCCTCGCGCCGGGCGAGGTCCGCCGTCCTCCCGGCCGTTGCATCGTCCGCGCGGCCACGGTCCTCGCGTCGCCGATCGTCCCGCCCCCGGTCGTCGCGCTGCCAGGCTTCGGCTCGCATGCGCCACGCCTCGGCGATGGCGCGCGCCCCCTCGACGCGCTGGCCCCGCTCGAGAGCCGCGCGTCCCTCGCGCTCGAGCCCGTCGGCGCGTTCGAGCGGCCCGCGATCGTCTCCCCGCTGGGCGAAGGCGGCGCCCCCGACGAGTCCGAGGGAGACGGCGAGGACGACGAGAGTGCTTCGGTGCATGGGTTCCTCCAGCGGCGAGCCGTCGACGGCGAGACGCGGCGCGCAGGATACCTCCGGGCTCCGGCGTCGTCCGACGGGCGCCGCGCGCTCGCGCCTCGGGGCACCCCGGCGGCGGCCTGCTATCCCTCGTTGCGCAGGTCGATCGTCCGCACGACGACGCCGTCGGCTCGGATCCGCTGATCCCCGAGCCTCTCGAAGTCTCCGAAGATCGGCCGGGCGGCCGAGGCCGCCGCCGGCACACCCGGCGCGGGCTCCGCGCGCGGCGCGACCTTCCCCGCGCCCCGGAGCGTCGAGCCGCGAAGCGTCGACTGGAGGCTCGTCCAGGTGAGGTCCGCCGACGGCCCGCCGCCGCTGCGATCGCCGCCGGCGCCCGGCACGTGGAGCTCCGGCGTGGCGAGCGACTTCCAGTAGGCCTCCGCGTCCGCGAGCGGCTCCGGCGAGGCGACCAGGAGGAAGTGCTCGGCGCCCCCGCCGGAGGAGTCGATCACCCAGTACTGCTCCTTCCCTTCGAGCGACCCCGGGAGCGTCACGGCGGCGCCGCCCTGGGTCCGCACGGGATTCCCGCCGCGCACGAATCGGTCGTCGGGGTAGGGGAACAGGGCGAAGCGGTTCCCCGCGTCGTCCTCGTTGAAGAGGTAGATCCAGAGGTCGCGGCTCGCGGCGACGCTCAGATGGAGCTGGTCTCCGGGACGCACCGAGGCGCCGTCGAGGAGCTGTCGCGGGCGCTCGCCCGTCCGATGCGCGTAGAGCCGCGCGTCCAGATCGAAGGCGACGACCTGCGGCGTCTCGCGGAAGGGCCGGAAGACGAGAAGGAGGGCGACGATCGCGATCGCCGCGACCGCCGAGGCGACGACGATCACGCGACGGGCCATCGGCGCGCTCCTCGGCGCCGGCTCGTCCGCCGCCGCGAGGAGATCCCGCAGGGCGCGCTCGAAGGCGCCCGCCGACGCGAAGCGCGCCGAGGGCTCGCGCGCGAGCGCGCGCTCGACGACGGTCACGAGGTCACCTGGCAGATCGGAGCGCCGGTCGCGCAGGGGAGCGGGCGTTCCCTCGAGAACGGCCTCCCGGAGGCTCAGGAAGCTCGCTTCCTCGTAGGGGAAGCGCATGGTGAGGAGCCAGTAGAGGAGGACGCCGAGCGCCCAGAGGTCGGCCGCGGGCCCGACGGCTGCCCCCTGCTCGAACTGCTCGGGCGCCATGAACCTCGGCGTCCCCATCGGGCCGCCGAGGTCCGCGCCGCGATCCGACGGCGAGCGCACGAGGCCGAAGTCGAGGAGCACGATGCGCCCGCCCACGGCGCGCATGACGTTCGACGGCTTGAGATCGCCGTGGACGAGACCCTTCTCGTGCAGCGCCGCGAGCGCGCGGCAGAGGTCGATGCCGATGCGGATCGCCTCCGCGGGGGCGAGGACGCCGTCGGCCCGCACCCACTCCTCGAGCGTGCGCCCCTCCACGAACTCGAGAACCAGCCGAACGCGCCCCGCCTCCTCGTCGATCTGGTGGATGCGGACGATGTTCGGATGGTCGAGGGACGCGAGCACGCGTGCCTCCTCGACGAAACGATGCAGCGCCTCCGGATCGCAGGCGCGCTCCTCGCCGAGCACCTTGATCGCCACGACTCGTCCGAGGGCGCGGTCGACGGCGCGGTGGACCGTGCCGAAGGCTCCCTTCCCGAGGAGCGTCTGCGTCTCGAATCCGCGGTCGAGACCGCGCTCGGGTTCCGGGTCGCCGGGGAACTGGAGCGGCTCCTCGCCCGACTGGATCCGCCGCATGGCGTCGATCGCGCGGAGCGCGTCGGCCTCGCCGGAGGAGAGGCGGCCGCTGCGCGTGAGCGGGTCGACGTCGGGGGAGCTGCGGTCTCCGATGTCGGCCGAGGCGCTGCCGATGGGATCGTCGTCGTCGAGGGATCGTTGCATCGCGAGACGAAGGGGCCCCGGGTCGGGGCACGGTTCCGGGGTGGCGAGCAGGCTAGCAATCCTGCGGCCGAGGGAGGGCAGGCCTCGGTGAGGGATGTCGTTCATGGCGGTGGACCCGGGCTCGGAACGCGGTCCCTCGTGCGAGCGAACGAGATTCCGCCTTTTCGCTCCCCCTCCGGCGATCTTGGGGGAGACTGAGTCCGCGTCCGCTCATTCGACGAGACCTCTCCAGGAGCCGCTCTTCCTTGCCTGTCGTCTGCGACCTTCGATCGAGCCTCGGTGCGGAGCACTGCACCCGGGCCTGCCCGCTCGACGAGTCCGAGGACGTCTTCCGCTACGCGCGCTTCGATCGCGCGAGCACGCTGCCGCCTCCCGAGGAGGGCCTCCTCGACGTGGCGGTCCTCGACATGAATCACGGGTGGCCGAACCTCGGCCACGACTCCCTCGTGAAGGCGATCCGGGGAACCGCCTGCAACCTCCGGGAGCAGCTCCTCCGGCACGGTCTCGCGATCCGCGTGATCTCCTTCGACGTCCGCGCCGGCCTGCGCGTGCCGGACGCCGACGCGCTCGATCGATTCGCGGTCCTGGTGGGGACCGGCGGTCCGGGCCATCTCGACCCGCGCCGCAACGACGGCATCTGCCCGGAGAGCCAGGGTCTCCGCGAGGATCCCTCCTGGGAGCCGGCGCTCTTCCGGCTCTTCGACGCCGTCCTCGCCGACGAGCGCCGCGCGCTCCTCGGCGTCTGCCACACCTTCGGGCTCCTCTGTCGATGGTCGGGCGCCGCGGCTCCGGTCGTGCGCTGCGCCGAGAAGGGCGGCAAGAGCTCCGGCGTCCTCGAGAACGAGCTCTCGGAGGAGGCGCTGAGCCACCCCTGGTTCGCACGGTTCTCGAGATCCCTCGGCGGCGGCCGCCGGCTGCGCATCCTCGACAGCCGTCTCCTCGACCTCGTGCGCATGCCCGGCGCCTCGGGCCCGCCCGTCGCCGAACTCGGCCACGAGGTGGACGCGCACACGGGGCTCCGCACCGACGCCGTGACGATGATCGAGTTCGCCCGCGACCGCGCGGGACTCCTGCCACGCGTCTTCGGCGTGAACCACCACCCCGAGATCCTCCACCGCGCGAGCCTGATGGCCCTGCTGAACGAGAAGCTCGAGCGCAGCGAGGTCTCGCGCGACTGGTACGACGAGCGCGTGCGGCTCATGACGACGATGCATCCCGGCGAGGACAGCGAGAAGCTCCTCGCCCTCACGTCGCACTTCACGCTGATCGCTCCGCTCCGCTTCCACCTCGTGCGCGAGCTGCGCCGTCGCTGCGAGGCGCGCGGCGTCGACGCGGGCATCCACGAGGACGAGGTGCTCGGCTGGACCGAGCCGGCGTCGTCGTAGCCGGAGTCGTCGTAGCCGGAGTCGCTGCGCGACTCCCTATCTGCCCGTGGCGGAAGTCATCCGAGCTCCGCGCGGGCCCCGACGCCCATCGCGTCGTTGCGCGTCCTCACCGCAACTTCCCGCTACGTTTGCGGCGCGCGCCTCGCGCTGTGCGCCGCTGCCTCGCGCTCGCTCTGCGGAGCCCTTCCGCCACGGGCAGCTATGCCTTCCCGTCGGCCTTGCCCGCGGCGTCCGCGCCGCGCTTGCGTCCCTTCGCGTCCCGCGCCCGCTCGAGAGCGCTCTCGAGGATGCGGCCGATGAGCCCGTCGTAGCCGAGGCCGGCGGCCTCCGCGGCGAGCGCCAGCTCCGAGGCCTTCTCCAGATAGGGGTTCGGGTTCGCCTCGAGGATGAAGGCCCGACCCTGACGATCGACCCGGAAGTCGATGCGGCCGTAGTCGCGCAGCCGCATCGCGCGAAACGCCGTCACGGCCATGCGCTCCAGCTCGACCCGGAGACCCGGCTCCACCTGCGCCACGATGGCCTTCGTGCCGCGGTACTCCGCCGTGCCCTCCTCGAACTTCGCGCGCTGGTCCATGATCCGAGGCCGGTGCCGCGGGAACCCGGTGAAGTCCACCTCGATGGCCGGGAGCGCCTCGGGCGCCTCGTGCCCCAGCACGGCGACCGACACCTCGCGTCCCTCGATGTACTCCTCCACGAGCGCGGCGCCGCCGTACTCCGTGCGGACCTGCCGCACCTTCTCCAGCAGGTCGAGCGACTTGCGCACGACCGACGTCGCGTCGATGCCGATCGATGCGTCCTGACGCACGGGCTTCACGAAGAGCGGGAAGCGCAGGTCGCCGACGAACTCGAGCGCCTCGTCGTAGAAGGCCGCGAATCGCGGGAACGGGAGCGAGTCGAAGGAAAGGAGCTTCTTCGTGAGCACCTTGTCCTGGGAGAGCATCAGCCCGACGGGGTCGGCGCCCGTGAAGGGGATGCCGAGGAGGTCGAGGACGACGGCGAAGTGCACGTCGCTGTCCTCGCGGCCGCAGAGCGACTCCGTCAGGTTGAAGACCACCTCCGGCGCGCGGTCGCGCAGCAGCGCGAGGATCTTCCCGAGGTCTCCCGGGAGCGCCATCGGCTCGGCCTCGTGCCCGAGACGGCGCAATGCGTCGAGGACGTGCTGGACCACTTCGTCCGGCGTCGCGTCCTGCCACGAGCCGTCGTAGGCGACCGCCACGCGCGTCAAAGGCGCTTCTCCCCGCGGACCTCGTTGCCCGGGTTGCCGAGGAAGTCGCCCGTGCGGACGTAGTTGAACGAGAGGCTCGTCACGAGCGCCGTCATGTGCGCCATCTGCAGCGGCAGGTTCTCCGGATCGGTCCGGAGGCCGAGCGCGTCGCAGCGCTCCTCGACGAAGAGGAGGAGGCTCCGCACGATCTCGTAGCGCGCTCCCGTCATGTCGGAGATCGCCGTCGCGATGCCGGCGCGGAATCGGCTCAGCAGCTCGGTGACGGGCGTTCCGTCCCCCGCCGCGAAGCAGTTGCGCAGGTCGCCGTCGAGGAACGCGCCGATGCGTTCCGCCGGCTCACGGCTCGAACGCCTCGCGTAGAAGTCCGCGAGCACGACGTCGAGCTCGTCCTCGTCCTCTTCGTCCTCGTCCTCCTCCGGCTCCTCGGGCTCCTCCTCGGCGTCCTCGTCCGTCTCCGGAAGGCCCTCCGGCGGCACGATCGGATCCTTGGGGCCGAACTCCGCCATCACGCGCTCGACGTACTCGAGCTTCGGGAGGGCGCCCGTGCCCGCGTAGCGTTCGCGCCAGTCGGAGTCGGGAGTGAGCCACACGGCGAACGTCTCCGCGAAGTCCTCCTCGGGATGCATCTGCGCGTACCAGCCCGGCAGATGACGAACGAACTGCCGCGAGTGCGGCGACGGGCAGTAGTCGTCGAAGTAGGGACGCGAGAACGAGCCGAAGAGATCGGTCCACTCGCTCGAGCGAAAGAGCTCGTAGGCGTAGTTGAGCGCGTGCCCCGCCTCGTGCCGCATGTACTTGGAGATCCGTTGGTCGTCCTCCAGGTCGTCCGTGAGCTGCTTCTCGAGGCGCGAGAGCTCCTCCTTCGCGAGATAGAAGGGCACGCCGATGATCGGCACGCCCTCGGGCACGCCCCATTCGTCCGAGAGATAGACGGGAGGCTTGAAGCGAATCCCCTTCGCATCGAGCTCCGCGTAGAGCTCCTTCACGTGCGGCTCGAGGGGCGATCCGGCGATCGTGAGTCCGAGATCGCGGACACGCTTGCTCAGCAGCTCGGCCGGGAGCGGCTCGGCCTCGGGCGCCGGCTTCGCTCGGCCCTTCGACTTCGACGCCGACGCACGCTTCGAGGGATTGGGGGTTCGACCGGCCAAGGGCGCGACAGTGTGACATTCCGATCTCGCCCCGCCAGATTCGCCCAATCCGTTATTCTATAACGACTTGAGCGCGTCGGTCGATATCGGGATCCACCAGCAGGACCCGATCGAGAGGCTTGCGCGCGAGGTCGGGGACGGCGCAGTCGGCGGCGGGGTAGCCGATCGGCACGATCGCGAAGGCCTTCTCGTTCGGCGGCCTGCGCAGGAGCTCCCCGAGGAAACGCATGGGGCTCGGCGTGTGCACGAGCGTCGCGAGACCGGCCGACGCCGCCGAGGCGAGGAGCATCCCGAGCGCGATGCCCACGGACTCCGTGACGTAGTAGTTCTTGCCGTGCGAGCCGTCGGGTCGCAGCTCGAAGGTCTGCGCGAAGACGACGACGACCCACGGCGCCGTCGTCAGGTGCTCCTTCACCGCGTCGGTGCCGAGCGGGGCGAGATCGCGCTTCCACTCCTCCGGCATGCGCCACGCGTAGTTCGCTCGCTCTTCCTCCTCAGCCGCTGCGCGGATGCGCGCCTTCGTCTCGGAGTCGGAAACGGCGACGAAGGTCCAGGGCTGCTTGTGCGCGCCCGACGGCGCCGTGGAGGCCGACGCGATCATGATCTCGAGGAGCTCCCGCGGCACCGGGTCCGGCGCGAAGGCGCGCACGGAGCGGCGCCCCTCGAGGGTCTCGTGGAGAGCGCGGGCGCGACGCAGGCTCTCCTCGACGGGGAGACGCCGAGGCCGATAGGGAACGGAGCGCATGGCGGAAGGAGGCCCGCCGCGCGGCCCTTTGTAAAGCGCCGTCGGCGCGGCCCGCTACGCTGGACGCGCCGTGCACGCACCGCCTCCGCTCCCACGATGATCCCGCTGCTCGTCACGGCCGCGCTGCTCGCCGGCGCGGCTCCCCTGGACGCCCCGGTGCTCTCCGATCGGCACCGGGGCATCGTGATCGAGTGGATCGAGATGCTCCCGCGCGTCGCCGTGCATGACGAGGGCGACCGGAGCGCGCCCCGGGCCGGCTCGAAGCTCCGATTCGTGGCGCACCTTCGCAACACCGGCGCGTCGGCCGCCGCGCCCGGCGCCGTCCGCTGGACCGTCGACGGCGAGCCGATCGCGGAGAGCCGCATCGACGCTCCCCTCGGCGCCGGCGAGCGATCGACCCTCGAGACTCCGTGGGTCGCCGGCGCGGGCCGCGCCCTCGTGGAGCTCGCGCTCCCCGACCTCGGTGAGTCGTGCTCCTTCGCGACGGACGCGCAGCGCATCCATGCCGCCATCGAGAAGACGACTTTGGAAACGCTGGAGCTGCAGATCGGCTCCCTGCCGCGGCGCCTGCAGGGAGAGCTCGCGCGTCTCCATGCGTCCTTCGCGGCGGCGCGCTACGCGGGCGTCACGCCCGAGGGGATCACCGAACGATTCCGGCTCGATCGCGTGAGCGTCTGGGAGCGCACCAGCGAGACGACGCGGCCCACGGACTTCGAGTCGCATCCCGAATCCGACGTGCTCGTCTCCTTCGCCGAGGGCGCGGGCGCGACGGCCTACCACTTCCCCCAGCACTCGATCGCGCACGGCTTCCTCGTCGAGGCGAAGGGGCTCCTGTCGCGCGCCGCCGAGAACGCGCTCTTCCACGAGCTGGGGCACTTCCGCGGGATTCCCGACCTCTACGTGATGCCCGTGGAGCGCGGCGCCGTCGGTCTCCGCAAGCGCGACGGCTCGCTCCTGCTGGAGGAGGCGCCGCTCCCCCCATCGCTGGCCCGCTGCACCATGAACGATCATTTCGTAAAGCTCCAATGGAGCGAGTACGCGGCGGCCGTGATGGAGCGCAAGCGCGGCATCGCGCGCGTCGGTCTCTGCTGGGAGCCACGAACGCCCCTCGGGCACATGTGGCGCGACCTCCCGGGGCGAGTCCGCCTGCGCGTGCGCGACGCGAACGGTGCGCCCCTCGAGGGCGTCGAGGTGCGCGTCTACCGCTCCGGGATGCACAAGAGCCCCGACGGAGTGCCGCTCCGCGTCCAGGGCGTGCGTGCGGACGCGCTCCCCTACGCGAGCGCCGCGACGGACGCGGAGGGCTCCATGCTCGTGGCGGGCGACTACCTCGGCCGCTCCGAGAGCATGCCCTTCCGCAGCTTCTGGCTCCTCGCCGTCGCCGACGACGGAACGCAGGAGCGCGCGACGGTGATCCTCGGCTGCGACCTCAACCTGCGATTCTGGAAGGGCGAGACGGCGGAGACGACGGTCGACATCGCGGCGCCGTGAGCGGGAGCGCGGGAGCGGCGGCAGCCCTCAGCCGCTCCGCTCCGACGCACCGCGCTCGGCCGGCTTCGCGACGGCTTCGCTCGGCGCGCGCGCGACCAGCACCTCGCGGTCGAGGCGCAGGAGCTCGCCCACGGACCAGGCCTGGAACGGGCATCCGCGGGGCGTCCAGGGAGGCTCGGCGTCGGCGATCTCGGAGACGTGGCCGAGGCCCGCTTCCCCGAGGTGCCGCATCAGGGGCCGGAGGAATCGCTCGCGCGCGTCGCGGATCGCCTCGGGGGTCTCGCCGCGGACGCGCACCCAGGCCTCGACGAAGGGGCCGGCGAGCCAGGGCCAGACGGTGCCTTGGTGGTAGGCGCCGTCGCGCGCGCGGACTCCGCCTTCGTAGTGCGCCGCATAGCCGGGCTCGCCCGGTGCGAGGCTCCGCAGGCCGAGCGGCGTCGCGAGCTCGCGCTCCACCACGTCGACGAGGCGACGCGCGCGGCGTCGGTCGAGGAGGCCGAGGGGCAGCCCGCCCACGGCGAGGATCTGGTTCGGGCGCAGCGTCCCGTCGACGCGGCCGTCGACGTGGTCCACGTCGACGACGTCGTAGAGACACTCGCGCTCTGCGTTCCAGAAGCGCTTCGCGAAGGAGTCCTTGCCGAGCCGGAACGCGTCGCGCCAGCGCTTCGATCGCTCGCCGGCGAGGGCCAGCGCGTTCAGCCAGAGCGCCTGCACCTCGACGGGCTTGCCGATCCGCGGCGTCACGACCCAGTCGCCGACCTTCGCGTCCATCCAGGTGAGCTGCACGCCCGGCTCCCCCGCAGCGAGGAGGCCGTCCGCGCTGGCGCGGATGCCGTGCCGCGTTCCCCTCGTGTAGCCCTCGAGGATCGCGTCGACGGCCGCCTCGAGCTGGCGGCGAACGGCCGGCGCGACGCCCTGCGCTCCCTTGCGCTGCAGCCACTCGTGGACGGCGACGACGTACCAGAGCGATGCGTCGACGGAGTTGTACTCGGCGGCCTCGCCCCGGTCGGAGAAGCGGTTGGGGAGCATCCCTTCGGACACGGCCCCGGCCCACTCGCGCAGGATCCCCTCGGCCTCGTCGAGCCGGTCGGTCGCGAAGCAGATCCCGCGCATCGCGAGGAACGTGTCGCGGCCCCAGTCGGAGAACCACGGATAGCCGGCGACGATGGTGTGGCCCCTGCCGCGGCGCACGACGTAGGCGTCGGCGGCGCGCTCGAGGGGCGCCGCGAATCGGCGCCGCCGTTCGCGCTCCGATTCGAGGAGTCCCTCGACCTCCGTCGTGCCGAGGACGGGGACGCCGCGTGCGCCGACCACGCCCTCCGCTTCCAGGACCATCCACGCGTCGCCGCCGGAGAGGTCGAAGCGGAGCACGCCCGGGGAGGCAAGGTCCTCCAGGTGATCGAGACCGCGCGCGCGCTCCTCGGAGTAGAGGAAGCTGCGGTACCACTCGGGAGCGTGTCCGTAGCGGCCGTTGCTCTGGAGACGGACGGCGGGAACGTCGGCGTAGGGCTGGAAGCGGACGGCGTTGCCGTCGGCGCGCGCCTCGAAGCGGAACGCGCCGTTCTCGCGATGGAGCCCGTGCGGATCGCGGCCCGAGAGGAGCGGCCGCACGCCGAGCGCCACGCCGGGGCGGCGGCTCACGAGCCGGAAGCGGACGAGGACGGCCGCGCGCCCGTGGAGCGCGACCACTTCCTGCTCGATGCGTGTGCCGTCCTCCAGGAGGAAGTGCCAGTGGGGCCACGGCTCGGAGGCGAAGCTCTCGATGCGGTTCGCGCCGTCGGGGTGCAGGACGTCGGGTGCGTAGAGCTGCGTGGAGATCGGGAAGGACCCGCCCGGCGCGTCGACCCACGCCTCGAGCCCGTTCACCAGGACGAACCGCTCCGTCGGTGGGAGCGCCGCCGCGAGGAGGAGCGCGTGATAGCGACGCGTGCGTCGCAGACCGACGGTTCCCGACGCGAACCCGCCGAGGCCGTCGGCCTCGAGCCACTCCGCCGCGCCGTCGAGGTTCCGATGCATCGAACTCCTCCGCTGCGTCCCTTCGGTGGAGACGGAATCCGACGCCGCCTCGGGGGCGCCGGCGCGCGGAGGATAGGGATTGGGGTCCGTGCCCGCCATGGGACCCGAGCGATCATTCGATGCGTCCGACATGGCATCGTGCGATGCGGGGCCGCAGGGACCGTTTCGGGCGCTGCGCTCGCCCGCTCGGGAACGACCGTCGCCCGCGACCGGCCTCGAGGTCGATCGCGGGCGACGGAGATGAAGGAGACTCGAGACGACGCCGGGTTCAGCGCTTCGGCGGCTGTCCCGGCATCCCGGGCTTCGGAGGAGCCTGACCCGGCATTCCCGGCTTCGGAGGCGCGGGAGCCGGCTGCGCCGGCTTCGGAGGAGCCTGACCGGGCTGACCCGGCTTGCCCGGTTGCTGCGGAGGATTCTGCTTCTGGGGAGGATTCGGTTGCGCCATGGGGATCTCCGGGATCGCCGGAGTTCGAACGCGTGCGAGGAATTGCAGAGGGCTCGGAGCACGCCGCCCGAAGCCGGGCGCGCGCCCGTCACGATCCGTGCCCACGGAGGTCACCGTCCCCTCGGGCGAGCCAGCGCCCCGTGCCGCATGTGGTTGCGCGCGGGGGGACGTCCCGCCGACCGACGCCCCCTCGGCCGATCGGCGTCCCGAGCCGGACGAATCGGCGCTAGGCTTCCGAGACTTCGGCACGGTTGCGAAAGAACCGCCGCTGCAGGCCCGAGGCCGAGCGAGAGCGAGCGACGAAACCACAGCCGCTCGCAGCCGGCGGTCGCTCGGCGCCGATTCATTCACGACCTCGGAGATCCACGTGATCCTTCGCGCTCTCTCGATGCTCCAGCGTGCGGCCGTCGCGCGCCGGGTGCATGCGCTCCTCCCGGCTCGCCGCGTCCTCGTCACGAGTCTTCGCTCTCGGGAGCGTCCCGCGGAGCTCTTCGAGCGAGACCCCTTCGACGCGCTCCTGGTGGACGGCGACGCCTTCGTCGGCCGCGCGGGAGAACGCTGCGCGGCGCTGCGCGATCTGCCGGAGCCGCCGGAGATCCTCGCCTTCGTCGATCACGAGGATCCCGCCCTTCGGGCTCGCCTCCTGGCGAAGGGAATCCTCGCCGTCGTCTACCTGGGTCTTCCGGACGAGGAGATCCGCGGCGCGCTCGCGACCCTCGCCGAGCGCATCGCCGACACGGTCCTGCACCGTCTGCGCCGGGAGCTCTCGGAGACGGCGGGCAGGTTCAGCGACTTCGCCTCCTCGAGCCCGGCGATGCGGGAGCTCCTCGACCTCTCCGAGAGAGTCGCACCCTCCGACAGCTCCCTCCTGATCCTGGGAGAGACCGGCGTCGGGAAGGAGCACCTGGCCCGCGCCATCCATGGGACGAGCCGCTCGAAGGGGCCCTTCGTGCCCGTGAACTGCGCGGCGATCCCGGAGCCGCTCCTCGAGAGCGAGCTCTTCGGCCACGTGGCGGGCGCCTTCACGGGCGCGACGCGCGGTCGGCGCGGGCACTTCGAGACCGCCGACCGGGGAACCCTCTTCCTCGACGAGATCGGCGAGCTGCAGCCGCATCTCCAGGTGAAGCTGCTGCGAGTCCTGCAGGAGAAACGCGTCCAGCCGCTCGGGTCGGAGCGCACGATCGACGTCGACGCGCGCGTCATGGCCGCGACGAACTGCGACCTCGCGGCGGAGATGAAGGCCCGGAAGTTCCGTTCCGACCTCTACTACCGTCTCGCGGTCGTGACCCTGTCGATCCCGCCGCTGCGAGACCGGCGCGACGACATCGCGGCGATCGCGCATAGCCACGTCGTCGCGCTGCGCGCGCGCTGGGCCCGTCCGTCGGCGAGGCTCGGCGAGGACGCGCTCGCCTGCCTGCTGCGGTACGACTGGCCCGGCAACGTCCGGGAGCTCGTGAACGTCCTCGAGAGAGCCGTCCTGCTCTCGGCGGACGGCGAGATCCTCCCGTCCCACCTCCCCGGAGCCATCCGGAACGCCGGTCCCACGAGGGAGCCCTCCTCGATCCTCGCCGCACCGCGGCTCGCCGGCAGCGACCCGACGCATCGTCCCTGGCGCGAAGCGCGCGAGGAACTCCTCCGCCAGTTCGACGCGACGTACTTCCGCGAGCTCCTGCATCGGTGCGGCGGCCGCGTCGGCGACGCCGCGGCGCTCGCGGGGATCGACCCACGCCTGCTCTACACGCGCATGCGCGAGCTCGGCCTCCGCAAGGAGGACTTCCGGATCGTCCGCCGGCAGGGCCCTGCCGTCCCCGCGAGCGCGGATCCGACCTGAGCCCCCCAGCCTCTCAAGGCTGCACGATCACCAGCAGCGCCCGCGAACTCACGAGCCCGAAGGGCGACGGCGCACAGATCCCGCCGGCGATCTGGAGCCAGATCACCTGAACGAAGTAGGCCTGTCCCACGAGGGAGGGCGTGTTCGGGACCAGCACCGGCGCCACTCCCTTCCCCGTGCGGTCGCTGAAGAAGTCGAAGGCCGCGACCCCGCCGGGGCTCGCGAGGTCGACGTGGAAGAGGACGCCGAGTCCCGTGACGTCGGAGCCGCCCACATCGGGCGTGTCGCCGACGATCCCGAGGCCGATCGTGGAGGGAGGCGCATTCGTGCAGAGGAAGGCGAAGTTCGGAGCGACCACGGCCGAGTTCGGCCGGACGGGCCCCGTCGCGCCGATGCCCAGCTCGCCGAGACAGCCCGGCGTCCCCGAGCCGAAGGCGAAGAGCCCCGTCGGCGTCGGGCGGAGATTCAGGTGCACCGTCACGGCGAGACCCGTCGCCACGGCGAGGTCGAGCGATCCGTCGCGATCGAGGTCGGCCACGGCGAGACCGAGGGTCGCGGACTGCCCGTCGTAGTTGCCGTAGAACTCGGGCGACGCGAAGCCACCGGCACCGTCCCCGCGGAACAGGGCGCAGTTCACCGTCTGGAACTGCCCCGACACGACATCGAGCCGGCGGTCGTCGTCGAAGTCACCGATCAACACCTCGTGCGGCTCGTGGGGAGCCGCGAGGAGGGTCTGCGCACCGAAGGCTCCTCCTCCGAGCCCGAGCCGCACGGACAGGTCGTTCGATCCGGAGTTGGCCGTCACGACGTCGAGGCGTCCGTCCCCGTCGAGGTCGCCGAGCGCGATCCCCCGTGGCGCGTTGCCGACGGCGCAGGTCGTGACACCCGCCGCGAAGCCGCCGGCGGCCGTCAGGATCGTGATGTCGTCCGAGGCGATGTTCGCCGTGAGGAGGTCCGTCGCGCCGTCGGCGTCGACGTCGCCGGCCGCGAGGCCGAAGGGTCCCGTCCCCACGGCCACCGTCGAGTCGAGCGCGAACGTGGCGCCGCCCAGATTGCGGAACAGCGAGACGCTGTTCACGAGCGAGCGCGCCGCCGCGAGATCGGGCAGGCCGTCGGCGTCGGCGTCGAGCACGGCGAGGTCGCGCGGATTCCCGGGGACGGAGAGCGTGCCGACCACCACGAGGCCTCCGGCGCCGTCGCCGCGCAGGATCGTCACCTCGCTCGGATCTCCGCTCACGACGGCGGCATCGGGACGGCCGTCGCCGTCGAAGTCGGCGACGGCAATTCCCTCCGGCAAGGCCGAAACGCGCGCCACGCCGCTCGGCGTGAAGCCGCCGAGGCCACCTCCGCGGTGGATCGAGGCCGTCGCCTGGGCCTCGTCGACGACCACCAGATCGCAGGCGCCATCCAGGTCGAAGTCCGCGGCGGCGCAGTCGATCGTCGTTCCCGTGGCGGGCACCGCCCCCGGCACGAGGATCCCTCCGCCCGGCGCCCCCGCGAGGACGGCCACGTTCCCGCGGTCGGCGCTCGCCGCGAGCAGATCGGGCCATCCATCGTTCGTCGCGTCACCGATCGCGAGGCCGAAGGTGCCGACGCCGGACGGGAGCGCGACCCCCACGGGGTACATCCCGAAGGCATCCTGCGGGACGACGATCACGTTGCCGCCCGTCTGGCCCACGAATCCGAGGCCGACGTCGGGCCGACCGTCGAAGGTGAGGTCGCCGGCCACGATGGAGATGGGCGACACCTCGGGCACGACGAACGTCGTCGTGATCGACGTCACGGCCCCGAGACCGTCGCCGAGATACACGCTCATCGTGCGGCTCGCCTCGTTCGCCGAGAGGAAATCCATCGTGCCGTCGAGATTCACGTCGGCCGTCGCGATGGCGGTCGGATGCAGGCTCGGGTCGACGGAGACTCCCGGGAGGAATCCGCCGGCGCCGTTGCCGAAGAGCAGCACGATCTCCGCCGACCCGGGGCACGCGACGATCAGGTCGACCGCCGAGTCGGCGTTCCAGAGCGTCGCCGCGATGGACGACGGCCCGACACCGACGGGGTGGCTCGTCGTCGTCACCGGGAGACCCAGCGCCGAGAACGTGATCACGCAGACCTCGTTCGCGCCCCAGCAGGTGACGGCGACGTCGGGCGCACCGTCTCCGTTCAGGTCGCGCGCCACGACGGAGACGGGCGTCGCGCCCGTCGGGATCGGCGTGCCGGGCAGCAGATTCCCGTTGGCGAGCCCGAAGAGGACCTGGATCTCGTCGGAGCCCGTGAGCGCGACGACGGCGTCGGCGCGTCCGTCGCCGTTCAGATCGCGCAGCGCGACACCCGCCGGGAAGGATCCGCCGACGGCGAAGGAGCGCGGCGGAGCGAAGGCCCCGCCGAGGGCGCCGAGGAGGACCGTGACGGTGTCCTCCCCCGCGTTCGTCACCACGACGTCGTTGCGCCCGTCGCCATTCACGTCGCCGATCGCGACGCCGCGCGAGCCCTGTCCCGTCGGGTACTGGCGCGCCGTGAAGAGGGATTGACTCGACACGCTCCGCGCGAGGCAGAGGGCGAGTGCGAGCGAGCCGAGGAGCGTCGGGAGGTTCATGTCGCGGGCACCCCGGTCGGGAGCGCCATCGGGACGCGGGACCACCGCGAATGCGCATCGCACTCTACCGGAGTCTGCCGGGAGGCGAAGCGCGGACCTCGTCGCTCGCGACGATCAGGCGCCCGGCGTGCCGGGGCTGAACTTGCCTTCTTGACGCGGGCTCTCGGCCGCGAGGGAGCCCTCGGAGGCCGCGATCATCGGGTGCTCCCGCACGAGGCAGCCCTTGCACACGTTCGGAACGTCGCCGGAGTACATGCGCGCCCGGAGATCCTGCGCCGCCGGTCCGTTCCACACCTCGTCGAAGGGCTGCTCGAATACGTTCCCCAGGCGCAGGTCCTTCGGCGCGCGGCAGCAGGGATAGGCCTCGCCGTTCGGCTCCACCTTCAGGTAGGTCGCGACCATCGGGCAGAAGCCGGCGCTCTCCTTCGAGTGGAGCCGCTGCAGCCACTCGATCACGTGCGCCTCGTGGACGCGCGACGGAACGAGGGCGTAGACGTGGCGGGCGCCCCAGGGCTCCGGCAGCAGGTACGCGAGGTTCACTCCGCGCGCCTGCGCGCGCGCGCGCATGGCCTCGAGGATCCCGCCGATGCGCTCGTCCCCGAGCACCTCGTAGGGATTGCCCTCCATGGCGCGGGTCGAGCAATCCAGGAGATCGAGCACCGTGATCTCGAGACCCCCCTGGTCGGCGACCCAGTCGACGTACTCCGCGTAGTGCGGCGCCGTCTCGGCCATGAAGACCGTGTGGAAGACGCAGGGGATCGAGAGCTCGCGGCAGCGGCGCACCGCGTAGGCGACGTTCGGGAAGACCTTCGCCGCCTTGATCGGAGTGCGGACCTTCTCGAGCACCTCCGGCACGTGGGAGTCGATCGAGAGCGTGATGCGATGGATCCGCGGCGCGAGCTTCTCGAACTTCTCCGGCGTGAGGAGCGTCGCGTTCGTGTAGAGCTCCAGGAAGACGCCCTTCTCCTCGCACAGCCGGAGCATCGCGTCGATGTCGTTCAGGAGCGGCTCGCTCGTCGCCGTCGGCGTCCAGGCGACGACGGAGTCGAGCGCCACGTCGAGGAACGGGCGGGCCGCCTCGACGGAGACCTTCGACACGGGAGGATCGTCGCTCTGGCTGCACATCACGCAGCGCAGGTTGCACGCGGACGTGAACGCGAACTCGAGCGTCGACGGGCCGTGCTCGAACCGCGTCTCGCCGCGCGAGATCGAGCGGACGGCGCGCACGAAATTGCGCAGCTCGCGGTCGACCTTCTGGGAGTCCGGCATGGGTGGAAACGGGCCCGCGGACGATGCCCCGGGAGGAAGAATCTACCCCATGGAGCCGGCCATCGCCGGAAGCGCGCCGCGCGGCGTCCCGCCCAGGCGGCGGAACGCTCCTTCAGCGGCGGGCCAGGTCGACCTCGGCGGCGATCACGCCGAAGGAGGCCCAATGGGGATGGGCGATGACGCGCCGCAGGAGCTTCTCCGCCTCCTGGCTCTCGCCTCGGGCCGCGAGGATGCGCGCCACGCCGTAGCCGAGCGTCGGGACATCCGTCGAATCGGGAGCGTCGTTGCCCGACGCGAGGACCGCCGCCGCGTCGAGCTCGCCCTTCATCACGAGACACAGGTCGCGGTAGGTCCGGCTCTCGGTCACCTCCATCGCCGCCGAGATCGGCGCGACGGCTTCGCGCGCCGCGTCGTTCTTCCCCTGCCGGAGCAGCGAGAGAGCGAGCCAGTAGGTCGTGGAGCAGAGCTTCTCGGCCGTTCCGGAGAAGCCGAGGCACTCCCGGTACGCGCGCTCGGCGCCGGCGAAGTCGCCCGACAGGTAGCGCGCGAGGCCGAGGTGGTACCAGACCGCGTGGTGCGTGCTCCCCGTCGGAGCCACCGCGCTCGGGAGCGTGTCCGGCTCGATCGCGTCGGGGACGGCCCGGGCGAGATCCGCCGCGCGCTCCAGGTCGGCGATCGCGCGCTCGAAGGATCGGAGCGTGATCCAGCGGTGGCCCCGGTGACGGAGCAGGCGGAAGTCGCCCGGGAAGCGCTCGATCGCGCCGTCGAGGAAGGCGACCTTCTCGCGGTATCGATAGAGGGGCGCGAGGCGCCGCGCGTAGACGATCCATGCCTCGGCGTCGTTGGGCCGGCGGTCGAGATCCGCCTTCGCCTCCGCGAGCCACGCTTCGAGCTCCACACGGCGCGCCGCGCTCGGATCCTGCCGCCGCAGGGGAGCTCCCAGGAGAGACATGGTCTCGACGCCGGGCGGGAGGGGCGGCTCCGACGAAGTCGATGCGCAGGCGCCGAGCGAGGCGGCGCAGGCGGCGGCGATGCCCGCCGCCGCGAAGGAACTCGGAGAGCGCCTTCCACGAGCGGCCCCGCTCAATGGGCCACCTTGCGCCCGAGATGCTCTTCGTAGGCCTTCGAGTCGAGCACGTTCCGGAGCTCCTTGCGGAAGCGGTCGAGGTCGCCCGAGTTCGAGTAGAAGTGCGGCGAGACCCGGATCCCCGCGCCGGGCCGGTAGTCGACGAGGACGTCTCGGCTCTGCAGCTCCGCGACCACGGCCGGGCCGATCGCGTCGGGCGTGGCCGGGTCGTCGACGGCGACGGTGATCGTGCCGCCGCGCCGCGCGGGATCGCTCGGCGACGTGATGCGGAGGCCGTCGTCGACGCAGGCCGCGACGAAGGCCTCCGTGAGGGCCTGGCTCTTCTCGCGGATCGCCCGCACTCCGATCTCCGCGACGATCTCGTAGCCCGCCCGCGCGGCGATGAGCGCGGGGATCGCCGGCGACCCATGCAGGAATCGGCGCACGTCTCCCGCGTAGCGGATCGCGCCGCCCTCGAAGGCGAAGGGATCCTCGTGGGCGGCCCATCCGGTCACCGCCGGCTCGAAGCGCTCGAAGAGGTCGGGACGCACGTAGAGGTATCCCGCGCCCGGGCCGCCGCAGAGCCACTTCACGGAACCGCCGACGACGAAGTCGACGCCCATCTCGCGCACGGAGAAGGGCACCGTGCCCGTCGACTGGTAGCAGTCGAGCACGACGAGGGCGCCCACCTCGTGGGCACGCTTCACGATCGCCGCCGCGTCCTGCAGATAGGCCGACTTGTAGAGGACGTGGGAGATCGGCACGACGAGCGTCCGCTCGTCGATCGCCGCCAGCATGTCCTCGAGATCGATCGTCATGCCGTCGCGGCTCTTCACGACGGTGATCTCCGCGCCGCGGCGCCGCTGGGCTTCCCAGACGTACATGACGCTCGGGAAGTTCAGCTCCGAGTACACGACCCGGTTGCGCGGCGCGCGGAACTCGAGGCAGCTCGCGAGCAGCGACTCGATCACCGAGACGTTCTGGTGCATCACGACGGAGCCGGCCGGAGCGTCGAGGATGCGCGCGAGCAGGTTCCCGATCTCGACGGGCATGTCCCACCAGCCCTCCGACCAGGCGCGCACGCCCCGCGTCGCCCAGACGTCCGCGTACTCGCGGAGGCGGTCGTAGACGACGCGCGGCATCGCCCCGAGCGAGTGCGAGACGAGGTACGTCGTCGTCTCCGCGATCGGGAACTGGTGGCGGTAGTGGGCGAGCGGATCGGACATCGGCCGCATCCTACCTTCGGCGGCGGCGCCGGCGCGTCAGCGGGAGACGGCCCAATCCCAGAGCTCCGCGGCCCGGCGGAGCACGCGCGCGCGATCCTCCGGGAGGAGCAGGCGCTCCCGCACGAGATCGTCGGCGGCGCGCGCCGCGTGCTCGAGATGGACCGCGCGGCTCCCGTGGAGTTCCTCGAGGCTCGGGCGCGGATCGGAGCGCTGGCGGCGCGCTTCGGAGTTCGCGGCGAGGGGCACGATCGTGCCGACGAAGTCGGCGAGCTCGCCGTTCCCGCCGGCCATCCCGCGCCGGACGCTCCAGGGCGCGTAGGTCGCGACGGGCACCGCGAGCTCGAGGGAGCGGAGACCACCGATCTCGTTCCCGAGCGCGTCCACCTGCGGCACCAGCGACGGGAATGCGGCCCCCAGGTCGGGCGGCTCCTTCGCGACGATCCCGCGCGGCCACTCGGGGCCGTAGTCCACGCGGTAGGCCTCGTGGGCGACGCGCGGCGCCTCGATGCCGGCGATCGACGGGAAGCGCAGCTCCGAGACCGGCACGAGGCTGCCCGCGTCGATGCGCGGGTACGCGCTCGGCGGCGGCTCGCGACCGGTCTCGACCCACTCGACGAGGGCCACGAGCAGAGCGCGCAGCGTCACGAGGAAGTCGAGAGGATCGCCGCTCCACGCTTCGGCGCCCTCGATCCGCGCGCGTGGGCTCGGCGGGAAGCCGGCGACGAAGTGCTGTCCTCCGGCGAGGTGATAGATGCGCTCGTCCGCGAAGGGCTCCACGTCGGCCGATCCGTCGAGCGAGGTGTGCAGCAGCGACGCGGCGCGGCCCCAGTACTCGTAGCCGGTGTTCGTGAAGACGACGCGCGGCCTCGGCGCCCCGTCCGCGCGCGCCGGACGGAGTCCCTCCCGCGCGCCCGTGAGCGGATCGCGCTGCGCCCGCGTGCCGAAGGGGAACAGGTCCGTCGGGAAGAAGAACGCGGAGTAGCGGTGGGCGTCGCGCGACGGCTGCGCGAAGCGGTGGTTGAAGCTTCCTCGCCCGGCGCCGGCCGTGTGCACGAGGCACGCGTCCAGCGCGAGGCGGCCGCGCTCGTCGAGGTCGAAGCCCTGGTGGAGGAGGTGGCGGAGGAAGCGCCCCGTCTGGGAGACGCCGAATGCGACGACGCGGCGCGCGGGGAACGGGCAGCCCTCGCCGTGCTTCAGGAACGAGGCGACGTCGCGGATCGCCGCGAGCCCGACGCCGGCGACGGCCGGCCTCCGCGACCGGTAGACGAGCTCGTAGATGCTTCCGGCCTCGAATCCGCCGTCGCGCTCGATGGCGGAAGCCGCCGCGTCGCCGTCGCGCGCGCGCACGAAGCGCCACTCGCCGCGCGGCACGACGCGGCGCACCGCGAGGCGTCCGTCGCGCACCGTGAGCACGTCCTCCGAAGAGCTCTCGTCGATCGGCGCATAGGCGATGTGGCCGCGGTGACCGAGCGGGAGCGACGGCGCGGGGGCATCGACGGTCCAATCGGAGCGGACGAGGCCCTCCACTCCATCGACGAACGGCGCCCGGAGGCGGAGCCGCCCGCCCCCGTCCGGCACGTCCCACTGCCATCCGACCCAGACGAGCGTGAGACCGAGCCGCAGCGGGAGACCGTCGCCGAAATGCTCCGGCCCCGTGGGATCGGCGGAGGATCGCGCGTCCGCGAAGTACGGGAGCACGGCTTTCCCGCCTCGATTGCTCACCTCCAGGAGCGCGGTGCCGCGGCGGCGCTCCGGGTCCTTCGGCTGGAGGACGTACAAGTCGGCGGTCGCGCGGACGAGTCCGCGGTCGTCGCGTGGCGCGCGATCGAGGTCGACGATCGCGCGGTTCGCCTCGAGCGCCGGGTCGAGCACGATCTCGATCGTGCCGACGATCCGCTCGTAGGCGCCGGCATCGCCGAAGGCGGCCCCGTCGAGCACGTCCTCGCGCCGGTCGATCACGACGGCGCCGACCTCGGCCCGCGCCGCCGGGGCTCCCGCGAAGGCCGCGAGGAGGACGGCGCCGATCCGGGACAGGCGCCGCGCCGGAGCGGAGCCGCGCATCACCGCGGATCGCCGGGCTTCTTCTTGCCGGGATTGTGTCGAGGCAGCTCGGGCTGGACTCGGTCGGGGTTGCCGGTCTCGTCGATGACCTTCGGCGGGATCTGGTCGGGATCCGGCTCCGGCCGGAGCGTGGCCAGGAGATCGAAGTCGAATCCGCCGTCGCCGCGGTCGTCGCGCCAGCCCCGCACCTCGAGCGTCACGGCGCCCTCGGGCTGGAAGTCCGCCCGCGCGGCGCGCACGCGCACGGTGCGGCGCTCGAAGCCGAGGAGCACGCGGTGCGTGAGCGGCTCGTCCTCCCCGTCGAGGAGGAGCGCCGGGGACGAGAGCTCCGGGTCCTTCGATCGGAGGCGCATCTCCTCGACGGCGAGCGTCACGCGGCCGATGCCGCGATTCGCGAGGTCCAGCTCGAACCAGGGATCGTCGCCGTCGCGGTCGGCCTTCGCGACGATCGACACGTGGCGGCGCTCGAAGGCGTAGGACGACCGGAGGCCGTCGGGCCCCGGAATCGCACGAACGAGGTAGCGCGGCTCGGGCCGCTCCGCTGCCGTCGACGCGCATCCCGCGGCGAGACCCGACAGCGCGACGAGCGCCCAGCGCGCGTGGCGCGGCCTCATGGACGGGCTCCGGCGGCGGGCGCCACGGGGCTCGGGAGCCGTGTGCTCGTCTCGTTCGACTCCGGAGAGCGGTTGCCCGCGAGGTCGTAGGCGCGCACGCGGTATCGGTACTCGACGCCGGCGGTCGCCGACTCGTCGTGGAAGCGCGGCGACTTCGCGGCGCCGATGCGCTCGAAGGCACCCGCGCCCTCGGCGCGGAGGACGTCGTAGCCGTAGACGGCTTCGCCGTCGGTCGCCGGCGACCAGAGGAGCTCGACCCTCCCCTTCGAGACCGTCGCGCGCAGCGCCGCGCCGCCCGACGGCCACACCGGCGGCTCGCGGTCGCTCGAGCGCGGCGCCTGCATCGCGCCCTTGGGCCAGAGGAAGCAGCGCACCTCCCGGAAGCTTTCGTCGAGGCTCTTGCAGACGTTGGCGTAGACGCACCCGATCACGCGGTCGGCGTCCCCGTCGCGCCACTTGCGCGGCAGGTCGGGGTCGGCGAGGAGCGGCCGCGCCATCCCCACGAGGTCGGCGTGCCCGTCCCGCAGAACCGACTCCGCGAGCGTCTCCGTGTGGATCTTCCCCGTCGCGACGACCGGGGTCGCGAGGCCCTGCGCGCGCACGAAGGCACGCAGCTCCGACGCGCTCGCGACGTTCGCGCCGTCGGGGTACGCGCGCCCCGGCATGCAGCGATCGCCGCTGTAGCCGGTGTAGGGGTAGAGCGGCTCTCCGGGCTTCGCGACGGCGTCCTCGAACTTCCCGCCGCTGCTGAGGGAGAGCCACGCCGCGCCGAGTCGCGCGAAGCGGAGCGCCGTGTGCTTCGTCTCCTCGACCGTCGCGCCGTCCTTGATGCACTCCTCCACGAGGAAGCGAACGCCCACGGGGAAGTCGTCTCCCACGGCCGCGCGGACGTCGGAGAGCACCTCGCTCGGGAGGCGGAGGCGATTCTCGAGGGAGCCGCCGTACTCGTCGGGGCGGCGGTTGCGGCGCGAGAGGAACGACGAGAGCGTGTAAGCGTGCGCCATGTGCAGCTCGACGGCGTCGAAGCCCGCGGTCCGCGCGCGGACCGCCGCCCGGGCGTACGCGTCGCGGATCCCCACGATGTCCGCCCGCGAGAGATCCGCCACGCGCTGCCGCCATCCGCTCCGCGAGATCTTGAGGAAGTGGATGATCTGCGGCGCCACGAGGGACGGGGACCTGTCGCGCATCCGGCGCACGAGGTCGGCGAGTCCGGGGAGGAACGTGTCGTCCGAGATGCGCAGGAGCGGCCCCGACTTGCTCCCGTGGACGGCCATCGCCTCCAGGACGATGAGCCCGGGCTCCCCCTCCGCGAAGCGGAGGTAGCGCTCGCGGATCGCGTCGTTCACGAGCCCGTCCTCCCCCGAGAGGCGCGTCACCATCGCCGGGAGGACGATGCGGTTTCGGAGCCGCATCGTCCCGAGCGTGAAGGGCTCGAAGAGGAGCCGCGTCGGGGCGCCTCCCATGGGGCGCCTCCTCAGAAACCGCCGCCCACGTTGCCGGCGTGGAAGGGTCCGGAGGCGCGTCCCGTGAGGTGCTCGTCGGGGACGAGCAGCGGCCGGTGCGGCTCGCCCTTCGCGAGGGCGTCGCAGATCGCCGGCACGTCCTCGATCTTCACCCCGGCGTACCAGGTCTGCTCGGGGTAGACGACGACGGTCGGTCCGAGGTGGCACTGGTCGAGGCAGCCGGCCTTGTTCACGCGGACGATCCCCTTCCACCCGCGGCGGTTGCACTCCTTCTTCAGTGCCTCGCGGATCGCGACCGAGTCCTTCGACGCGCAGCATCCCCGGGGGTCCTCGCCGGGGCGGACGTTCTCGCAGACGAAGACGTGGTGGCGGAACTTGGCCATGGTGGTGCCGGGAGATGCGGCGACCGAGTCTACGCGAGCGGCCGCCCTCGCGCGGCGAGCCGACGCGCGGCGAGCCCGCGCGCCGGCGATGCAGCGCCGACGTGCGCCGGCTCAGCGCGCGAAGACCTCCGCCACGGGCGTGATCCGCACGCGGTCGGGTGCGAGGCCGAGGTCGAGCGCGCCGATCACCTCGTCCTCCGCCAGGAGCTCGGCGGGCTTCTTCGACTCGTAGGCGATCCGCGAGGGCTTCCCCGAGAGCAGCTCGTTGCGAAGCCCCTCGGCGTCCTTCGTGACGATCACGACGCTCAGGTCGTCGCCCGAGAGGTGCTTGCGGATCGCCGCGTTCACGTCTTCCCGCGTGAGCTTCGCCAGGCGCTCTCGCATCGTCTCGGTGTACTCGCCGATCCCGTACCAGTCGCTGTCGAGCGCGTAGCCGAGCTGCTGATCCTGGGTCTTCGTCTGCAGGAAGACGTTCTTCATCAGGTAGCTGCGGGTCGCCTCGAAGTCGGCGGCGGAGAGCCCGTCGCGCACGAGCTTCCGCACCTCGTGCAGCGCGATGCGGAGCGCCATCGACGCCTGCTCCGGCGGCACGGGCCGGATCCAGACCTCGAAGATCTGCGCGCGCCGCGCGAGGTTCGGATCCGGGAAGAACTGATACATGCCGCGCGGGAACGCCTCGATGTAGGCGTAGTCGCCGTAGTTCATCCCACGGATCTCGCGGATCCGGTTGTAGAGGTGGGACATCGACGAGCGGTGCTCGCCGAGCCACGCCCGCGCCACGGAGAGCGCCGCGAAGTCGGGGTGGGCGCGCGTCACTTCGATCGGGTGCCCGAAGGAGATCGCCGTCGCGCGCGTCTCCTTCTGCACGATCTCGATCTCGAGGCCCTTCGGCTTCCGCGCGCGCGGGAACTCCCCGCGGGCCGAGCCGGTGGTGCCGAGGGACGCGAGGGATTCCCGGAGGCGGGGCAGCAGGGTCTCCGGCGCGTCCCCGGCGAGGCCGATCGTCACGTTCCCGCTGGAGAAGTGGCGCCGGGCGCACTGCCGCACGTCGTCGAGCGTGATCGCTTCGAGGCCCGCCGCCGTCCCGAGCGTCGGATGCCCGTAGGAGCTGCCGGCGAAGAGATTCGCCTGCAACCGCTCCTTGCCGAGCTCCTCGTCGTTGTTCGTGCGCAGGTCCTGAAGGAGAGCGTTCTTCTGCGCCTCCTCGAGTCGCGCGAAGTCGCTCTCGCGGAACCCCGGGTCGAGGAGCTGCGCGAGCGCCACGTCGAGGAACAGCTCCACGTTGTCGCGGTGGATCGAGCCGCGGAACACCGTCATCTCGCGGTCGACCTGCGCGGAGAAGCTCCCCGCCACGGGGAAGAGCGCCTCCAGGATCTCGTCGATCTTGCGGGCGCGGCTCCCCGCCTCGGCGATCATCGAAGCCGTGAGGGCGGCGAGCCCCTCGCGCCCGGGAGGATCCGACGAGGAGCCGGCGCGGAAGAGGAGCTGGATCGAGAGCTGGGGATTCGCCGACTTCTGGACGATCGCGGGGATGCCGACGGCGTCGTCCGACGGCGCGGGGAGGAGCGACGCGAGGGACGGCGCCTCCTCGATGCCCGCGGGGAGCGGATCCTTGGAGACCGTCGTCACGACGAGCCTCGCGTCGGTGAAGTACTTCTCCGCGGCGGCGCGAAGCTGCTCCGCGTCCAGGCTCTCGTAGAGCCGGAACAGCCGGTTGAGCGTCTGGTAGGAGCGGCCGTAGTGCACGAACCGCGCGAGCACCGAGGCGATCGTCTCGGAGTTGTCGAGCGTGCGCGCGAATCCGTAGCGCGCGTTGCTCTTCCCGTCCTCGACCCGCTTCGGCGACAGCGCGCGCCGAGCCGATCGCGCCGCCGTCCTCAGGATCTCGTCGCGGACCCGCAGGGCGTCCTTCCCGTCCTTCAGGCGCGCGAAGATGGTCACGAGGGCGGGGTCCACGCCGCCGCCGGAGTCCGTGAAGATCGTGTCGACGATCTGCTCCTGGACGACGAGTCGCTGGTAGATCTCGGAAGTCGGGCCGAAGGAGAGGTCGACGAGGAGGTCCATCGCCGCCTGGTCGGGCTCGGTCTCGGAGAACGCGGGACCATGGAACGCGACGAGGAGGAGCGGGAGCGTGTCGCTCGGCCACGGAACGTGTGCGTAGACGGGGCCTCGGGGCTCCGGCTCGGCGGGGATCTGGACGGACTGCGAGCCGCGCTTCCAGCTCCCGAAGTACTTCTCCACCAGGGGCACCGCCGTCTTCGCGTCCACGTCTCCCACGAGGACGATCGTCGTGTACTCGGGCCGGTACCAGCGGTCGAAGAACGTCCGCGAGTACGCGAACTGGTTGGGCATGTCCTCGATGTCCGCGAGGAAGCCCATCGGCGTGTGCTTGTAGGTGTGCGTCGAGTAGGCCTTCTCGCGCTGGACCTCGATCGCCTTCTGGATCGGGTTCGCGCTGTTCTTGTTGTACTCGCCGAGAACGGCCTTGGCCTCCGTTTCGAAGGCCTCCTTCGGGTAGTCGAGTCGCTGGAAGCGATCCGCTTCGATCTCGAGGATCTTCGCGAGGTCCTCCTTCGCGAACGTCACGTGGTAGTTCGTGTAGTCGTCCGACGTGTAGGCGTTCTGCCTCGCGCCGGCGCGCGTGATGATCTCCTGGTACGCCTCCGGCGGGTACGCCTTCGTCCCGCGGAACATCATGTGCTCGAAGAAGTGGGCGAAGCCCGTCTTGCCGGGCTCCACTTCGTTGCGCGCCCCGGTCTGCACCGGGATCTGGAGCGACACGAGGTTCGGGAATCCGGTCGGCACCACGATCACCCGGAGACCATTCGCGAGCTCCGTCTCCGTCGCGGGGAACGGGAGCACGTCGGTTGCCTGCGTCCGATGGTCGGCGGCGGCTCCGGCGGAGGCGACGAGGCGGGACGGCGGCGCGGGCTCGCCGCCGTCGGGAGACGAGCACGCGGACACGACGGACATGGCGAGGACGATCGGGAGGACGTTGCGCATGGGGCTCGGGAGTTGGGCCGGGATGGTAGGTAGCCACCCGAGCATCGTCCACGTCGCGGGAGCGCGACGGTCTCGCCGACGCCAGCGCCCCGCATCGCGCGCCGGCGCCCGAAGCGGGGTGCCGGCGCGCGACGCGTCGATCACCGTCCCGCCTTCGGGGGCACGGCGAGCACGTCCACGTGCGCCGTGCGCACCACGCGCTCCGCGACGCTGCCGAGGAGGAGCCTCTCGACTCCGCGCCTCGAGTGGGTCGCCATCGCGATCAGCTCCGCACGCTCGCGGCGCGCGATGTCGACGACGGCCTGGCGCGGGTCTCCTTCCGAGACGACGTACTCCACGTCGCCGGATTCGTAGCCCGCCTCCTCCACGAGGGACTCGAGGCTCTCCTCGACGGCTCGGCGGCGGGCGATGCGCGCCGTCGCCTTCCCCTCCATCGGCTCGACGACGTGCGCGACCACGACCTGCGCCTCGGGGAGGAGCTTGCGCACGAAGCCGAGGCAGCGGAGCGAGAGGGGCGAGAAATCGACCGCGACGAGGATCCTCCCGTAGGGCTTCGCGCCACGGCCCCGAACGAGCAGCACGGGGGTCGTCCCGCTGCGCAGCACGCGCTCCGCCGTCGACCCGAGGAGGTACCTCTCGGCGAGGGTGGCCGGCGCATGCACGCCGATGCAGACGAGACGCGCCTTGCGTCGGGCTGCGACCGAGGTCAACGCCTCGTGGGCCGCTCCCTGCCGCACGACGCGCTCGACGGCGAGATCGTCCGCGAGATCGACGTGGCCGATCTCCCTCTCCGCCTCGACGAGGGCCGCTCGCATCGCCGAGGCCGGCGCCTCGAAGGTCGAGGTCCCGGATCCAGTCCAGGTGCCCGGCAGAGGCGTGCCGGCGCGTGCGCCGATCTCGGGAACGGAGTGCACGACGAGGAGCGGTGCTCCCGTGGCGCGCGCGACCTGCGCGGCGCGCTCCACCGCGGGAGCCGCGCCTCGCGAGAAGTCGGTTCCGACGACGACGGGAGCGGACTTCGAGCGGGAGGCAGGGCGCGAGGAACGGGCGCGAGGAGTCGGTGCGGAAGGCGACGGCATGGTTCTCTCGGGGTCGGAGGAGCCCGGGTCCGAGCAGATCCAGTGCCCGGATCTCCCCAACGTGGCCTCGGCTTGAGGTCCGTCAAGCCGCGACCCGAGGACGGCGGTCCGCCCGAGGGGCTGCGTGGTCGTGAGAGGACCGGCGCTGGGCGACCGCCGGCTGCGGCTCCTTCGCGACCTCCGCGCCCGCTTCCTCTGCCGCTACTCGGCGACGCGCGCGAAGGGCAGGTAGCGCGCCCGCGGCGTGTTCAGCACGAGTCCCGTCACGCGGCCCTGCCCGTCGCGCGCGAAGAGGAGCGCCGACCCGCCCGTCGTGAAAGCCGTGTCGCCGACGCGCTGCAGGACTTCTCCTTCGATCGTCTTCGCCCGCACGACGAGCTGCTCGCCCTCGAGGGAGACCGTCAGATCCGCCGGCACCTCGTCGCTGTGGAATCGACCGATGAACGGCGCCAGGTCCTCGCGTCGGGCCGCCGTCGCGACGACGCGATCGAACGTCGCGCGGCCCGTCGCACCGCCGCTGCGAATCAGGCGCTCGACGCCGTCCTCCGTCTCGAGCGCGTAGCGCGTCGTCCCGCGAGGCGTCCGGAACGTGCCCGTCTCGGCGGGCACCAGCTCCCGGCGCATCCCCAGGATGTCGAGGAAGAGGCGATCGCCCTCGCGCGACACCTCGAAGCGGAGCCCCGTCTCCGGCTCCCACCAGGCGCCCGCCATGCGCGCCAGGAGCGACTCGGGGGCGGCGGCTCCCGCCGGCCGGCTCTCCGGCTCGGCGACCGCGGTCTGCTCGGTGATCGCTGCCGCCACGCGCGCCGCGAGCGCGCTCGGGTCGCTGCTCGAAAGGTTGCTGACGCAGGCGATCGCGAGCCCCTGATCCGGCAAACGGAGGAGATCGGCGCGGTAGCCGGCCCAAGCTCCCCCGTGGCTCACCGTCCTCGGGTTCTGCCCGTCGGAGTGGAAGAGCCCGAAGCCGTAGCCGTGGACGGTGCCGTCGGCGAGCGTGCCGCGCGTCTCCATCGCACGGAGGAATGCCGGCCCTCCGACATCGCCCGTCGTGAAGTTGCGCGCCCAGAGCAGCAGATCGCCCACGGTCGTCAGCACCGCGCCGTCCCCGGTCTGCTCGTAGTCCGACATCTCGATGTGGAAGCCTCCGCCGTCGCGGGGCGAGTACCCCGTGGCGCGGCGCGGAACGATCCGCGAGAAGTCGTCCAGGTACTGAGTGCTTCCCATGCCGAGGGGCTCGAAGAGCCGCTCGCGCGCGAAGGCCCCCAGAGGCTTCCCGGCCACACGCTCGACGACGAAGGAGAGCAGCAGGTAGTTCGAGTTGCTGTACTCGTGCCGCGCGCCCGGCGGGAAGTGCGTGCCACGCTGGCGGCAGACGATCTCCAGCGCATCCCGCATCGTGACGAGGTCCTGCGGATGGGAGCCCCCGATCCAGAGGAGCGAGAGGTAGTCGCGGAGCCCGCTCGTGTGGTGCAGGAGGTGCCGCAGCGTGATGGGCGCTCCGTAGGACGGGAGCTCGGGGACGAAGCGGCGGACGTCGTCGTCGAGAGAGAGCTTGCCCTCGAGGGAGAGGAGCACGACGCAGGAGGCCGTGAACTGCTTGCTCGTCGAGCCGATGTCGAACACGGTGTCGGCTCCGTTGCGGATCCCGTGCTCGAGGTTCGCCATGCCGTAGCCGCGGGCGAGGACGACCACTCCGTTGCGCGAGACGCCGACCACCGCACCGGGCGTCTCGGTCCCGGCGAGGTCCGCGAAGATCCCGTCGATCTTCCGCTCCACGTCGGCACCGAGCGCTGCGCCCCGCGCCACGGGATCCGGATTCGGCGCCGGATCGGACGCACACGCGCCGACGGCGAGGAGGAGGAATGCTGCGGCGCGAGAAGGACCCGAGGGTGGCTTCGCCATGGTTCGAGGGGCGTGCGCCCCGAGGAATCGCGGGAGCCTACCAACTCGCTGCGCCCGATCGCCGTCGGCGGCCGGGGAGGACGTGGGCGACGATCCCGGCGAACGGGTTGCGCCCCCGGGAGAGCCGCCTCTCGAGCCCCGGGAGGAGCGTCGTGAGGGAAGGCGGGAGGACGCGGACGCCCCGCACGGGGCCCTGCGGCGCTCCGGCCGCGCGCGCCATCGCGTCGAGGCGCCGGCGCGGGACGAAGCGCGCCCGGGAGAAGATCGGGTGTCCGCGCAGGCTCGCGATCCGCCGCCAGGCGCCGATCCACGACCGCGTGTTCAGAGCCAGCACCGCGACGCGATCCGTCGAGACGCGCTGCGCCTCGGCGAGGCAACGGGCCGGGTCGTCCACGAAATCGAGCACCGAGAAGAAGAACGCGGCGTCGAAGGCGCCGTCCGCGAAGGGCAGATCCTCGGCAGCCGCACGCACCACGGGCACGCGCCCCCGCGCGACGGCGAGCATCCGCGCCGAGGGGTCGGCGCCGACGACCCAGTGGCCGCGTCGACGGAGCACCTCGGCGAAGCTCCCCGTCCCGCAGCCGATCTCGAGGACCCGCGCGCCCGGCCGCAGCCCGGCCAGCGCCTCCTCCAGGAGACCCGTCTCGAGCTCGATCGCGAGGCGCGCGTAGGCGAGACGCTGCCAGCCCTCGTAGCCCGCGACGACGGACGGATCGTCGAAGGGCCGCTCCGCCGCGTCCGCCCGCACGTCAGCCGTCCAGCAGCGCGCGCGCGATCACGAGCCTCTGGATCTCGCTCGTCCCTTCGTAGATCCGGAGAGCGCGTGCTTCGCGGTAGAGCCGCTCGACGGGGGTGCCGTGGGTGACGCCGAGTCCGCCATGGAGCTGCACGGCGCGGTCGATCACGCGAGAGGCCGCTTCCGTGGCATGGAGCTTCGCCATGGAGACGGCGAGGGTGCCGTCGGTCGCGCCGCGGTCGTGGCTCGCCGCCGCGCGGTAGACGAGGAGGCGCGAGGCCTCGAGCTCCGTCGCCATCTCCGCGATCGCGGCCCGCACGAGCTGCTGCTCGGAGAGCGGCTTCCCGAACTGCACGCGCGCGCGCACGTGCGCGATCGAGTCGTCGAGGGCGCGCTGCGCGAGACCGCAGGCGGCGGCGCCGACGCTCGTGCGGAAGACGTCGAGGTTGCCGAGGGCGAGGCGGAGCCCCTTTCCCTCCTCTCCCAGCAGGTGTGTCGCTGGAACACGCACTCCCTCGAAGCGCAGCGTGCCGATCGGATGCGGACCGAGCACTCGCTGGCGCTCGACGCGGAGCCCCTCCGTCGCGGCCGGAACGAAGACGAGGGAGAGCCCCTTGCTCCCGGGCGTCTCGTTCGTGCGCGCGAGCACCGTGTAGAAGTCGGCGACACCGGCGTTGCTGATGAACGTCTTCGTGCCGTCGAGCACGAGCGTGTCTCCGTCGCGTCGCGCCGTCGTGCGCGCGGAGCCGATGTCGCTCCCGGCCTCGGGCTCCGTGACGGCGAAGGCCGCGATCGCCTCGCCCGCGACCACGCGCGGCAGCCACGTCCGGGCGAGCTCCTCGTGTCCGGCGGACGCGATCGGGAGGCTTCCGAGCCCCTGGAGCACGAAGCAGGTGTCCGCGAATCCGCTCGCGTGGGCGAGCTTCTCGCGCGCGACGCAGAGCGCGCGCACGTCGATCACGGGGAAGCGTCCGCCGTAGGCGCCCGGCACGACGAGGTCGAGGAGCCCCGCCGACGCGAGCTCCCCCACCATGAGGCGCGCCGTGTCGTCCTCCGAGGACGCACCCCGGTCGAAGGCATCCTGCAGGGGAGCCATGCGGTCGCGCGCCACGCGCGCGACCTCCGACGCGAGGGCGAAGTGGAGGTCGTCGAAGAAGAAGTGCTCCAGGGAGGAACGGCTCATCGCCTGCTGCCCCGGCGCTGGGCCTCCGCGTGGCCCGCGAGCGCCGCACGGACGAGGGCGCGGCGGCCGGGCCGCAGCGGGAGCGATCCCTCGGCCCAGGCGAGCATCAGCCCCGCGCGCGTGCGCGCGAAGGCGTGGAACGAGGAGATCCTCGCCACCTTGGCGAGCGCCGCCGCCACGGTGCGGATCTCCCACTCGAGGTCGAGCCCCTCGCTCCGGAGCCGAGCGAGCGCCGCGCGCCCGTCGCCGTCGAGCGCCCGCTCGCGCCGCCGCGCCGTGCGCTCCGCCGCCACGGCGACGGCGATCGGAACGAGGAGCGAGGGGACGATCACGCCGAGCCGGGCCGTCGTGGCGCTCCGAAGGGGCCCGGCGCGCCGGCGAAGCGCGTCGGCCGCTTCGCCTTCCAGGCCTCGTAGGCCTCGCGGAAATCGGTGTGTCCCATGCAGATCGACTGCGCCTGGGCCTCCGCTTCGATCGCCGTGGAGACGTCCATCGTGGACTCCCGCTCCAGCATCTCCTTCGTGACGGAGAGCCCCAGGGCAGGACCGCAGGCGAGGTCGTGCGCGTAGTCGGCGACGCGCTCGCGGAACTCCGCGTCGGGCCAGACGCGGTTCGCGAGCCCGATCCGCAGGCACTCTTCGGCCGAGAGGAACTCCCCGCGCATCAGGATCTCCGCGGCGCGGCCGAGGCCGACGACGCGCGGCAGGAGCTGGCACGCCCCCATGTCGGCTCCCGACAGGCCGACCTTCACGAAGAGGAACGCCAGCTTCGCCGAGGCCGAGAGGAGCCGCAGGTCGCTCGCGAGGGCGAGCATCGCGCCCGCGCCGCAGCAGGTGCCGTGGACGGCGGCGATCACCGGCTTGCGCAGGCGGCGCAGGTTCTCGACGACGGCGCCGGTGATCCGCGTGAACTCGAGCAGCCCGGCGGCGTCGCGCGCGAAGAGCTGCCCGATGATGTCCTCGACGTCGCCGCCGGAGCAGAAGCCGCGGCCCTCCCCGGCGAGCACGACCACGCGCGCAGCCTCGCGCTCCGAGAGGGTCGGCACGAAGTCCCGCAGCTCCCGGTAGATCTCGAAGGTGAGCGCGTTCAAGCGATCGGGGCGATCGAGCGTGATCGTGCCGACGCCACCCGCTTCGACGTATCGGAAGGTCTTCGGGCTCATGGAACGCTCTCGCCCCGTCGGATGCGGCGCTCCCTACGCGCCGTTGTCGTCGGTCACGCTGAGGTACGTGTAGCTGTTGAGCCCGTCCTCGTAGCGCTGCATGAGCCGACCCGACTCGTCCATCGTGATGCTCTTCGAGCGCAGGGCCGCCTCGACGGCACGCCGGACGCGACGGATGAGATCGTTCTTGTCGTACTCCATGTACTCGAGCACGGCGGACACCGTGTCTCCCTCCACGGCGTGCTCCACGACGTAGCCGCCCTCGTCGATCTTCACGTGCACCGCGTCGGTGTCGGCGAAGAGGTTGTGCAGGTCGCCCAGCACCTCCTGGTACGCACCGACGAGGAAGAGCGCGATGTAGTAGGGCTTGCCGGGCTCGATGTTGTGCACCTCGAGCGCGTGCTTCACGTCGCGGAGGTCGATGAACTCGTCCATCTTCCCGTCGCTGTCGCAGGTGAGGTCGGCGAGGATCGCCCGCCGCGACGGCCGCTCGCCGAGCCGCTGGATCGGCACGCAGGGGAAGAGCTGCTTCACGGCCCAGTGATCGGGCGCCGACTGGAAGAGCGAGAAGTTGCAGTAGTAGGTGTCCGAGAGGGACTTCTGCAGGCCCTCCAGCTCCTCCGGCACGTACTCGAGCTCCTTGATGACCTTCAGGATCCGCTCGCAGATCGCCCAGAAGAGCTGCTCGACGCGGGCTCGCTCCAGGAGATTCAGCACGCCGAGGTTGAATCCGAGGATCGCCTCCTCCTTCACGCCGAGGGCATCGTTGTAGGACTCCTGGACGTTCTTGCGGCTGATGCCCTGGTAGACCTCGTCGAGCTTGCGGAGGATCGCGTGGTCCGACTCGACCACCGGCTGGGGCGACCGGTTGTTCAGCAGCTCGTTCGTGCCGAGGACGTTGAAGACGAGCACCGAGTGGTGCGCCGTGAGCGCACGGCCCGACTCGGTGACGATGTCGGGATGGGGCATCCCGGTCTCGCGGCACGCCTCCGACACGGCGGACACGACGTCGGCGGCGTACTCCCGAAGGCTGTAGTTCATCGACGAGTGGAAGTTCGTCGAGCTGCCGTCGTAGTCGACGCCGAGACCGCCGCCGGCGTCGAGGTAGCGCATCTTGGCGCCCATCGCGTGGAGCTCCGTGAGGATGCGGCACGCTTCCCGCAGCGCGTCCTTGATGGCGCGGATCGCCGTGATCTGGCTCCCGATGTGGAAGTGAAGGAGCTCGAGGCAGTCGAGCATGTCCTCGGCGCGCAGGCACTCGACCACGTCGACGATCTCCGACGTCGTGAGGCCGAACTTCGAGCGGTCTCCCGTCGACTCGACCCACTTCCCGGCTCCCTTCGTCGTGAGACGAGCGCGCACGCCGATGTGCGGCCGGATGCCGAGTTCGCGCGACACCTGGACGATCGTCTGCAGCTCCTGGAAGCGGTCGACGACGATGACGGTCCTGCGGCCGAGCTTCTGGCTCAGCAGCGCCGTCTCGATGTACGCACGGTCCTTGTAGCCGTTGCAGACGACGAGAGCCTCCGGGTCGTCGAGGAGCGCGAGCGCGACGAGCAGCTCCGGCTTGCTCCCCGCCTCGAGGCCGAGGTGGTAGGGGCGTCCGTAGGTCACCAGCTCCTCCACGACGTGGCGCTGCTGATTGACCTTGATCGGGTAGACGCCTCGGTAGTTGCCCTGGAAATCGGCCTCGCGAATCGCCGTGTGGAAGGCGCCGCAGAGCTCGTCGACGCGCGCCTTCAGGATGTCCGAGAAACGGATGAGCAGGGGCGGGCTGAAGCCGCGCCGCCGGAGGTCGTCCACGAGCTCGTGAAGATCGATCGAGTGGTCGTCGGTGCCATCGGGCCGGACGACGACGTGCCCCGCCTCGTTCACCGAGAAGTAGGGCGCGCCCCACGAGTGGATGTTGTAGAGGTCGACCGCGTCTCGCACGGTCCAACCGCGAGTCGTGTCTCGGACGTCTGCGTTGGCCATCGAGCGCGGCCTCCGACTCTTGGCGAGGAACGGATGGGTGAGGAGCGAAGAAGCGGAGTCGGAAGAAGCAGAGTCGGAAGAAGCAGCGTCGGAAGGAGCAGAGCGGGAAGAAACAGACTCGGAACGAGCCCCGTCCCCTTCGATCGCGTCGGATTCGGATGCAGGGAGCGCGGCCGGAGGAGAAGCAGCGGAGTGCGAGGATGCCACCGGCTCGCCGGCGGCGTGCGCCTCTCCCGCTTCCTTCGCCGAGCCGGGCCCGAGCGGTCGAGGCGGGTGGTTCCCCTCCGTGCTTCGCGCCGTCGAAGAGGCGCGCGACTCCCCCGGCTGCGTGCTCGGCAAGCGCGTCGATCCCCGGACGGTCCCGGTCTCGGTCTGCGGAGGTTCGCCCATCGAGGCTCCGCGACGTTACGCACTCCTCTCCTGCGCCGCAACGCCGCATGGCCCCGAAATTCTCCGCGGCGCGCCTCGCCGGCGGGTGCACGCTCCGCACGTCGAACGCCGACAACACGCGCGCATGGACTCCGCACGACCGCCCAGCCGCGAGGCCGCATCGCCGAGCCCGATCCGATCGCTCTTCCTCGGAGAGGTGAAGGGAGCGAGCCTCTTGCCCTATCCGAGCCGTCCGCGCGACGAGACGGAGTCGACGGACCAAGTGGTCGAGGCCGTGCGCGAGTTCGCGAAGGACCGGATCGACGCGCGGCGGATCGACGAGGAGGGAACGATCCCCGAGGCAGTCCTGTCGGGGCTTCGCGAGCTCGGCCTCTTCGGGATGCTCGTGCCCTCGGAGCACGGCGGTCTCGGATTCACCGCGACGACCTACTGCCGCGTCCTCGAGACACTCGCCGGGATCTGCACCTCGACGGCCGCGACCGTCGGCGCGCACCAGTCGATCGGCCTGAAGGCGATCCTCCTGCACGGGACGGAGGAGCAGAAGCGCCTCTGGCTGCCGAAGCTCGCGACGGGCGAGATGCTCGCCGCCTTCGCGCTCACGGAGCCCGGTGCCGGGAGCGACGTGCAGGCGATCGCGACCGTTGCCGATCCCCTTCCCGGCGACCGCTGGCGGCTCAACGGATCGAAGGTCTGGATCACGAACGGCGGCATCGCCTCGCTCTTCACGGTCTTCGCGAAGACTCCCGATCCGGAGCGTCCCGGAGAGCGGAAGCTCACGTGCTTCCTCGTCCCACGCGAGACCCCGGGCGTCTCGATCGGGAAGGAGGAGGACAAGATGGGGCTCCGCGGCTCCTCCACGACGGCGGTCTTCCTGGAGGACGTGGAGATCCCCGACTCCCTTCGCGTCGGCGAGACGGGCCGCGGCTTCCGGGTCGCCGTGGAAGTGCTGAACGGCGGGCGCCACGGTCTCTCCGCCGGCTGCCTCGGCCTCGGACGCGCGGCGCTCTTCGATGCGACGGCCCACGCGCGGGAGCGGGTGCAGTTCGGGAAGCCGATCGCCGAGTTCCCGCTGGTGGCCGAGATGCTCGCGAACGCGGCCGCCGACCTCCACGCGATCGAGTCCGGCTGCTACTGGGTCGCGGGACGCATGGACGAAGGTCACGCGGACGTCTCCCTCGAGTCGGCCGCGTGCAAGATCTTCGCGACGGAAGCGCTCTGGCGCATCGCGAACGACTGCCTCCAGGTGGCCGGCGGCTCGGGCTTCATGCGCGAGTTCCCGCACGAGCGCCGCGTCCGGGACGCGCGGGTGAACCTCATCTTCGAGGGCACGAACCAGATCCTCCGTCTCTTCCTCGCGCTGCAGGGGCTCCGCGGCCCGGGCGAGGAGCTGAAGGAGCTCGGCGATGCGCTGAAGCACCCGCTCACGCAGGCGCCCGTGCTCGGGCGCTTCGCCGGAAAGCGCGTCCGGCGCACGCTCGTGAAGCGCGGCATCGAGGGGATGCCGAAGGCCCATGCCGGGGAGGCCATGCTCGCGGCCGAGAGCGCGGGCGAGCTCGCCGCGGCGGCGGAGGCCGTCGTCTGGAAGCTCGGGCGCAAGGTGATCGACGCACAGCTCACGCTCGCCCGGCTGGCCGACGCGGCGAGCCACCTCTTCCTCGTCCTCACGGTCCTCGCGCGGGGCGCCTCCGGGGGAGAAGGTGCGCTCGATGCTCCGATTCCGCGACTCGCGCTCCGTCGCCTCTACCGCGGCTTCCGGGAGGCGATCGAATCGATCCACGCCTCGGACGAGGACCTGATCGCCGAAGCGCGCGACTCGCTGACGGGCCGCTGAGGGCTCCCCGCGGCGGGGCAACCGCTGCGGGCGCCGCCGCCGGGCCGCGATGTGCCCGGTATACTTCGGGTGTCCACCGGAGCGACGGATGCGATCCGCCGCAGTGGGCGATTCGAGGCCGCTCCGGGAGGCGGTCCATGATTCGAATCGCCGCACACCTCCTCGCGAGCCTCGCCCTCCAATCGGGCGCTGCGCCGCCGAAGGCTCAGGAGCCGCGCGACCCTTGGATCGCGCCCTCCTCCGTGCGCGCCGTTCCCGCGGCCCTCGTCGCGGAGTCCTCGCAGTCGGCGTCCCTGCTCCCGTCGCGGCCCTGGCGCCGCTTCGATCCCTGGGCCGAGGGCACGTCGATCGCGCGCCGGGAGCGCGCGGCGACGATCGCCACCGAGTCGATCGAGCGCGCCGCCCGCGAGGCGCCTCCCGATCGCACCCTCGGACGCGACGTGGTCGTGCGGGAGCTCGCGCGCATCCCCACGGCCCAGCCCGACGAGCAGACGCTCCGGGAGGCAGTCTCGATCGACTTCCGCTTCGATCAGCGAGCCGGATTCGCGGAGGAGGTGGGACGCACCTTCTGGGATCGATTCTCGGCGCTGGAGCACCGGCAGATTCGCGCGGCTCTCGAGATGTCCTGGGTGCCGCCGCCCCATCCGGAGGAGCCGGCGCGGGAGTACATCCCGATGGGCGCCTTCGAGACGACCTACCGCGACCTGCTGCTGCGGCGGCGGGCGCGGTCGCCGCTCACGGGAACGGCGACGAGCGCCTTCACGGAGACGCACATCGTGGAGCGTCTCCGCGATCAACTCGGCGACGGCCGGGACCCGGTGATCCGCGGCGCACGCACCCTGCTGGGGGAGCATTCGCAGACCGAGGGGCCGCTCGGTTTCGGCAAGGTGGGCATCCGCGGCTACGTGAACGAGTGGGACAACGCGGGCGATCTCCTCGGCCTCACCTACGAGTTCGGAGGCTTCGGTTCGCGCGTCGGAGGCGCCTCGAGCTCCGCGAGCTTCAAGACGCGCCTCGACGAGTACTTCGTCGCCGCGGGCGCCACGTTCGACTACGGGCCGGGGCGCGCGAACCCGCGCATCCAGATCACCCGGCCTCTGGGAGAAGCCTCCACGGTCCAGCTCTTCGGCGGCTACGGCGTCGACTCGTTCCTGCTGCCCGGAAACGTCCCCTACTTCGACGATCCGCGCGACGGCCGGAGCATCGGGCTGATGATCCTCTTCGACCTGAGATTCTGACGCCGGCCTTCGGGTACCCTCCCGGGTCTCCCATGTCGTGAGAGAATCGGCGCCGCGCGACCGCCGGGTACGAGCGGCTGCGGCGTCGTCGCTCCTCTCTCGAACTCGCTCGGCCTCGGGCCATCGGCGGCGATTCCTCCACGACCCTCTGCTCCCATCGATCTCTCTCCATCGATTCCGCTTCGAACGAAACCATGTCCTTCCGCTGGCTTCCGGCACTCGTCTTCTCCTTCGGTCTCTCGCTCACGGGCGTCTCCGCGCAGGACGGGCAGCCGGCCGCACCCATCATCCCGACGGCGCCCCTGCCCCCGCCGCCCCTGACGGAGGAGCAGCGCCTCCAGCGTCTCGGACAGCGCATCACCGCGCTCGCGACGCGCGTCGAGTCGCTGCGCCGACTCGGCGGCTTGGGTGCGACGCCCTCGGACGTGCCGGGCACCGTGCCGGCCGAGACGCTGGAAGACCTCGAGAAGCTCGTGTCGCGCCTCGCCGTCGACCTGCAGGCCCGTGCGCGCGTGATCGAGCTCGCGGCGGCCTCCCGCGCCGCGGCGGACACGACGACCGACCGCGCCTTCGCGCCGCCGACCTTCGAGGCCGCTCCCGACCGCGTGCAGCCGCGCAAGACGCCGACGTCCATCGCCGCCGAGCAGGATCCCTTCCCGGCCTTCGATCCGTCGCGGTCGAACGAGGTCCTCTTCGAGGTGGGGAGCACACCCATCGAGCGCGGTGTCCTCGAGGGAATGGTCGCGGCGCGCAAGAAGTACATGCCCGCCGTCTCCAACGCGCAGCTCGCTCAGCTCGTCCTCAGCCAGTCGCTGATCTCCATCTCGGCGGTGCTCGACCAACTGAAGGAGCAGGTGCCGAAGCGCATGGCGAACGCCGCGGAACTCCGTCGGGGGATCCTCGAGGGCAAGCTCACCTTCGAGGAGGCCGTGGAGCGCTACTCGGACGATCCGTCGACGAAGATCTTCGGCGGTCTCAGCACGGTGAATCCGCTGATCCTCTCGGACTTCGAGCGGACGGTCCTCACGTCGATGAAACCCGGAGACACGTCGCACCCGTTCCTCAGCCTCTCGGGCGTCGAGTTCGTCCGACTCGAGGAAGTGGAGGAGAACCCCGAGAACCCGTCCGCGACGATCGTGAAGTTCCGGCGCATGCTCCTCGGCTTCGACTTCGGCGTCCCGATCGAGCGCGCGCAGGGGCAGATCGCGGCGATGGTGCGCGACGCCAAGGTGAAAGTCGTGAATCCCGACTACGCACAGTTCCTCCCGCCGAACGTTCCGCGCATCACCGCGGACGCGGCGCCGAAGGACGGCGAGAAGCCGCCGGGGAAGTAGCGGACGGTCAGGCAGCCGGGGGAACTCGCTCGCCCCAGGGAGATCCCGCCCGAGTGCGGACGACCGGTCGTGGGATCGTCTGCGACACGGATCTCCCGCGACGCGGAACTCCCGCGACGCAGGACGTCAGCCGCCCGGGCCCCTCGCGAAACGCGCGCCGGGACCCCGCAGGAATTCCTCCTCGCGGGGCGAGAGGCGGCGTCGGCGCCAGCGCCTCTTCGTCACCTCGGACAGCAGCGCCACCACCTGCTCCTCCAGCCGGTCGCGCTCCTCGAGCATCCGAGCGCGGAGGCGCGCCAGGTCGCCGGACCGCTCGGCGACGGTCGCCCGAGTGGAATCGTGCTCGCGCCGCAGCGTGCGCAGGCGGTCGTCGAGGTGCGCGGCGTGGGTCTGCTCAGCATGGAGCCGGCCCTCGAGATCCTCGATGCGGCTCCGGCTCTCGACGAGGGCCACCCGGAGCTCGTCGGTGCGCTGTCGCGACTCCGCGAGCTTCCGCTCGAGGAGCGACCTCTGCTCCTCGTGCTCCCGGAGCGCCGAGGTCCTCTCCGCCCGCTCGCGCGCCAGTGCCGCTTCCGTGCGTGCGACCGCGTCCGTCGCCGCGCCGAGCCGCTCCGTCGTCGACTCCAATCGCTCCTTCGTGGACGCAAGCTCCGCCTCGAGCCGCGCGCGCTCCGCCTCCGACCGTTCGCGCGTCGACGCGAGATCGCGCGCGAGGGCGTCTCTCTCCTCCGAGAGCGCAGCCTCCCGCGAGCGCGCCTCCGCCATCTCCGTCCGCACCCGATCGAGTTCCGCGCCCCGCCGGTCGCGCTCCTCGGCGGCCGCTGCGAGCTGCGCTGCCGTCTCCGTCGCCCGCCGCGAGATCTCGGAGAGCTCGGCGACGAGCCGCTCCCGATCCTCGCGCTGCGCGTCGAGCCTGCGATCGAGGGCGGTGACACGCTCCCGCGCCGAGCGGAGCGCCGAGCCGAGCTCGCCGATCTCGCGATCGCGCAACACGATCCCCGACTCCGCTTCCGAGAGCCTCTGCCTCGACTCCACGAGCACGCGCTCGGCCGCCGCGTGCGTCTCCAAGAGAGCCGCGTGCTCCGTCTCGACGGTCGCCAGGCGCTCCACGACGGACTGGCTGCGCTCCTGCTCGACCTGCATCCCCTCCTTCTCCGTGAGCATCTCGGCCCGCGCCTCGCGGAGCGCGTCGCTCGCGAGCTGGAAGGAGACCTGCAGCTCCGAGAGGGCGCGCTCGGCCGCGATGCGCCGGCCCTCGGCCTCCTCGGCGCGGGCACGCGTGCGCTCGAGATCCTCCGTCGTGGCGTGCAGGAGCCGCGTCGAAGCGGCGAATCCCTCCTCGGCCGTCGCGAGGCGCGCCTGGAGCTGGGCTCTCTGCTCCACGAGGCGCCGCATCGATTCCGCGTCGCGCTGCGCCCGCTCGAGCCACTCGCGCACGGAGCGCAGCTCGTTCTCGGCGGCCGCCTGCCGATCGAGGCTCGAGCGGCGCTCGTCCTCGATCTCCTCGCGCTCCGACTCGAGATCGCGCAGGCGGTCGAGGGCGCTCGTCAGCTTCTGGATCGACTCGCGGGAACGCGTCTCCGCGCCCTGCCATCGCGCCTCGAGCTCGCGCACGCGCTCCTCCGACTCGCCGCCGCCGCCCTCGATGCGGAGCAGCTCGGCGTCGCGCTCCGCGATCGCGAGACGTCTCTCGGTCTCGGCGAGCCGCTCCTCGAGCCGCTCCCGCGCCAGCGCCGCCTCACGCTGCTCGCGCTCCCGTTCCGCCGCGTGCCGTGCGCGCTCGCGGGCCAGCATGTCGACGGAGGCGCGCACCTTGTCGTCGAGGGCGTGGGCCCAGGACATCTCGCGGTGGAGGACCACCGCCGTCTCGTGGCGCTCCGTCGTGAGCTCCCGCTCCCGCTCCTCCAAGTCGCGCGCACGCCCCTCCGCGCTCACGGCGCGGCGCGATGCCTCGGCGATCGACCGGGACAGGATGTCGAGGAGCGCCTCGTCGATGGCGATGCCCGCCCGATCCATCGCGAGCCGGAGGAAGGCGCGCGCCCCGTCGGCATCCTCGGCGGCGAGGAGGCTCGATCGCCCGAGCAGCGCCGGGAACTCCTCCGGCCGGTAGCGCGCGTCGAGGAGGAGCTCCGAGCGCTCGTCGAGGCGGAGGCCCTGGCCCTCGGGTGCACGGCCCGCGACGGGGACGACCACGCGCGCCCGAGGAGCGAGGACGATCGCTCGCTCCATCGCCCTCGCGCGGAGCGAGAGATCGATTCCCAGGGCTCGGACGTCGAGCGTCGGATCGAGCGGAAAGCACTCCGAGAGCGCGTCGATCGCGACGAGCAGCCCGTCTCCCAGGGCGGCGGCCACGTCGGCGGGACCGTCGCCCGAGATCGAGGACGTGCCGCTCCAGGCGCCGGCCGGATCGTGCGCCACGCCGGCGGCGACGACCGATCCGCTCGCCCGCACGAGGGCGGGCGCCACGCCGAAGATTCCCGGCCGCGCGAGCGCGACGGCCACCATCTCGTCGAGCCAGAGCGCGTGGGGATGCGCCTCCGGCGGGAGCAGCGCGAGGAAGGTGCCCCTCGCGAGGTGCGTCGCCTGCTCGACGGCTGCGGCGGGGACCGCGGCGCCGGCGAGCGGCCGCACCCAGCGCTCGCTCTCGAGCCGGCGTGCGAGGGCCGCCGGGTCGCTCGAGGCGGCCGCGAACACCTCGATCGGCCCCGCGTAGTCCTGCGCCGCCACCTCTCGGAGCCGAACGCGGAGGCTTCCTCGGTCGGCATCGAGCAGCAGCACCGTGACGGGCGGCGTCCGGTCGACGGGAGGCGGGAGCGGCGCCGGGCCCTTGCGGCGCGGTCGTCGCGTGCGTCGCGGGCTCCTCGCGGTCATTCGCTCGATGCCGCCGTGGCGGGGCCACCGGCAGGCGCGGCCGAGGAACCACGCGCCTCGTGGAGGAGGTCGAGCAGATGGAGCGCCTGCTCCCCGAGTCCGCGGATGCGCGCGTCGCGCTCGGCGAGGGACTCGCGCAGACGCGCCAGCTCGGCGTCCTTCGAGGCGAGGTCGGTCCGCAGGCGCTCGAGGGTGGCCTGGAGCTCCCGGATCGCGGCGAGGACGGATGCGTCGGACACGGTCAACGGATCGGCGCCCGAAGGCCGCCGCCTCGAGAGCCTACCAGCCCGCCCCCCGGGCCCTCCTGGAGCAGTCGTGCGAGGTCGTCGTGGGCATCGGCGATGGTGCGCGCCGGTGCGATCTCGGCGCGGGCGCGCTCGACGGCGGTGCGATCGCTCCACCTTCCGAGGGCCGCGGCGAGGGCCGAGGCGTCTCCGGCGGGGACGAGCGCGCCACCTCGCCCGGCCGCGACGGACTCGGCGAGCCCGCCGCGATCGGAGGCGACGACGGGCCGCCGCGCGGCGAGGGCCTCGAGGGCGACGAAGGGCGTGTTCTCGTGCCAGAGCGACGGCACCACGAGAACGTCGATGGCCGAGAGTGCGGCGCCGAGGTCGGCCGGCGCGAAGGGGCCGGCGAGCTCGATGCGCGGGTCGTTCCTCGCGGCGGCGGCGAGCTCCTCTCCATAGGCGGGGAACTCGTCGAGACGGCCGCGCACGACGAGGCGCACGTCGCCGGGGACGCGCGTGAAGGCGCGCGCGAGGAGCACCGCTCCCTTGTGCGGCGCCACCGTCCCGAAGAATCCGAAGACGACCGGGCCCGACGCGCGGTCGGCGAGCCCGCCCAGCCGGTCCAGGTCGAGACCGTAGGGAACGAGGGCGAGCGTCTCGTCCCGCACGCCGTGCCGCAGGAGCGCATCGCGCAGGAATCGCGACGGAGCCACGACGGCGCGCGCGGAGTGCAGCCCCGCCACGATCTCCTCCCGGCGGCCCGCGAAGGCGAGCGCCATGGCCGGCAGGAGAGGGCGGTGCATGCGCAACGCCCCGGCGAGGTCGCGTGCGCGCCGCACGTCACCGGCGAGGCTCTCGGTCGCGAGCACCTGCGCGACGCCGGAATGCGCGCACTGGAAGCAGCCGAGACCGCCGTCGGGCGGACCCTCGCAGGGAGTCCCGTCCGGCAGCGTGAGCGTCGCCACGGGGCAGGCGCTCCAGAAATCCGTCGCGTGCGCGAGGACGGGGATCCCGCGCCGCGCCGCGTCCGCGAGGGCCGCCGCGCCGATCCCCTGGAGATGGAACGCGTGCAACGCTTCCGGCGCGAAGGCATCGAGCCAGCGCCGCAGCTCCGCGGCGACGAGGGGCTGGTCGTGGTCGCCGAGGACCGGGTTCGCCACGGCCGAGCGCGCGACGGCGAAGCGGTGCACGGGGATCCCCTCCACCTCGTCGTCGACGCGGAGCCGCGCCGCCACACGGAACGACGCCGTCGGCTCCACGGTGAAGACGCGGGCGTCGTGTCCTCGCCTCCGCGCCTCCCGAGCGAGCGCGCGCACGTACTGCTCCGTCCCCGTGTGGTGCCGCGGGAGGAACTGGTGGACGACGAATCCGGTCCGCACCGGCGGAGTGTGACACGGCCCGCGCCGCCGGCGGAGGCCGTGGCGCATACTCCCGCCCGTTGAATGCCTCCGTCGTGATCCCCACCTGGAACGCAGGGCCCGACTTCCCGGAGCTCCTGCGCTGGCTCCGCGCGCAGCAGCCGGCGGAGATCCTCCGGGAGATCGTCGTGGTCGACTCGTCGTCGACGGACGGAACGGAGGAGATCGCGCGCGCGGCGGGCGCGCGCTGCACGCGCATTCCCCGCGCCGAGTTCGACCACGGGGGCACGCGGAGGCGCGCCGCCGAGTCCTGCACGGGGTCCGTCGTCGTCTTCCTGGTGCAGGACGCGCTGCCCGTCGGCGACCGCTTCCTCGAAACGCTCCTGCGGCCGCTCGAGGAGCCGGGCATGGCCGCCAGCTACGCGCGCGTCGTGCCGCGCGCCGGCGCGAGCCTCCTCGTGCGACGCGATGTCGAGCGTGACCTCGTGGCCGGATGCGCGCGGCTGCGCAAGCGGCTCCGCAGCGCCGACGAGTGGTCGGCTTGGACTCCGTCGGAGCGAAGGATCTTCGCGCACTTCAGCGACGTCGCGGCCGCCGTCCGCGCCGACGTCCTGCGTGCGCTCCCCTACCGCGATCTCGCCTTCGGAGAGGATCTGGAGTGGGCGAAGCGCGCCCTCGAGGCGGGCCGAGGAATCGCCTTCGAGCCCGACGCCGTCGTCGAGCACTCCCACGAGAGCGGCCTCGCGCGCGACTTCCGGCGGCACCGCGACGACGCGATCGTCGAGCGGCGGCTCTTCGGCATCCGCCGGCCGGGCTCGCTCCCCGGCGCCCTCGCCCGCGCCGCGCGCCTCACGCTCCGCGACCTCGGCGGACGGCCGCGCCTCCTCGCTCCCGGCCTCCGGCTCGCCCAGTCGCTCGGGCGCTGGTGGGGCGCGCGGAGCGTCGAGGACCTCTGACGGAGTCGGGTCCCCATCGCGGCGCGTCTCTGGTACAAGCCTCGCCCCCATGATCCGGCGACGACCTCGATGATCCGCTTCCGCCGCTCGGGCTCCTTCGTTCGCTGGTTCGTCGAAGGGAAGCCCGCCGACGTCTCCGACACCTCGCTCCTCGACGCGCTGCGCCGGGAGCGGTTCCGGCCCATCGACGACAGCGCGACGGACGAGGAGTCCGTGGGCTGGGTGACGCGCGAGGACCCCTCGGGCGGACGCTTCGACCCCGAGGACGTGATCCACGATCGCTTCCTCGTCTTCGCGCTGCGCGTGGACCGAAAGCGGATCCCGGCCACGCTGCTCCGCATCCACGCCCGCGCCGACCTCCGCAGCGCCGGCGGCAGGAACGGGAAGCCCCTGGGGCGCGCGCAGAAGAAGGAGATCCTCGAAGAGACGCGCCGCAAGCTGATGGCGCGCGCGCTCCCCTCCGTGTCGCTCACGGACTGCGTCTGGAGCTGCCGCCGCGGAGTCCTCTCGGTCTTCGCGACGGGAGCCGGCACCCTCGACCGCGCCGCGCGCCACTTCCGCGCCACCTTCGAGCGGTCGCTCGTCCTCGCGACGCCGGGAGCGATCGCGGAGCGCCGGAAGCTGCCCGACGCGCTGCGCAAGCGGCTCGGCGAGGTGTCGCCCGTCTCGTTCGTCCGAGACGAGGAGTCCGCCCGCGCCGGCGTGCGCGCACCCCGGTTCGCCGACGCGGCGGAGGACGACGCATGAAGACGCGATCCCGCACGGCCGATCCCGACCCCCGTCCCCTGCGCGACGAGCACGCGTTCCTCGGCGAGGAGTTCCTCACCTGGCTCTGGTGGCGCGCCGAGTCCGGCCGCGGCGAGTACGAGCTCGACGGGAAGCAGGTGGTCGGGATCGCGCTCGACGCGCCGCTCGTGCTCCGGTCCGGGAACGAGGACGAGGAGGGACGGCGCGAGGAGCAGGTGCTGCGCAACGGCCGGCCCCTCGGCGGCCCCGAGGCGGCGGCGGCCCTCCGACGCGGCAAGAAGCTCGCGCGCGCGCGCATCGTCGTCGCGCGAGCCGGCCGCGAATGGACGGGCACGCTCGACGGCGAGTCGATGTCGCTGCGGTCCGTGGCCGTCCCCACGGGCGAGGAGAGCGACGAGGCGTCGCCGACCCTCGATCACCTGGCGGCCTTCGAGGAGATCGCGGACGTCCTCGACGGCGTCTATGCGCAGTTCCTGGAGGAGCGGCTCGCCCCCGCGTTCCGCGACGGCGGCCTCCGCGCGCTGCGCGCGTGGGTGAGCGCGAAGTAGGGGCCGTCAGGCCTCGATCGTGAGGAGGTCGCTGCCGGCGGCGACGGTCCGGCCCGCCGCCGTGTGGACGCGCGTGACGGTTCCGGCCATCTCGCAGCGCACCTCGTTCTGCATCTTCATCGCCTCGAGGACGAGGAGCGGCGCTCCCACGTCGACGTGGTCGCCCACCTTCACGGCGAGGGAGACGACGATGCCGGGCATCGCGGCGCGCACCGTGCGGCTCCCCTTGGCCGCGGTCCGCTCCGCCGCGCGCGCGGCGCGCTCCCGCTCGTTCTCGATCGACACGGCGAAGAGCTCGCCGACGAGTCCGACGGTGTACTCCGTCGTCGATCCGCGCTGCGCCGGCTCGATGGACGGCGCCCACGACTTCCCGTCGATCACGATCGAATACTGGCCGAGGCCGTCGACCTCGGCGTAGGAGACGACGTGCTCGGCGCCCGCGATCCTCGCGACGAGCCGGCTCTCCCGCTCCTCGATCCCGACCTCGACCTCTCGGTCTCCGATCCGCGCCCAGTACTTCATCGCGAACGCTCCGCGCGGCCCGCGGCCACCCAGGGAGACAGCCCGCTCCGCGTTCTCGGCCCGCCGCCGGGACCGGTGCCGAGGGCGCTCCGCGATCCGCCGAGGTGGCGGTGCACGGCGGCCACCAGGGCCGCGATGGTCTCTCGCTCCGCGTTCGCCGGCGGGCGGAAGCCGTCGAGGAAGTGGGTGTCCAGGTCTCCCGCGCGGAAGCGGGCGTCGCGCAGCACCTGCAGCGCGAGCGGCGCCGTCGTGCGCACGCCGCCGACGTGCAGCTCGCAGAGGGCGCGGTCGATCCGCGCGATGGCCTCCGCGCGGGTGGCGCCCCAGGCGACGACCTTCGCCAGGAGCGAGTCGTAGTGGGGCGTCACCTCGTAGCCGCGGTAGAGACCCGAGTCGACGCGGACCCAGGGGCCGGCGGGGAGGCGGAGATTGCGCACGGTGCCGATGGAGGGGACGAACCCCTGGTCCGGGTCCTCGGCGTTGACGCGGACCTCGATCGCGTGGCCGCGGGCCTTCATGTCCGGACGCAGCGAGAGCCTCTCGCCCGCGGCGACGCGGAGCTGCTCGCGCACGAGATCGACGCCGTAGACCATCTCCGTGACCGGATGCTCCACCTGGAGACGGCAGTTCATCTCGAGGAAGTAGAACTTCCCGGCGCTCCAGAGGAACTCCACGGTGCCGGCGTTCACGTAGCCGACGGCGCGGGCGGCCTGCCGCGCGGCCTCGCACATCGCCGCGCGCATCGCGTCGTCGAGGACGACGGAGGGCGACTCCTCGATGAGCTTCTGGTGCCGCCGCTGGATCGAGCACTCGCGCTCGCCGAGGGAGACCACGTTGCCGTGCCGGTCGGCCATCACCTGCACCTCCACGTGGCGCGGCCGGTCGAGGTAGCGCTCGACGTAGAGCCGTGCGTCGTGGAACGCCGACGCGGCCTCCCCGCTCGCGGTGCGGAAGGCCGAGGGGAGCGATGCGGCGTCGCGGACCAGCCGGATCCCCTTTCCGCCGCCGCCCCCCGCCGCCTTCAGCGCGATCGGATAGCCGATGCGGTCCGCCTCGCGGCGCGCCGCCTCCGGGTCGGCGACCGGCTCCGTGGTGCCGGGAACGACGGGCACGCCGGCGCGGGTCATCGCGCTCCGCGACGAGAGCTTGTCTCCCATGGCGCGCATCGCGCTCGAGGGAGGGCCGACGAAGGCGAGGCCCGCCTTCTCGACGGCCTCGGCGAAGGCCGCCTTCTCGGAGAGGAATCCGTAGCCGGGGTGGATCGCTTGCGCGCCGGTCGCGCGCGCCGCCTCGAGGATCGAGTCGATCCGGAGGTAGGACTCTCCCGGCGGTGCCGGGCCGATCCGGACGGCCTCGTTCGCCATGCGAACGTGGAGGGCGTTTCGATCGGCGTCGCTGTAGACGGCGACCGTCGAGATGCCGAGCTCGCGGCAGCTCCGGATCACGCGCAGGGCGATCTCGCCGCGATTGGCGATGAGGACTTTCTCGAACATCGGCACGGGGACGGGGGACGGGACGTCGAGACGGAGCCGCGTGGGGGTTCGCGGCTCGGGGGCGGCGGCACCGCGGCCGACCTCGCCCGGCGGTGCGCGGCGCACGACGGCCGCGGATCCGGGAGTCTCCGAGCCCGAAGCCTCGATCGGGGTCGCGCGGGGCGGCGAACTCTACCGGCCGCTCCGCGGGCGCGGAAGGGAGCGCGGTGCGGGGCGTCAGCGAGCGGTCTCGGGCGCAGGCACGACGAGCGGCGCGCCGACCTCGGCGAAACCGTCCTTCCACTCCGCGACGACCTGCGAGCCGTCGCGGATCTGGATGCGGTAGGGTCCGGGCGGAACCGCGATCCGGTCGGGCGCGAGCGCATCGAGCCGGATCTCGTGCCACGGCGCCTCGCCGAAGGGGACGATCGCCCCGGAGTCGATGCGCAGGACCCAGCCTGCGCGCTCCGGCAGCGCCGCGAGGTCGATCCAGGCCGTGGCGACGGAGCCCGCGATCGTGGCCTCCGCACGCCCATCGGCTTCGATGAGTAGGATCGCCGCCGAGCCCTTGATCTCCGCATGCTGCTCGAGTCGGTCGAGCACCTGCTTCGGGAGCTGCAGCGCCGCCAGGCCGAGCCGCTCCGAGAGGCCCCGCGCCACGACGGCGAAGACCCAGCGCTCTCCGGCGGGGACGCGGGGGAAGAGGAAGGCCCCGTCCTCCTGGAGCACTCCCGAGAGACTGCTCGCGCCGTTCATCGAGACGCCGACGACCTCGATCGCCCCGAGCGGAAGATCCTTCGGCTCGACGGCGATGCGCGCGGAGCCCGTCGGCTGCAGCGTCAGGAGCACGTCGGCCTCACCACCGGGTGCGACCTGCACCGTCTGCACGATCGGGCTCTGGAGCTGACTGGTCTCCGAGCGATTCGACACGATCGTCAGCTCGCCGCCGGGAAAGGGCGGAATCGTCCAGACCTCTCCGGGCTCCATCACGTGGGCCACGAGCGGAGGAACCGACTCCCCGGCCTCGAAGGTCGCCATCAGCGTGACGCAGACGGCGCCGATCTCCGAATCGTCGCAGCGGATGCGAACGATTCCCGGGAGCGGGATCGTCGGATCGACGCCGACGACCTCGTCCCGCTGGAGGACGGAGATCCACTGCGCCGAGGGATGACGGTCTGGAACGGCCGCGACGAGCTGGTAGGAGCCGGCTCCGACGCCGGAGATCTCGTACGCCCCCTCGGCCGTTGCTCGGACCCTGCGAAGGACCGCGCCCGACTCCTCGACGACGTGAACCTGCGCGAACGCCAGGGGCGCACCGACCTCGTCGCGAACGGTTCCGGAGATGCGCGCCTCGGGTCCGAGCTCGACGTGGATCCGACGCTCGTTCTGCGGCGTCGGCATCTTCTGGACGCGCGTCTCGAAACCAGGCGCGGCGACGACCAAGCGCCGGTAGGCCGAGGAGCGCCCGTCGAATCCCATGGCGAGGGAGTAGAGCCCGCTTCCCGCGGGATCCGCCGCGCGCACGACCCGGCCCTCGAGGCTCCGGATCGTCACGGAGGCTCCGTCGAGCGGCGCTCCGGAATCGCGATCCGAGACCAGGATCTCGAGGGGCGGCTGGGGCTCGAGCGTGAACGTCTCCGAGGTGCCGGGCTCTGCTCCCTTCGAGACGAGCAGTCGCCCCGAATGTGCATCGGGATGGACGATCCGGATCGGGAGCTCGGATCCCGGTCGCGCCAGGAATCGGAACCTCCCGTCGGGATCGGTCACGGCGAAGGGGAGCGCATTGAGCCCGCTCGCGGCGCGCCGCACGAGAGCGCTCGCGAAGGGTGCGCCGGCCGAGGAGACGACGCGGGCGACGCGCTCCTCGAGTGGTCCTGCCGGGACTCGGATCCGGGAGGCCGGCGATCCGGCGGCGATCGTCACATGCACGGTCTCCGTCATCACGGATCCCGAGTCGGCGCGGAACCGGTACTTCCCCGGGCGGAGCGAAGGGAACTCGAAGGATCCGTCGGCGCCGCACTCCGTCCAGTCGCCGAAGAGGCCGTCGATCCGGTCGGCGAACACCAGGAACCCGGGGACCGGACGATCCTCCGCGTCGACCACGGCTCCCGAGACGCGAACGCCCGCGCGGAGAGAGAGGTCCTCCATGGTGATCGATCCGGTGGTGAGACCGAACAGGATCGGCATCGCGTAGGGCATCCGCGGCGTGCTCTTCCCGGTGAGGAAGCCGTCCGTCGTGCGGGCGACGACCCGCAGGAAGTCGACTCCCTCCGGAAGCGTGATGGAGTAGAGGCCCGCACGGTCGGTCACGCCGGTGAGGGTCTCGGGCACCTCGGATCTCGCGAAGGTCACCTCGACGATCGCACCCGCGACGGGCTCGATCGCTTCGTTCTCGCTCGGGGAAGTGACGACGCGGCCCATCACGACCGACGCCGGGGGGAGCGACGCCGCAGGAAACAACGTGGCGCGTCGAACGGCATCCGCGACGCGGAGGTGCTCGATCGTGGCGGGTGGACGCCGAGCACGACTCGGAGCCGTTTCGGCGGCCGAGGCTCCCAGGCCGAGGACCGGGGCCGGCCCGCCCGTCGCGAGGCCGAGGGCTCCGACGAAGACCACGAGGACTCCGCCGAGGACCGAGAGCGGAACCAGCGCTCCCGCGCCCGACGGCAGGCGGCTCGCCTGTGCGAGCAGGCGCGCCGTGAGCTCGGGTCTCGGCGGCGGGACGGGCCGCTCGCGCAGGAGCCGGACGAGCGGCGCGGCGGCGAGCACGCGTCCGCGGCGCGCGAAGTGCTCGCGAATGCGCTCCTTCGCTCGGTTCACCTGCCAGTGCACCGTGCCGGGTGCGATGTCGAGCAACGCGGCGGCTTGCTCTCGGCTCATTCCTTCCGACACCACGAGCTCCAGCGTCGCCCGAGCCTGCGGCGGGAGCAGCGCCAGCGCCTCCTTCAGGATCGCTTCCTGGTCCGCCTTCGACGCGAGACGGTCGCTGAGCACGCTCGACGTGAGCGCGGCCCAGGTCTCGGCCGCCTTGCGCTCGAGCCGCCGCGAACGCAGGACCCGCAGCGTCGTGTGCGCCGCGATCCTCTTCATCCACGCGATCACCGGGCACTCGCCCCGGAACGATCGCGCCTTCACGAGGATGCGAAGGAAGCTCTCGGCGGTCGCCTCGTCGGCGTCGGTCTCGCTCCGGCAGATGCAGAAGGACGTTCGGTGGAGGATCGGCGTCGCGAGTTCGATCCAGCGGCCCGCGAGCTTCGTGGTCTCGGCGCGTGCGGCCGAATCGAGGCCGCCTCCTTCGGGGAGCTCCGCGCACTGGTCGCGCCAGCGGAGGAAGAGCTCTCCGATCGACTCGACCGACGCGTCGTCGGTGGCCACGGCGTCCGTGGGATGCTCTCTCATGTGCGCCCCGAAGGGGGAGGGGGTACGTGTTGTCCCATCCCCCCCTTGCGAGCGCAAGAGCGGCGTGTCGAGGCGGTCGGTATCCGCTCGCCGAGCGAAAGGCCCGGGAGAGGTTGTGAAGAAATCGCCGCCGCTGGCCCGAGGCCGAGCGAGAGCGAG
>CAZJHD010000024.1:0-66503 GCA_964545855.1 uncultured Planctomycetales bacterium
CATGCGCGCCGCGAGAGGAGAGCGAGAGAAAAGGGTCTGACCCCATTCCCGGGACTTCAGAACCTCACGACGGCGTGCTTGCGCCGGAGCTGCAGCACGCGCACGTCGGGATCGACGACGAGGCGGTCCGGCTCGAAGTCGCACTCGATCGTCACCTCGTGCGAATCGTTCTCGCCGAGCACCGTGCTCGTGCGCGCATCCCGATAGGAAGGATCGGGCGCGCCCGCGTCGTCGAAGCGCTCGCCGCGGAGGGCTCCCACCTCGATCGGCATCCGGCCCGTGCCCACGTTCGTGACCGTCACCGTCACGCGCCAGCGCTCGCCTCCCTCGGCGCCATCGACGCGCTCCCGGCGCGCATTCACGAATCGGTACTCGGGCACCACGACGTCCCGGAACCACTGCTGCTCGAAGTCGTCGAAGGCGGCGGTGTCGGGCGCGAAGCCGCGCATGTGCGCGAGGAAGTCCTCCAGCACCGGACGGTCGCGCTCGGTCTCGTACTTCGCGATGAACGCCTGGAGCCCAGCGAGGCAGGCCTCGCGCCCCATGCGCTGGAGGAGCATCCAGAAGACCCAGCCCCCCTTGTCGTACATGACCGTGGTGTCGCCGTCCTTCGATCCGTCGATGCGCAGCAGCCACCGCTCGGCGTCGGGATGGCGTCGGTCGCCATAGCGCGACTCGATCCGCATGCAGAACTCGATGCGCCCGCGCTCGCCGAGCACCTGATCGGCGAGGAGGATCGTCGAGAAGTGGGCCATGCCCTCCGAGAGGATGTTCCCGCCGGGACCCTCGCCGGGGCAGAGCAGGTTCCCCCACCACTGATGCGCCGTCTCGTGCGCCGTCACCAAGAAGACGAGGTTCGTCTTCGGCTCGGACTCCGTGAGGAAGCCGATCCCCTCGGAGAACGTGATGTTCGATGCGAATCCCTGGGCGTACTGCGCGTGGTCTGCGAACTCGCTGAGCTTCAGCTCGCGCCAGGGGAAGGGATGGAACCACTCCGAGTACCAGCGCCGAGCCTCGGCGAGCACGCGCGTCATCTCGGGGACGTTCACCGCGTGCTCCGGGTGGTAGTAGACGGCGACGCCCTCTCCACGGCTCACGTCCCACCGGCCTCCGACGACGTTGAAGAAGCGCACTGGATAGTCGGTGGTCCAGACCGCCGTGCGCTTCCCATCGCGCACCTCCTCGCTCTCGAGCACGCCGGCCCCGTTCCAGGTGAAGTCCGCCGGCCCCGTGACGCGGATGCGCGTCGTGTAGGCGGCGGGGCTCCCGACGAAGGGACGCGTGATCCCCACGTAGTGGTCCTTCGGGTACGTCCGCGGCTCCGGCGCGTGCGCGCGATCGGCGGGACCCGCGCCGTCGAAGTACCCCACGATCGGCGCGATGTCGGGGCCGAAGCTCGTCACGACGACGCTGTCGGGGAGGATGAAGTTCGCGACGCCTCCTCCGTTGCGCGAGGCACCCATCGGGTAGACGCCCTCGACCTCGAATCCCACGCGCACCCGCTCGCCGACCTCGAGCGCCGAGGGCAGCTCGAAGACGAAGAGGTGGTTGCGGTCCTCGGGCTTCGCCTCGGCGCCGTCGAGGGTCCACTCCGTGGAGGTCCAGTGGAGCCCGCCCGTGAGGGCGAAGGACGCGAGCGGCTTCTCGCGCTCGTTCACGAGCTCGTAGCTGCCCTTCGTGCAGAACCACCTCCGTGCCGGATCGAACTCCACGTCGAGGTCGACTCCCGCGATGTCCGGCTGCGGCGCGTCCTTCCACGTGTGGAGGTTGCGCCTCCAATAGTCCTCCACCGCGCGGCGCGCGGGACCGCCCTGGAATCCGCCGCGGACGAGGACGCCCGTGACGATCACCGCGCTCACGGGGAGGGCGGCGACGGCGAGCATCGGAAGCGCCGCACGAGCGAGCGCTCCCGGCCGCAGGCGGTGCAGCGAGCGCACGGCGTCCCGCTCCGCCCGAGGGCTGACGCGCACGGCGAACCACAGGAAGAAGAGCGCCCCCGCGACCGCCGCGATCCGATTCCAGACGAGAACCTCGCGGTCGATGCCGAAGGGGCCGATGTCGCTCCAGCGGAGCGCTCCCCAGAGCGGCCAGTTCGTCGCCCAGTCGAGGTTGCCCTGGATCGCGTGGTACCCCGTCGCCGCGAGCGCCAGGAGCCCGATCGCATAGCTGGCGAACCGGCTCCGCGTGAGCGCGGCGACGGCGGAGACGAAGGCGATCCAGAGGAGGAGCGTCGGGAGGAGGAGCCCGCCCCACACGAGGGCGAACGGCCACGCGTCGAGGGCGACGTGTCCCTGCACCACGAGCACGATCGCGCAGGAGACGAACGCGAAGACGAAGAGCGCGACGGGCACGAGGCTGCAGGCGAGCGCCTTTCCAACGACGACGGAGGCCGTGCGAATGGGAAGGCTCCGATGGATCGCGTCGAGACCCGACGCACGCTCCCGCTCGTGCGCCTCCACGACGTAGAAGAGGAGGAGGAGGCAGCCGAGGAACGTGAGGGGGGCCGCGGCGGCGACGGCCATGAGCCCTGGCGTGTCGAGGATCGGCGTGTCGAAGGCGCCCACGGCCGTCATCGAGTTGGCGACGACCTCCAGGACGATGAGCGGCACGAAGAGGTAGAGACCGGGCTGCTTCACGAGACCGCGGGCCTCGACGCGCGCGATCTCGAGCGTTCCCCGGAGCCAGCCCGGAGCCGTGGCGTGGGGGCCGCCCGAGAGCGGCCTCTCCACGACCTCGGCTGTGCGCGCCACCGCGGCGGGCTTCCGCGCGCCACGGGCGACGCGGGACGATCCGCGGAGCGTCGCGGCGAAGGAGCGCGCCGAGAGCGCGACGGCGCCGAGGGCGAAGGCGACGAACGCGAAGCGGCTCGCGACGAATCCCCCGTCCAGCGGAATCGGCTGGAGGTTGTAGAAGTCGACGCCGCGATCGTCCGCGAGCCACGTCTGCGAGAGCCAGCGCAGTCCCGACGGATCGACGAGCATCAGCACGCGATCGATGCGCGGGTCGAGCCAGCTCGGCGTCCAGGTCCAGAGGAGGAAGACGCAGGCGAGGAGCACCGCGACTGGCACGACGAACACGAGGATCGGTTTCCGCGTGATCGTGCCGATCGCGAAGGAAGTCCCGAGGAAGAAGAGGATCGAGGGGATCGCGAAGGCGACGACGGGCCAGAGATAGTTCGCCAGCACGAGCGGACCGCGCACCTGCTCCGCGTCGTCGCGCGGCAGGCCGTGGCTCAACGCGACGGTCGCCGCCATGTGCACCGCGAGCACGAGCCCGACGGCGGCGCACACGGCGAGGAACTTCCCCCACACGTACTCGCCGGCGCGGAGCGGCGTCGCGTGGAGGATCTCGCCGATCCGGAGCTCGTCGTCCCGGATGATCGCCATGCCGGCGGCGATCGCCGCGAAGAGCCCGTAGAGGAGCACCGCCTCCACGCTCAGCATCTGCGCGACGGAGAACTCGCTCGTGAGCCACGCCCTCTTCCCTCCGACGCTGCTGTCGCCGGCGCCGATGCGCGCGTTCCCCGCGGCGAGCCCCCAGGCCAGGAGGACGAGGAGCCCCAGCAGGAACCAGAAGAGCGGGCGGCGGAGGTAGAGCGCGAGGTCGAGCCGGAGGACCGCGCCGAGGCGACGGAGGCTCACGACGCGCGCGCTGCGAGAGGCTCGCCGGCGCGCATGCGGAGGAGGTACGCATCCTCCAGCGTGGCCGCGACGGGCTCGAATCCCTCGGGTGCTTCGCCCGTCGTCTCGTGGATGCGCACGCGGTGCTGCCCCTCGACGAGGTAGCTCTGGGTCACGACGCGCGCGCGGTGGAGCGCTTCGAGACGGTCGGCGCTCGCGAGCCCCTCGAAGATCTTCCCCTGGATCTCGGCGCGCGCCTCGGCCGGCGTCGTGTTCGCGACCAGCTCGCCGCGGCGGATCACGGCGAAGCGCGGGCAGAGAACCGCCACGTCCTCCACGATGTGCGTCGAGAGCAGCACGATGCGGTCCTGCGCGAGCTCGCTGAGCAGCCGGTAGAAGCGCATGCGCTCCTCGGGATCGAGGCCGGCCGTCGGCTCGTCCACGACGAGGAGCCGCGGATCGCCGGCGATCGCCTGGGCGATGCCGAGACGCTGGCGCATGCCGCCGGAGTAGGTCTTCACGCGGCGCTTCGCGGCCTCCGCGAGATTCACGCGCTCGAGGAGCGCGTCGGCGAGCGCGCGGCGCGTGCCCACGGGCTCGATGCCCTTCAGGCGCAGCACGTGATCGAGCATGTCGCGGCCCGAGAGGTGCGGATAGAAGCCGAACTCCTGCGGCAGGTAGCCGAGGCGATGACGCAGGCGATCGGGGCGCGCGATCACGTCCTCGCCGTCGAGCGTCACGCCGCCGGAGGTGGGCTCCAGCAGTCCCGCGACGACGCGCATCAGGGTCGACTTCCCGGCGCCGTTCGGACCGAGGAGGCCGAACATCCCGGGCGGCACGTCGAGGGTCACTCCCTGGAGTGCGGCCACGGGACCTGGGTAGATCTTGACGAGGTCGCGGATCGCAAGCATGGGGCGGTGCCGGCTGCACTCCGGCGAGTCGGGAGCGGACGCGGGGAGCGCGGCGCCCGTCAATCGGCGTGCCGCGGCTCACGAGCGCATTGTGCCTCGGCGACGCGCCGTGGATGCGCCGTCGACGCGCGTGCCGGAACGGCGCAGCGAGTGGAGTCCGCCCTACGGGCAGCCGCCCCACTTCGCGAGGTAGCTGTCGCCGGCGGGGCTGACGGGGAATTCACCGCCGATGAAGAGCGACGGTCCGCTGCCGTCGTCGAAGGGCGCGAAGGCGTGCGCAAAAGGATAGGAACTGCCGGTCAATCCGGCGCCCAGCGCCTTCCAGCTCGTGCCGTTCCATCGGGCGACGTGCTGGGCGGCGACACCGCCCATGAAGGTGAACGCCCCTCCGGCGTAGAGCGCCGGCCCTCCGTCGCCGTCGAAGACACCGAGCGACGTGACCGCGGGGAAGACGTAGCCCGATGCCCCTGTTCCGAGAGCCGACCAACCTGCACCGTTCCACTTGGCGATCGCTCTTGCGGAAACGCCACCCACGACGGTGAATGCGCCCCCCGCGTAGAGCGCGGGACCGCTTCCGTCATCGAAGACCGTGAGCGCCCGAACGACGAGGTCGGCGCCGCTGCCCAGAGGGGACCAGGACGCGCCATTCCACTTCGCAAGACGATGCACCACGACGCCGCCCGCCGTCGTGAAGTACCCCCCAGCGCAGAGCGTCGGGCCACTGCCATCGTCGAAGACCGTGAGGGCGAGGACATCGCCATTCGTTCCTGCCCCCAGTGCCGACCAGCTCGTGCCATCCCATTTGGCGATGCGGCTCGCTGCGATGCCCCCTGCAGTCTCGAATCTGCCCCCCGCGTAGAGCGCCGGTCCCGAGCCATCGTCGAAGACCGCGAGTGCATGGACTTCGAGGTCCATGCCGCTCCCCAGCGCCGACCACTGGGTGCCATCCCACTTCGCGATGTGGTTCGCCGACGCGCCGCCGGCTGACGTGAATCGGCCTCCCGCGTAGAGCGCGGGTCCCGAGCCGTCGTCGAAGACCGCCAGGGCGAGCACCGTGGCAATGAGGCTGGTGCTCGTTCTTCCCGACACTCCGCTCCCCACGGAAGCCCACCCCGCGGCGTTCCACCTCGCGATGCGGCTGAGCCGCTTGTTGCCCACGCTCGTGAACGTGCCGCCGACGAAGAGCGCGGGTCCGGTCCCGTCGTCGAACTCCACGAGCGCCGTGACGGCGCCGCTCAGGCCATCGCCAATCGCTCGCCAGCGCGATCCGCTCCACCGGGCGATTCCCGCGGCCCCGATGCCGCCGGCGTCGCTGAAATTGCCGCTCACGATGAGGGCGGGACGGTTCTCGGCCTTCGAGGCCTCGAGCGCGAAGACGTAGCCAGCGATTCCACCAGCGAGCGCCGACCAGCTCGTGCCATCCCACCGTGCGATGTTGTTCGCGGGATTGCCGCCCGCCTTCGTGAAGAAGCCGCCGGCGTGGAGCGCCGGACCGGATCCGTCGTCGAAGACCGCGAGCGCGAAGACGTCGGGATCGAAACCGGTCGCCTGCACGCCCGAACCCAGCGGCGACCAGCGAGCGCCGTCCCACTTCGCGATCCGGCTCGCAGGCGTGCCGCCCGCCGTCGTGAAGAAGCCAGCCGCGTGGAGCGCCGGACCACTGCCGTCGTCGAAGACCGCCAACGCTCGCACCAGAGCCGCCGGCCCTTCGATCCCGGTTCCCAAGGCCAACCAACTCGCGCCATCCCACCGCGCGATGTTCTTCGCGGGACTGCCGCCCGCCGTCGTGAAGAAGCCGCCGGCATGGAGCGCTGGACCACCGCCATCGTCGAAGACCGTGAGGGCACGAACGGAGCCGTTCACTCCGCTTCCGAGCGCCGACCAACTCGTGCCATCCCACCGCGCGATCCCATTCACGACGACCCCGCCGGCCATCGTGAAGTCGCCTCCTGCGTAGAGCGCCGGTCCCGACCCATCGTCGAAGACCTCGAGCGCCGACACGGTGCCGGCGACGCCGCTCCCGACTGCCGACCAGCTCGTGCCGTTCCACTTCGCGAGCCCGCCCACCCAGACGGGCCCGGCGAAGCTGAGGCTCCCTCCCACGTAGAGCGCAGGACCGGTTCCGTCGTCGAAGACCTCGAGTGCTTGGACCGTGCCGCCGAGTCCGGTGCGCAGCGTGGACCAGCGGGAGCCGTCCCAGCGCGCGATCCGGTTCGCCTTCACTCCCCCAGCATTCGTGAAACTCCCTCCGGCATAGAGCGCCGGACCGCTGCCATCGTCGAATTCGATGAGCGCATGGACGGACGTGTTGCCCTGGAGGCCGCTCACGCCGGGAAGGCCTCCGAACGCCGGCTTCCAGGCCGGCTCGACGAGCGTCGACTCGGTCGCCGCATCGCTTCCTCGCGTGTCGGAGATCCGTGGGTTCGTCTGTCCTCCATGGATCGACCGGAGTTGCGCCGCACTCGGGCCGACGGCATGGGGAATCGTGATCCCGATCGGCACCAACAGCGCGAACAGGGCGGCAGCGAGCGTGCTTCGCAGCATGGGACACTCCGGGACTCAGAGAGGCGAGATGCAGCGGTGGGGGACCCGCTCTCCTTCCTCATCGCCTACGCACCCGACGCGACGTGAGGGCTCGGGCCGACTCGCCGCAACTCCACGCGACCTCGAGCACGGCGCCCTGCGATTCGCGAGTCCGGCGCCCGTCGGCACGTACTCGCGTGCGGACGCTGTTCGAACCGCCTCGCGCGAACCGTGGCGGCCATGGGCACGACTTCCGCTCATTCCCGCCGAGAGATAGAGTCCGGTCACCCAGTCTGGAGGATTCCCATGGCGCTCGATCGGCATGGCGCACTCATTCGAACCGTGGCGGCCTTCCTTGTCGCGCCATCGATCGCGACACCGGCGCTCTCGCAATCCCAAGTCTGGATCGTCGACGACAGCGGTGGCGCCGGAGTGAGCCACACGATCATCCAAGGGGCGATCAATGCCGCCGCCGATGGCGACTTCATCCTCGTGCGACGTGGGGCGTACTCCGGTTTCACGATCAATGGCAAGTCCCTCACGATCGAGTTCGAAGAAGGAGGGGCGGGCACCCTCAGCTTCCTCGGGTCCCTGCCCATCGTGACGATCCAGAACACCACCGCGGATCAAGCGGTCGTCCTCCGAGGACTCCAGCCGACGGCTGGCACGATTCGCATCGTCGCGCAGGACGCGTTGGGACCGATCTGGCTCGAGGAGTGCATCCTCGAGCCGAATCTGCCCCCTACGCTCGGTATCGGCGTATTCGTGCCAACACCCATCTTGCAGCCGGCGCTTCGTGCCACCGACTGCGCACTGCTCGTTCTCGTGCGGTGCGTCGTGCGCGGCAATGTGTACTCCTACAGCCCGGCGCCGGTCTACGCGGACTACTCGGTCCCAGGATCACAAGGGCTCGAGACCACACAGAGTCACGTCGTTGCCTATGACTCGAGCTTCACCGGAGGGCTGGGCAAGAGCCACTATCCTTGCGGGTTCGGCTGCGGGGGATCGCCGGGCGGCGACGGCGCATCGCTCGACGGAGGATCCCTCTTCGCGAGCGATTGCACCTTCCAGGGTGGCAACGGGGGCAATGGCTCGAGCCCGGGGCACGGCGGAGACGGACTGGTGGCCGGACCCAGCACGATCGTGAAGACCTACAACGCCCTTGCTGTCGCTGGATTCGCCGGCGGCGTTCCCTACCACGTCGAGGGCCCTTGGCTCGAGCGCTCCGGCCCTCGTCGGGCATCGTGGCTCTCGTCTCCCGCACAAGTAGGCGAGAGCGTGACGCTGACGATCGAACTCGGCGTAGCGAGCGATGTCTATCTCTTCGCGGCGACTTCGTCCGGGGCGAAGCTCGATCTCGGCGGCGTCGCAGGTCCATTCCTGATCGGCCTGCCGGACCTCGACGTCGTTCCGCTCGGAACGCTTCCTGCCGGCGTCCAGAGCATCCAGATTCTCGTGCCTTCGATTCCGTCGGCCACGCCCGGCGCCGAGGTTTGGGTGCAGGCTCTCTTCACCGATTCGAGCTTCAGCTTCATGCACCTCGGCTCCCCGTCGCACGTCTCCGCGGTAGCGAACGGGCTCTAGCGAAGTGAGCGCGCTTGCGCTCCGACGCCCCTCACTTCGACGCGAGCTCGCGCTCCGTCGCCGCCGCCGTCGCGTCCGCCGGGAGCTGCTCCGGCTCGAGCAGCGCCATCACGCCCTCGCGCACGCGCTCGGTGTAGGCGCGCTGACGCTCGCGGCGCGTCTCGTCGGGCCCGGGCGGGAGCGCGGGAATCGGCGCGCCGTAGCGGACCGTGACGACGCGGCGGAAGAGCCGCGGGAACTTCGCGTGGCGCGGATAGATCTCGAAGGTGCCGGAGACGGCCACGGGCACGACGGGGGCGCCCGTCGCCTCGCTCAGCGCGGCGATCCCGGGGTTGAACTTCTGGATGCGGCCGTCCTTCGCGATGCCGCCCTCGGGGAAGATGCAGACGGCCCAGCCGTTGTTCAGCGCGGCGACGGCGGCGCCGAGCGCGTCGCGATTGCCACGCCCTTCCTTCACCGGGATGCTCCGCATGAGCGCGAAGAGCCATCGCACGGCGATCGGGTCGTAGAACACCTCCGTCATGAGGAACGAGAGATGGCGGAAGCTCGTCGACTGCACGACCACGGGGTCGAGGAACGACGTGTGATTGGGCGCGAGCAGCACGGGGCCCCTCGGGAGGTTCGGCCCCTCGCGGCGCATCGGGAAGAGGATCCGGTGCACGAAGCAGCCGAAGAGGATCCACAGGAGCCGCCAGACGACGTCGCCGAGCAGCCGGAGCACGCGCATCCCGAAGGAGGGCCGTCTCCCGTTCGCCGCGCCGTTCTGCGGCGTCACGGCGCCCTCCGGATCTGCACCAGCTCGGCGACGACGGCGATGGCGATCTCGGCGTGCGTGCGCGCGCCGATGTCGAGCCCGATGGGAGTACGGATGCTCGCGAGGAATCCGTCCGCGACGCCCGCGGCCCGCAGCTTCTCGAGGACGAGCTTCTGCTTCGTGCGCGACCCGATCATGCCGAGGTAGACAGGCCGGTAGTCCCTGCGCGCCATCTCTCGGAGCACGCGCTCGTCGTCGCTGTGGCCGCGCGTCACGACGACGCAGCGCGCGTCGGCGGCGGGCGCGAAGCGCGCGACGGCCTCCTCCCAGGGTGCCGCCACGACGCCCTCGGCCTCCGGGTGGCGCTCCGCCGTCGCGAATGCCGGGCGGTCGTCGATCACGATGGAGCGGAACTCGGCGAGCCGCGCGACGGTCGCGATGGCGCCGCTCACGTGCCCGCCGCCGAAGAGCAGGATCGTCGGGCGGACCATCGGCTCGACGAACACCTCGAAGGGCTCGGCGCCGGGCGCCGCGACGGCGACGCGCGCCGGACGGTCGCTCCGCATCACCTCCGCGGCGGTGCGCCGCAGCGCGTCGTCGATCGCGGGATGGCGCAGGCCGCCGAGATCGGTCCCGTCGCGCGCGAGGAGCCGCGTGCGTCCCATGCTCGCGGGCGGCGCGCCGATCGCCGCGCACCGCGCGAAGGGAACACCCCGGTCGCGGAGCGCCCGCGCCGCCGCGAAGATCTCCGCCGGATCCTCCACCGACTCGACGAGCACCGTCACGATGCCGCCGCAGAGGAGACCGCTGTCGGGGTAGTCGCGCTCGTTCAGATGGAACTTCAGCAGGCGCGGCTCCGCGCCGGCGAGCACCTCGCGCGCCGCCTCGTAGACCTCGGCCTCGAGGCAGCCCCCCCCCACGGTCCCGGAGAAGGTGCCGTCCGGGCGAACGACGAGCTTCATCGCTTCCTTGCCGGGGGTGGACCCCGCCGTGGCGACGATCGTTCCGAGCGCCGCGCGCTCTCCCGACGTGCGGAGCCTTTCGAGCTCCGCCAACCAATCCGTCACGACCGATTCTTGCGGCGCCGCTTCGCAGGCGCACTGACCTTGATCTCGGCTCGAACCAATCCGAGCCGCGAAGGGTCGCGTTCTACCACGCGGCGAAGCGATGCATCGTCGAGATCGCTCAGGAGCTCGCTCTCGAGGTCGCGGACGACGAGCGCCGGCAGCAGATCGCGCGAGCGCCGGTCGATGCGGAGGACCACGGGCTTGTGGCCGCGGCTCGCCGCCGAGAGGAACTGGTCGATCTCGACGGCCGAGGGCGCGCGGTCGTCGCCATAGGCCACGAAGAAGGCGGTCGCCTCGCGCGACGCCGCCGACAGACCCTCGCGGAGCAGGGCCGCCCGCTTCTCGGTATGGACGCGGTCGACCACGACGCGCAGGCGCGCGCGCGACTCGAGGACCTCGCGGGCCGGCGCCACGCGACGGCCCAGCACCACCACCACTTCGTCGACGCACGATGCGAGGGCCTGCTCGACGGCGAGCTCCAGGCGCGACAGCCCGCCCACGCGCCGCAACGGTCTCGGCACGTGGCGTCCCGGGGCTCGGCCCCCGGCGAGGAGGATCGCGGTCGTGAACACGGTGATGGCAAGGTCTTGCGCCTCCAGGTAGCTCCGGTCGCCCATCCGGTCATCGGCTTTTGGCCGGGCCGGGATGAGGCGGGGAGCGAGTCGGGGAAGTGAACCCCGGGGATCGCCGGGATCAAGCCGAGTCTCGTTCTTCGGCCCGATTCGGCGCATGAGGAGCCGCAACGACCGCCGGGGGCCCCCGGGACGCCCGGAGGAGTCCTCGAACCAACGGCCCGAAGGTCCCGTCCAACGGCGCCCCGTCGTCCCCCGTCCCCGACCTGTCCCCGGCCCGGCTCGCGCCATGCTCCCGACGCTCCTCCTCTCGACGCTCCTCTCGGCCCTCCAGGTTCCGGCGCCGCCGGCGGGGCCCGACTTGGAGCCGATCCTCGCGGCGCTGCGCACGGCGGAGACGCTCGACGACGCGATGGTCGGAGAGGACGGGGCCGAGAGCGAGACGCATCGCCGCTTCGTCCGTCTGCGGAGCCTCGCCACGCCGGGTCAGCTCCTGAATCTCTGCCGCGACCGGAGCGCCATCGTGCGGTGCTACGCGCTGCGCGCGCTCGCCGACGCGCACGAGGGTGTCGCGCTGCTCCCCATCCTCCGGGAGCACCTGCGCGACACCGGCGAGGTGACGACGTTCTCCGGGTGCATCCAGGCGCGTGAGAACGCGGGCGACGTGATGATCGAGACGGCGCGCCCGCGACTCACGGAGGCCCAGACGGCGGAGCTCGCGATGGATCTCGTGCGGACCGCGAGCCCCCTCGAGGCGCGCGGCACGTTCCTGCGGACGCTGCGCTTCCCCGACGCCTTCGCTCCGTCGCTTCGCGCGCTCGCGGAGGCCGGCGACTCGGCGGCGCTCGTGGCCCTCGCCCGCTTCGGTCTGCCGGAGGACCTCGACACCCTCCGCGCCGCCCTCCGGCCCGCCGAGAAGCTCGTCGACGTCTTCGACGCGCTGCGCGCGGCGGAGGCGAGCGCGAGCACGCGCCTCCACGGCGCCCTCGAGGCCCTCGCGCCACTCGTCCGCAGGACCCTGCGCAACGACGCGGGCTACCGTGCGCGGCCTTGGCTCGCGGCCTTGGTGGCCCAGAGAACTCCCGCTGCGGCGGCACTCCTCACGGACTTCACGTTCTCCGATTCGGTCCCCGAGAGCCGGCGGCGCTCCTTCGAGGACACGCTCCGCGAGGTCCTCGACGCACGGCCCGACCCGATCTTCGCGAAGCTGCGGGCGCGGCTCCCCGCACGCTGACGCGACCTACCGCGCCGGCCGTTCAGCGCGACGACGGCTCGGCCGGGGACTCCGCGGGCCGCCTCGTGCCGGGCGGCGGCCCCGGCGGACCGAACTGGATGTCGCGCACGCCGGCCGACTCCAGCAACTCGAGGACGTCGTTCTTGCGGCGCTGCCGCCGCTGCTCGAAGGCCGCCTCCGTCTCGCCGTCGCGCGGCTCCATCCGCACCAGCACGAGCGCCGCCATGCGCCTCCCGCGACCGTGCTCCGCGTGGGCGCGCCGCGCCGCCTCGGCGAAATCGTCGGGATCGACGATCGCTCCGTCGAGCACGAGGTCGTCGTTCGCGATCTCGAGCGTCATGGCCGCCTCCGGGTCGAACTCGCGTTCGAGCGGGCTCGGCGCCGCGCAGCCGGCGAACAGCAGGAGCGGCGCAGCGGCCGCGAGGGCGCGCCACGGAGGCGGCCGGCGCATGAGGGTCATCGCGGCCGACGCGCCGTGCAGAGCACGTGGAAGCCGAAGGCGCGGAGCAGGGGCGTCGCGCAGAGCATGCGGTCGATCCCGATGAACATCCTCGTGAGAGGCACGTTGCCGGGCACGAAGCGCAGGAAGCCGAGGTGGTCGGGGAAGCCGGCGAAGACGTAGGCGAGCACGCCGAGCTTGCGGCTCCCCGCCACCTGGAACCCCGCCGCCTCGACCATCGATCGGAGCTGGCGCTCGCGGAAGCCCTCGTCGTCCGGGTGGAAGCGCGACGAGACGCGGTAGAGCGTCCAGCGCGCGAAGCGGATCAGAGGGTTGTCGTTGCAGGGCTCCGAGAGGATCAGCACGCCGCCCGGTCGCAGGACCCGGAGACACCCCTTCAGGAAGCCCGCGTGGTCGCGCGTGTGATGGAGGCTCCCCTTGCAGAAGACGACGTCGAAGGACGCGTCGGCGAAGGGGAGGTTCTCGGCATCGCCCTGGGCCGTGTAGGTGTCCGGCAGCTCCTTCTGCGCGAGCTCCAGCATGTCGAAGGAGATGTCGAGCCCGACGGCGCGGCGCGCGTGCTTGCGCACGTCGGCGAGGAAGAACCCGGTGCCGCAGCCGAGGTCGAGCGCCGCGTCGCAGCCGGGCGGCATCTCGCGGAACATCTGCTCGTGCCACTCCTCCTGGAACAGACGCGAGAAGGGATACCCGTAGCGGATCGCGTACTGCGGCGCGAGGCGTCGGTGCAGCTCGATCTGGATCTGCTGGTGCGAGCGCTCGGGCATGGCGCGGGAGGGTATCAGCCGCGCGCCGGCGTCCGGCGCAGGCTGCGGAGCGTCTCGAGGATCTGCTTGCGATGGCGCTCCTCGTGGTAGCCGACGAACCACACCCACTCGATGACGTCGAGCGCGCCGAGGAGGTGGTGGCCGAGACGCTTGCCGCGCAGCTCGCCGTCCGATCCCTCGGCGACGCAGGCGTCGAAGTCGGGCCGCGCCCGCGCCAGCTCCTCGCGCGCCTCGGCGAGGCTCACGCCCTCCGCCGGACGCGCGACCTCCGGCGCGCGGAACCGTGCGAAGAAGGGGCGCCACGCGACGACGAAGAGCGGGATGCGGACGCGGCGACCCGCCGGCACGTCGCCCGGCCGGTCGAGCACGGCGCGCAGCTTCGAGGCGAGGGTCTTCTCCACGCGCGCGAGGTGCGCGACGGTCTCGGCGACCGACCAGCGGCCGGGCGCGGGGCGCAGGCGCGCCGTCTCGGCGTCGATCGAGTCGAGGAGCGCGCCCAGCCGCTCGCGCCGCGCCGCGATCCAGCGCTGCGCCCGGTCGGCCTCGGCGCGCGGCGCGGGGCTCAGCCGGAGCTGCGCGACCACGCCGAGGATCCCGACGTTCACGAGCTGCACCGCGTGCACGGCGAGCCCCGAGGCCAGGGCCGCGTCGTACTTCAGCTCGAGGAGATGGAAGCCCCAGGTCCAGCCCGCCTCCTGCGTGCCGAGGCCGGCGAAGGTGTTCACCGGCAGGAGGTTCGTCATGATCGCGGCGGATGCGCCGAAGGCGACGTCGACGGGTCCCAGGTGCGCGAACCCGAGGTCGGTCATGAGGAGCCAGTAGAAGACGTCGACGCCGATCCAGATGAGCAGCGTCAGCGTGAAGGCCTCGGCGAGGGCGCGGTAGCGGCCCACGGTCTCGAAGCCGCGCGCCACCTGCTCGACCCGCCCGAGGATCCGCAGGCTCACGCCGAAGCGGCCGCCCATCGCCGCGAGGAAGCGGATGAAGGGGGCGCCGCCCGTGGCGACCGCGAGCAGCGCCGCCGCGAACAGCGCGATCCCGAGCACGAGCGGGATCCCCGCGGCGAGCGTGAGCTTCTCGATCGGCGTCCCGATCCAGATCGCGCTGAAGACGGTGATCGTCAGCACGGCGAGCAGGTCGAGCGCGCGCGACACCACGAGCCCCGCGACGCCCACCTCGAGCGGCACGCCGGCACCGCGCAGGTAGATCGGGTAGGTCACCTCTCCGGTCCGCAGCGGCAGGAGCTGCGCCGCGAGCTGGTTCGCCGCCTGGATCGACCAGAGCTGCGGGAAGGGCACGCGCCGGTCGGGGATGAGGGCCGCGAAGCGCATCGTGCGCAGCGCGTAGATCGTCCCGTGGACCGCGAGCACCGCGCACCACGTGCCCGCCGAGAGCTGGCGCAGGGTCTTCCAGACCTCGCCCCAGTCGGCCGCGCGGATCAGGAGGAAGAGGAGGAGCGCCGCGGCCGCGACCGAGATCGCGAACTTCAGCAGCTTGCGGCGGCGGTCCGCGGGCTCGGGCGACTCGGTCACGGGCGCGCGGAGTCTACCGGCGCCCCGGGCGGGGCCGCGGCCGCCGGACCGCCACCAGACCTGGACCGCGCCCCGAGATCGACCCCAACAGGTCGTGGATCGAGGCCATGCGTCTCGCTAACGTCGCCCACCCGTCCACTCGAGCTACTCGCCATGACGCGTCTCCTCCTCGCTGCTCTCGGATCGTCGCTGGCGCTCCTCCTCGCTGGCTGCTCCTCCCCCGACTACGCCGACCTCGCCGCGTCGAAGGACTACGGCCGCGAGCTCCCGCCGGGGATGAAGGGGCTGCGGAAGATCGATCCGTCGAAGTACCCCGACTTCTCGCCCGGTTGGGAGAGCCGCTTCGGGATGATCCAGTCGATCGACCAGTCGGCCCTCTACATGTCGCGGCCCTCGTCGCAGGCGTACTTCCCCTACCTCGACATCCCGCACGACCGAGCCGAGGCGTCGCTCCGCGCCTTCAAGGACGACCTGCGCGAGTCGTCGAGCGGCGCCGATCTGAATCGCCGCGTCCGCGAGCGCTACGAGGTCTACGAGAGCATCGGCTGGAACGGCGACGGGGAGATGCTCTTCACCGCCTATCACGAGCCGATCTACCAGGGGTCGCTCACGCCGACGGCGCAGTTCCGCTATCCGATCTACCGCCGGCCGAAGGAGCTGCAGACCGACGAGACGGGCGAGAAGTCCTACGTGCGCGGCGCCGACGGATCGCTGCGGCCCGCGCCGGCGCGCGGCCCCGAGATGGACACCTGGCTCGCGGGGCAGGGTCTCGAGCTCGTCTACCTCTCCGATGCCTTCGAGGCCTACGTGGTGCAGGTGCAGGGCTCGGCGCGCTTCCATCTCACCGATGGCCGAGAGCTCCGCGTCGGCTACGCCGGAGACAACGGCCACGAGTACCGCCCCGTCTGGAAGCCGCTCGTCGACTCCGGGAAGCTCGCGAAGCACGAGGTGTCGCTCCAGCGGCTGAAGGACTACTTCGCCGCCCATCCGAACGAGATGGAGCCGTCGATCCGCAGCAATCCGCGCTTCGTGTTCTTCACGGAGCGCACGGGTCCCGCCGTCGGCTGCTTGAACGTGCCGGTGACTCCGTGGCACTCGATCGCGACGGACCGCAACCGCGTGGAGGACGTCTTCCCGCGCGCCGCCATCGCGTTCCTGAACACGCAGCTCGCGCGATCGCCCGGCGCTCGCGAGAGCGCCTTCGCCGGATTCGTGTGCGACCAGGACCGCGGCGGCGCGATCCGCAGCGCCGGCCGCGCCGATCTCTTCCTCGGCACGGGCGACATCGCCGAGGCTCTCGCCGGCCGCACGCGCGCCGAGGGGCGCATGTGGTACATCGCGCTCAAGCCCGAGCTCGTTCCGCCGGTGATCGCCCAGGTGCGCGCGGAGCAGCAGGCGGCGCGCGCCTCGGCGAAGCCCGCCGCCGCCACGCGGCCGCCGGCCAAGAGCGGCAAGCCGGCCGTCGTCGTGAAGCCGGGCAAGTCCGAGTAGCCGGAAGGACGGCGCGGAAGCGCGCGCGCCCGCTCCCATGCGCGCGACGCTCCGCGGGCCGGGCCCGGTGCCGGGCGCGCTCGCGTGGGTCCTCGTCGGAGCGATGGCCGCGGCGCAGGACGGGGCCGCCGCCGGCGAGACGTCGCTCCTTGCTCCCGCGGCCCGGGCGGCGCTCCGCGCGCGCACCGAGGGCGGCGGCGGCGCGACGTCGAGGCTCGAAGCCTTCGCGATCGACGCACGTGCCGAGGGCTCCCTCGACGAGACCTGGCGCCTCGGTCTCACGCGGAGCTTCGTCCTCTACCGCAACGCCGTGAAGGACCGGCTCGACTACGTCGGCTCCCTCGACGCCGAGATCCGAGCGAGCGCCGGAGAGACCTATCGTCTCCGCGCCGACCAGCACACCGCCGCCGAGCCGTCGCAAGCCTTCACGGGCCGCGCCGAGGGCGCCTGGTCGGTGGCGCGCAGCGCCGAGCTGCGCGTCGCGGTCTCCCGCGAGGTCGTCGAGGAGTCGATGCTCTCGACGGTCGGCGAGAGCGGCCCGCGCGGCACGAGCGGACAGGTGCGCGCCGATCTCGCGGAGGTGCAGACGAGCGTCGCCTTCGCGCGCGGCGTCGACGCCTTCGCGCGCGCCTGGGCCGGCGTGAACGAGGGCCTGCACGTCGGAGACAACTTCCGCTGGGGCGTCCACGCCGGAGCGGGCTTCGATCCGCTCGCCGCGCCGGACTCCGATGCCTCGCTCCGCATCGGCGCCGAGGTGCTGGTGCAGGGCTTCGATCGCGACCTGTCGGGGTTCTTCCGCGTGCCGCCGCCGCGCGGCGTCGGCCCCGGCGGCTACTTCAGCCCGCAGCTCCACGTCGCGCCGCGCCTCCGCGCCGATCTCCTGTCGGAGAGCCGTGCGTCGGGCCTCGGCGTCGCGGCGGGCGCCGGCGTCGGCATGGAGCAGCTCGACTCGGCGACCCGGTCCTTCGCACGGATCGACCCCGTCGTCGACGCGCACGCGCGCGTGACGCAGCGCCTCGGCGATTCGGTGCGGCTCGAGGCGGGCTACGCCTTCGACGACGGCGGCGCCGAGGTGCGCGCGCATCGGATCGTCGTGGGGATCCGGATCGAATTCTGAGGCTTCTCCCTCTTCCCTCAGGCGCGCTTCCTCCGCTTCGCGGGCGCGCGCCGCGCGGCTGCCTTCTTCCTCTCCGTGATGTGGAGGCCGAGCCGCTCGCGCGCGATCTTGCGCGCGTCGAGGAACACGATCGCGCCGTTCTCCCACGACGGCACGCGCACGCCGTGCAAGGCGTGGAGACGCAGCGCCTCGAGCCCCGCCTTGCGCAGGGCCGCGTCGATCGCCGCGCCGCGGCGGAACACCTCGTCGATGTCGATGCGTTTCTCAGCAGCCATGGGTCGTCTCCAGTGTGCGCCAGATCGCGCGGTCGGCAATGCGGCGCGTCGAGGATCGGCTCCCCAGGGCGACGAGGCGCGGCCCGTAGGCCGCCGACGCGTCGTAGAGGCGCCAGCGCGCGGCGATCGGCCGATAGAGGCGGAAGAAGTTGTGGAGTCCCGCGCCGTACCGCCGGCGAACGACCGCTTCCGGCACGTCGTGGCCTCCGAGCTTCACGCGCAGGCGGACCCGCTGCACCGCGAGATCCGGCGACGGGAGCCAGAGGAAGACGAGCTGGAAGCGGTAGCCCGACTTCACGAGCGAGCGGATCCAGGGCGCGAAGGTGCGGCTCGCGAGCGTCGTCTCGAAGCCGAAGCTCGCGCGCTCCCGCGCGAGGTCGTGGATGCGATCGAGCATCAGCCGTCCCGCCTGCATGCCGACGGGTCCCGGCGCGAAGCCCGAGAGACCGCGCGCGATCTCGTCGGCGTTCACGAACTCCGCCACCTGGAGGCTTCCGCGCAGGAGGAGCGGCGCGACCGTCGACTTCCCGGCCCCGTTGGGTCCGGCGAGGAGCACGACGCTCGGCGGCCTCGGCCTCATCGATGGCGCCACGCGGGGGCTCTCTTCGCGAGGAACGCATCGATCCCCGCGGGCGCGTCCTCCGTCGCCATCAGCTCCTCGAGATAGATCGCCTCGACGGCGGCGAGTCCATCGAGGAGGCCGACGCGCGCCGCGGCGACGGCATGGCGCAGCGACGACGCCGAGTGCGGCGCGAGATGCGTGCGGTGCCACGCGCGCGCCACCGTTTCGGGATCGGCGGCGACCTCGTCGGCGAGGCCCAGGGCGAGCGCCTCGTCCGCTCCGACGGTCCGCCCCGAGAGGAGCAGGTCCTCGGCGCGCGCGGCGCCGATCCGGCGAGGGAGGATCACGGAGCCCGCCGGCGCGAGGACGCCGAGGCGGATCTCCGGCTGGCCGAGCGTCGCGTCGGGCGCGACGACCACGCGGTGGCAGAAGGCCGCGAGCTCGAGCCCGCCGCCGAGGCAGCGTCCGCGCACGGCGGCGAGGCACACGCGACGGCTCGCCTCGAGGTCGCGCAGCAGTCCGTGGAACTCCGCCAGCAGCGCGCGCACGGCGGGCGTGCGGTGCTCCTCGATCGACGCGCCGTAGGAGAAGTGCGCTCCGCGCGCGGCGAAGAGGATCGAAGCACACCGCGGGCGGCTCGCGCCCTCCGCCACGGCGCCGCGCATCGCGCGCAGGGTCTCCGTGTCGAGCACGTTCGCCGGCGGACGCCCCCATCGCAGGACGAGGAGGGAGTGCTCCTCCTCGAAGGCGGTGTCGACGAGCGGCTCGGGGTCGGGCATGGGGCGCCGCGGCGCGGCTGGCCGATCGTACCCGTCGTTCGCTTGATGGCCGTCAAGGGGCGGACGCGGCGGCCCGACGCTCGCCGGATCTCGGTGCACCCTGTGTCGCCTCGCGCCACGCGACGCGCTCACCCTCCCGCTCGACACCCGTGAAAGTCCTCCACGTCACGCGCACTCTGCCCCAGGAGATGCTGGGACCCATGTATCTGAGCCGCGCCGTGAAGGACGCGGGCCACGAGATGCAGGCGATCTGCCTCCCCGATCCGCGATGGCTCGCGAAGATCCGCGACTACGCGCCCGACGTCGTCACGTGGTCGCTCATGACGGGGACCCACAAGCAGATCTTCGACGTGAATCGGTTCCTGAAGTCGAAGTTCGACTTCTTCTCCTTGATGGGCGGCCCGCACGTGACCTTCGTGCCGGACTGCGTGAAGGACCCGGCCATCGACGCGATCTGCCTCGGCGAGGGAGAGGGCGCGATCGTCGAGCTCCTGGACACGCTGCAGAAGGGAGACGACTGGCGCGGGATCCGGAACCTCGCGTGGTCGAACGGCGACGGCGAGATCCACCGCAATCCGCTGCGCCCGCTGGTGAACGACCTGAACGCGCTCGGCTTCCCCGACCGCTCGGTGATCTACGACGCGCAGCCGCTCTACCGGAACAGCGGGCGCAAGGTGGTCCTCACGCAGCGCGGCTGCCCGATGATGTGCTCCTTCTGCTTCCACCACGCGTGGAAGGGGAAGGTCTACGGCGCGAAGAACAGCGAGTACGTCCGCAAGCGCACCGTGAGCCACGTGATCGAGGAGGTGCAGCGGATGCGCGAGCAGTACCCGCTCCACTTCGTCCACTTCCTCGACGACATCTTCAACATCCGCGGCGACTGGCTCTCGGAGTTCTCCGATCGCTGGCCCAAGGAGGTGGGGCTCCCCTTCGACGTCATCCTCATGGCGAACATGACGAAGGAGGAGCACATCCGGCAGTTGAAGCACGCGGGCTGCGTCTACGCGCGCATCGCCTTCGAGGCGGCGAACGACTGGGTGCGGAACACGGTCTTCCGCAAGAACACCGAGCGCGCGCAGCTCACGAACGCCGCGGGCTGGATCAAGAAGCACGGCATCCGTCTCGGCTCGCTCAACATGCTCGGCGCTCCCGGCGGCACGCTCGAGGACGACTTCGACACGGTGAAGCTGAACGTCGAGTGCAAGGTCGACCATCCGCTCTGCTCGATCGTGCAGCCCTACCCGGAGTTCGAGCTCAACGAGATCACGAAGCAGCTCGGGATCGCCGTCGCCTCCTACGACGACTTCCCCGCGCAGTTCAACCGCGACGCGACCATCGAGGTGAAGGACAAGGCCGCCATCGAGAGTCTGCACAAGTGGTTCCCCGTGCTCGTGCGGCATCCGCGGTGGATCCCCTTCGCGCGGAAGACGCTTCGATCGCGCTGGCTCAAGAAGCCGCTGCTGATCATGTACATGCTCTACTCCGAGTGGCTCGTGACGGAGCAGAACCGGCTCTACCAGCGCTCCCAGGGCCTGCGGGGCCCGAGGACCTGGGCGCTGGTCGACTTCACGACGCGCGTCGTGACGAAGGGCGTGATCCGCGTCGTCGGCCTCGTGGGCGGCAAGGTGGTGCATCGGCTCTCGATGCGGCTGCAGATGGGCGACGAGCGCGTCGTCGCGCACATGGACTGAAGCGCGCCGGTGCGCACCCGGGAAAGGGGTCTGACCCCATTCCCGGGTGCACCGGCTGGAGCAGCCTCCGCCGGCGACTTCGCGAGAAACGTGAATCCAACGGGGATCGGGGATCGAAGCGCCTGCATGCGTCGCATCGCTCCGCTCCCCGCCGTGCTGCTCGCCTCCTGTCTCGCGATCGGAGACCCCGGAAGCACCCCGCCCGCGGAGCCCCCCGACGAGCCGACCGCGGCGCTCAGGACTTCCCTCCCATGAGGATCGACGACTTCTCGGACGACCGCAGCGTGCGGGCGTGGCGGCCCGTGAACGACATCGTGATGGGCGGACGCTCCCGCAGCGCGTTCGTCCACGACGCATCCGGGATCGGCGTGTTCTCGGGGACCGTGTCCCTCGAGAACCACGGCGGCTTCGCGTCCGTGCGCCGGTCCGTGGAGCCGGAGTCGCTCCGCGGCTTCGAGGGCGTCGAGCTGCGCGTGCGCGGCGACGGCAAGCGCTGCCGCTTCCATGTGAGCGGGCAGACCGATGGGGGCTCCGGCATCTACCGGCACGAGTTCGCGACCTCGTCCGGCGAGTGGGTCGTGGTGCGTCTCCCCTTCGCCGCGATGGAGCTCTCCGTGAGGGGCTACCGCCCCCCGAACGCGCAGCCTCTTCCTCCGGAGCGAGTCCGCAGCATCGGCCTCATGATCGCCGACGGACAGGAGGGAGCCTTCCGCCTCGAAGTCGATTCGATCCGCGCCTACTGCGACTCGAAGCCGCAATGAAGAAGGCCCTCGGAATCACGGCGGCGCTCACGCTCGTCGCTCTCGTCGTCTCCCTCGGCTCCTGCTCGACGACCTATCCGCGTCGCGACCCGACGGGAGAAGTCTTCCCGCCGGTGCGAGGAACGGCCCTCGATGGATCGGAGGTCGCGCTGCCGGACGTAGGACGGGATTCCCCGCTGCTGCTCCTCCTCGGCTTCGAGCAGAACGCGCAGTTCGACCTCGATCGCTGGCTGCTCGGTCTCTCCGAGGCCGGCGTCCGCGCGCGTACCTACGAAGTCCCGACGATCCCCGGAATGGTCCCCGGCCTCTTCGCGGGCTCGATCGATGGCGGCATGCGCCGCGGCATCCCGGAGGAGGACTGGGGCGGCGTGGTCACGCTCTATGGCGCCGACGCCCGAGCCGTGGCGGAGTTCACCGGCACCGAGGAGGGCCTGACGGGCCGCGCGCTGCTGCTCGACGGAGCGGGCCGCGTCGTCTTCTTCCACGACCGGGGCTATTCGGTGGCGACGCTGGGACGGCTGCGCGCTGCGCTGTCGGTGATCGCTCGATAGCGTCCTCGCGGGCTCCGCCCCGGCGCGAGACTTCGAGTTCGCCGCGGTCCCACGAGGCACGTAGGCGTCGTTCCCCTCGTTGCGCGACCGTTCGCGCACGCCAGGATCGAAGCCCATGCGCACGCACCCTCCGTCCGCGTCGTCCGCCCCCGCCGACCTCCCCCTGCTCTCGCGCCGCCGAGTCCTCGCGCTGCTCGGCGCGGGAGCCGCGGGAGTGCTGATTCCAGGGTGCGCGGCGATGGGCAACGCGAGGCACGCCACGCCACTCGCGCCGTCCCGTCGTGACGCGTTCCTCGCCGCCGTCCAGCGCGGCGACGCCGCCGCCGTCGAGCGGATGCTCGACGAGGACGCGGCGCTCGCGCGCGCGACCGACGGTGCCGGTCGCTCGGCCTTCGTGCTGGCGTATCTCGCGGGCCATCCGGCGATCGGAGCGCTGCTGCGCCGGCGCGGTCTCGAGCTCGACGTGGTGGAGGCCGTCCTCGCCGAGGACTGGAAGCGCGTGGAAGCACTCGCCGCAGCCCACCCGGAGATCATGAACGCGGCCCACCCGATCGGCGGCAATCCGCTCTACGCGAGCGCTCTGGTGGGCGGCAACGATCAGTACCGGCTGCGCGCGCTCGGCTGCGCGTCGGACGGCCGGCCCGACGGCGGCAGCGGTCTCACGCCGGGCCGCGCGGCGATGGACTGCCGCGATCCGCTGGGCGCATGGCTCGCCGCCACGGACGTCCTCAGCAACGGCGGCCACGTGGATGCGCCCCAGGCGGGCGGCGACAGCGTGCTGCACGGCGCCGTGCGCGCGCGCGACGCGCGTCTCGTGCGTCTCGCGATCCGGAAGGGCGCGAGCGTGGAGGCCCGCGACGACGCGGGGCGCACGCCGCGCGCTCTCGCCGAGGAGCTCGAATGGCGCCAAGGCGTCGAGCTCCTGAAGGGCCACGCGACGATCCCGCGCGACCATCGCGCCTCGCAGTTCGCGTTCGACGCGAGCCGCGAGCCCTTCACGCTGCAGCGGATCGACGACCTGTCGGATCGCGGCGCGCGAGTGATCACCGGTCTCTCGCACTTCGACCGCACGCGCGTCGAATCACTGCTCGCCGCGGAGCCGCGGCTCATCCATGCGATCTCCACCGACGACGAACTCGCGATCGAGGCCTGCGGCCACACGGGGCAGCGCGACATCATCCGCCTGCACCTCGACCATGGCGCGCCGCTCTCCCTGCCCACTGCCATCAGCCTCGGCGATCTCGCGCACGCGCGCTGGCTCCTCGACAACGATCCGCGCCTCGTCCACGAGCGCGGGCCGCACGACTTCCCCGTGATGTGGTATCCGGCCATCGGCGGCGGCTCCGTCGAGGCGGCGGAGCTGCTGCTCTCCCGCGGCGCGCCGCTGGAGCAGGAGAGCGGCGGCGAGACGGCGCTGCACTGGGCCGCGCTCCGCGGTCACGCGGAGCTCGTCCGCTATCTCGTCGGGCGCGGCGCCGACCTGGAAGCCGTCGGCTACCGGCAGGACCGCGCTGGCCGCACGCCGCTGCAGCTCGCGCTCTCGAAGGACCGCGACGACGCCGCGAAGGCGCTGCGGGAGCTCGGCGCGCGGGGGTAGGAACTCGTCAGCGCCCGTTCACCGCTGCACCGTCACCGCGAGCGCACGCGAGGAGCTCACGCCGATCGGGAGCTTGGGGCAGTGGGTCCAGAGCCAGAGCGACTGGAAGAAGAACGTCTCGCCCACGAGCGACGGATCGTCGGGGACCGGAACCTCGGCGCGCCCGAAGCCCGTCGCGTCGGAGTGCATGTCGATCGCGGCGACCTGCGTCGCGGCGAGGAGGTCGACGTGGAACACCACGCCGACGCCAAAGGGATCGGAGCCCGCGGCGTCGCTCGCGTCGACGAGGAGCAGGACTCCCTCCGCCGACGGAGGCGTCTGCGTCGCCGTGAGCCGCAGCCGCGGAGTGCCGAGCGTCGCCGACTGCGCGGCGTTCAGGCCGTGGCGCGCGGCGCAGCCGGGGGTGCCCGTGCCGAAGGCCGCGACTCCGACGGGAAGCGGAGTCGTCGCTCGATGAACCTCGATCGTCCAGTAGCCGCTGCTCGCGGTCACCCAATCGAGGCGCCCGTCGGCGTCCATGTCGGCGAGCGTGCATCCGAGCTCGGAGCCCACATCCGTCGCGTAGCCCTCTCCCGTCGAGAGGGCGCCTCCGGGGAGGCCGTGGAACGACACGTATTGGCCCGACGGACCCGACGCGACGACGTCGGGAAGGCCGTCTCCGTCGACATCGCCGGCGACGATGCGCCCCACGGCGGTCTCGGTGGGGCGGGTCACCGGTGGCCCGAAACTCCCCGCTCCGTCGCCGAGTCGAATCATGAGTCCACTCTCGGCGGCGTTCCACCACGTCGCGGCGACGATGTCGAGCCAGCCGTCCAGATCGAGATCATGGAGAGCGATCGAGCCGAAGGGCTGAGCAGTACTCAGGAACGCGGGCGCCCCGAGCATGCCGGCGCCGTCGCCGAGGTGGATCGAGATCGTCGACGCGGCCGGCTCGCCGGCGACAGCATCGAGATTCCCGTCGAGGTCGATGTCTCCGAGGGCGACCGACGGCGCTCCCGATGCACCCGTCAGACTCACGCCGTACGCGACCATCGCTCCGGTCCCGTCGTTGCGATAGATGCCGAGCGAGTTCCCCGCGAGGCCCGTGAGCCCCCCATTGGCCGTGACGACGTCGGGCCGATCGTCGCCATCGAGATCTCCCAGAGCGAAGAAGGGTCCGTTCCCGGCGCCCGACGACGCGGAGATCAGCGAACCCGGCTGGACACCCGTCCCCGCGTACACGTGCAAGTGATTCGTCGGTAGGTCGATCATCGCGACCAGGTCCTGTGCCCCGTCACCCGTCACGTCGTACAGGACGAAGAAGGTCGGATCGCCCGAATGCTGCGTCTGGACCTGGAAGCCCAGAGTGCCGTCGCCCTTCCCGTAGTGCCTCGAGCGAGAGCTCTGCCAGGAATGGTGCGTCAGCAGCCCGGTGATCGCGTCGAGCGAGCCGTCGAGGTTCATGTCGCCGACGGACATGGTCGTGGGGCCGCCGATGTACACGGAGAAGCTATCGACCGATGCGTACGCGACCGGCCCGCCCGGCGCCGAGACGAGGACTCGCAGGAATCCCGTGGAGACGACGAGGGCGACATCGGGGAGCCCGTCCTGGGTGAGGTCGCCCATGGAGAACGCAAGGGGATCACCCCCGACCATCAGGAGGATCGACGGATCGAATCCTCCCGACTCGGAGCCCGGAACGACGCTCATCTGTTGGAGCGGGCTTCCCTTGAACGGAACCACGAGATCGGGACGCAGATCGCCGGTAACGTCGGCGATGGCGATCCCCGCCACGGAGCTGAAGCTCGTCGTCGGGCTGAGATTCGACGCGAGAGACGTGGCGCTCCCGATCGGGAAGAGACCCGAGCCGTCGTTCCACAGGAGGTTCGCCGTGGTCTTGTCGAAGCGCGCCGCCGCGAGATCGGCATCGCCGTCTCCATCGAGGTCCCCCGCCGCGAGCGCCGTTGCGACGCCCCCCGCCGTGTAGAGCGAGGCAGGGAGGAATCCACCGGCCGGCGCGGCGAGCAGGACGGCGACGCCCGATGCACCGAACATCGGCACCGCGAGGTCGAGACGGCCGTCGCCGTTCAGATCGGCGGGGACGGCGTCCATCGCGGAGAACGGCGTGGGCCACGTCGTCGTGGAGCCGAAGCTGCCCGTGCCCGTGCCGGCGTGGACGTTCACGATCCCGGCTCCCGCGGCCGAACCCACGACCGCGGCGTCGAGATGCCCATCGCCGTCGAGATCGGCGAGCGCGAGGTCGCCGAGCCCCGTCCCCGTCACGACGATCTCCGGATGCGCGAGACCCCCATGACCGTCGCCCACGAGGCGAACGAGTCTCGCGCCGGTCACCGCCGCGACCGCATCGAGCGCGCCGTCCTCGTCGAGGTCGCCGAGGACGACGCGCGCCGGCGGCAACAGCGTCGGGTACTCCGTGCGCGGACCGAAGCTGCCGGCGCCCTTCCCGAGCCGCACCGAGAGCGCCGCGAGCCCCTGGCACGCGACGACGGCGTCGAGCCGGCCGTCGCCATCGAGATCGCCCAGCGCGACGTCGCTCGGCTGCGGCGGAAGCGAGTAGGACCGCACCGGGAACGCCGCGGGCATCGCCTGCGCGGCGAGGGGCGATGCGACGGCCGCGACGGCGAGCGCCGAAGCGGCGAGCCGGAGTCCGTGCCACATGAAGAGCTCCCTGGCCGGACCGACGATCGTTCGGCCCCGACGTCGAGCAACGATATCGCCCCTCCCGTCGTCCGCATAGGCACCCGACGGCTACCGACCGGTGTCGCGGAGCGAGCGACGCGCGGACGGTTGGATCGTGGTGCATCTCCGAAGCAGCGGAAAGTGCTCGTCGAGTGCGCAACGACGGCCCAACCCCGCGCGCCGACCGCTACCCCGTCGCCGCCGTTGCCGGTTGCCGCTCCTTCGCGCGCATCTTCTCGGAGGTCTGCACCCAGGCCTCGATCTCCGCCGCCCGGCGTCGGCGGAAGACGCGGTTCTGCAGGAAGTAGTAGGCGCGGAGATCGACGGGCAGGCCGTAGTTGCCCGTGCGCATCCGCCATTCGGCGATGCGCTCCATGACGCCGCGCTTCTGCCGGACCACCTGCTGGGCGAAGGAGGCGTACTGGTAGTAGAGCCGGAGCTGGCGCTTCACGCGCGGCGGCACGTTCTCCTTCCAGTTGTCGCCGAGCGCGTAGTCGAGCTGGTTCCCCCAGTCCTCGAAGGTCGCCGGCGGCACGTAGCCCATCTGCACTGCGTCGTCGTAGAGCTTCGTGCCCGGGATGGGGCGATAGGGGAAGACGTGGGCCCAGACCGTCGAGCACTCGGAGACGATGCGGCGCGCCTCGTCGAGCGTCTTCATCTGCGATTCCTCGGACTCGCCGGGGAACCCGATGATGTAGGTGAGCGACGAGTTGATCCCGCGCTTGTGCATCTCGCGGGCGGCGAGGACGTTGTCACCCTCGTGGAACGGCTTCTGGACCCAAGTCCGCAGCGTGTTCTCGTCGGCCGCCTCGGCGCCGATCTGCGCCAGGTAGAAGCCCGAGTCGCGCATGAGGTCGAGGGTGTCGGCCTTGTAGTGGTTGATCGAGTTGGTCTCGATGAATGCGTTCCACTCGAGCCCGAGGTTCCGCTCGATCAGCCCCTGCGCGAACTCCCGGGTGCGCTTCTCCTGGACGCCCATGTTCGCGTCGTGGAAGCGCAGCACCGAGAAGCCCCAGCGCTCCTTCAGGTCCTGCAGATCGTCGAGCATCCGGTCGGCGGGGATCGCCTTCCAGCGCCGGTTCGACACGAAGGGCGAGCAGCAGTAGGGGCAAGGCTCCGGGCAGCCGAAGCTCGAGAAGTAGCTGATGCCGAAGTAGGGCTGGTTGCGGCCCACGGACGGCGGCGACGGCATGCGCAGCCGCGTGCGGTAGATGTCCCGCGAGAGCTGGCGATCGCGGTAGGGCGCGATGTCGATCAGGTGCCACGCCGGACGCGGCAGGTGCTCCCAGCCCACGACGTCGCGTTTCGCCGTGCGGACGACCTGCCCGTCGCGCCAGAGCGCGAGGCCCGGCACGTCGTCGAGCGGGTTCCCGCACTCCACGGCGTGGACGAAGTCGCGGAACGTGAGCTCGCCCTGGCCGAGGCAGACGGCGTCGTACAGGCCGGTCTCGAGGTAGAGCTGCGGCAGGCAGGAGGGGAACCAGCCTCCGGCGATGATCCGGATCTTCGGGTTCGCCGCCTTCACCTTCTTGGCGCAGACGTGCCCGTCGTAGAGCGTGTACCCGAGGAGCGACGTCGTCCCGAAGATGTCGGCGTCGCGCGCCGCCTCCACCGCGCGCCGGTGGCCTTCCTCGGGGGCGTAGAGCGGGCCGTCGATGATCTCGACGTCGTAGCCCTCCTGCACCGGGATCGCCGAGACGTGGAGCATCTCGAGCGGGATCATGTCGAAGCTCGTCTGGAGACCGAGCTCCTGCCGGACCTGCTGCGGCTGGTAGAGAACGATGCGGGGCTTCCGTCCCATGTGGTGCACCGCGTCGGAGGGGTAGCGCCCCGACGCGCCCGGGGGTGAATGGCGAGTGGCTCCTGCGAGCGAGGGGCAAGCCTATCCACCCCTTGTAAGGGGGTCAAACCGGCCACGCCACCCCGCGATAGCCCCTCTTCGTGGTGCATGCGCCCCCATGATGCGGGGCGCCTCCTGCCCCCGACGCCCTCTTCAGTCCGTCCAGACGACGACGCGGTCCGGCGCGAGCCTCGGCCGGATCGTGTCGCCCGGTCGCGCCGCGAAGCCGCGATGCACGAGGAGCCGGAGCGTCTCTCCCGCGAAGCGCACGACGAGGATCCGCCGCGGCCCCAGGTCTTCCACCACCTCGACGACGGCCGCCGCGTCGCCGCCCTCCGGCTCCACGTGCTCGGCGCGGATCCCGAGGAGCGCGTGGTCGGGAGCGCCGGTGGAGGCCCGCGCGAGCGGCGTCCCGTCGGCGGCGAGCCAGCGGTCGCCCGCTCGCCGCGCCCGGAGCACGTTCATCGGCGGCTGCCCGATCTGACGCGCGGCGACCGGGGATGCCGGCGCGCGATAGACCTCCTGCGGCGACCCCTCCTGCAGCACGCGGCCTTCGCCGAGCACGACGATGCGGTCGGCCATGGAGAGCGCCTCGGCGGCATCGTGCGTCACGTAGACGAGCGGCGCGCCGAGGCTCCGCGACAGCGTCGCGATCTCGACGCGCAGCGACTCGCGGAGCTTCGCGTCGAGGTTCGTGAGCGGCTCGTCCATGAGGAAGAGGCGCGGCCGCCGCACGATCGCGCGGCCGATCGCGACCCGCTGCATCTCGCCGCCGGAGAGACGGCGCGCGTCGCGGTCGAGGAGGCGCTCGATGCGGAGCAGCTCCGCCGCCCGGCGCACGCGCTCGCCGATCTCCGCCTCCGTGAGACCCCGGCCCGGCGCGCGGAGCGGGAACTCGAGGTTCCGCCGCACGGTCCAGCGCGGGTAGAGCGAGAAGTTCTGGAAGACGAGCGCCACGTCGCGCTCCGCGGGGCCGAGCGACGCCGCATCGGCGCCGGCGAGCCGGATCGATCCGGCGTCGGGCGTCTCGAGCCCCGCGATCGTGCGCAGGAGCGTCGTCTTGCCGGCTCCCGTGGGCCCGAGCACGACCACGATCTCGCCCGCGCGCGCCTCGAGGTCGACGCCGTCGAGGGCGACGGCGCGCCCGAACCGCTTCACGAGGCCTCGCACGGAGAGCACTGCCTCGGTCATGGCCGCAGCGCCTCCGTCGCCGGATCGAAGAGCAGCAGCGCCCCGGGATCGGACGCGAGCCGCACCTCGTCTCCCGCACGCACCTCCGACTCGGCGTCGGCACGCGCGACGATGCGCCCGCCCGCCGTCTCCACGTGGACGCAGCGGTCGGCACCGAGGAACTCGCTCGCGACGACGCGGCCACGCCAGGGACCGCCGGCGTCGAGGCGCAGCGCCTCCGGCCGGAGCCCGAGGACGGCGGGGCCCGGCGCCGACGCGGCGGAGACCTGCACGGCGGCGAGGCCGCCGCGCGGGCGGAAGACGCGCGCGCCGTCTTCGTCGGCCACCTCGCCCGGGAGGAGGTTCATGCCGGGGCTTCCGACGAAGCGCGCGACGAAGAGCGTCGCCGGCCGGTCGTAGACCTCCCGCGGCGAGGCAATCTGCAGGATCGCGCCGCCCGACAGGACGACGATGCGATCGGCGAGGCGCATCGCCTCCTCCTGATCGTGCGTGACGTAGAGCGTCGTCGTGCGCGTCGCGATCTGCTGCGCGCGGAGCACCTCGCACGTCTCGAGCCTCCGGTCGGCGTCGAGGGTGCCGAGGGGCTCGTCCATGAGGACGAGCGAGCGCCGCCGCACCGTCGCGCGCGCGACGGCGACGCGCTGCTGGTCGCCCCCCGAGAGCTGCCGCGGGCGTCGGGGAAGGAGATCCACGAGACCGAGGCGCCGGGCCGTCTCCTCCACGGCGCGCCGCCGCTCCGCGCGCGGCATGCCGACGCACTCCAGCGGGAACGCGAGGTTCTCCGCCACGGTCATGTGCGGGTAGAGCGCGAAGAACTGGAAGACGAAGCCGGCGTCGCGCTCCGACGGAGGCGCGTGGGTGACATCGCGGCCGCGGAGCAGGATCGACCCTCCGGTCGACGACTCGAGACCCGCCACCATCCGGAGCGTCGTCGTCTTGCCGCAGCCCGAAGGGCCCAGCAGCACGACGAACTCCCCCTCGGACACGTCGAGATCGACTCCGCCCACGGCGCGCGTGCCGTCGGGGAAGGTCTTCTCGAGACCGCGGAGCGCGAGGAACGTCATGGCGCGCGGCGCGCGGCGGCGGAGCGAGCAGCAACGTGCGACGCGACGATCTGCGCGACGACGCAGAGGGCCGTGAAGAAGAATCCGAGCCGGAAGCCCTCGGCCCACCAGGGCTGCAGCATCGCGGCGACGCCGATGCCGAGGCCCGCGAGCGTCCACCGGTCGGCGCGCCGCCAGAACGCGAGAGCCCGATCGCTCCTCGACGGCTCGCTCACTGCTTGATCGTCCCGAAGGTGACACCGCGCAGCAGGTGGCGATGCACGAGCACCGTGAAGAGCACGATCGGCGCCACGAAGACGAGCGCCCCCGCCGCGATCTGCGGCCACGGCATTCCGTCGATGTTCCCCTGCAGACCCGCGAAGTAGGCGGGCACCGTGACGGCGCCGGAGGTGTTGAGCGTCATCGCGAAGCCGTACTCGTTCCAGGCCGAGATGAGGCAGAAGACGCCGGTCACCGCCATGCCCGTCGACGCCTCCGGGAGGACGATCCGCCGGAAGGCCGCCGCGCGCCCCCAGCCATCGACGAGCGCCGCCTCCTCGTAGGCCCTCGGGATCTCGTCGAGGAAGCCCTTCATCAGCCAGACGGCGAGGGAGAGGTTGAAGACGGTGTAGAGGAGGATCAGTCCCGCGTGCGTGCCCGGCAGGTCGAAGCGCCGGTACATGAGGAGCACGGGGATCACGACCGCGAGCGGCGGCATGAAGCGCGTCGAGAGCACGAAGAAGAGCCAATCGTCGGCGCCGCGGATGCGGAAGCGGCTGAAGCCGTAGGCGCAGGCCGTCCCCAGCAGCACCGACGCGATCGTGCTCACGAAGCCGATCATCAGGCTGCTCAGGAGATGGCTCCAGAAGCTCTCCTGCGCGCCCGCGTGGACGCGGCCCAGCTCGCCGAAGCTCTGGAGCGTCGCCGGGAAGGTGATCGAGTCCGCCGGCGTCGCCTCCGCGAGCACCGGCACGATCCGCGCGTGCGGAGTGATCGTGTCGTCGCGGTGCTTCAGCGCCGTGAGCCCGAGCCAGAGGAGCGGCAGCGCCGCGACGAGTGCGTAGAGGGAGACGACGGAGATCCGGAGCCAGCGCACGGTCAGCCCTCCCTCCGGCGGAGCCCGTCGAGGTACCGCGTGAAGACCGTCGCGAGGGCGAGCACGACGACGAGCACGAGACAGGCGTAGGCGCTGCCGAGACCGACGCGCCCGTCGCGGAAGGTCACCTGGTAGATCAGCGTCGAGAGCGTCTGCGTGCTCCCGTCGTTCGGACCCGTCGTCGCCATCACGAGGTCGAACTGCTTCAGCGCGTCGGTCGCGCGGAAGAGGACCGCGAGCCCGAGGTAGGGAACGACGAGCGGCAGCGTGATCCGCCGGAAGACCCGCCACGGGCCGGCGCCGTCGATCGCCGCCGCCTCGTAGAGCGGCTTCGGGATCGCGTTCAGCCCCGCGAGCGCGATGAGGAGCATGAAGGGCGTCCACATCCAGACGTCGATCGCGACGACCGAGAGCAGCTTCCAGCGCGCGTCCGAGAGCCACTGGGGCTGCGGGAGCCCGAGCGCGCCGAGGGTCTGGTTCAGGATCCCGTGATTGCCGTTGAGGATCAGGTTCCAGAAGAGGCCCATCACGGCGGGCGAGAGCATCATCGGGACGAGGAGCGCCGTGAGGAGCGCCGCGCGCCCGCGCGTCCACGAGCGCAGCGCGAGCGCCACGGCGAACCCGAGCAGCAGCTCGATGCCCACGGCGGCGGCGACGAAGAGCGCCGTGCGCCGCAGCGCCGCCGCGAAGCGCGGGTCGTCGAAGATCCGCGCGTAGTTGGCGCCGCCCACCCATCCCGCGTCGCCTCCCACGAGCTGCTCCCGCGTGAAGCCGAGCGCCACGTTGTAGAGCAGCGGGAAGACGTTGAAGGCGATCAGCAGCGCGAGCGCGGGCGCGACGAATCCGATCCCGATCCACGGCGCGTGCGCAGCGCGAGGCGGAGCGCCCGTTCGTGCCATGCGTCGTCGCCGCAGCGGGGCTCGGGTGGGCGCCGGCTCCTACTTCAGGAGCCCCGCCTCCCGCAGGATCCGCTCCTTCTCCTCCGCGAGCTTCGCGAGCGCGTCGGCCGCCGGCATCTCGCCGTCGACGGCCATGCCGACGTAGCGCTGCGTCGCCTCCAGCAGCTCGTTGAAGACCGGCACGTTCCAGAAGTCGCGCATGGAGTCGACGGAGTCGGCGAAGGGCGCGTTGTAGGGCGCCTTCCCGCGGAACTCCGGGCTGCGGAGGATCGCCGTGTTCGCCGTGAAGCCGGCGGGCTTCGTGATCCAACGCTCCTGCGTGTCCCGCTGCAGGAACCAGGCGATGAACTTCTTCGCCAGGTCCTGCTGCGACGGCGGGATCCGCGTCGAGACGCTGAGACCCTGGCCGCCGAGGCTCGCGACGCGCCGGCCCTCGTGCTGCGGCACGACGGCGAAGCCCACCTTGTCGCCGAACTTCTCGTGGAGGCCCGGGAAGAAGGCGAAGTAGTTGAGGAGCATCGCCGTCGAGCCGTTCGCGAAGGCCTCCAGCACCTCCCCGTAGTCGAGGCGCGCGGCGCCCTTCGGCCCGAGCTGCATGAGCGACCGATAGAACTCGATCGCCGCGACGCTCCCCGGCACGTCGAGCGCGCCCTTCACCCGGTTGCTCCCCTCGGCGTGCCACGCGCCGCCGAAGGCCCACAGCAGGTTCTGGAATCCCATGGTGAGCGCGTCGTAGCCGCGCCCCGAGGGCAGCACGCAGCCGTAGCGCTTCTCGTCGGGGCGCTGGAAGAACTCGGCCACTTGCCGGAAGTCTTCCCACGTGTCGGGCACCACGAGCTCGCGGCCGTACTTCGCGCGGAACGCCGCCTTCTCCTGCGGATCCTCGAACCAGTCGCGCCGGTAGCAGAGCCCCACGGCGTCGGTCTCGCAGGGAGCCGCGAACCACCGCCCGCTCCCCTCGGGATACTCGCAGAGGTAGCGCGCCGCGCGCGGATGCACCGCCGTGAGGTCCGTCACCGTCGGCAGCCACTCCGTGAGATCGACGTAGAGACCGCTCGTGGCGCCGCGCCCGATCCACTGGCTGTCGCCGATCACGATGTCGAAGGCCGTGCGCTGGTTCCCGAACTCGAGGAACACCTTCTCCTGATAGGAGGAGAGCGGGATCTGCACCACCTTCACCTCGACGCCCGTCTCCTTCTCGAACTCGCGGCCGAGCTCCTGGAGGCCGTCCGCCGGCGCCCACTGGAACCACCACACGGCGAGCGTCGGCTTCCCCGCCGGCACGTCGTCCTTCTTGGAGCAGCCAGCGACGAGCGCGATGGCCGCGGCGAGACCGATCGCGAGGGTGGAGTGCAGCAGAGGTCGGAGCATCGGGGGTCTCGGGAGTGGATTCATCGGCGCGGCGCGCGCGCGCGGATCAGCTCGACGAGCTTGCGCGCCATCGCCTCGGCGAAGTCGGGGTCGTTCAGGTGGGCGTCGCGCTCCTCAACGGCGACCTTCCGCGCCGTCGCGCGGAACGCGTCGAAGAGCGCGCGCCGTGCCGCCGGGTCGTCGAAGGGCTCTCCCTCGCGGTCGAGCGCGCTCACGCCGCGACGCGGGAGGAAGACGTGCACGGGGCCCTTCGCCGCCGCGAGCTTGCCTCCGAGGTCGGCGCCGACGGCGGCGCACTCCTCGGGCGTCGTGCGCATGAGCGTCACGTTCTCGTTGTGGCGGTGGAGCTTCCTCCCCGCGAAGCGCGAAGGCACCGAGGCGATTCCGTGGAAGTTCACCATGTCGGTGGCGCCCACGGAGACCACCTGCGGGATGCCCATCTCTCCCGCCGCCGTGCAGCGCTCGGGGCCCGCCGTGAGGAAGCCTCCCGCGATCTCGTCGGCGAGCTCCGTCGTCGTCACGTCGAGCACTCCCTCGAAGACGCCGTCGCGCACGAGCGACTCCATCGCGCGCCCTCCGGCGCCCGTCGCGTGGAAGACGAGCACCTCGAAGCCCTCGGCCTCCAGCACCGCGCGCGCGCGATCCACGCAGGGCGTCGTCACGCCGAACATCGTCGCCGCGATCAGCGGCCTGTCGGCGGCGTCGGCTCGCGGCGCCTCCCCCTTCGCCATGCCCGCCATCGCCTGCGCCGCGCGCGTGAACACGAGGCGGCTCACGCGGTTCACGCCGGAGACGTCGACGACGGAGCTCATCATCATCACGTCCTTGCTCCCGACGTAGTGGGACACCTGCCCCGAGGCGAGCGTGCTCACCATGAGCTTCGGCACGCCGAGCGGCAGCGCGCGCATGGCGGCCGTGCCGATGGTCGTGCCGGCGCCGCCGCCGATGCCGAGGATCCCGTCGACGCGCCCTTCGGCGTGCCAGCGCCGCGCGAGCGCCGCCGCTCCCTCGGCGGCCCGCGTCACGGCCTCGCCGCGGTCGCCCTTCGCGCGCATCGCCTCGAGGCTCGTGCCGCCCGCGCGGAACACCTCCTCGCGCGGCACGTCGGCACGCACCGACGGCTCCCCCACGCAGCCCGTGTCGACGAGCACCACGTCGACGCCCGCCTCCACGAGACGGTCGCGCACGAAGGCCGCCTCCTGCCCCTTCGTATCGAGCGTCGCGAGGAGGTAGACGCTCATCGCGGGGCCGCGCCGGCCGTCTTCACGACGCGAAGTCGAAGGCGATCACGCCGTCGATCCCGCCGTCGAGGATCGCGAGGCCGAGCGCCTTCACCTTCTCGTGCTCGGGATGCGGCAGGTATCCGTCGCGCGCCGCGGCATCGCGGAAGGTCATGCAGAAGCCGTGCGTGAAGCCCTGGTTCAGCCCCTCGGGCGACGCGTAGGGGCCCCAGGCGTAGGAGAGGATGCCGGGGATCTTCTCCCGCAGAGCGCCGATCGCGGCGAAGACGCGCGCGACCTCGGCCGCGGGGACGTCCTTGCGGACCCGGAGGAGGACCATGTGCGTGATCATGGGGCGGGACGCCGATCGGGCGGCGGGGAGCGGGATCGGAAGGCGGGATTCTAGAGAGGCGCGTCGTGCGGCGCCGCGACGTGCTGGCCCCGAGCGGCCGCGATCCCGAGAATCGGCGTCCTTCCCCTCCGGGCCGGAGCCTGCCATGACTCGAGTCTCCTACGCGCTCGTCGTCCTCCTCGTCGCCACCGCCCTGCCGTCCTGCATCTTCCGCGTCGAGCGCCCCGTGCAGCTCGATCGCGACGGAGCCGCGGGCGCGACTCTCCAGCAGGACAAGTCCGCGCGCGCGACACCGAAGGAGGACGACGAGGATCCCGCCGACGCCGCGGCCAAGATCGCGCAGCTGGAGCGATCCCTCGCCCTCGCGCAGGCACGCCTCGAGAAGGAGCGCGCCGACCTGGCGTCCGCGGAGCAGTCGAGCCAGGACGCGCTCGCCGCCGCCGAAGCCGAACTCGGGCTCGCGCGACGGGCGCTCGAGTCCTTCGAAGGGGTCCAATCGAAGATCCGCCTCGAGAAGGAACGTCTCTCCCTCACCGGCGCCGAGGACCGGGTCGCCGAGGACCAGGAGGAGCTCCAGCAGCTCGAGCTCATGTACGAGAAGGCCGACCTCGCCGACCGCACCAAGGAGCTCGTCGTCCGGCGCACCAAGCGCCGCATCGAGCGCAGCGAGGCGTCGCTCGCGATCCAGCGCCGGGAGATGGAGGCGCTTCAGGAGCTCGAGATCCCGATGGAGCGGGCGAAGCTCGCCCTCGACGTCGAGTCGAAGACGCGCGGTCTCGAGCGCGCGCGCCGCGATGCGTCCTCGTCGCGGGCCGAGGCGCGGATCTCCGTCATGTCGCAGGAGCACGACGTCGCGAAGGCGACGGAGGATCTCGCCGCGGCGAAGCGGGCCGCCGCCAAGTCGGCCTCCGGTTCGAAGCGGAATTGAGGGAAGCGCCCATGACGATCGCCCACGCACTCACGAGCGGCCTCCTCTCCCTCGGGCTCCTCGCGGCCAGCTCCGTCGCGGCGCCGCAGGACGCGCCGGCGCCGGCCCTCGCGCCCGCGTCCTCCGCCGCCGAGGCACCCAAGACCGAGGACGTGCGCCGCGCGATCCGCCGCGGAGTCGACTTCCTGGTCGGCTCCCAGAACGAGGACGGCTCCTGGGGCGGCACGCGCAACAAGACGATGACCGACTCGTTCGCGAACGTGGAGACGCACCACATGTGGACCGTCGGCACGACGGGCCTCGTCTGCGTCGCGCTCTTCGAGCTCGGCGGCGACGATCCGAAGGCGGCGGCGGCCTGCGACCGCGGTCTCGAGTTCCTCTGCGCGAACTCCGATCTCAAGCGCCCCGCCGACTGGGACAACGACAACGTCTGGGGCCAGGTCTACGGCACGCAGGCGATCGCGCTGGCCCTGGCGCACCCGCGCTACCGGGAGGGCGAGCGCACCGCCGCGCTCCGCAAGGCCGGCGAGACCTTCCTCGCCGGGTTGAAGAAGTTCCAGTCGCCCGACGGAGGCTGGGGCTACTACGCCGATCCCATCGGCGGCTGGCATCCCAACTGGTCGACGTCCTTCACGACGGCCGCCGGCGTCATCGCGATGTGCGATGCCAAGCTCGTCGGCCTCCCCGTCGACGAGAAGTCGTTCGCCGCCGCCGTGAATGCCGTCGAGCACTGCCGGCTCCCCGACGGCGCGTACACCTACAGCGTCGATCCCATCACCGAGCCCGGGCGCGCCGAGGGGATCAACGGAGTGAAGGGCTCCCTCAGCCGCATCCAGGTCTGCAACCTCGCGCTCCTGCGCGCGGGGAGGAAGGTGCCCGTCGAGAGGATCCGCCAGGGCCTCGACGACTTCTTCCGCCACCACAAGTTTCTCGACGTGGTGCGCCAGAAGCCGATCCCCCACGAGGGCTACTACGCCATCGCCGCGTACTTCTACTTCTTCGGCCACTACTACGCGGGGCGCCTCCTGGAGCAGCTCCCCGACGACGTGCGCGCCGTCTACGCGGCGGACCTGCAGAAGCACGTGCTGAAGACCATCGAGCCCGAGGGCTCCATGTGGGACTTCTACATCTCGAGCAACACGCGCCCCTATGGCACGGCCTTCGGCGTGCTCACGCTCGGGTCGACGCTGGTGCGGGGGTAGGAGCCTTCGGTTCGTCCGGCCACGGAGCGCGAGGCTTCCGGCGCCGGCGCATCGGAGCGATGCTGCAAGGGCCCCCGGCCGGCCGAAGGGGCTCCTCGAATCTCTCGGTGAGAGCATGAGTCGTTCTACCGGACTGTTGGCGGGCCTCTGCGTCCTCGCGACGATCGGCGTCGCGGCCTGGGTCGTGCTCTCCGGGCTCGCGGGCGAAGACGCGCGAGAAGGTCGCGCTGGCGCGGACGCGGCCCGTCCGGCGCACGATCCGCCGTTCGAGGCGCGTCCGATCGAGGCGCCAGGACCGGCCACCGTGGCGACGAGCCCCGCGACCGTTCTCCGAGAGCCGTCCGCCGTCGCGAAGCCCCCGCGGGTGGAGCAGAGCGCGTCTACTGACGACGCCGCGTCCGAGCGCTTCGAGGCGAAGTACGCGCATCGAACGCGGACCGAGCTGCTTCAGTCGCTGCGAGACGTGAGCAACGCGTTCGATGCGCAGCGCGATGCGGCCTTCGAGGAGCAGAAGCGAAGCGGCGGGCATGTCGAGGGCTCGATGCCCATGGACGGCGACGGCTTCGTGCCGAAGCTGCGCCCCGAGCCGGCCTCGAAGGGCGCGCTCACGATGACCATCCTCAACCCCGTCGAGAAGCTGACCTCTGCCCAGGGCTTCATCACCGTCTGGTCGTTGCAGTTGGCCCGCGAGACCCACCCAGCGCTCTTCGATCTGCAGGATGAGCGCGACTGGCTGAAGGAAGCCGTCCGCCGCTCCGATCTCGGGGCGAGCGACGCGAAGTAGTCGACTCGGCCGCCGGCAACGAGGCGGCGCGTGATCACCCACGCCGAGTCCGCTTCCTCTCCTCCATCTCCTCCAGCGTCCGCGGCCAGTCGTCCTTCAGCAGCCGCGAGAGCGAGCGGTCGGCCAGCAGCCGGCCGTCCGTCTGGCAGGGCGCGCAGTAGTTCGTCTCGTGACCGGTGCGGCGGATGCGCTGCACCTTCGCGCCGCAGCGCGGGCAGGGCTCTCCGTAGCGACCATGCACCGCCATGCCCTCGCGGAAGGCGGTGACGCGCTCCGGGAAGCCGTCGCCCGCCTCGGCACGGAGCCGCTCGATCCAGGCCGCGAGCGTGGTGCGCGTCGCGTCGTGGAGGCGCGCGACCGCGTCGTCGTCGAGCGATGTCGTGAGCACGACGGGCGAGAGACGCGCCGCGTGGAGGATCTCGTCGGAGTACGCGTTGCCGATCCCCGCGAGGAGCGTCGGGTCGGTGAGCGCGCGCTTGAGCGTATGCCGCTCGCGGCGGAGCGCGTGCGCGAACTCCGCGCGCGTACATGCGAGCGGCTCGAGACCGCCGGGATCGAGGGCCGCGAGCGCCGCCTCGCCGGCGACGACGTGGAGCGACGCGCGCCGCGTGGAGCCGGCCTCGGTGAGCTGCAGCGAGCCCTCGACGAAGTCGAAGGCCGCGAGACCGACGCGCTTCGGCAGCGGCGCCCGCGGCGGCTTCCACTGGAGGCGTCCCGCGATCATGAGATGCACGACGAGGAAGAGATCTCGCTCGCACGCGAGCACGATCCGCTTTCCCACGCGCCGGACCCCGAGCACTCTCCGGCCGCACGCTTCGTCGGGCGAGGGCGCGACGGTCCGCAGCAGGAACGGGCTCGCGATGCGAATCCCTTCCAACGCGCGCCCGACGACGCGCCGGCGAAGCGCGTCGAGGTAGACCTCGAGGTCGGGGATCTCGGGCACGGTGGGTGGACGGCGGGCGGCGGGCGGCTCTCGCTCCCTCAGGAGCGGGGCGGCATCATGCGCGCCATGACGACCCTCGCCGCCCTCTGGCTGCCGATCCTCCTGTCGGCAGTGTTCGTGTTCGTCGCCAGCAGCCTCATCCACATGGTGCTGCAGCTGCACAAGAGCGACTTCAAGAAGCTCCCCAACGAGGACGCGATCCGCAGCGCCATTCGCGGCACGCCGCCCGGGATGTACATGTTCCCCTGCGGTGAGTCGATGAAGGACATGCAGACGCCCGAGATGATGGAGAAGATGAAGGTGGGCCCGGTGGGCGTGATGATGGTGCGCCCGAACGGGATGTGGAGCCTCGGCCCGGCGCTCATCAAGTGGTTCGTGTTCACGCTCATCGTGAGCACGTTCTGCGCCTATCTCGCCGGCATCGGGAACGCCCCCGGCGCCGCCGGCAAGACGGTCTTCCAGGTCACCGGCGCCGTCGCCTTCCTCGGCTACGTCTTCTCCCACGTCCACGAGTGGACGTGGAAGGGCCTCGAGACCTCGATCATGGTCCGGTTCGCGATCGACGGCCTCGTCTACACGCTGATCACGGCCGGCACGTTCTCCTGGCTCTGGCCCGCCGTGGCGTAGCGCCGCGACCGGCGCACTCCGGGGAACCTACTTCAAGCGTTCCAGCCGCCCCTTGCGGCGAACGATGTTCTTGTAGTCCCACTGGATGTCACGCGCCTTCGACAGCCACCGCTGCAGCGCGTCGGTGTCGACCTGGCCGGCAGCGGTGTAGCGAGCCTCGGCCGCCCGGAAGCTCCCTTCCTTCGCCAGCCCCTCCTCCTCGAAGGACTGGCCGCTCCAGAAGAGCAGGCGCACGCACTGCTTCAGCTTGCTGTAGCCGACGATGGGGTTGCCCTCGAGGAACCACACCGGATGGGCGTGCCAGATCTTGTTCTCCGCTTCCGGTAGGCCGCGGTCGATCTGCTCCGCCAGGAGTCGGCAGATCGCCCGGTCGCCGGGCGCGAGGGCTGCGTTGTACTTCTTGGTGTCCGGATGCATCGCGGTGGGATCGCAGCCGTCTCGTGGGACGTTGCTCGAAGGAATCGTTGCGCGGGGGCACTCGCTGTCAATGGGACGGAGCGTCCTCCTCGGCGCGGATCCGCCATCGTCGCGGGTGCGAAGCAGCCCGAGAATCGGATCACCGCGCCCTCGGACGACACGGCGGCATCACGCTTCGAGGAGAAGCACGAGCCGCGCACACGCGCGCGCTCTCCCCCCGCGTCACTCCTCGTCGAGCAGCCACACGTCGGCGGAGACGGCCGTCGCGGAGACGTAGTACTCGCGGCCGCCCGGCACGATCGCGACGCCCGTCGAGAGCTCCGTCGACTGCATCGGCCAGCGCGCCAGGAGCGCGCGCGACGCGACGTCGATCAACACGAGCTCGCCGAAGGACACGGCGAGGACGCGCTGTCCGTCGGGCAGGAAGCGCCCGCCGGGCGGACCCACGACGAGCGTCTCGTAGGCGCGGCTCGCGAAGGAGTAGGTGAGGAGCGAGCGCTTGCCGAGCGAGTCCTGGCGGCTCAGCAGGAGGCGGCTCCCGTCGGCGGACCAATCGATCGCGACGACGGTGCCCTCTCCCGTGAACGGCGCGAGGGGCTCGAGGTCGGCCGCCTTGGAGAGCTTCCGCGAATCCACGAGGAAGAGGCCGCCGCTCGCGGACGCGTTCCCGATCGTCGTCACGACGAGCTGGCTCCCGTCGGGCGACCAGCACGGTCCGAGGATGCTTCTCTCCGCGACGTCCGTGAGCTGCTGGAGGCCGCTTCCGTCGGTGCGGATCGACCATGCCTCCCAGCTCCCGCTGCGATTCGAGTAGAAGGCGATGCGATCGTCCGTCGGCGACCAGCGCGGTCCGCGATCCTTCGCGCTCGTCGCGACGAGCGCCCGCGAGCGCGCGCCCTCGACGTCGTGCACGAGGATGTGCTCCTGCACGCCGTCGACGGAGTAGATGAGGAAGCGCTTGCCGTCGGCGCTCACGTCGGTGATGCCGCCGACGATGCCGGGGAGGTCGAAGCGCTCCGGCGCCTTCGACGCCGCCGGGTCGGCGTCGAGCGCTCCGCGCCAGAGGAGATCGGAGGTCGACGCCACGGTGTAGGCCATGCGGCGACCGTCGGCCGAGAGGCTCGGCCACCCGACGAGGTCGCTGCCGGTCGTCACGCTCTGGATCATGCCCGCGCGCTGCCCCGTCTCCGGATCGACCCGGACGCGCCAGAAGTTGAAGACGCCGCCGCGGTCGCTCGAGAACAACAGGAACTTGCCGTCGCGCGTCCAGACGGGGCACCAGTCGACGGCAGAATCGTTCGTCACCGCCACCGGCTCGCCGCCCGCGGCCGGCATCGTCATCACGTCGCGCTGGCTGTTGCGGTTCGTCCAGAAGGCGATGAGGCGCCCGTCCGGCGACCAGCTCGGCTGCACGCCATCGCCGCCGTAGAGGAGCCGCTTCGCGCCGGACTCGACGTCGACGATCCAGAGCTGGCTGACGAACTCGCGCGAGCGCGGATCGCGGATCCCCTCGGTGCAGTAGGCGAGCTGCTTCCCGTCGGGCGACCAGGCGGGATGGAATCCCATGTCGCCGACGCGCCGCACGTCCTCGCCCGTGGCGCCCATCACGAAGAGACCGCCGCCGCCGCGCGTCGACACGAAGGCGATGCGCTCGCCATCGGGCGCGAAGGCGGGGTGGATGTCCTGGTCGTCGCTTCCGGGCGTGAGCAGCACCGCCGTCTGCCCGCCGACGCGCTGGAGGTAGAGATCGAAGTCTCCCTCGGCGTCGCCGGAGTAGACGAGGCGCCTTCCGTCGGACGAGAGCGACGGAGTGATCTCGAGCCCCGGCAGCGTCGTGAGGCGGCGGAGCTGGAACGGATTCACGACACGGTCACTGCCGTCGCCGCTCAGCTGGCTCACGAGGAGAGAGAACAGGATGGCGAAGGACACGCCGAGGAGGAGACCGAGGCCGACGAGCGTCGGCGTGCGCCGCCACGCGGGGGTCGGCGCGGCGAGCGCCGGTGCGTCGTCGAGGCGGATCTCGCCGGACGCGATGTCGTCGCGGCATTCCTCCAGGTCGTTCCGCAGATCGAGCACCGACTGGTAGCGCCGCGCGGGATCCTTCTGGAGGCAGCGCTGCACGATCCGCGCGAGACGGCGCGGCACACGGCGGTTCACCTGCGAGAGAGACGGCGGCGCGTCGCGCAGGATCGACGAGAGGACCGACAGGCCCGACTCGCCGCCGAAGGGTCGCTCGCCGCCGGCCATCTCGTAGAGGAGGATCCCCAGGGAGAAGACGTCGGAGCGCGGATCGATCTCCTTCCCCTCCGCCTGCTCGGGCGACATGTAGGCGACCGTGCCGAGGATCCGTCCTTCCTCGGTCTGCGTCGTCTGCCCCGAGGCCGCCGACGCGGCGCCGGCGCGCACCGGCTCCCGCAGCTTCGCGAGGCCGAAGTCGAGCACCTTCGTGCGGCCGTCGGCCGTGAGCATCACGTTCGCGGGCTTGAGGTCGCGGTGCGTGATGCCGCGCGCGTGCGCGGCGCCAACGGCCTCGGCGAGCGGGATCGCGATTTCGAAGAACCTCTCGATCGAGAGGCCGCCGCGTCCGAGCGTGTGGTCGAGCGTGCGTCCCTCGACGCGCTCCATCGTGAGGAAGTGGACGCCGTCGGCCTGCTCGAGGGAGTGGAGCGTGACGATGCCCGGGTGGTTCAGCGCCGCGAGGGCCTTCGCCTCGCGCTCGAATCGCAGCAGACGCTCGCGGTCGGAGGCGAGGTCGGGCGGGAGGAACTTCAGCGCGACCTGGCGACCGAGGCGCGTGTCCTCCGCGAGGTACACGTCACCCATCCCGCCCTGTCCGAGCTTCGAGAGGATGCGGTAGTGCGCGACGAGGGTGCCGGCTTCGAGGGTCACGCGGCGAGGATCGGTGGATGCGCCAAGGTGTCGTTGTACCGCGCGGCGCGCTCCGCCCGTGCGGCTCGTCCCGGGAAAGGGGTCTGACCCCATTCCCGGGACCGCACGGCGCACGCGCGCGCGAACTCGCGCGGGCGGGCGGCGTCGAGGGCCGTCCCATGACGACTTCGTTCCGTCGTGTCCTCGGCCTCGCGGCGACCGGTGGGCTCGCGCTGAGTCTCGTGACGACCGCGGCGCAGCTCCGCGCGCCGGACACGCCTGCGACTTCGGATCGGATCGTCGCGTCGCTCGACGACGGCGAGCCTGCGCCCGCCGTGCTCGCCGCCTTGCCCATGACGCCGGCGAGTCCCGAGGTCATCGCCGTCGCGCGCGTGCCCGACGTCGCGCAGCGCGAGGAGGTCGAGGACGCCGGCGCGGCGATCGACGTGGCGGCCCAGGAGGAGCGCACGGCCTCGCTTCGCGGACGACTGGTCGACGATGCGACGGACGCGCCGATCGCTGGCGCGGAGATCCACGTCGGAGTGCAGCGGTCCCACGCCGCGAGGAACTTCGTTCCACCGAATCGACTCGTGACGGATGCGGGCGGCGAGTTTCGAGCCGACGGACTCCCTCCGGGCGCGGCGTGGCTCAGTACGCGCTCTTCGAATCGGCTCGCCGCGAGTGTGGGGCCCATCGTGCTCGCGTCCGAAGAGTGCTCCGATCTCGGCGAGATTCGCCTCATCCAGGGTGGCGAGTTGCGCGCGACGCTCCTTGGCCCCGATGGCGAGCGTCTCGGGACCGTGAGGGCGAAGCACGACCTCACGCGGCGCGCCAAGCCGAACGTGCACGGAATGCACGGGAGCAGTCTCCGCTGGTACCTGGCCGCGGACGGGCTTCTGCTCGACTCCGAGCTCGCACCCGGCACCTGGAGCGTCAAGTACCCGATCGAGACGGACACGGGGCGCGATCTCCGTCGGACGGAATCTCCGGACGGATGGACGCGATGGTCCATCACGGCTCCATTCGAGATCGTCGAGGGTCGCGTCACGGAGGTAGTCCTCGGCCCCCCGACGTTCGGCCGCGGCGTACTCGTCGGTCGCGTGACGCTCGATGGATCACCCGTCGGCGGCGCGCGCGTCCGCGTGACGACGGACCAGGACAATCGATCGACGGGCGCCACGCTCCACCTCGATCGAGAGCAGCCGGTCGATGCGAGCGGCGCGTTCCGGTTCGACGCGTTCCCGGCGGGGCCCGCGCTGCTGACGATCCTCATCCCCGCGGACGAGGCCGGCGCATCGGATTCCCTGCGCGTCGAAGTGCCGGTCACGATTCCGGAGGACGCGGAGATTCGCCACGACGTCGCGCTCGGGCAGCGCGCGTCGATCCGCGGGCGCGTGAAGCGCAAGCGCGACGGTCGCGCCGTCGCGACGGCTCGGATCCTCGCTCGACCCGAGGATTCCCGGGAGCCCACGATCGGAACGCGGGCCGACGATCACGGCCGATACGTCCTTGCAGGTCTTGCGCCGGGTCGATGGTGGATCGCGGCGGACGCGCGCGGCCTCGAGCGCGGGGAGCGGGGACCGATCGAAGTGCGCAATGGAGGAGACCAAACCGTCGATCTCGATCTCGCCTTCGGCGGCTGCATCCACGTGGACGTCGCGACTCCCGACGGCAGGAGGCTGCTCGGAGCGACGGTGGAAGCGGTCCTCCACGAGCCGTCCGCGGGCTCCGCCTCGACTCGATTCGAAGGAGAGAGCTCCGGCACGAGCGGCTGGTGCGTGTCGAACCTCCCGGCCGGCCGATGGGTCGTGAGCGCGCGGATGCCGGGTTTCCCCATCGTGTGGAGCGAGCCGATCGATCTCGCCGAGGGCGGCGCCGCCGGGGCACACCTCGTCTTCGCAGCGGGGACTCCTCTCCGAGTCGTCGCGCGCGACCGCGACGGCGCCGAGGTCTTCCCTTCCGCCGTCGAGCTGCGCGGAGACCGCGGCCGGCTGCTCGCCCTCGCCGACGACGACGCGCTCCGCGGCGACGGCGGCCCCGGCGTCGTGCTGTGCGCGCCCGAGGGCCGCGGCACGCTGGTCGTCTCCGCGCCGGGCTTCCGGGCCAGCCGCACGGAGATCGGCGTCGGACGCGCCGCCGGTCCGCCGACGGAGGTCACGCTGGAGCGATGACGTGCGTCACGGGAGTGCGCTGCGCAGCCGCGCGCGAACTCAGCGCTCTCGGGCGGCGTCGAGAGCGACGCCATGAAGATCTCGCCTCGCCAAGCGCTCGGAATCGTGTCGATCGCAGGGCTGGCAACCGTCGTCGCGGCAACGATGGTCACCGAACCGAGTCGCTCATCGATCGTCGTCGCGCAGAATCGCGAGACCAACGACGCGCGCAGAGAGCCCGCGGCGCAGGTCGCCGCCGAGATCGCGCCGCTGGAACATGTCGCCGTCGCGCGCGTGCCCGACGTCGCGCAGCGCGAGGAGGTCGAGGACGCCGGCCAGGCGATCGAGGCCACACCGGCGGAGGAGGGAACGGCCACGCTGCGCGGACGACTCGTCGATTTCACGACCGGCGCGCCGATCGACGGAGCGCGGCTCAGCGTCCGAGTGCAGCGATCGGGCGAGAAGAAGCTCTTCCATCCCGAGACGTACCCCGAGTCGGGCGCGAACGGCGTCTTCGAGGTGAGGGGCCTTCCCGCCGGCATCGCGTCGCTCGCGACGATGGCACCGGAGCGTCTGGACGTCTGGCTGGAGCCCTTCCCCATCGAGAGAGACGCGGTCCTCGATCTCGGCGACATCGCCCTCCTGCGCGGCGGCGGGATTCGCGCGCGCCTGCACGGCCTCGATGGCGAAGAGCTCACGGACGTCGGCGCGGTGATCGTGCGCACCCGGCTCGGAGATCGCGTGCGGGGTCTCGACCTCGCCCAGCCGTGGAAGCGCACGGGCTCCGACCGACACGTCGAATGGAACCGGCTCACTCCAGGGCGCTGGAGCGTCACCTACCCGAGGGAGCCGCGGGGCGGCGGCTGTGGCATCGGCCGTACAGTTCCGCCGGAGGAGCCCGTCGAGCGCATCGACTGGTACGTCATGGCCTTCGTCGACGTGACGGAGGGCCGGGTGACGCAGGTCGACATCGGACCGTCGGTGTTCGAGCGCGGCGCGCTCGCGGGACGCGTGACGCGTGACGGAGTCCCCGTCGCCGGCGCGCGCGTGCGGATCGTGTCGGATCCGCGCGATCCAGCGAGCGGCGTGACGCTCCATTTGGACCGCGAACGAGGCGTCGACGGCAACGGCGCGTTTCGATTCGAGCGGCTCCCCGCGGGGCCCGCGAGGCTCACGGCGCTCTTTCCCGCTGAGTCGGGGAGCACCGAGACCGAAGCGCTGATCGAGGAGGCGGTGACAATCCCTGCGGGCGCGGAGCTTCGTCACGACGTCGATCTCGAGCGACGCGCGACGATCCGCGGTCGGGTGACGTTCCGGCGCAGCGACAGCGTCTTCGGCAGCGCGCAGATCCGCGCCCGGCGCGACGGCTCTCGGGAGCCCTCGGTGCGCACCTCGGCCCCCTACGACCACGGTGAGTACGTCCTCCCGGGACTCGCGCCCGGCCGATGGTGGATCACGGCCGAAGCTCACTACTTGGCGTCGCGCGAGCTCGGGCCCTTCGGCGTGGGGGCGGGAGACGAGCGAATCGTCGACGTCGTTCTCGCGGCCGGTGGACGCGTCTTGGCGGAGGTCCGGCCGTGCACCAGGGCCAAGGGGGGCACCGCGCGCGTGGAAGTGATCCCGGCCGACGCCTGCGATGAAGAGCCGTCTCGGATCTTCACGGGCAAGGGCCCCGTCTTCGGCACGATCCATCTGGATAGTCTTCCTCCGGGGCGCTGGATCGCGCGCGCGATCGTGCAGGGCTTCCCCGTGGCGCACAGCGCGCCGTTCGACGTCGCCGCCGGGGAGTACACGAAAGTGACCGTGCCGGTCTCCGCTGGCATCCCTCTCCGCGTCGTCGCGCGCGACCGCGACGGCGCCGAGGTCTTCCCCTCCGCCGTCGAGCTGCGCGGAGACCGCGGCCGGCTGCTCGCCCTCGCCGACGACGATGCGCTCCGCGGCGACGGCGGCCCCGGCGTCGTGCTGTGTGCGCCCGAGGGCCGCGGCACGCTGGTCGTCTCCGCGCCGGGCTTCCGCACGACGCGCGCCAAGATCGGCGTCGGCGCTCACCCCGGACCCTCCGTCGAGGTGATGCTGCGTCGATGAGCGAAGAGGATGGTGCCTGGCACCGCTTGTTCCCTCCCCATGGCGCGGTACCGCCCCCTCGCTCTTCTTCTCGCACCGTGCTTCGCCCTCGCCTGCGCGTCGCCAGACGTCGCCGCGCCGGCTCCGAGCGCCGCACGCGAGCTTCCGGCGCGCTTCGAGGGCGGACGCTTCTTCGTCACTCCCCGCACGGCCGCCGGCGAGACGCTGCGGCTCTTCACCGACACGGGCGGCGGGCTCTTCCTGCTCCGTCCCGCCGTCGCACGACTGTCGCTCCCGGTGGAGACTGCCGGCGAGGGCGAGGACCGCATGGAACTCGTCGCCCTGCCGACCTTCGACGAGGCAGCGTGGATCCCGGGCCTGCCGGAGGAGCACGACGCGCGAGCGGCTCCCTTCCGCGGGAGGCTGCCGGTGCTCGACGAGGACTCCGGCGCGATGGACGTCGGCGACGGGATGCTCGGCGAAGCCTGGTTCGCCGGCCGCGTCTGGTCCTTCGACTACTCCCAAGGGCGGCTTCTCCTGCACGCGGCCGCCGACGAGGCGCTCTTCGATCCCGCGCACACGGTGCGACTCGGCTTCCGCTCCGGCGAGGACGGGAAGCGGCTCCTCCACTTCCCGAGTGTCGAGGCCACGATCGACGGAGAGACGTTGCCGTTCCTGCTCGACACGGGCGCGACGGTGACGCTCTCGGAAGCCGCGCTCGCGGAACTCGGCGACGGCGGCCCCGCGGCGCGCGCGACCTGCTTCGTCGTGGCGAGCGTCTTCGACCGGTGGCGCGCCCGTCATCCCGACTGGCGCTGCATCGAGTCCGCCGATCGCGGGGCGCGAGGCGCGCTCGGCGGATCGTTGCTGAGCCGCTTCGTCGTGACGGTGGACGATCCGGCGGCGCGCGCGGGATTCCGTGGGCGTCAGGAGGCGATCGGCGTCACGCGGGAGCGATGACCTGCCGCCCGGGAATGGGGTCAGTTCCCCATGAGACCCCTTCCTCTCTCGCGCGCGCGTTCCCCCGAACGAGAAAGAATGGGGGTCCGACCCCATTCCCGGGATCGAGGGGATGTCGATCGCGACGATCGGCGACGCCGACGGTGACGGTCTCCCCGATCTCGCCGTGGGCGCGGCCAACGACGACACGAACGGCGACGACTCCGGCTGGGTGACTCCCCTCTCGACGCGACCCGTCGGAGTCACCCACTACGGCTCCGTGCCGGCGGGCTGCACGGGCCCCGAGCGTCTCCAGGCCCACGGCGTGCCGACCGTCGGAAACTCTCTCTTCGCGCTCCGCGGCAACAAAGCGCCCGCGAGCAGCCTCGGCCTGCTGCTCGTCACCGACTCGAAGGACCCGAGCCCGACCGGCACCGACGTCTTCGGGATCGGGGCTCAGCTCCTCGTCGACTTCCTCCTAGCCACCGAGGTCCTCGGCCTCGACATGAACAGCGACGCGCTCGGCTACGGCGCGACGCCGACGCCGGTCCCGGCGAACCCCGTCCTCCTCGGCAAGACCTACTACGCCCAGGCACTCTGGTCCTGGGGCGGCACCTGCTCGCTGCCGCCCTACGGCTTGAGCGTCAGCACGGCGGTGCAGCTCACGGTCCAGTAGCGCGGATCGGCGCGTAACGCGCGGGGCGCGGGCGCGGGTCGATGGGGACCTCTTCCCCACGTCGAACGATGCGCCACCGCGCCCGACTCACGCTCCTCTCCGTCGCGATCCTCGCCCCGTTCACCGCCGCGCAGGCGCCGCCCTTCGGAGGCTCCGTCTTCCCGCTCCCTTCGACCTTCCTCGGCGAAGGGGTCCTCCTGCACGACGTGAACCTCGACGGACGGCTCGATGTGCTCGCACCCAACGGGTCGGGCGCCGGAGTCGTCTCGGTCTACCTCGGCAACGGCGCCGGGGACTTCGTCGGGCCGACGAACTTCCTCGCGAACAACGGCGCGAGCGCCCTCGCCGCGGGCGATCTCGACGGGAACGGAACGCCCGACCTCGTCGTCGCGAACCGCACGTCGAACAACCTGTCGATCCTGCTCGGCACGGGAGGCGGTGCGTTCGCGGTGCCCGCGACCATCCCGACGCCGCTCACGCCTAACGCGATCGTTCTCGCCGACTTGAACGGCGACACGAATCTCGACGCCGTCGTCGCGTGCCAGAACTCCAACGCCGTCGCGATCCTGCTCGGCACCGGGACGGGCACCTTCGGCGCCTCCACGAGCTTCTCCGTGGGGGCCACCCCGCTCTCGGTCGCCGTGGGCGACCTGAACGGCGACGGGAAGCGCGACTTCGTCTGCGCGAACTCGGGCTCCAACAACGTCTCCGTCCGGCTCGGCGACGGCCTCGGCGGCTTCGGCGCCGCAACGGCGTTCTCCGTCGGCACGTCGCCCGCCTCCGTCGTGCTCGGGGACTTCGACGAGAACGGCGCGCTCGACCTCGCCACGGCCAATTCCTCTCTCTCCGCCAACAGCGTCTCGGTCCGCCTCGGGAACGGCCTCGGGAGCTTCGGGGCCGTCTCGACCCTCGCCGTCGGGCAGAGCCCGCGCGCGATCGTCGCGGCCCACTTCGACGCGGACGGTCATCTCGACCTCGTGACCGGGGACAACACCTCGGGCACGCTCACCGTGCTGCTCGGGAGCGGGACCGGCACGTTCCCCACGAAGAAGACGATCGCCGCGCGCAGCAAGGCGACGAAGCTCGTCGCGGGCGACGTCGACAGCGACGGGAAGACCGACGTGGCCTTCGTGTCGGACGTGCCCGAGGTGCAGGTCCTGCGCGGCGACGGCGCCGGCGGATTCCTCGCGGGCGCCGCCACCCTCACGGGCTCGACGCCGATGGGGATCGCGCTCTGCGACTTCGACGGAAGCGGCACGCTCGACGCGCTCGTCGCCCACGCGGCGTCCAACTCCGTGGTCGCGATGCCGGGGAACGGCGGCGGGTGGGGCACGCTCAAGACGAACCCCGCGGCCGCGAGCCCGCGGTCCGTCGCCGTGGCGGACTTCAACACCGACGGCAAGCCGGACTACGCCGTCGCCAACGCCAACTCCAACAGCGTTCTGGTGAGCCTCGGCAACGGGACGTCCACGTTCGGCGCGGGCGTGCAGCACCCCGTGGGGACGTTCCCCTGGCAGGTGCATGCGGGCGACTTCACGGGCGACGGCGCAACCGACCTCCTGACGCCGAACGGCAACAGCAACGACGTGTCGCTGCTCGCCGGCAGCGGACCGGGGACCTTCGCGCCGGCGGTGCACACCGCCGTCAGCAGCTCGCCCCAATGCGCCGCGGTTGCCGACTTCGACCTCGACGGCGATCTCGACGTCCTCTTCGGCGGGACGTCCACGATGTTCGCGACGGTGCTCCTCGGCGACGGGCTCGGTGGCTTCCCGACCACCGCCACGACCTTCGTGACCGCGACGAGCGTCACCCAGAGCTGCGTCGCCGCGAGCGACATGAACGGAGACGGCGCGACCGACGCCGTGATCGGGCTCGGCGCGAATCTGACGGTCGGCGTGCTCGTCAGCGCGGGCGGTGGAGCCTTCACCCCGACCGCCTCGCTCGCGGCCGGGACCGGAGGCGCGAGCGCGATCGTCGCGGGCGACGCCGACGGGGACGGGCGCTCCGACGTCTTCTTCAGCAACGCCCATCGCGTCGCGTACCACCGCGGCCTCGGCGCCGGCACGTTCGCTCTGGTCGGCCACTACTCCGCCGGCGCCGGCGCGCGCGTCGGCGCGCTCGGAGACCTCGACGCCGACGGAAAGCAGGACCTCCTCGTCCTCGAGACGAGCTCCACGGGCATCTCCGTCTTCCGAAACCTCGTCGCGCCGCTTCCGGGCGTCGCGAGCTTCGGTGCGGGCACCCGCGGCTGCCGGGGCGTCCTCGGCATCGCGACGGAGTCCTCTCCGACTCCCGGGAACGCCGCCTTCGGCATCGTGTCGACGAACGCACCTCCGAAGAGCCTCGGTCTCGGGATCGTGGCGAACGCGCAGAGCGTGGCTGGAAGCGACCCCTTCGGTCTGAACCTGCTCCTGCATGTCGACCTCATCGCCGCGACGGAGGTGAGCGCTCTCGACGCCTACAGCGACTCCGTGGGCGGCTCCTTCGCGCCGGCCCCGATCCCGAACAGCCCCGCTCTCGTCGGTCAGAGCTACTTCGCCCAGACGATCTGGGTGGAGCCTGCGGCCTTCGAGTGCTCGGCGGGGCTCGTCGGTCTCGTGAGCTCGAAGGGGCTGCAGCTCACGGTCCAGCCGTGACGGCGGCCGAGGCCGCGTAACGTCCGGCACGCGGGCGCTCATGGACCGAATCGCTCGCGAAGTGGACAAAGAAACGGACAGGCTCCTATCATCGAGCCCCACTCGTCCGCCGCGACGGCTCGCGCGTCAGCCTCGAGTTCCCGCGTGGCGTGCGGTCGAGAGTCGCCGGCGGCGTTCGTCGGACTTTCGCCGATCTCAAGGAGGAATTGTGATGGTCACCTCGCGCGCCATCTCCCTGCTGCCCGCCGCACTCGCGCTCCTCGGCTCCGCGAGCTTCGCATTGCCGGACGCACAGACGAGGTGCCAGCGTGACAAGCTCTCCGCCATCGCCAAGAGCATCAAAGGCGTCTTCGCGTGCTCTCCGAAGCAGCTGCAAGGCGTCACGCTCGGATCCTTCGACGAAGCATGTCTCGGCGAGGTCTCGCCGAAGTTCGTCGCGGCGTGGTCGCGGGCCATCCTCAAGGCCCACGAAGCGGGCGTGAGCTGCTTCAACGCGCCGAGTGCCGGCAGCGTCTCGGAGAGCTTGATCGAAGCCGCGATCGACAGTTCGGCTGTGATCCGCGCCGGATTCGCGCTTTCGGACGACGCGGCGCCCGCGGCGGTGACTCTGCTGAACACCTTGATGCGAGCAGGGGAGTCCTACATGACGGCGTCGCTCGCGGCTCATGCGAAGGACGCGGACAAGCCCGATCCCAGCGGGCTCGCGAAGTCGCTCGCGAAGGCCCTCGCCACGCTCGAGGCGAAGACCGCCGGCGCGGCGCAGAAGGCTGCGGCGATCGGCATCGCCTGGACCGGGAATGCCGCGGAGATCGCGGCGGCGCTCGATCCCCACGTCGCGGGCCTGGTCCTCGGAATCTCGACGAACCCCGGATTCGCGATCGGCAGGCTCGTTGACAGCGGCGTGTCGGGCGTCGACTTCTCGCCGGGGCTCGATGGAGGCCCGAACCTGACGCTCGCAGGAGGGCTGTTCCCCATCACGGGCCCGGTGATGAGCTTCTCGATCGGCGGCATCGAGCTCGGCGGCGCGGAAGTATCGGCCACCGGGTTCGTCACTCCCGTGTCGCTCGTGACCGGCGCCGTGGACGAGGCCCATCCCACCGTCACGAACATGGCGCGCTTCCTCCAGACGATCGATGACGACGGGAAGGCAAGCAATGGCATTGCGGTCGCCGCAGCGGTCCGGGAGGCCGCCGGACTGCTCTCCCTCGACTTCAGCGACACCGATGCCGTCGTGTCGCTGGCGGAGCAGCTCACGCCGCTCACCAGCAAGGGAGCCCATTCCGCCGTGTCGGCGCTGCAGGCCCAGAAGCACCTCCAGGGCGCGCTGCTCGGCGCCTTCGCCGGGACGTACGCAGGGACGTTCCGCGGCGACGACTCCGGCACATGGCAGGTCGCGATCTCGACGGGCGGAACGATCAAGGGGAACGGCATCTCCAACGACGTCGGGAAGATCGGAATCAAGGGAAAGCTCACGAGCGGCGGAGCGCTCGATGCCGTGGCAGGGAGCGTCACCACCGGAGCCGTGTTCCAGGGCACGGTCGACGCGCAGGGCCAGATCAGCGGGCTCTGGGTGAACGCAAAGTTCGGCGAGAGCGGCACTTTCTCGGGTTCTCTGCTCCCTTGATCGAACAGTCTGCGCCACGGGATCAAACCGAGCGTGCGTCGCAAGGACCGCGCTCCGGAGGTGAGGAGGTGGCGTAACGCGGGCCTGGCGGGCGCGGGTCGATGGGGACCAGGAGCCTCCACCATGCGTCCGACCCTTCGACCGCGATTCGCCTCCATCCTCGCCCTCCCGACTCTCCTTCTCGTCGCCGCCGCGACGCCTGCCCAGGGAACTCTGCAGACCCACGCCGGCTCCGCGTGGGGCGGTCAGTTCGGGAGCGCCGTCGCGTTCCTCGACGATCTGAACAGCGACGGCGTGCACGAGATCCTCGTGGGGGCCCCCGACGACGACACGGTCGCCCTCGACGCCGGGGCGGCCTTCGTGCTGCACGGCGCCACGGGCGTGGTGCTCCGGACGCACTACGGAGCGAACGCGGGAGACCGGCTCGGCGCAGCCGTCGCGTTCGCCCACGACCATTGGTGGCTCGGCGACGGCGTGAACGACTACGCGATCGGCATTCCCTTCGCCGACGCGGGCGGTGCGAACGCAGGACAAGTGCAGATCCGCTCCGGCGCGACGGGAAGCCTCCTCTCGACGATGAACGGGGCTGCCGCGGGCGACCGCTTCGGCTCGGCTTTCGCCTCGCTGGGAACGATCGACGACGGCACGACCACCGGAACCGCTCTCGCGATCGGCGCGCCCTACGCGGACGCTCCCGGTGCCGCCGACGCCGGAGGCTTCTTCCTTCGCTTCTCGAACGGCACGACGCCGGCCGCACCCCTTGCCACGCACCTCGGTTCGCAGGCGGGAGAGCACCTCGGATCGTCGATCCACTACGCATCGTTCTTCTTCGGCTTCCTCGGCCGGTTCGCCGTGGGGGCGCCTGACTACGACAGCCTCTTCGCGGGCGTCGACGCAGGACGCTTCGAGGCCTGGGACATCGACTACGACTCCGGGACGCAGACCACCACGCTCGAGCTCGAAGGGTCCGTCGCCGGCACGTCGGCGGGCCAGCGCCTCGGCACGTCGGTCGCGGTCCTCCACCAGGAGGGCAGCGAACGCTACGCGGCCGGCGGACCTGGCGGTGCGACGCCATCGGTGCTCGTCTTCGAGACCCAGTGGCAGGCCTCGCCGCTGCTCGTGGCGACGCTCACGGGCACCGGCGGCTTCGGCTCGTCGATCGCTGCGGGAAACCCTCTGTCGTTCGCCGAGTACCTCGCCGTCGGCTCGCCGGACTTCGAGATCGGAGGCGTGCCGAAGGGACGAGTGACGATCTTCGTGAACGGGACCGCGGTGCAGACCCTCGACGGCGCGCACGCGAACGGCCGCTTCGGCGCGACCCTCGCCTCGGAATCCGGGGCGGACTACGACTCCCCGCTCGATCGCTTCGCCGTCGCGGCGCCGGGCGCGGACATCGCGGGCGTCGACGACGGATGGGTCGAGGTCCGCACGCCTCCCTCCCCCTACGACTCGGTCATCGCGCGCTCGCAGCCGCAGGCGATCGGAGCGCAGGCAGGCCGGTCCGTGGCGGGGCTCCCGGACGTGAACGGGGACGGCGTGCCCGACTTCCTCGTGGGGGCGCCGGCGGACTCGGTGACGTTGGGGATCCCCTTCCCCATCGAGTTCGTGCGCTGCGGCAGCGCGCGCGTCATCTCGGGCGCCACGGGGGCCGTGCTCCGCACCCACCTGGGCCCGTCGTCGGGAGACGAGCTCGGCTGGTCCGTCGCGAACATCGGCGACGCGAACGGCGACGGCGTCGCCGACTACGCCGTCGGCGCGCCGCAGCGGCTCAACGCGTCCAACACGAAGGGCTACGCGAGGGTCTACTCCGGCGCGACGGGCGCCCTGCTCTTCACCGTCTCGGGCGTCATCAACGGCGGCGAGTTCGGATTCGCCGTCGGCGGCGGAAGCGACTTCAACGGGGACGGCCGGCGCGATCTCCTCGTCGGCGCGCCGGGGACGACGAACGGCATCGTCTACATCTGGAGCGGCGCAACGGGGCTCCTGCTCGGCGGGATGGCCGGCGAGAACGCGGGAGACCGCTTCGGTGCGTCCGTGGCGGGGCTCGGCGCCGACGTCTCGGGCGACGGTGTCCACGACTGGGTCGCGGGCGCTCCGAACTTCGACTTCTTCGGGAATGCCGACGCGGGCCGCACCTACTTGATGCGCAGCCACACGAGCCTCCTCTTCAAGTGGGGCGTGAACGGCGTCGCCGCCGGAGACCGCTGCGGCACGTCGGTCGCGAACGCCGGCGACCTGAACGGCGACGGCACCGTCGATTTCGTCGTCGGCCTCCCGGGCTACGACTTCCCCGCATCGAACGCCGGTCGCGCGCGCGTCTTCTCCGGAGCGGGCGCGCTTCCGGTTCAGATCGGCGACGCCTTCGGCAACGGCACGAACGACTCGCTCGGCACGTCGGTCGCCGGCGTCGGCGACCTCGACCTCGACGGCCACGCCGACTGGGCGGCGGGCGCGCCCGAGCAGTCGGGGCTCCCCATCGGCGACGGCTACGTGAAGGTGCTCTCGGGCGTCGGGAGCGAGCTGCTCTTCACGGCCCGGGGCGATTCCGAGTCGGGCTTCGGCCACGCGATCGCGCCGATCGGCGACGCCGACGCGGACGGTCTCCCCGATCTCGTCGTGGGCGAGCCCGCGGACTTCGCGAACGGAGACGAGTCGGGAGCGGCCACGCTCGTCTCGCTGCGACCGGCGGGGATCGAGCACTACGGCAGCGTTCCCCCCGGCTGTGCGGGCCCGCAGCGTCTCGCGGCGCATGGCGTGCCGAGCGTCGGGAATGCTCTCTTCGCGCTCCGCTGCAACAGAGCGCCCGCGAGCAGCCTCGGGCTGCTGCTCGTCACCGACTCGAAGGACCCGAGCCCGACCGGCACCGACGTCTTCGGGATCGGGGCTCAGCTCCTCGTCGACTTCTTCGCCGCCACCGAGGTGCTCGGCCTCGACATGAACAGCGACGCCCTCGGCTTCGGCGCGACGCCGACGCCGGTCCCGGCGAACGCCGCGCTCGTCGGGAAGACCTACTTCGCGCAGGCCCTCTGGGCCTGGGGCGCCGCCTGCCCGCTGCCGCCCTACGGGCTCAGCACGAGCTCCGGGGTCGCGCTCACGATCCAGTAGCGAGCGTTCGCCCGGTTGTCGCCGGAGTCGTCAGATATCATGATATTTGACGACTCCGATGTCGCCCGAAGACGACGAGACGCCTCCCTTCGTCGAGCGCATCCCCGACCTGGACGCGTGGATGCGCAAGAAGTCCCACTTCCTGCTCGGTCCGCGGCAGACCGGGAAGACGACGCTCTTGCGCCACGCGCTGCCGAAGGCCCGCCGATACGACCTTCTCGACAGCGCCGTGTACCTGGCTCTGAGCCAGCGACCCGGGCGGCTCGGAGAGGAGGTCGTGCGGAGAGGCGAAGTGATCGTCATCGACGAGATCCAGCGTCTGCCGGAGCTGCTGCACGAGGTGCAGCGCCTCATCGAGGAGCGCGGAGTCCGCTTCCTCCTGACGGGATCGAGCGCCCGGAAACTCCGGAGCGGAGGCGTGAACCTCCTCGGCGGCCGCGCCCGGACGAAGCGGCTCCACCCGCTGACGTACCGGGAGCTCGGAGCCCGCTTCGACCTCGCACGCGCGATCGAGCGCGGGACGCTCCCGTCGATCTACTTCTCCGACGATCCCCGCGCCGACCTGGACGCCTACACCGGGACCTACCTGCAGCAAGAGATCGTCGCCGAGGGAGCGACCCGCAACGTGCCGGCCTTCAGCCGCTTCCTCCGGATCGCCGCGATCTGCAGCGCGCAGCTCGTCAACTACACGAACGTGGCCAACGACGCGCAGGTGCCGCGCACGACGGTCTACGAGTACTTCGAGATCCTGAAGGACACGCTCCTCGTCCACGAGGTGCCCGCCTGGAAGAAGTCGCGCAAGCGGAAGCCCCTCGTCACGTCGAAGCTCTACTTCTTCGACGTCGGCGTCGTGTCCGCGCTCCAGGGAAGGCCGGTCTCTCCGGGCACGCCCGAGTTCGGCCTCGCTTTCGAGACGTGGCTCCTCCACGAGCTCGTCGCGTGGAGCGATTACGTCTCCGGCCTCCCCATCTCGTACTGGCGCTCCACTTCGGGCTTCGAGGTCGACTTCGTCCTCGGAGACGAGGCCGCCGTCGAAGTGAAAGCGAAGGAGAACGTCTCCGCGAGCGACCTGCGCTCGCTCCGCGCACTCGGAGAGGAGGGAAAGCTGAAGCGTCTCATCTGCGTCAGCCTGGAGCCGCGCGCCCGGAAGATCGACGGCATCACGGTCCTCCCCTGGCGCGAATTCCTGGACGCGCTCTGGGACGGCGAGATCGCGGGTGGCTGATCCCGGCGGCCGAGGCCGCCCGCCCCCGTCGCCGACCTCCGGCCCGTCCGGGTAGAAAGGACGGGTCCATGCCTCCGGACCCGGACCCTCCGCCCGCGCCGCCTCCCTCCAGCGCGAGCTTCGAATCGCTCCTCGAGAAGCACCTGCCGTCGCTGCAGGCTTTCGTGCGACTGCGCGCCGGCGCGGAGCTGCTGCGTCACGAGTCGAGTTCCGACCTCGCGCAATCGGTTTGCCGGGAGGTGCTCCAGCACCGCGACCGCTTCGCCCACGGGGGCGACGCCGCGTTCCGCTCGTGGCTCTACACGACGGCGTCGCGCAAGATCATGAACCGCCACGCCTACTACCGCGCGAACCGGAGGGACGTCGGGCGCAACGCGCCGGGCGGGTACCCGGTCGCGCGCGACGAGGCGCTCCTCGCCGCCTGCCGCCGCCTCTCGACCCCGAGCCGTCGCCTCGCCGCCAAGGAGGAGGTGGCGCGCATCGAAGGCGTCCTCGACGCGCTTCCGGACGACCGGCGCGAGGTGATCCTCCTCTCGCGCATCGCGGGGCTCTCCCACAAGGAGATCGCCGATCACCTGGGCCGCACGGAGTCCGCCTGCCGCGTCCTCCTCCACCGGGCGCTCGCGGACCTCGCCGAGAGGCTGTTCACGCTCGACGGCCCCGACGGCGGCGCCGCACCCTGAGCCGCTCGCGCCCCGCGCGCGCTGGTCCGCTACGGCCCGATCTCGAGCGTCGTAGGGCCGAACGCCTCGATCGGTCCCGCCGGGTCGAGGACGATCCCCGCAAAGGTCATGCGGACGCCCTCGAGCAGCGGGAAGAGGCTCGGCGGCACGAGGACACCCGGCGCGCCGAAACCCTGGGCGTCGAGCAGGCCGACGAAGGACGGCAGGTAGTTGCCGTTGGCGGCGTTCGCCCCTTCGATCGTGAGCGCGTCGAAGACCAGCGGGATCGGCGGCACGCCCGGGAAGACGGTCTCGGGCGCCTCTCCGCTGCCGCCCAGGAGGACCGCATAGACCCAGCCCGCGCGGCCTGGCCCTCCGCTCACGGTCATCCCGTGCGCGATGCCGGCGGCGACCGATTGCTGCGCGAATCGCGGCTGGAGGTTCACCTGGTAGGGGCGGGTCGGCAGCTCGATCCGGCTCGGCTCGCTCGGGGAGATCCGGATCGTGGTCGTCGTGCTCGTGAAGTACGGAGCGAAGCGGATCCGCTCGTAGCTCGGCGGCGCGTGATGCGCGAGGTTCATGATCCGCAGGACGAGGCGGTTCCCTGGAGGGACCACGTGGGCGATGTCGCCGAAGTCGAACTCGAGCGTCTGGATGCCCACGACGCCCGACCGCACGCCCGCCGTGCCGAAGGTGATGAACTGCTCGACGCCCGCGGGGCTCGCGTGCTTCAGCTCCGCGCTCAGCTGGAATACCCCCGTCGTGTCGTCGACGTGGAGGACGACGCGCCCGCGCCCGAAGATCTCGATCGGCGACGGCAGCGGCGGCGAGACGAACATCGGCGCCACCTTCGGGATCGACGCGAACGCGAGCGGCGGGTTCTTGCTCGCGTGCTGGAGCTTGTAGGTGAGCAGGTCGTAGCCGGGAGCCACGGCGTGGGCGATCGCGGGGCCGACCTCGGCGGAGGGCGCTGGGGCGAGCGACAGCGCTCCCGCTCCGCGCAGGTGCATCGAGGTCGCCGGGATCGCCGGCGGCCAGGCCGCGGCGCTCCGGTGCTCCCAGATCGACGACAGGTCCATGTGGTCGGGCTGATCCGCCTGGACGGCCACCTCGACGGGCGCCTCGAGGTCGGCGCCGTTGGCGACGCTCTTCAAGTAGCGATCGAACCAGCGCCGCTGCTGGTCGAGGAGCACGTCGCGCTCGTGGGAGTTCTTCGGCGTGTCGTGGCCCCCGGTCGTCAGGGACTGCCGGAGCGGCGCGCCGGCGAGCAGGCCATTGAAGGCGTCGACCGCGGGACCCGGCATGTGTTTCGTGTCCTGCCACGCGAGCATCGAGCAGATCGGGACGATCGAGGTCTGCAGCAGGGGGTAGGCCTGGGCTTGGAAGAAGCCTTGAAGGAGCAGGTAGGCGCCCGGGTAATCCCCGGCCGCGAGCGCGAGGAGCAGAGGATCCGTCGGCAGCAGGGACTCGAGCATCTCGTCGTTCACGAGCGTGCCCCCCGGCATGTTCTTGGCCAGGAGCTCGGGATTGTTGTTCTCCGAGGCGACCGCAAGCACCGTCGGGTAGGAAGCGACCGCGCATCCCGCAGCGGGACAGGGGATCGGGCGACCCGACCAGGCCGCCGCGTTCGTCGCCTGCTGGCCGCCGAGGGAGTGTCCCATCACGCCGAGCCGCGTGAGGTCCATCGCCCCCGCGGCGAGAGCCGCCGCCTTGCCGTGGCACTCCGCCGAGTCGTGGAGGAGCTCCGCCTCCGACATGCCGCCGGTCCACCCCGCGTTCAGCGCGACGGTCGAGCCGTGATTGCGCATGTCGTAGGCGTAGGTGACGTAGCCCATCGACGCGAGCACCTTGCACTTGCCCGCGACGTCGGGGTTGTTCTTGTCGCCCCCGCCGCCGTGGGCGACGAGAACCCCCGGCCAGCCGCCGGGCGGCGGGAGCGTGGCGGGGACGTAGACGTCCATCAGCGTCCGGTAGCCGTCGGCCCAGACGACGAGGTTGTTCGTCGAGGCGATCCACCCGAATCCGCCCGGAGGCGTCGGAGGATCCTGGGGCGCCGCGAGCAGCGGCAGAGCAAGGAACGCGGCGGCGAGGGCAGGGGGAACCGGCATGGTGCGGGTCGCTGGAGGTGCGGATCGGCGTTCCGACGTCCTCAGAACGGTACCCCGAGGTGCGCTCCATCGCCGTTCTCGCCGGTCGCTCGCATGGGACCCCGCCGGTTAGAACGGACGGGTCGATGACGACCGCACTCCTTGCTGGCATCAAGCCGACCCAAGTCGCTCGAGGAGGCGCGCCATGAGCAGCCCGGACCTCGCCGAGGATGCGAGCCGCGGGGATCTCCAAGACCTCCTCGCCGAGTGCATCGCGCGCGCCGAGCGCGACGGAGAGTCGGGGATCGAGACCTTCCTCGCCGCGCACCCAGAGCAGGCCGACGCACTCCGCTTGCGGCTGCGGGCGCTCCGCGCATCGGGACTCTTCTTCCCACCGCCCGGCGACCTCGGTGATGGATCGGGCCGCTCCCTCGGCGACTTCCGCCTCCTTCGCAAGCTCGGCGAAGGAGGCATGGGGGTCGTCTACCTCGCGGAGCAGAAATCCCTCGGGCGGCGCGTGGCCTTGAAGCTCGTGCGCCAGGGGCAGCTCCTCTTCGAGGGCGCCCGCGAGCGCTTCCACCGCGAAGTCGAGGCCGTCGCGCGGCTGCAGCATCCGGGGATCGTCCCGGTGCACCTCGTCGGCGAGGCCGACGGGCTCCCCTACTTCGCGATGGAGCACGTGCCGGGATGCACGCTCGCCGACGCGTTGCGCGACCTGCAGGGGCGCGAGCCGAAGTCGCTCCGAGGCCGCGACCTCGCCGACGCGATCGCGCGTCGCGCTCCGGACGCCGCCGACGCCGCGCCGCATGCCGCGTCGAGCTTCGCTTTCGAAGGGAGCTGGACGGAGACCTGCCTCCGCCTCGTCGAGCAGGCGGCCGACGCTCTCGACCACGCGCACCGCCGCGGCGTGCTCCACCGCGACGTGAAGCCGTCGAACCTGATGGTGACGCCGGCCGGGCGCGTGATGCTCCTCGACTTCGGCCTCGCGGCAACGGATGGCGGTCAGCGCGTCACGCGCACGGGTGCGCAGCTCGGCTCGCTCCCCTACCTCGCCCCGGAGCAGGTGCGGGGCGAAGCGTCGTCCCTCGACGCGCGCACCGACGTCTACGGCCTCGGCGTCACGCTGTACGAAGCGCTCACGCTGCGGCTCCCCTACGAGGCGGACAGCGCGGCTGCCACGATGCAGCGCATTCAGGAAGCACGGGCACGCGCCGTCCGCGCGGTGAACCCAGCAGTTCCGTGGGACGCGGAGACGGTGTGCCTCACGGCCATGCATCGCGACCGCGCGAAGCGCTACGCGACGGCGGCCGACCTCGCGCGCGATGCGCGCAACGTGCTCGAGCAGCGACCCATCGAGGCACGCCGGCCGAGCGTCGCGTACCGCGCGCGTCGCTGGATCCAGCGGCACCCGGCGGGCACGGCGGCGCTCGCCCTCGCGGCGCTCGTCGTCGTCGGAGGCCCCGTCGGCTACGGCGTCGTCGAGCACGACAAGCGCGTGGCGCTGGAGGCGTCCTTCCGCCGCTCCGAGGGCCTGCGGCTCACGGCCGTCGCGGAGCGAATGCTCTCGTCGGATCCGACGCTCGCGCTGCTCCTCGCGATCGAGGGCGCGGAGAGGCACGACGGCTTCGAGGCGCGGAGCGCGCTGCTCGCGGCCCTGCATGCGTGCCGCGAGATCCGGACGATCGATGCGCACGCCGGGGGCGTCCAGCGCATCGCGTTCTCTCCCGATGGCGTGCTGCTCGCTTCGGCGGGCGGCGACTGCGACGTGCGGCTCTGGGACGTGGCTTCAGGCGAGGCTCGAGGCGAGCGGATCGGACACACCCGCGGCATCGCGACGATCGAATTCTCGCCCGGCGGAGATCGCGTCCTGACGGCGTCCGACGATCGCACGGCGAGGATCTGGCCGGTGCACGACGGAGCCGCGGTCACCGTCCTGCGGGGCCACCGAGACGGCGTCACTTCGGCGCGATTCGATCCGTCGGGCGCGCGCGTCGTGACGGCTTCCACCGACGGCGACGCGCGGCTCTTCGACACGGCGACGGGCAGCCTTCTCCGGGTGCTGCCGGGCGACTCCTCGGCGCTCGTCGACGCGCGCTTCGATGCCGCGGGCCGGCGGATCGCGACGGCCTCCACTGGAGGCACGGTGCGGCTCTGGGACCCGGAGAGCGGGAACGAGGTCGCACGCGTCGATCACGGAGACACGCTCGTCTGCGTGCGCTTCGACGCCGCCGGCGACCGGCTCCTCACGGCAGGGCGCGACGGAGCGGCGTGTCTCTGGTCGAGTTCCACGGGGGAGAGTCTCCTCCGGTTGACCGCGAACGGAGAACGTCTCCAACTGGCGGAGATCGATCCCGGAGGCGATCGCGTGCTCACGGTCGCGCAGGACCTGCGTGTCCTCCTTTGGGACGCGCACAGCGGCGCGCTCCTGGCGGAGCGGCGAGATCACGAGCGAACCGTGCAGGGCGCCGCCTGGAGCCGCGATGGACGGCAAGTCGTCACGTGGTCGAGCGACCGCACGGCGGAGATCCTCCGCGCCGACCTCCGCTCGGCCGTCGCGACGCTTCCCAGCAGCGAGGAGGGCGTGTCGTTCGCCGCCTTCCATCCGAGCGGCGCGCTCGTCGCGACGGCGGGCGCCCGCATCCATCTCTGGCGCGCCGCGAGCACCTCCGAGCTCGCTCCGCGCGACCTCTTCGGCGTGCGCGGGGTGCAGGTGGCGTCCAACTCCGACGGGTCGCGCATCGGTCTCGCGGGACGCGACGGCGTCGCGCGCGTCTGGAGCCCAACGACCGGCGCAGTGGAGCGGACGCTCGTCTACCCCTCGAAGCCGATCTACCACATCGCCTTCAGCGACGACGGACACTGGATCGCCGTGTGCGGCGTCGACGGAACCGCGAGGATCTGGGGCCGCGAGGGCGAAGACGCCGTCGCGCTCGTCTCCGGACATCGGGGAGTCGTGCGCTGGGCCTGCTTCACGCCCGACGCCACGAGGCTCGTCACCTGCGGCGACGATCGGACCGTGCGCGTGTGGGACTGGCGCCGTGAGGAGTGCGTCGCCGTGCTCGAGGGGGCCGAGGATCGCGTCGGCAGGCTCGACGTGTCGCCCGACGGGCGGCGCGTCGTCGCGGCGAGCAACGATTCGGTCACGCGCGTCTGGGATCTTGCGACCGGCGAGCGCGTCGCGACGCTCGTGGGGCACGAGGCCCGCCTTCTCTCGGCGCACTTCGCCGACGAGGGCCGGAAGATCGTCACGAGCTCCTACGACGACACCGCGCGCCTCTGGGACGCGGCGACCGGTGCACCTCTCGCCTCCATCGAGACTCCCGGCAACGACGTCTTCGACGCGCGCCTCTCTCCCGACGGCCGGTGGCTCGTGACGTCGCAGGACGACGGCACGGTCCGGCTCTGGGACGTGGCGACCCGCACGGAGGTGGCGCGCGACGCCGGCTACGCCGACCTCGTGACCTCCGTCACCTTCGACCCTTCGAGCCGCTGGATCACGGCCGTGGCTCTCGACGGGTCGACGCGCCGCATCCCCGTCGACCCTCTGGAGGAGGCGCGGCGTGTCGCTCCGCGGGCCCTCACGATCGACGAGCGCATCGCGCATGAGGGCGGGAGTCCGCGGGAGCTGGTCGTGCTTCGCGAAGCGAAGGCAGCCTTCGACGCTGCGGTGGCCGAGGCGCTGACGTGCGGCGCGGTGACAGACCGGCTGCGAACGGACGCGACGCTCTCGGGGGAGGCGCGCGCCGCCGCACTGGGTCTCGTGGGCGGTCTCCGCGACTCGGCGCGGCTCCTCTTCAACGCATCGTGGCGCGTCGTCCGCACGCCGGGACTGTCGGAGGAGGAGTACCTCCGCGCCCTCGGGGCCGCCGAAGAGGCCGCCCGGAGGATGCCCGACTGCGGCGACTACCAGCGGGGGCTCGGCGTCGCCTACCTCCGCCTCGGCCGCCTCGACGAGGCGATCGCCTGGCTCTCGAAGCCGCAGGCCTCGGGACCCGACGAGCCGCCGGCGGACCGGGCGGCGAATCTCGCCTTCCTCGCCCTCGCGCAGCGGTCGGCGGGACGCATGGACGATGCGGCCGCGACGCGCGCGGAGCTCGACGCGCTGAGGGAGGCGGACCCGACCGCGCAGAGTGGGTTCGTGGAATCGGTCCTCGCGGAGCTCGATGCCCTGGCGAGCCCGTTCGGGCGATAGGGGTCGCTGCCTCGGACGCCGCGTAACGAATCCCGGCGGGCGCGGGTCGATGGGTGTCGCCGAATCGTCGGTGCGCCTTCCCGATCGAGGACTCACCGATGCGCGCTTGGATCCTTGCCTGCGTTCTCTCTACGTTCCTCCCGCCCGTCCTCGCTCCCGCCGCCGCGGCGCAGATCGCCGAAGCCGGGCAGGCGAAGCAGCTCGACCCCGCCACGAACGGCGGCTTCGGGGGGGCCGTCGCGATCGACGGCACGCGACTCCTCGTGGGGGCGCGCTCCCACGGCGGCGCAGGGGTCTTCGCCGGCCGTGCCTACGTGTTCGAGCGACAATCGGACGGAGTCTGGCTCCAGATCCAGACTCTCGTCGGCTCCGACACGGATTCGGTCGACGTCTTCGGGCACGAGGTCGCGATGCGCGGCGACCTCGCGCTCGTGGGCGCGCCGGACAAGGAACCCCAGTCCAGCAGCGTCGGGAGAGGCACTGCCTACGTCTTCGAGCGGCAATCGAGCGGGACCTGGACCGAGGTTGCGAAGCTCGTTCCGCCGTAGGCCGGCGCTGGCGACCGGTTCGGCACGTCCGTCGCGATCTCGCCCTCCGGCCTCCGCATTGCGGTGGGCGCAATCGACGACGACCACGATACGGCCCCCTTCCCGGGGATCTTGAACTGCGGCTCGGTCTACACGTTCGAGAAGCAGGGCGGCGCCTGGGTGCAGGTCGGCAAGATCCAGCTCGCGTCGAGCGAGACGTTCGCGCAGGAGCACTTCGGGTGGCGGGTCGCGCTCACCGACGACAGCCTCTTCGTCTCGGGACAAGCAACGGTCCGCGTGTTCGCATTCGGCGGCGCGTTCCTGCAGCAGCTCACCGCGACGGGAGGAACGGGTCTCGACGGATTCGGCCAGGACCTCGACGTCTCCGGCAACCGTCTCGTCGTCGGCGCGCACGGCTACGCCGGAACGCTCTCGCTCCAAGGAGCCGCCTACGTCTTCGAGGAGTCGGGAGGGACGTGGTCGCAGGTCGCTCAGCTCGTCGCCAGCGACGCGCTCGCCAACGACCAGTTCGGCTACACGGCCGCGATCGAGGGAGACCGCGCTGTCGTCGGCTCGAAGGGTGCGGGCCGCGTCCATCTCTTCCATCGCCAGCCCTCCGGAGCCTGGACCGAGACCGCGAAGCTCGCCTGGCCGGGATCCGCGGGCTTCGGATACGCGGTCGGCCTGTCCGGCGAGCGGATCCTCGTCGGCACGTTGAGCACGAACGTGATCGACGGAGTGACGTTCCGGGGTGCGGCCTTCGTCGGTCGCGAGGCCGGGCCCACCCACGTCACCTACGGAACCGGCACGCCCGGTTGCAACGGAGCGCTCGGCATGTCGGCGGGCGCTGCAGAGCTCGGCTCCGCCGTCTTCAACGTGCGCACCGATCACGCCCCTTCGTCGCCGGCCCTCGGGCTCGGCGTGATCGGCGATGTGCCCCTCGTCGCGGGCGCCGATCCCTTCGGCATCGGGATCCTCCTGCATGTCGACCTCCTTCTGTCGGCGGAGGTCATTCCGCTCGATCTGTTCGCGGACGCATTCGGCAACGTGAAGCTAGAGATCCCCGTCCCGACGAACGTGAGCCTCCTCGGCAACGTCTACTACGCGCAATCGATCTGGGCCTGGACCGGCGGCTGCACGCAACTGCCGCCCCCCTACGGCCTCAGCAGCTCGCGCGGCGTCTCGTTCCCGGTCCTCGCGCCGTAGGGGCAGCGCGGGAGAGGTCCCGGGAATGGGGTCAGACCCCTTTCTCTCTCGTCATCTCTCCTGCGCGCCGCGTGCGGCGCGCAGGAGAGAGACGAGAGAGAAAGG
>CAZJHD010000025.1:0-56371 GCA_964545855.1 uncultured Planctomycetales bacterium
CTCGAGCGCGACGTGCGCGACGCGGGGCTACAGACGAAATCGGGGCCAGTCTCCTTGCAGTTCCCGTTGTCGCCGAGACGATGTGCCCTCGTGCCGCACCTCTTCCCGGCCCTCGCCGATCCGAACCGCTTGCCCCGGCGTGTCGTGGTCCTGGCGCCCCATCCGGACGATGAGGTGCTCGGCTGTGGCGGGATGATCGCGTTCCATGCGGAGCGAGGTGATGACCCACTCGTCGTCTACTTGAGCGACGGGGCGCAGGGAGATCCGAGCGGGAAGGTCTCGAACCTCGCCACCGTCCGTCGCGCCGAGTCGGCTGAGGCGCTGGCGGAGCTGGGGGTCCGGCGCGCGCTGCACTTCGGATTCCCAGACGGGGAGCTCGAGGAGAGCCATGAGCTACCCGGGCGGATCCTCGGCATCCTCGAGCACGAGTCGGCGGAGGTCGTCTATGCGCCGTCGCTGCTCGAGTGCCACGCGGATCACGTGGCGGCGGCGGAGGCGGCGACGCTCGCGATCGCTGCGCGTCCGGAATCGCGCGTGATGATCTACGGAGTCAACACGGCCGTTCCGGCGAACGAGCTGTACGACGTCTCGCGCTATCGCGCGAAGAAGGACGCGGCTTTCGCGCGCTACCGGAGCCAGATGGCGGTGATGGATCTCGTGCGAGCATCGCGGTCCATGGACGCGTCGCGGACCGTGAACATCCCGGACGCAGCGGTCACCGATTGCGAAGGATTCGTGTCGCTGCCAGGCACCGCGCTGCGCGACCACGCGGCGCGATTCCGCTCCGTGCGCGAGCTTCTGTTCCCTCCGCAGCCCGGATCGCGTTCGTGAGCACAGCGGTCTCGGCGGGACTCGCCGCGCCGACTCCGGACTCGGTGGGTCTCCTCCCGGGGGCGACGGCGGTCCTCACGTCGTGGAACCGCCGCGACGTGGTGCGGGACAACGTCCGGTCGCTCCTCGCGCAGACGACTTCCTTCGCGAGGATCGTGGTGGTCGACAACCACTCGACGGACGGCACGGCGGCGATGCTCGCTCGCGAGTTCCCGCAGGTAACGGCGATCGTGATGCCCCATTCGGGCTATGGCGCCTGCGAGACCTTCAACATCGGGTTCGCCACCGTGGCGACGGAGTTCACGGCGATCCTCGACGACGACGTGGAACTCCCGCCGGAGTGGCTCGAGAAGCTGCTCGCGAAGTTCGCGACGGAGCCCCCGACGACGGCGATGCTCTCGACGAAGGTGGTGGAGCCGGGGATGCCGCAGGCGCTGCTCGATTCGCCCGCCGTGAATCGAGAGAGATTCATGGCGACCTTCCGCGGCTGCGGCACGCTCGCTCGGACGGAGGTCCTCGCGAAGGCCGGCTACTACGACGAGCGCTTCTTCATCTACGGGAACGAGCGCGACCTCGCCTCGCGGGTCTTGGCGCTCGGCTTCCGCGTGAAGCAGTTCCCCGAGGTCGTGACCTTCCATAAGACGCCCTGGGGACAGCGCCGGGGCAAGCGGTCGATCTACTTCCACACGCGCAATTTCTGGCTCTACGCGCTGAAGCACGTGCCGCTGCCGGCGCTGCTCGCGTTCCCGTTCCGATTCCTGCGTGGTCAGCTCGGAGGGACGAAGGACCCGGCCGCTTTCGCCGATGCGACGGGGACCCTCGGGGCTCTCGAGAACATCCGGCGCACGCCCGGTGGGCTCTGGATGGTCGTGAAGGCGACGCTCGCCGCCTTCACGGTGCATCTGCCCTACTGCTTGAAGCATCGGGCGCCCGTGCGGGCGCCCGATTTCGAGCTGCCGCTGAAGTAGCCGCGGGCCCGGGACCCTTCGCCTACGGATTCTTGCTTCGCTTCGCGGAGATCCGGAGCAGCGCGAATTCGCCCTCGTCGAGGGAGGTGCCCGTTTCCCGGAGCGTCGTTGCCTCACCGGTCTTCTTCTGCACGTTGATGCGGCCGAGGAACTGCACGAACGGAACGCTGCCGTCTCCCGTCGCGAGCTTGGCCGTCTCGAGGAAGAAGTTCTTCCCCTGGCGCTCGCCCGCCAGGAAGAGATCCGTCATCTCGTTCGGGTTCGACTTGGAGACGACGTGCAGCTCCCCGAAGATCTCGGAGCTGAAGCTCTGATTCGCGTCCAGGATCTGGAGGGTGCCCTTGGCGAGATCCGTGGACCGCTGCTCGTCCCAGGGCGCCGCGTCGTTCTTCTCGCTCTGGTAGTAGGTGGTGATGCGGACCGTGATGTCGTAGAGGCCCGTCATCGGCCCGTCGCCGCCGAGAGCGGTGCGCGACGCGGTGGCGGGGAGAGCGAAGAGGAGAGCGAGGAGAGCGATGGCTGCGGCGCAATGGAATCGCATGGGGGGAGCACTTCGAACGGGGATCGAAGGAGCGGGGACGCCGTGCGCGGCGAGCGCGCGCGGCCTCGCCTTCGTGGCGAGGACCCCACGACACCATGGGCCCAACGATCTCCCGAGGAACGAGCTCTCGGACGCACGTTGGCGATCAGCGCGTCGAGAGGTCGTCGCGCAGGAGGCGCTTCGCGATCTTTCCAGAGCCCGTGCGCGGCAGCGCCTCGAGGAAGCGGATCGTCCGCGGCGTCTTGAAGCCGCCGAGCCGATCGCGGCAGAAGGCCTGCAGCGCGTCCGCCGAGGCCGATGCGCCGGGCCGCAGCACGACGGCCGCCGCGACCCGCTCTCCGAAGACCGCGTCGGGGAGAGCGAAGGCGGCCACCTCGAGGATCGCGGGGTGCTCGGAGAGCGCGTTCTCGACCTCGACGGAGTAGACCTTCTCGCCCCCGGTGTTGATGACGTCCTTGCGGCGGTCGACGATCCGGATCGACCCGCGAGCGTCGATGGTCGCGAGGTCGCCGGTGTGGAGCCACCCGCCGCGGATCGCGGCGGCCGTCTCCTCCGGGCGGTTCCAGTAGCCGCGCGTCACCGTCGGACCGCGCGCGATCACCTCGCCGACGGTCCGGTCGTCGCGCTGCACGTCGTTCGCGGCGTCGTCCACGACGCGCACCTCCACCATGCGAGCCGGACGCCCCGTCCTCGCGCGCAGACGGAGCCGCTCCTCTTCCGGGAGCCGCTGCTCCTCCGGGGAGAGGAGGCTGAAGGTGAGGTAGGGACTCGTCTCCGTGAGCCCGTAGGTCTGCACGTACTCGCAGCGCAGCACGCGTTCGGAGTCGCGCACGAGGGCGGGCGCGATGGGAGCGCCCCCGGAAAGCATGCGACGCAGGCTCGACGTGTCCCGCGCCTCGGCTCCGGGGTGCTTCACCAGGAGGTTCAGCATCGTCGGCACGAGGTTCGTGATCGAGATGCGATGGAGCTCGATCGCGTCGAGCAAGGCCTCGGGCGAGAACCGCGGCACCATGGCGTGCACTCCGCCCGCCTGCGTGATCGCGAACGTGGCCCAGGCGTCCGCGAGGTGGAACAGGGGAGCGACGTGTCCCCAGACGTCGCTCTCCGAGAGCCCGAGCTCCTCGATCGCGCCCGCCGCGTGCGTCCGCACGTTCCCGTGGGTCAGCATCACGCCCTTCGGACGCCCCGTCGTTCCGCTCGTGTAGTAGAGCTGCGCGAGATCGTCGTCGTCGACGGCGGCTCGCGGAGGCGGCGCCCCGGCCTCGGCGATCGCCTCCTCGTGGCACCCCTCGGCGATGGCGATCCCCGTCGGCCCTCCCTCCGACCAGAGGACCCAGGAGACCGGCGACCCAGGCGCGAGCGTCGCGACGACGAGAGGCTCGAGCCCGCGGTCGGCGAGGATGCACCGCGCGCCCGCATCGTCGAGGATCTCGGCCAGCTCGCGCGCGGCGAGGCGGACGTTCAGGGGCGCCAGCACCGCGCCGAGGTGCGCCGCCGCGAAGTAGGCCTCCAGGAAGCGATGGGAGTTGGCGCCGAGGATCGCCACGCGGTCGCCGGCTCCGACGCCGCGGCGCGCGAGCGCTCCCGCGAGAGCGCCGGAGCGACACGCGAAGTCGGCGTAGGTGAACCGTGCGGGCCCGTCGGCGACGGCGAGGCGATCGGGCCAGCGAGCGGCGGCGGTCTCGAGCAGCGCGGCGAGGCTCACGGACCGTCAGGCCCGTACTCGGGCGGCCATCGCCTCTCCCGCCGCGCGGGCGCATGGATCGTCGAGACTGGCGCGCCAGTCGCGCGGGAAGCGGACGCACCAATTGGGATGCTCCTCGGCCGTGCCGGGGAGGTTGCGCTGATCGAGCTCGCCCGTCACGTCCTCGAGGGACACGATCGCGACGGCGGAGCCGACGCGCGCGAGCCAGCGATGGAAGGCGACAGCCGCCTCGAAGCTCGCGGGGAGCCCGTCCGTCTCCGCGAGCTCCACGCCGTCGCGACGGAGCGACTCGGCGAGCTTCCGCAGGTCGTCGGGCCGTGCATCGCGCTGCCGCTGCTCCTCCGCGGCGTCCGGGAAATGGCCCGCGCGCTTGCGCGCGTCGAGATCGCTCCCCTCCCAGAAGCCGGGGAACGTGGGGAGGTCGTGGTTCGCGAAGGAGGCGACGCTGAGCGGCGGGTACGACTCCGGCGGGAGCCACGCCCCCGCTTCGTCGCGTTCGAACATCGCGAGCTTGCAGCCGAGGATGCGCTCCTGCTGAAGCCGCTCTCGGATGCCCGGCGCAACCGTTCCGAGATCCTCTCCCACGACGAGCACGCGGTGACGGTGGCTCTCGAGCGCGAGCAGGCCGAGCACTTCCTCGTGGGGGAATTGCACGTAGGCGCCCGTCGTCGCCGGCGCGCCGCGGGGCACCCAGAAGGCATGGAAGAGGCCCATGACGTGGTCGATCCGGATCGCTCCGCCGTGACGCATCGCGCAGCGCAGCATGGCGAGGAACGGCCCGTAGCGACGCTCGCGCAGGCGCACGGGGTCCATGGGCAGGACGCCCCAGGCCTGTCCCTCGGTGCAGTAGTAATCGGGGGGTGCGCCCACTTCGGCGCCCGGCGGGAAGAGGTCGGGATGCGCCCAGGCGTCGCAGCCGGCGGCCCCGCTCCCGACGGCGAGGTCGAAGTAGAGACCGAGCTCCATGCCCGCCTCGAGCGTCGTGCGCTGTGCTTCGGCGATCTGCCGCTCGACACAGAGCTGCACGAAGCCGTGGAAGCGGATCGAATTCGCGTTCTCCCGGCGGAATGCGGCGACGGCACGCGACCGAGGATCGCGGAGCTCCGCGGGCCAATCGGGCCACGACCACTGGGGCGGATCCTGGGCGAGGCCTCGGTGCCGGAGCGCCTCGAAGGTGCCCCAGAGGGCGAGCTCTTCGCCCCGCTCGGCGAGGAACCGGTCGAGGTCCGCCGTGTCCCGAAGATCGTCGAACGCCGCGCGCAGGAGCTCGAGCCGCACGTTCTGAGCCTCCTTCCACTGCACCTCGTCGGCCGCGCGCAACGCGTCGAGCCGCGCGCGGAAGGCCGCCGACTCGAGGAGAGCGCGCGCTCGCGGGGAGTCGCGCACCTCAGGGACGCGCAGAGGGTCGAGGGCCGTGACGTTCCAGTGCGTGCGCGTGAGCGGACCGTAGGGGCTGTGGTCGAAGGGACGGCGGTTCGCGGTCGCGTGCAGCGGCGGGAGCCCCACCAGGGCCGCGCCATACTCGCGGGAGATGCGCGCGCCGAGGTCGCCCGCGTCGGCCACCGTGCCGAGGCCGAAGTCGTCCGGAGAGCGGATCGAATAGAGGTTCAGATGCATTCCCCAGAGCCGGCGCTTCTCGGGGACCCCCTCGGGCATCCAGCAGTGGCGCGGCACGATGGCGACCATCCCGGTCTCGCGGCGGGCGCCCTCGCCCGACCAGGAGGCCTCCACCTCGTGGTAGCCGATGGGGAGCTCCGGCAGGGGGATCTCGAGGCGCACGTGCTGGACGCCGTCCACCTCCCGTGTCTCGCCGCGTTCCGCCGACGCGCCGTCGAGCACCGTCGTCTCGCCGGATTCCGTCCGAAGTGTGAGCGCGAGCGCACCTTGCCGCTCCGCGCCGGTGGGCTCGGGCACGTGGAGGACCAGCGTGCCGGTTCCGCCCACCGAGACTGGCCCCGAATTGGTGCATGCCCCGGGGAGGGCGTCGCGGCTGCCCGAGGGATGTGAATGATTCGAGGCCAGTGTCGGGCCCTGGCGCAGGACGGTCACGGGATCGACGAGGTGTCGCCAGGCACGCGCACTCTCATGGCGCAAGGACGCCTCCACCTCGGCGCGGGTCCCGACCGGGAGCCCCATGGCGGAGAGGAGAGCGGAGCACGTCTCGGCACTCGTCGTGCGCGTCTTCCCCGTGAGGTCGACGTAGCTCGGCTCGATGCCGCGGAGGCGCGCGAGCTCGAGTAGGGGATCGGAGGTCGGGGCGGGCATCTCCGCAGGATGACCGCTCCGGGCGGTCCGCTCCAGGACGGCTCTTCGAGCGCCGAGGAGATCGGCCGCCGGCTGATAGGCTCTGCCGATCGACTCGACGGCCGACCCTCCGAGCCCCGCGCCCGCCGTCACCGCCGCGATCTGCTGCTTCGACGGCGAGGCGTACCTGCGTGACCTCATCCGCTCGATCGAGGCGCAGACCGTCCCCGTGGCGGAGATCCTGGTGGTCGACAACGCGTCGACGGACGGGAGCCGCGATCTCCTGCGGCGCGAGTTCCCTGGCGTCCGCGTGGTCGAGATGCCGCGGAACGACGGGCCCTGCGCCGCCCGGAACCGAGGTCTCGCGGAGGCGCGCCACGACCTCGTGCTCGCCCTCGACTGCGACCTCGTGCTCGCGCCCGATTGCCTCGAGCGCTGTCTCGCGGCCTTCGCCGCCGACCCGCACCTCGCCGTTGCCGAGCCGCGCGCCGTCGACGAGCGCGATCGCGATCTCGTGCAGTACGACGGCGCGTCCTTCCACTACGTGGGGCTCCTCGCGCTGCGCAACTTCCACGTGCCCGCGTCCCGCGCGGAGGGCAACGGCGTCGTTCCCGTCGACGCCTTCGTCTCCGTGGCCATGCTCTGCGCGCGCGAGAAGCTCCTGTCCGTGGGCGGGTTCGACCCCGCCTTCTTCATCCTCTTCGAGGACAACGACCTCTCCTACCGGCTCCGCTCGGCGGGGGAGCGGCTCGCCTGCGTCGAGGACGCGATCGTCGTGCACCGCGGCGGGACGGCGGGGACCTCCTTCCGCGCCGGGGTCTACCCGAGGCGCCGCGTCTTCCTGCACGCACGCAACCGATGGCTCTTCCTCGTGAAGAGCTACCAGTGGCGCACGCTCCTGCGGGGCCTTCCGGGCCTCCTCGTCTACGAGGCCGTGGCACTCCTCTTCGCCTTCGCCAAGCTCGCGCCCCACGCGTGGCTGATGGGGAAGGTCTCGTTCCTCGCGGCGCTGCCGCGGGCTCTGCGGGCGAGGCGCCGTACGGCGCACCGGCGGCGCGTGCCCGACCGCGAGTACGTTCGGGGCGGTCCCCTCACGCTCTGGCCTCCTCTCACGGCCGGGCCGGTGGCGCGCCGGGCGGCTGCGGCCCTCGACGGCACGCTGCGCCTCCTCTGGCGCCTGGCGGGAGGGAAGGCGTGAGGGTCGTCGCCGTGGTGGTGCACTGGCGCGGCCTCGACGACACGCGCCGCTGCGTGGCGTCGCTCCGGTCCGCGCGCACGCCGCTCCCCGTCGTCCTCGTCGACAACGGCTCCGGAGACCCGGGCCTCGCCGCGCTCGCCGCCGCCGATCCCGGCGTGACGCTGCTCGCCGCGCCCGAGAACCGCGGCTTCAGCGTCGGGTGCAACGACGGCGCATGGCACGCGATCGACGCGCTCGGCGCCCAGGCGCTCTTCTTCCTGAACAACGACGCCCGTGTCGAGCCGACGTTCCTCGCACCGCTCGTGGCGGAGCTCGGCAGGAGTCCCGGCGCCGGCGCCGTTGCGCCGGCCGTGCTCTTCGAGGACGACCCGACGCGCGTCTGGTGCGCCGGCGGGAGGCTCCGCCTCCGCGAGAACGTCTCCGAGCTGATCGGGTTCGGCATGCCGGCATCGGGACTGCCGTCGTCGCCGCGGCGCTGCGACTATCTGCCGGGATGCGCCATGCTGGTCCGCACGGAGCTGTTCCGCGGGCTCCGCGGATTCGACCCCGACTACTTCGCCTACATGGAGGACGTCGACTTCGGCCTGCGTGCCGGCGCCCAGGGCGCCGAGTGCTGGGTCGTGCCCGAGTCGCGGGCCTACCACCGGCCGAGCTCCTCCACGGGGGGCGGCTACTCCCGAGCACGCAAGTACGCGAACGCGCTGAATAGCGTGCGCTTCCTGCGGCGGCACGGATCTCCGGCGCGATGGCTCGCCTTCCTCGTCTTCGACGTGCTGGGGCTCCCCGTCGCGTGGCTGCGCGAGGTGCTCCGGGGCGGCGACCCGTCCGCCGTCGGCGCGAAGGCGCGCGGCCTGTGGTCCGGGATCCGGGGCGGGCGCGTCACGGCCTCGACCTTCGCGGGCGCGCCGGCGAGCCCGCGCGACCCGTGAGGATCGCGCTCGTCGTCCACGCGTTCCCGCCGGCACGCCTCGGCGGCACGGAGGTCTACGCGCTCTCCTACGCGCGCGCCCTCCTGCGCGCCGGACACGCCGTCTCCGTCTTCGCCGCCGTGAAGGATGTCTCCCGCGACGACCTCTCGGTCCGCATCGAGGAGAGCGACGGGCTCCGCATCCACTGGGTGACGAGCAACCTCTTCCTCGGAGACTTCCGCGAGACCTTCGACCGGCCCGCCGTGGACGAGCGCTTCGCCCGCTTCCTCGACGCCGAGCGACCCGACCTCGTGCACGCCATGCATGTGGCGGACCTGAGCGCGGGTCTCCTCGCCCGTGCGTGCGCGGCGGGGATCCCCGTCGGGCTCACGCTGCACGACTACTGGATCACGTGCCCACGCTGGGGCCAGCGCTGGCATCCGGAGGGGCGCATCTGCGAGACGATCGACCGCGACGTCTGCGCCGCGTGCATCGCGCTCATGCCCTGGAGGCAGCCACGCGGTGCGGCGGCGGCAGGTCGCGCGATCGCCGGTTGGAAGCGGTGGACGGGGATCGACGTCGCCGGCCCCGCGAAGCGGACGCTCCGAGCGCTCCGCGGGAAGCGCCGCGTTCCCGCGGCGTCGCGGGAGACCGCCTCGCCTCCCGCCGAGGTGGCCGGGATCCGCGCGCGCCTCGACGAGCGCGCCGGCTTCCTGCGGGACTGGCTCGTGCCGTCCGTCGACCTCTTCCTCGCGCCGACGGCGTTCCTGGCCGAGGAGCTGATGCGCCACGGGCTCCCGCGGGAGCGCACGAGGGTGTCGCGCATCGGGATCGACCGGGAGGCGCTCGACGGGCTCGTCCGCTCGACGTCGCCGCGCGTACGCGTCGCGTTCCACGGCTCGATCCAGGTGTCGAAGGGCCCCCTCCTCCTCGCGCGCGCCTGGGGGAGTCTTCCGGCGTCGGTGCGCGGTCGGGCGACCCTCGCGATCCGCGGCGCGGTGCGCGACGACGGCTACGGAGAGGAGGTCCGGGCGGCGGCGGAGGCCGCCGGCGCGACCCTCGAGCCCGAGTTCGGACGCTCCGAGCTGCCGGACCGGCTGTCGCGGACCGACCTCCTGGTCGTTCCCTCGGTCTGGTGGGAGAACTCGCCGCTCTCGATCCTGGAGGCCCAGGCGGCCCGCGTGCCGCTCCTCGTCTCGGACCTCGGGGGGATGGCGGAATTGGTTCCGGAGGGTGCGGGCGGCTACCGTTTCCGACCCGGTGATGCCGAAGACCTCTCGCGGTCGCTGGCGCTCCTGATCGACGACCCGGGACGTCGCGCGGCCTGCGTGGCCGCTCCCGTCCCCGTGCGGTCGATCGACGAGGATGCGCGCGAGCTGCCGGCACGCATCCTCGACGCACGCACGACTCTCCGTTGAAAGTCCTCTTCGCAGTCCACGGCTACCCGCCCGAGTGCGGCGGCGGCACGGAGCTGTACGTCCGCAAGCTCGCGAAGGCGCTCGTCGGAAGGGGGCACGAGGTGCGCGTCGTCGCCGGATCGCTGCAGTGGTTCCACACCGACCGCGTCTCCGAGGAGACCGTCGATGGCATCCCCGTCCGCAAGATCCACCGGAGCGATGCGTTCCACGAGCGCTGGGACAAGTCCTTCTGCCCGGCCGCGGCCAACGCGTTCGACGAGGTGCTCGCGAAGGCGAAGCCCGACCTCGTGCATGTGCATCACTGGATGCGGCTCTCGCGCGACCTCGTCGAGATCGCGCGGCGCCGCAAGGTGCCCGCCGTCGTGACGCTGCATGACCTCTGGTCGACGTGCCTGCGGCTCGACCGAGTGCTCGACGGGGAGGTCTTCTGCACGCGCAAGCTCGAGCCCCGTGGCTGCGCGGCCTGCGTCGGTGGCGCGCGTCCGTGGACCGGCCCCGGGGAGCAGAGGGAGGCGGCGCGCCTCTTCCGCGACGACGTGCGCAACGAGCTCCTCGTGGCACGGCGGCGGATCGTCCCGACGAAGTCGCACGGCGATCGGCTCGCCGAGGCGCTCGATCTCGACCCCGAGTCCTTCACGGTGCTGCCGAACGGCTCCATCGCCGACCTTCCGCGCGCCAAGCGGAGGAAGCCCCTCGAGGACGGCAAGCTGCGCATCGGCCACTGGGGGGCGCTCTACGCGACGAAGGGCGTCCACGTGCTCCTCGAGGCGGTGCATCGATCGGTCCACCGCGACGTGATGGAGGTCCACCTCTATGGCGGCACCTCCGACGACGCCTACGGAGAGCGCCTGCAGCAGCTCGCCGAGGGGATCTCCGTCGTGTTCCACGGGCCGTTCCGCGCGAACGACCTGCTCGCCGCGAGCTTCGACGTGGTCGCGCTGCCGAGCCTCGCGGCCGAGTCCTACTCCTTCGCACTCGACGAGGCGATGGCCCTCGGATTCCCGATCGTCGCCTCCGACTTCGGCGCTCTCGGCGAGCGCCTCGGGTCGGCGGGGAAGCTCTTCCCCCGGGGCGACCGGGTCGCTCTCGCGCGGCTCCTCGACGACTTCGTCGAGCGCCCGGGCTCGCTCGCGCGCATGAAGGCGCCGAAGGCTCCGGCGACGCTCGAGGAGCACGTCGAGAAGGTGGAGGAGCTCTACGAGTCGGCCGTCGCCGAGGGCGATCCGGCGAAGGTCTCGGACTTCGACGAGCGCGACCACCTCACTTTCGAGTTCCAGCGGTCGGAGAATCGGCTGCGGCACGCGCTCCGCTACGAGTCGCTCGCGCACTTCACCCGCGATGTCGTCGAGGACCGGGAGAATCGCGTGAAGATGGTGGAGTTCCTCCAGGCGGAGCGCGACCGCCTCGAGCGCACCGTCGCCGAGCTCACGCGCAGGATCTTGGAGGGCGCAGCCGGCTCCGGCCCGAAGGGCGGCAACGGCAGCGCCTCCGAGACACCGCCCGGCGCGCCGTGAGGATCCTCACCGTCGTCCACCAGTTCCTCCCGAATCACCGGGCGGGAACCGAGGTCCACACGCACCAGCTCGCCTGCGCGCTCCGCGCCCGCGGGCACGACGTGACGATCCTCGCCTGCGAGCACACGGGCAGCCGACCCCAGTACTCGGTGGTCGAGAGGGAGTACCACGGGACGCCGGTGCACGAGGTGGCGTGGGCCCACGGCATCGACGACTTCGAGCGCACCTACGTGAACCCGGAGATGAACCGGGTGCTCGGCGAGGTCGTCGACCGGATGCAGCCCGACCTCGTGCATTTCCAGCACACGATGTTCTTCGGCGTCGACGCGATCCGAATCGTCGCCGACCGCGGCGTGCCCGTCGTCGCCACGCTGCACGAGTACTGGCAGCACTGCCACCGGGGCACGTTCCTCCTGGAGGACCTCCGGATCTGCGAGAAGGGGCCCCGCGCCGACCTGTGCGCCGAGTGCGCGCACGGCGTGCCTCTCGTGCCCGAGCGCTACGGACGCACGGACCGGGCCCTCGCGCTCCCCATCGCCATGCAGCGCCGCGCGAACACGATCCGCGAGCGGGGCCGGCTCGTCGATCTCTTCCTGTCGCCCTCGCGCTTCCTGCGCGACCGGTTCCTCGCCGACGGCTATCCGGAGCCCCAGCGGCTCGTGGTCGTCGAGCACGGCCTCCCGCCGGCGATGGACGCGCCGCGCCGCGCGCGCCGCGACGGAGAGGCCCTCCGCATCGGCTTCGTCGGCACCATCGCCGACTACAAAGGGATCGAGGTGCTGGTGCGCGCCGCGAACCGGCTCTCGGACCTGCCGAACGACATCCAGGTGCACGGGATGCTCGATTGGTTCCCCGACTTCGTGCAGCGGATGCGCGCTCTTTCCACGAATCCGCGGCTGCGGTGGATGGGAGGATTCCCGCCGGAGCGCGGTGCCGAGGTGCTCGGCAGCCTCGACCTGCTCGTCGTGCCGTCCCTCTGGTTCGAGAACGCGCCCGTCACGATCCTCGAGTGCTTCCGCGCGGGGATCCCGGCCGTCGTGACCGACCTCGGCGGCATGCGCGAGTCCGTGGGGCGCGGGGGCGGCGTCGTCTTCGCGCGCAACGACGACGAGGATCTCGCCCGCAAGATCCGGCTCTACGCGACGGACGCTCACGCCTACCGCGAGCTCTGCCTCTCGGTGCCCCGGGTGCGCACGGACGGAGAGATGGCGGCGGAGACGGAGGCCTACTTCGAGCGGGTCGTCGCGACCCATCGCGCGCGCCGAGGTGTCGATCGGGTCCGCGCGCGCTCCCTCGACCCCTCGGCGCGAGCGGCGGCTTCCGCGGGAGCTCCAGCCGAGCCGCGGAAGGGCAAGCGCGTCCTCTTCGTGAACCCCTTCACGCTGCCGGAGAGTGTCGGAGGAGTGCAGATCCACATCGCGCTCCTCGCGGCGGAGCTCCGTGCCCGCGGACACGAGGCCGTCGTGTTCCGCAACGACTCCGGCGACCCCACGGCGGCCGAGTTCTCGCGGACCCTCGTGGAGCACGAAGGCGTCCGCCACCACGGCGTCGTCTACCGCTGGAGCGACTTCGGCGACGGATTCCACCGCCTGCTCACGACGCCCGGCATCGACCGAGCCTTCTGCGAGGTGCTCGAGCAGGAGCGTCCCGACGTCGTCCACGCGCACGGACTCACCTGCCTCTCCTCGACGCTCATGGACGAGGCGAAGCGGCGCGGCGCGCGCACGGGCATCACGCTCCACGATTTCTGGCTCGGCTGCCCGCGCGGCCAGCGGATGACGAGCGAGCTCGAGCTCTGCGAGACGATCGACCGCAAGCGGTGCGTGCCGTGCCTCGGCGCCCTGTGGCCGCAGCACTTCCCCGACGAGGCGCGCGGTCTCGCGGCCCTCGCGGCCTACGACCGCCGCGTGCGCCGTCTCCTCGAGGACGCGGACTTCCTCGTGACGCCGAGCGAGTTCCACCGGCGCACCTACCTGCGCGAGTGGGACCTGCCCGAGGACCGCATCACGGCCATCGCGCCGGGCCTCGATCCGCGTCCCTTCGAGGGTCTGCGCCGCAAGGCATCGTCGCGATTCCGCGTGGGGTTCATCGGGAGCGTCATCCCTTCGAAGGGCCTGCACACGCTCGTCGACGCGGTGAACCTCCTTCCGGCGGAGTCCTGCGTGCTGCGCATCCATGGCGAAGCGTTCCCCTGGCACGAGAAGCGGACCTACCTGGAGGACCTGAAGAAGAGGATCCGGCCCGACCACCCCGTGGAGCTGGCGGGGCGCTATGCGAACGCCGAGCTGCCTCGTCTCCTGTCCGAGCTCGACGTCCTGGTGATTCCGTCGCTCTGGTACGAGAGCTACTGCCTCACGATCCGCGAGGGGTTCCTCGCGGGCGTCCCCGTGGTGGCGTCCCGCCTCGGGCCCATGGCCGATGCCATCGAGGACGGAGTGACGGGTCTCCTCTTCGAGCCCGGGAACGCCGAGGACCTGGCGCGGTGCCTCCGCCGCGTGCTCGACGACGCGCGCCTGCGCAACGACCTCGCGCGCGCGCCGAAGGCCGTGCCGACGGTCTCCGAGGTGGCCGACCGGCTCCTCGCGCTCTACGGCGCCTGAGCGCCGGTGCCCTCGCCGATCGATCGCTCGTAGACGCGGTACCGGCGCGTCGGACGGGCCCCGCACGCCTCGACGCCGCGCTGGATCGCGACGTTGTCCTCGAGCATCCACCCGAACACCCCGTGGCGGATCCCCGCGGCGCGTCCGCGGATCGTGATCTGCGCGTAGAGAGCGGCGTCGATTCCGGAGCGGCGGAACTCGGGCAGGACGCCGAGCAGGAGAACGCGCATGCGGTCGACCGTCCTCAGGCGCCGCAGGAGATGCAACCAGCCGAAGGGGAGGAGCCTCCCGCCGATCTCCTGCGCGACGCAGGCGATGTCGAGCACCGACGCCGCGAAGGCGACGGCACGTCCCTCCTTCTCGACCACGATGCCCATGCCGTCGCGGAAGATGTGCCGCATGTCGTGCGCCGCGTAGGCGAACTCCTCCGCCGTCATCGGGCGGAAGCCCCAGTTCTCGGCCCAGGAGGCGTTGAAGACCGAGCGGCAGCGCTCGAGCTCCTCGGGGAGACGTTTCCGGTCGAGGTTGCGGATCGTGAACCCGCCGCGCTCGAGCGCGCGCGCGCCGATGCGATCGACGCGCTCGAGCTCGATCTGGCCGGTCTCGACCTCCATGACGATCAGGTCCTTCGCCTTCCGGAGACCCGCCGACGCCAGCAAGGCCGCGTGGCCGGGCGGATTCCAGGGGAGCAGGATCGACGGAGGCCGCTCGAAGCCTTCGACGAGGAGGCCGATCCGGTAGTTCGTGCAGAGGTCGATGGGTCCCCGCAGGAGGCGTGCGCCGCGGGCGCGGCCGAACTCGGCGGAGGCCTCCACGAGGGCCCGTGTCGCCTCCACGTCCCCGTCGGCGACCTCGAAGTAGCCGAAGGCCACGATCTCCTCGCGCGCGCCGGAGTTCGCAACGCGATCGACCACGGGTGCCACGCGTCCGACGACGCGCGCTCCGCGTCGCGCGAGATAGAGCGCCATTTCCGCCTGGCGGAAGAAGGGATTCCGCGAGGAGGTCTGCCGCAGGAACTCGGGCGCCAGGTCGGGCGTGAACGGGGGCTCGCGCCGGAGGGCCGCCGCAGCGCGCAGGAACGCGAGCCGGCCGCGGAATCCGGAGACCTCCTCGATGCGGACGTCGCCCATGGGGCCGCACAGGGTAGTGACGTCGCGCCGAAATCTCCGCTGCGCGCGCCGCCGGTCGGCGACGGCCCGAAACAGGACGGGAGGGTTGGCCGTAGGGCCGCCTCCTCCGACCGGAGCCCCCGTGTTCGCATTGCTCCTTCGGCCGGCGCTCGCCGCCGGCCTCGCGTTCGCCGCGCTCGTCCCTCCCGCAGCCGGAGCGCCGCAGGCCGTTCCGCCCCTCGTCGATCCCACGGCGCCCTCGCCGGCGCCGCTCCCAGGCCGCGGATTCGTCGTCGTGCCCCAGAGGAGCGTCTTCTCGCTCGACGGGGGCACGAGCCCCGTGCGGGTGGCGTCCGTGACGGCGCGCATCGCGATCGTCGAGCAGGTGGCGACGACCCAGCTCGAGATCGTGATCCGCAACGTCGGTGCGCGTGTCGAGCCGGCGGAGCTCCTCGTGCCGGTCCCCGACGGGATCGCCCTCCGCTCGCTCGAGCTCGCCGGGACCTCGGCGCGCTCCGACGCGCGGCTGCTCTCGCGCGAGGAGGCCCGCGCGACCTACGAGGCGATCGTCCGTCGCTCGCTGGATCCGGCGCTCCTCGAGTTCGTCGACCGGCGCTTCGTCCGCTCGAGCGTCTTCCCCGTGCCGCCCGGTGGAGAGCAGATGGTGCAGCTCACGTGGGAGCAGGTGCTCTCCGCGAGCGGCGATCGCGTCGACTACGTGCTGCCGCGCAGCGAGGCCCTCGATCCGGCGACCGCGCCCTGGAGCTTCCTCGTTCGGATCGAGTCCACGCGGCCCGTCTCCACCGTCTACTCGCCGTCGCACCGCATGCAGACGCGGGTGAGCGAGCCGAACCGCGTGTTCCTCGAGTCCGAGGGATCCGCGTCCCGGGAGCCGGGACCGTTCCAGCTCACGTTCCTCCTCGGAGGAACGGGCGTCTCGGGAACGCTCATGGCCTGCCCGGACCCCGAGACGGGAGGCGGCTGGTTCCTCCTCCTCGGCGGCGTGCCCGCCCAGGTGCCGCCGGAGGTGGAGGCGAGGACGCGGCGCACGCTCGTGCTCGCCCTCGACCGGTCCGGGAGCATGGCGGGCGCGAAGTTCGAGCAGGCCCGCGAGGCGGCGCGGCAGGCCGTCGAGGCCCTGCGCCCGGGCGAGCACTTCAACCTGATCGACTACTCCGATTCCGTCGCCCGCTTCGCGCCGTCGCCCGTCGCGAAGGACGACCGGACCCTCGCGGAGGCGCGCCGGTACCTCGCCGCCCTGGCGCCGGGCGGAGGAACGCGCCTCCACGACGCGCTCCTGGAGTCGGTCCGCCAGACGGCGGCGCCGGGCTCGATCCCGCTGGTGCTGTTCCTCACGGACGGACGGCCGACGGTCGGCGTCACCGACGAGCAGCGGATCCGCGAGGACGTGGAGGCGGCGAACGGCGCGCGCTATCGGGTCTTCACCTTCGGTCTCGGCGACGACGTGAACGCTCCGCTCCTCGACCGCATCGCCGACGTCTCGCGGGGCCGGAGCGCCTTCGTCCGTCCGCAGGAGGACGTGGAGGCGGCCGTGGGCGTGGTGTTCGCGCGGCTCCGCGCGCCGTCGCTCGCGGAGCCGAAGCTCCGGACCCTCGACTCCACGGGCGCCGTCTCGACGCGCGTCGTGCGCGACGTGGTGCCCGACCGGCTCGAGGATCTGTATCCGGGCGACCAGCTCGTCGTCCTCGGCCGCTACCTCTCGGGCGAGCGCCTGCGGTTCCGGCTCGAGGGCGACTGCGCCGGCGAGCATCGCTTCTTCCAGTACGACTTCGATCCAGGAGCCTCGAGCGAGAAGAACTCCCACGTCGCCCGCCTCTGGGCGTCGCGGCGCATCGGCGTGCTCCTCGACGAGGCGCGGCAGTCGGGCGCGTCGGGAGGACTCGGGGACGCACGCACGCGCGAGCTCGTGGACGAGGTGGTGCGCCTGTCGCGGAGGTTCGGAGTGCTGACGCAGTACACGTCCTTCTTCGCGACGGAGGGCGTCGACCTCTCCAAGCAGGAGATCGTCGAGGCGCAGGTGCGGCAGGCACTCTCCGGCGCCGCGCAGACCGTGCGCGTCGGGCGCGGCGCGATCGCGCAGTCGACGAACGTCGGCGCGATGCGGCGGCTCGCGCGGACGAACCGGCTCCAGCTCCACGTCGACGGCGAGCTGCGCGAGACGCGCTTCGGCGTCGTGCAGCAGGTGGCGAGCTGGACGCTCTTCCCGCGCGGGGGCGCGTGGGTCGATGCGGCGCTCTACGAGCAGGGCGACGGCCGCGATCCGCTCGGCGAGCCCGACCGGAGAGTGGCGATCGGCACGGACGACTACTTCGCCCTCGTGACCGAGCTGCGGCAGTCGGGTCGCGACGCCTCCGTCCTCGCCGTGCCGGGAACGCTCCGGCTGCGCGTCGGCGGGCGGCTGGTCCTCGTGGAGAGACCCGGCGGCGGTTGACGGCGGAGGAGGCGGCCCGTCCCTCGAAGCCGTCGTGTCCGCACAGGCGGTCGCGCTCCAGCACGGGATCGACCACGAGACGCCGGATCGCGGGGCCCCAGGACCGAAATCTTGCGGGAATCGCAGGCGTCGGGCAGAGAATTGGTCTTCCTCCGCTCGACTGCGCAGTCGTTCGGCCGCTGAGAGTGCTTCGACTGAAGGAGCGCACGATGTCGCATCGCCTTCGATCCGTCCTCGTTTCGGCCTGCACCGCGCTCGCGCTCGTGGGCGGGATCTCCCTGGTCGCTCCGCCGCCTCGGCCACTGGGCGGGCAGCCCGAGCCCAGCAGCCTCGCGACCCAGCAGCCAGGCACGCTTCCCGACCCCTCGATCGTCGGCAAGGGATCGGGCTCCATGAAGGGGCTCTGGACCGAGACGCGGCACGAGACCCTCGAGTGGTCGGTCCTCGGACGCAGGATCACCGTGACGCGCCGGGAGCGAGAGACGCCCACATCGGCGTGGCATGGACAGGAGCAGGTCGTCTCCGTCTCGTTCCTCCCGGTCGACGTCGCCACGCATTGCACGTGCGCGACGTTCGTCGCGGGCTTCGTCCCGGAGACGGGGAAGTGGGTCCTGGAGCGATGGGAGTTCCTTCCTCCGCCCACGCACGATCCGCAGGGCCTCTACATCCCACTCCACGAGCGCCGTCTCCCCGGAGTGCGCATGACACCGCTCTGGCAGGGCGACGAGAGGGGAGAGCTGCGCGCGATCGAGTCGGATCCCGAGAATCGGTTCCTCCTCGTGCTGACGGCCTCGCCATCGCTCTGGAAGCTCTCGTTCTCCACGGGCGGGTGGAGCGTGCTCCACGACGCGGCGTCCTTCCCGGCCCTGGGCTCGCTGCGCTCCCTCAAGGTCCTGCAGCACGTGACGGAGGGACGGAAGTATCTGCTCACGCCCACGTCGCAGAACGCGGACGTCACGCCCGTGGGTGCGAGCGGAACCGTCCAGCTGCTGAACGATCCGGACAACGACGGGCAGCTCGACGCGCCGGTCGCAGTCGACAAGGAGACGTGGAACGCGAGCGGCTACGCGCAGCGCGACGCCTGGACGCGGGTCTGCCCGTAGCTGCCCGTGGCAGAAGTGCTCGGCTGAGCGAGCGCGAGGCAGCGGAGCTCGGCGCGAGGCGCGCCCGATCCTCTGAGTGCGACGGGCGCATGGAGCCGAGTGCGCCCGCCGGTAGGATCGGCGCGTGCACGCTCCCCGAGCCCTGCCCCTGCTCCTCCTCGCTCTCGCGGGCTGCGGCGCCACCGACTACTTCCGCTCGGCGGAGGATCGCCGCATCACCGATCTGGTGCGCTGGGTCATCGCCGATCCCGTCCGGTTCGAGACCGAGCGGGAGGAGGCCGTCGCGGACGGCGCCGTCGCCGAGAGGCTCGCGAGCGCGCTCTTCGAGCGCATGATCGCCGCCGACGGCGAGATCCGCGCCGCGGAGATCCGGGAGGACGGGACCGCGCGGCAGCAGGCGCGCAACGTGCGCGCGCGCTGCGCGACGGAGTTCGTCCGCATCGCGGAGCCGGCGGCCCGCATCTGCGTCCGCGAAGCGGGCGGCGCGGGACCACGCGTGGGCGTCGCGCTGGAGTCGAGCTCCCGGATCGAGGAGACGGCGGTGGAAGCGGCGCTGCGGGAATCGCTCGCGTCGGAGGACGCGCGGAGCCGTCGCGCCGCGCTCCGCGTGCTCGCCGCGACGCCGGCGCGCCTGGAGAGCCTCGTGCCGAGCGTTCTGCCGCTCCTCTCCGATGCGTCGTGGCTCGTCCGCCTCGAGGCGGCCCGCGCGCTCCGTCACGCACCCGACGAGCCCGCCCTGCGCGAGGCGCTCGTGCGGGGTCTCGGCGACGACGATCTCCTGGTCGCGCGCGCCGCGGCGCTCTCCCTCGCGCGGCCCGGAGTCCTCGAGCCGATGCCGCCCCTGATCGAATTCCTGGAGCGAGCCTCGGAGGCCCACGATCCCCACGCGATCGCGGCGGCCCTGGAGGCGCTCCGGCGCGCCAGCGGGCGCCGCGATCTGCCGCCCGACGCCGGACAGTGGCGGAGCTGGCTCGAGCAGAGCCGGCCGATCGACTCGACGGTGCCGGCGGAGAGCCCGTCGCGGGGAGCCGGCTCGCCGTGAGCGATCCCCACGGGAGCACGACGGGCGCCCCCGAGGGAGCCGGGACGGCGGCGCCGGGGAGCGCCGTCGCCTGGAAGATCGGCCGCCGTGCGCCGCGATGCGCCGAGTGCGCGCGCGACTTCGAGGACGGTGCGTTCGTCTACTCCTCGCTCGCCTTCGACACGACGGGCATGGGGCGCGTCGACCGCTGCGGCACGTGCCGAGAGCGGAGGGATCCCGTGCCTGGGGAGATCCGCTGGCGCACCCATCACCACGCGAAGCCGCGGAAGGCGCGCCTCGATCTCCTCGGCTTGGTGGACGTCTTCCGCCAGCTCACGGCGGCCGAGGATCCGCGCTGGATCGACCTGAGGTACCTCGTGGCGCTGCTGCTGCTGCGGCATCGCAAGCTTCGGCTCCTGCGCACCCGCTCCCAGGGGCGCCGCGACTTCCTGGACCTCGTCTTCGGCCGCTCGAAGGCCGTCGTCTCCGTGGAGGTGTCGGACCTGCCCAAGGATCGCATCGAGGTCCTGCGCGGCCAACTCGTGGCGCTCTTCGAGGGCGCCGAGCCGTCCGCCCTCGCGGAGGGCGTCGCGCTGGAGGAGCCGGCGGAGCCGGAGACGAAGGCCGAGCCCGGCGGGACGCCGGATGCGGGATCGGACCCGGGCGCCGCCGCGAACGAGGAGCCGACGTCGCCGGAGGCGGGCGCCGCGAGCGGAGATTGATCGGGAGCGCGTCGATCGCCCATGCGGCGATCGCGCGCGGCGCGCGGAACGAGAAAACGGATTCGCGCGCTCTTGCGCCGTTTTTCACGCGCCGATAGAACACGCCCCTGTAGTGGTGAATCGCGGTGATCAGCGGCGATCGCACCCAACTCGGCGGTGATTCGAAGCGATGGACGGCGTGGTGCGGGGGTTCCCACCTCCCCGCAGCGAGGGACTGAGTGGCGACGACGGGCGACTTCTCCGGGACGCATACCTACGCGCTCGACGCGAAGGGTCGCGTTGCCGTGCCGAAGCCGATCCTCGATCCGTTGCTGCGCGCCGCGGGGAAGTCGCGCGAGCTCGCGCTCACGCTCGGCACGCAGCGCTGCCTCTTCCTCGTTCCGCGCGCGCGCCTCGCGCTCGTCGAGAAGCGATCCCGAGGATCTCTCTTCTCGGCCGAGAGCGAAGCCGACTTCGATCGGCTCTTCTACTCGACGCTGCACCTCTGCGTGCCCGACGCCCAGGGCCGCATCACGATCCCGAACCACCTGAAGTCGTTCGCGGAGTTCGAGAGCGAGATCACGTTCCTCGGCGCGCGTGACCACGTCGAGCTCTGGAGCACCGGGCGCTGGGCCGAGCGCATGGCGTCGATCCTCCGCGGCTTCGATCAGCTCGCGCAGTCCGAGGCGGAGCGACGCTCGGCGAACGGCGGCGGACCCGCCGGCGGCGGAGGGAAGAAGTCGTGACGCCGCACCGCATCGCCGCGCCCTCGCGCCGAGCCATCCACCCCGATCCGTCGAGGCCGTCGTGGACACTCCTCCTTCCCGGCCATCGGAGCCTCCGCACCCGCTCCACGTCCCCGTCCTGCTGGAGGAGATCGTGGAGTCTCTCCTCGCGTCGAGCCCCGTCGTGGTGGTCGATGCGACCGTCGGCGCGGGCGGTCACGCGCGGGGGCTCCTCCGCCGCATGGATGCCGGAGCTCGCCTCGTCGGGCTCGACCGCGACCCTCGCGCCCTCGATCGCGCGCGCACGGAGCTCGAGGGAGACCCCCGCGTCGTGCTCCGGCGCGCGCGTTTCTCGAAGCTCGCGAGCGCGCTCGACGACCTCGGCCTTCCGCGGGCCGACGCCTTCCTCCTGGATCTCGGCGTGTCCTCGATGCAGCTCGACGACGGAGAGCGCGGGATGTCCTTCCTGCGCGACGGGCCCCTCGACCTCCGCATGGCGCCCGACGAAGGGGGGCGCACGGCGGCGGACCTCGTGGCTCGACTGCCGGAGCGCGAACTCGCCGACCTCGTCTACCGCCTCGGAGAGGAGCGCGCCTCGCGCCGCGTCGCCCGCGCGATCGTGGAGCGCCGCAAGCGCGCCCGCATCGAGCGGACAGCCGACTTGGCCGAGATCGTGCGCCGGGCCGTTCCCTGGTCGAAGGCCGACGCCCGCCGAATCCATCCCGCGACCCGGACGTTCCAAGCGCTCCGCATCGCGGTCAACGACGAGCTCGGGGAGCTCGAAGCGGGTCTCGACGCCGCGCTCGCTCGTCTCGCGCCCGGAGGTCGGATCGCCGTGCTCGCCTACCATTCGCTGGAGGATCGCATCGTGAAGGAGCGTTTCCGTCTCGCCGCGGGTCAGGGCTTCGAGCGCGTGACGCGGAAGCCCGTGCGCCCGTCGGAGCGCGAGGTCGCGTCCAATCCCCGCGCTCGGAGCGCGCGCCTGCGGATCCTCGAGCGGATCCCGGGCGGCGAGGAGCGAGTCCGGTGAGGTTCCTCGCCCTCTTCCTCTCCTTCGTGATCGTCCTCGGCTCCCTCGCCACGGCGTGGATGCGCAACGGGTCGAACGCCGTCGCGGCGCGCAACGAGCAGACGGAGCGCGAGATCGCGCGCCTGGTGCGATCGCGCGACCTCGTCCGCGCCGACGTGCTCGTGGAGCGCCAGCCGCTCGCCGTCCGGGCGCGCCTGCAGGGCATCGACGGTGACGGCGGCCTGCTCCTCGCGTCGGCGCCTCCGACCAAGCGGTCGAGCCGCGTCTCCCCGAAGACCGCGCCCACGATCGAGCGCGCCTCCGCGCGGAAGACGACGCCTCCGAGCCGCTCGGTGAAGGGCTCGTCCGCGAAAGGCGCGGCCACGCGCTCGGGATCGAAGAAGGGAGCGCGCCGATGAGCTCCGCACGCCTCTTCGCGCGGCCCGACCTTCCGCTGTGGCTCCTCGGGGGCGTCCTCGCGGCGCTCTTCGGCCGTCTCGTCTTCCTGCATGTGTTCGAGAGCGAGCGGCTGGCGCGCGAGGTCGATCGGGCGGTCACGCGGCGGGAGCCCGTCGTGGCGCCCCGCGGGCGGATCCTCGCGGCGACGGGGGAGCCCCTCGCCGAGAGCCGCGCGACGGTCCACCTCTCCGTCGATGGCGCGGAGCTGCGCTCCATCGAGCGCCGGAACGCGCTCCGCAACCGGAAGAACGCGCCCTTCGGTGTCGACCTCGACGCATGGCTCGCCGAGGAGTGTCTCCGCCTCCGCTCCGACCTCGCCTGGGATCTCGCCGCCGAGCTCCGCTCCACGGCCGGGGCACCGAGTGGCACGCAGCGCGACCGCGCCTTCGACCTCGCCGAGCGCATGAGCCGCGCGACGGTCGACGAGGAGACGGGCGCCCTCCACGCGAGCCGCTACGTCGTGATCGCGCGCGACCTCGACCCGATGGAGGAGAAGGGAGCGCGCGAGGTGCTGAAGCGCCATCGCCTCTCCTGGGCCTTCACCTTCGAGGAGGACTTCGACCGCGTCTATCCCCTGGGAGCGGCCGTGTCCTCCGTCGTCGGCTTCCTCGGCGCCCGCGATCAGGCGAAGCGTCCCGCGGCCGACGCGGCCCCGGCCGCCCCGTCGAGCACCGCCGGCGCAGTGCCCGAGCCCGCGCGCGTGGGACGCGGAGGCATCGAGGAAGCCTTCGAGGCGGCGCTCCGCGCCTGCGGCGGATCGGAGGACATCCTCCGCGCGCCGGCGGCGGCGGGCGGCCTCCTCGACCTCCCCACGGGAGTGCCGGCGCTCGCCGGGGCCGACGTGGTCCTCTCCATCGATCCCTCGGTCCAGTCGATCCTCCACGCGCAGCTCGTCCGCACCTACGAGGAGTTCCCGTCGCGGGGCGGTCTCTGCGGCGTGATCCTCGACGCGCGGACCGGGTTCGTCCTGGCGCTCGACTCCGTGCCGTCCTTCGATCCGAACGCTCGCGCCGGAGAGCGCAACCACCCGCTCGCGAACCACGCCGTGGTGACGCCCTACGAGCCGGGCTCCGCGATCAAGCCCTTCACCGTCGCCGCCGCCCTGGAGGCGGGCGTCATCGGCGAGGACACGCGCATCGACGTCCATCACGGCGTCTGGCAGATCCCGGGGCGGGCGAAGCCGATCCGCGACTCGCACTTCGACGCGTCGGCGAACGTGCAGACGCCCGCCGAGGTGATCGCCCGCTCGAGCAACGTCGGTGCCGTGACGATCGGCCAGAGGCTCGGTCCCGCGGCGCTCGAGTCCGCGTTCCGGCGCTACGGCTTCGACGAGCGCAGCGGCGTCGAGATCCCCGGCGAAGCCCGGTCGCGGCTCCCGCGCCGCCAGGGGAATCGCCCCTGGGACGTTCCCAACACGCTCTCCTCCGTCTCCTTCGGCTACCAGTTCGTCGTGACGCCGATCCGGTTCGCCGCCGCCTACGGCATGCTCGCGAACGGCGGCCTCCGCGTCGAGCCGCGCCTCGTCCGCGAGGTGCGCTATCCCGACGGCTCGATCGTCCGGCCGGCCCTGCCGGAGCCGGAGCGCGTGCTGCGCGAGGACGTCGCTCGCGCGGTGCAGCGCATGTGCCAGGACGTGGTCGTCGAGACCTACGGCACCGCGCACCGCCGCGCGGCCGACTTGAAGCGAGCCGGGTTCCTGGAGGTCGACCTCTTCGGTGGCAAGTCCGGCAGCGCCGTCATCCACAAGCGTCCCGACCGGCTGAACGGCACCTTCGCGTGCTTCGGCCCGATGCCCGATCCGCGCCTCGTCGTGCTGCTCGTGGCCTTCGACCCCGACAATGCCCGATTCGGCGGCGAGGTGTGCGCGCGTCCCGCGCTCGAGATCCTCGCGCGCGCCCTGCGGGCCTACGGAATCACTCCCCCCAGCCCGCGGTCGGTGGACCTCGCCATGGACGGCGCTCCGTCCGTGGTGGAAGGCCCGGCGCCGGATTCGGCGCTCTCCGCATCTCGGACTCCCCACTGAAGCAGCCGTCGTCGAGCGAAAGCCCGAAGATCGATCGCCATGAAGCTCTCGCAGATCGCCACTCGTCTCGGCACCGACCGGGCCCGCCTCTTCGGCAATGCGGATCCCGACGTCACGGGCATCGCCATCCACAGCAAGCGCGTGCACGAGGGCGACATCTTCGCCGCCATTCCGGGCTCGCGCACCGACGGCCTCGCCTACGCGCAGGAGGCTGCGCGGCGCGGCGCCGTCGCGATCCTCGCGGAGCGGGAGATCCCGGGCATCGAGCTGCCGGCCCTGATCGTCCCCTCCGCACGGACGGCGGCGGCCGACGCGGCGGCGGCGGTCTTCCGCGACCCGGCGCGGTCGATGACGGCGATCGGCGTCACCGGCACCAACGGCAAGACCACGACGACCTCTCTGCTGCGCTGGATCCTGGAGAAGGACCGGCGCCCCTGCGGCCTCATCGGCACGCTCGGCTTCTCGGGCGGCGGTCGCGAGCTGCCGACGGAGAACACGACGCCCGACGCGGTGACGCTCCAGCGCCACCTCCGCTTCCTGCTCGACTCCGGCATTCCCTACTGCGTGATGGAGGTGAGCTCCCACGCCCTCGAGCAGGACCGCACGCGCGGGATCCGCTTCGAGACCGCTGTCTTCACGAACCTCTCGAGCGAGCACCTCGACTTCCACGGCACGATGGAGAAGTACCAGCGCGCGAAGCGCCGGCTCTTCGTCGATCTCGACGCGCGCGCGACGGCCGTCGGGAACGCCGAGGATCCCGTCACCGCGGCCATGCTCTCGGGGATCCGCGCGAAGCCGATGCTGTTCGGGATCGACGGAGCGTCGTTCCCTTCGGGCGCCCCGCACGTTCTGGGGAGGATCCTCCGGGCCGACCTGGACGGCGTGGAGTTCCTCCTGCGAGCCCCCGGCGTCGAGCGCCGCGTCCGCTCTCCGCTCCTCGGGCACCACAACGTGCAGAACACGCTCGCGGCGGCGGCCGCGGCGCTGGCCGTCGGAGTCTCCCCGGATGCCATCGTGGAAGGGATCGAGACCGTGGGGCTCGTGCCCGGCCGGCTCGAACGCGTGGACGGCGGCAAGCCGTTCCGCGTCTTCGTCGACTACGCGCACACCGACGACGCGCTCCACCGGGTGCTCGCGATGCTGCGTCCCTACGTGCGCGGGCGAATCATCACCGTGTTCGGCTGCGGCGGCGACCGCGACCGCTCGAAGCGGCCCCGCATGGGCGCCGTCGCCCACGCCCTCTCCGATCGCGTCGTCGTCACCAGTGACAACCCGCGCTCCGAGTCGCCCGAGGCGATCGCCCGCGACGTCCTCTCGGGAATGTCGGGCGCGACGAATGGAGTCACGATCGAGCTCGACCGCCGTCGCGCGATCCACCAGGCCATCCGTCTGGCGCGGTCCGGCGACGCCGTGCTCATCGCCGGGAAGGGGCACGAGCGCCAGCAGATCATCGGGACGGAGCTCCATCCCTTCGACGACCGCGAGGTGGCGCGGGAGGCGCTCGGTGCATCCCTTTGAGCTGACGGAGCTGCTGCACGCGACGGGGGCGCGCCCGCTCTCGGGGCCGTCCTCCGCCACGCTCCGTCACGTCTCGACGGATTCGCGGACCTGTCCGCCGGAGGACGCGCTCTTCCTCGCACTCTCGGGTCCGCGGCACGACGGCAATCGCTACGCCCTCGGCGCCCTCGAGCGCGGAGCGCGCGCCGTGCTCGTCGGGGAGGGGCGCGCTCCCGACCGCGCGGAGCTGCGCGCGAAGGGAGGCTTCGCCGACCGCGCGATCCTCGAGCACCCCGACCCGCAGGAGGCGCTCCTCTCCCTCGCACGCTGGTACCGCTCCCTCTGGAACATCCCCGTCGTCGGCGTGGGCGGCTCCAACGGCAAGACGACGACCAAGGAGATCCTGGGACACCTCCTCGGCAGGTCGATGCCGACGGTCCGCTCCGAGAAGTCGTTCAACAACTCCGTGGGCGTGCCGGCGACCCTGTTCCGCATCGACGGCGCGACACGCGCTGCCGTCGTCGAGATCGGCACGAGCGCGCGAGGGGAGATCGCGCGCCTCGCGGACGTGGCACGGCCGACCATCGCGATCGTGACGATCGTCGCCGAGGAGCACCTGGAGGGTTTGGGATCGATCGAGGGAGTGGCCGAGGAGGAGGGAGATCTCCTCGCGGCCCTCCCCGCCGAGGGCGTCGCCATCCTGAACGCCGACGACCGCTTCCACCCGGAGCTCCGGCGGCGCGCCCCGGGCCGCGTCGTGACCTTCGGCATCGAGCACGAGGCGGATCTCGTGGCGCGCGAGGTCGTCTTCCACGTGGCCGGCTGCTCGTTCTTCGTCGACGGCCGTCCTGCCACGCTCCCTCTGCTCGGCACCCACAACGTCTACAACGCCCTCGGCGCGGTGGCGGCGGCGACGGCGCTCGGCCTGTCGTTGGAGCAGGCGCTCGCGGGCCTCGGCGATCTGCGGACGCCGCAGCGCCGGCTCGAACGGAAGACCTTCGGCGACGTGGAGATCCTCGACGACAGCTACAACGCGAATCCCGCCTCCGTGCGCGCCGCGATCCGCGCGCTCGAGGGTCTTCGGGTCGGGAGACGGCGCGTGCTCGTGCTCGGATGCATGCACGAGCTCGGCTCCGACTCGCCGCGTCTCCACCGCGAGGTGGGGCGGGCGGCGGGCGCCGCCGATCTGGACCTCCTCGTCGCCGTGGGCGCCGAGTCGGGATCGCTCCTCGCCGGCGCGACCGAGACCGGGATGTCTTCCGCGAAGATGATCCGCTTCCCCGCGACGGAGGATGCGGCCGCTGCCCTGGGAGACCTCCTGCGGCCGGGCGACCTCGTTCTCGTGAAGGGCTCGCGCGCCGAGGGCCTCGAGCGCGTCGTCGACGCCATCGCGCGGCGCTTCTCGCCGGAGAGGGAGACGAGCGCGTGATCTTCGCCCTGGCCCGATGGCTCTCGGACGACGTGCCCGGCGCGCGGCTGCTGCAGTACATCACGTTCCGGATGGCGCTCGCGGCGGCCTTCGCGTTCTTCCTGTGCGTGTGGCTCGGCCCGCGCGTGATCGCCCGGCTCCGCGCCCTCGGTCTGCAGGACTCGGAGAAGCAGGACGACGCGCGTCTCACGAAGATCTGGCGGGCGACCGACAAGCGGAAGACCCCGACCATGGGCGGGATCTTCCTCGTGCCCTCGGTCCTCGCCGCGACGGTGATGTTCGGCGACCTCGGGAGTCTCTACGTCGTGATCGGGATCTGCCTCGCCGCCTCCTTCATGGCGATCGGTCTCCTCGACGATTGGGCGAAGCTCCGCCGCGTGAAGGGGGGCGGCCTCTCCCGGCGCGAGAAGATGCTCTGGCAGAGCGTCGCAGCGCTGACCGCCGTCGCGATCCTCTACTGGTACGGGACCGAAACGGGGCGCCCGTCGTTGCTGCGGATCTACGCGCCGCTCTTCAAGAACTTCATGCTCGACCTGCCGGCCCTGGGTCTCGCCGGGGCGGCGATCTACTGCGCCTTCGAGTGGTTCGTCCTGGTGGGCGCGGGGAACGCGGTGAACATCACCGACGGGATGGACGGGCTCGCCGCCGGATGCGTCCTCGTCGCCGCGCTGGCGCTCGCCGCGCTCTGCTACGTCGCGGGGACGCCGCGGCTCGCCGACTACCTGCTGGTGCCGACGATCCAGGGTGCCGCCGAGGCGGCCGTGTTGGGCGGGGCCCTCGTGGGCGGCTGCCTCGGCTTCCTCTGGTTCAACAGCTATCCGGCCCAGGTGTTCATGGGCGACACGGGCTCGCTGCCCCTCGGCGCGACGCTCGGCTACCTCGCCATCGTGTCGCGTCAGGAGCTGGCGCTCCCCTGCATCGCGGGAGTCTTCGTGGCGGAGGCCGGCTCCTCCTATCTGCAGATCTTCTGGTTCAAGCGGACGGGCAAGCGGCTCTTCCCGATCGCACCCATCCACCACGTCTGGCAGCTGCGCGAGTACCCGGAGCCGAAGATCGTCGTCCGGTTCTGGATCGTCGCGGCCCTCCTCGCGCTCTTCGGAGTCGCGCTCCTGAAGCTTCGATGACCCCGGACCTCGATCGATCCATGCACGCACCGTCCGCCTCCGATCGCGACGCGACGGCCGTTGGGCGCGCGGCGCTGCTCCTGGCGAGCTGCTGCTTCGGCCTCCTCCTCATCGGAATCGTGTCGGCGGCCTCCTCGGCGCCGCCGGGAGAGATGTCGGAGCGACTGCGCATGCACGGGCTCACGGTCGCCGTCGCGCTCTTCGCGTTCCTCGTGGCCCTTCGCGCGCCGATCGAGTGGACGCGCCGCGCCACGCCCTGGATCGTCGTCGGAGTCGCCTGTCTCCTCGTCGCCGTGCTGATCCCGGGCGTCGGACGCCTCGTGAACGGCGGCCGCCGCTGGCTCACGGTCGCGGGCTTCAGCCTGCAGCCGAGCGAGCTCGCGAAGGTGGCGCTGCTGCTCTTCCTGGCGGACTTCGCCGCGCGATCGCCGGAGCGGCTCAAGAGTCTGCTCCGGGGATTCCTGCCGGCCGGCGCCGTCGTGCTCGGGCTCGCGGCGCTCATCCTTCCGGAGCCCGACCTCGGGACGGCGCTCTACCTCGTCGTCGTCGGCGGGACGGTGCTCGCCGTGGCGGGAGCGCCCACGCCGTACCTCATCGGCAGCGCGCTCCTCGCCGTCCCGGGGATCCTCTTCATCGCCTTCAAGTCCTTCGCCCACGTCGGCAAGCGCTCGACGAACAGCTACCAGGTGGTGCAGAGCCTCCGGTCCCTGGGAGAAGGAGGCTTCGAGGGCGTGGGCTTCGGCGCCGGCCGCATGAAGCTCGGCCACGTCCCCGAGGGACACAACGACTTCGTGCTCGCCCTCGTGGGCGAGGAGTGGGGGCTCGCCGGGACGGGCACGATCGTCCTCCTCTATCTCGGGATCGTCGTCGCCGGAGTCCGCGCGGCGAAGTCTTGCCGCGATCCCTTCGCGAGGCTCCTCGCCTTCGGAGTGCCCTTCGCCATCGCCTTCCAGGCGGCTTTCAACATCGCCGTCGTCACGGGCTGGTCCAAGCCGAAGGGGATCGCGCTGCCCTTCGTCTCCCTCGGCGGCTCCGCCCTGCTCGCATTCTCGATCGCCGTCGGTCTCGCCCTGAACGTGCTCCGCCGCGAGGCGGAGGCCACGGCCGGCGAGGTCGCCGCGTTTCGCCCTCTCCTCGACCCTCTTTCCCGAACGCCCCTGTCCCGAACGGAACGCACCCCGGAGGTGTCCCCGTGAATCGCATCGAGAAGTACGGAGTGCTCACCCTGATCTTCGTGATCGTCCTCATCCTCATGGTCGCCGTCTGGAACGGCCCCGACGGTGGCGGTGCTCCGCCGGCGTCGAACGACTCCGTCGCGGAGGGCCGGCAGCCCGCGGCGCCGCCCGGCGGCGAGAACCGCGCGGCCATCGAGTCCTTCCTCGCGCAGCAGGAGCGCGCGCGCGACGAAGCGGCGCGCCGTGTCGTGCCCGGCGGCATCCCGCAGGGCCCCGGAATCGTCGCCGCGCCGGCCTTCAAGGAGTACGTGATCCAGAAGGGGGACGTGCTCGGCTCGATCGCGAAGCGGGAGCTCGGCTCGTCGACGCTCTGGCCCGAGATCGTGAAGGCGAACGAGGGTCTCGACCCGAAGCGCCTGCGCCCCGGGAGCACGATCATGATCCCGGTGCTCGATCGGCGCAGCCCGATCGACTCGACCCTCATGGCGCGCAACGACGCGTCCCGCTGATCCCGCGCGGGACGTGACCCTCGCCACGAGCGTGCGGCGGGACCTCGGCGCCGCGGTCCGGCCGCATCCGGTCCTACCGACCCGGGGATCGAATGCGCAGGATGCGCCGATGCGCGTCCTCTTCGCCGGCGGCGGAACGGGTGGGCATCTCGTGCCCGGGATGGCCCTCGCGCACGAGGTCCGCGCGCGAGGCGGCGACACGCTCTTCGTCACGGCGGGGCGGCCCATCGAGTCGGCCCTCCTCCGCGAGGAGCGGTTCGTCTCGCTGCCGCTGGAGACGGGGAGCGGTGCCCTCGGCCCCGCCGCCGTCGCCCTGCGTCTCCCCGGTGCCGTGCGCGACGCGCGGCGCCTCCTTCGTTCCTTCCGTCCCGACGTCGTGGTCGGCCTCGGGGGTCTCGCCTCCTTCCCCGTCTCCCTCGCGAGCCGGTGGGAGCGGATCCCCGTGGTGCTCCTCGAGATCAACGCGGTGCCGGGACGCGCGACGCGCTGGCTCGCGCCGCTCGCTCGCCGGGTCCTCGTGGCCGGAGACGATGCGGCGCGCGTCCTCGGCGCGCGGGCCCTCGTCACCGGAACGCCGCTGCGCGCCGGATTCGAGCGTCTCCCGGATCGCCGGGAGGCGCGCGCGGCCCTCGGCTTCGAGGCGGAGCGTCCCCTGCTGCTCGTCCTGGGAGGGAGCCAGGGGGCCAGCTCCCTGAACCGCGCCGTCGCCGGATGCCTCGAGCGATTCGAGGCCGACTCGATCCAGCTCCTCTGGCTCACCGGTCCGGGGAAGGACGGCGAGGCGCGGCGCGCCTGTGCGTCGCGGAGCCGTCTCCGCGCGCGCGTGCTTCCCTACCTGGAGGAGGCGGCGGCGGCCTTCGCGGCGGCCGACCTGGCGGTCTGCAGGAGCGGCGCGGGAACCGTCTCCGAGCTCGCGGCGGCGGGGCTCCCGGCGATCGCCGTTCCCTACCCGCACCATCGCGACCACCAGCAGCTCCGGAACGCGGCTCGGCTCGGGGAGGGCGCGCTCGTCGTCGAGGACGCGGATCTCACGCCCGCGCGGCTCGCGTCGGAGGTGGGGGAGCTCCTCGCCGACCCGGCGCGGCGCGCGCGCATGGCGGAGTCGTGCCGCCGGAGCGCGCGGCCGCGAGCGGCCTCCGAAGCGCTCGAGGCGCTCGTCGAGACGGTCGCCCGAGAAGGGAGAGGCCAGGGCGGCGCGGACGCCTACGATGGGACGGCGCCCCGGGGGTCGGGGCCGCCCTCCTCGCCGCGCGAGGATCTCCGCACGCACGCCGCACCACCGATCGAACCGCACCGATGAAGGCAACGGCTCAGCCATCCGTCGCGACGCAGAACGATCCCTTCGAGACGGCGGCCGTCCTCGCGACCGTTGCGCGCGTGCACATCGTCGGGATCGGCGGAAGCGGGAACTCGGCGCTCGCGCGGCTGATGCGCGCCCACGGCCTCCACGTCACCGGCTCCGACTCCCGCGCCAGCGCGGCCACGGCGAGCCTCGACCGGCACGGGATCACCGTGACGATCGGACACCGCGCCGAAACGCTCGACTTCACCGAGGGAGTCGTCGTCGTCTCCGCCGCGATCCCCTTCGACAATCCCGAGGTGCGGGCGGCGCACGAGCGTGGGATCCCCGTCGTGAAGTACGCCGTGGCGCTCGCGGCTCTGATCGCGACCCGCCGCGTGGTCGCGATCGCGGGGACGCACGGAAAGACGACGACGAGCGCCCTCATGGCCTACCTGCTCCGCCACACGGGCATCGACGCCGGCTTCGTCGTCGGCGGCACGGTGCCGCAGCTCGAGGGGAGCGCCGCCGAGGGGCGGGCGCGAGAGTTCGTCGTGGAGGCCTGCGAGTACGACTGCTCGTTCCTCCACTTCACGCCGACATGGGCCGCCATCACGACGGTCGACGCCGATCATCTCGACTGCTTCGGCACGCTCGAGGGCGTGGAGGAGGCCTTCACCGCCTTCGCGCGGCGCATTCGCCCCGAGGGGCTCCTCGTGACGACGGCCGAAGTCTGGAGCCGGCTCGCGAAGCGGCTCGAGCGCGATCCCGATTGGGAGCGCCAGCGCGTGCGCGTCCGGACCGTGGGCACGGCCCCGTTGGACGCCGTGCGCATCGAGCCCATCGCGGTGCCGCTCTCGGGTCCCGTCGAGGACGGCGCGCTGCGCGGCCGGCGTCCCGTGGCCTCGGCGTTCCGGCTCGTCTCGGGACACGAATCGCTCGGAACGTTCGAGCTCCGCATCCACGGCGCGCACAACCAGTGGAACGCCGCCATGGCGATCCTGCTCGCGCTCGAGGCGGGGGCCGATCTGGATCGGATCCGCGCGGAGATCTCGGGCTTCCTCGGGGTCGACCGCCGCATGACGGTGCACCTGCGGACGCCCGAGCTGATCGTCGTCGACGACTACGGACACCACCCCGTCGAGCTCCGCGCGACCCTCGCCGCCGTCCGATCCAACGCCTTCGCGGAGTCGCTCCTGCCGCGGCGTCTCGTCCTCGTGTTCCAGCCGCACCAGTATTCGAGGACGCGGCAGCAGTTCGACGCGTTCGTCGACGCGCTCGCGCTCGCCGATCGAGTCGTCCTCCCGGAGATCTACCCGGCGCGAGACTCGGCCGAGGACCGCGCCGCCGTCTCGAGCCGCGATCTCGTCGCCGCCCTCGCGGCTCGCGGCGTGGACGCCGTGTTCTGTCCGACCCTCGATGACGCCGCCGAGGCCGCCTGGTCCGGCCGACGGCCCGGCGACATCGTGCTCACCTCCGGAGCGGGCGATGTCGATCGCGTGGCCGAAGAGCTGGTTCGACGAGCCTCGAAGGGCTGAGACGGGCGGCGGCGGCCGCGCCCTCGGCGGCGTCCTGGAGAACGTCCCGTTCTCCACGCGCACGACGTTCCGCGTCGGCGGACCGGCGCGCGTCCTGCTCGAGCCCTTCGACCCCGAGAGCGCCGTCGCCGTGATGCGCACGGCGCGGGACCGCGGGATTCCGCTGCGCATCCTCGGGAACGGCTCGAACCTCCTCGTGTCCGACGCCGGCTTCGACGGTGCCGTCCTCTGCACCGATCGCCTGCGCCGCTGCATCCGCGAGGACGACCGATTCCACCTCTGGGCCGGCACGTCGCTCGTCGGTCTCGTGAACCACGCCGCGAAGGTGGGCCTCTCGGGCCTCGAGGGTCTCATCGGGATCCCCGCGCAGGTCGGCGGCGCCATCCGGATGAACGCGGGCGGACGCTGGGGCGAGATCTTCGACGTGCTCGAGTCGGTGACGGTGTGCGACGCGGAGACCGCCGAGGTGCGCCGCCTCGCGCGCGCCGACTGCGCGCCGAGCTACCGCAACGGCAACCTCGGGAGCGCGCTCGTCCTCGAGGCGACGATCCGGCTGCGGCCCGGAGACGCGCGCGCGATCGTCGAGACGACGCAGGACCACCTCCGCGAGAAGAACGCGGTGCAGCCCGTCCAGGAGCCTTCGGCGGGCTGCATCTTCAAGAACCCACGGCCCGACCGCGCAGGGCACGTGATCGAGGCCTGCGGCCTGAAGGGGACGCGCATCGGCGGGATCGAGGTCTCGCGCAAGCACGCCAACTACTTCGTGAACGTGGGGAACGGCACCTGCGACGACGCGCTGCGGCTGATCGACCTCGTGCGCGAACGGGTGCGCGCCGCGCGGGGCATCGAACTCGAGACGGAAGTGCAGGTCTGGTAGCGCGCCGCGCGGGCGTGGATGGACCGCGTGGATCGCGGCGTGGACGAGACTCGGATGCGCGCCTAGCATCGGCCCGGCTGCTCCCCGCGCAGCTGCCGGACCCCCCTTGGCCGACCCGACTTCGACGACGCAGGAGGACTCCGTGGTGACCGCATCCTTGCTTCTGGCTCTCTCGTTCGCGCTGCCTCTCCAGGTGCCCGACCTGCGTGACATGCAGCGGATCACGTCGGGCCGTCCCGCCTTCGTCGACTTCTCGGAGGATCTGAAGAAGCCCGAGACGGTCGTCGTCTTCGGCACTCTCCGGAAGACGACGGAGGGCGCCCGCGAGCGGATCAAGGAGAGCGAGGCGAACCTCGGCGAGGGGAGCTCGCGGATCTCCGTGAGCGGCGTCGTCTACTACAAGGTCGACGTCACCGCGGAGATCGAGGTGCACGAGTTCCTCGGCGACGCGAAGGCGAAGCTCCGGAGCGGGAAGGTGTCCGTCGCGCTGCCGGTGCAGCTCGCGCGGATGAACGACGGCAGCGAGCGGACACACATCCTCACGAAGCCGCAGATGCTCCTCGAGAAGCCCATGCGCGCCCTCTGGGTCCTCGAGCCGAAGAAGGGCAAGCGCACGCTCGAGCTGCTCCGCGTGGAGCGATTCGACATCGCCGACGAGGAGGCGAAGGAGCCCTCGGAGGAGGTCGCGAAGCGCGCCCTCGACCACTACGGAGTGAATCGCCGCATGGCCGATCTCGAGATGCACCTCGCACGGATCGAGGATCTCCGGAAGGAAGGAGGCGACGCGACGGGCGTCGCCGACCAGCTGCGCGCGCTGCTCGACGAGAAGGTGCGGTGGAAGCTCGTCGAGACCGACTCGATCGCGCTGCAGTACGTGGGGCCCCTGGAGCGACGCGCGCGGGCGGTCCTGGCGGACCTCGAGGCGGCCGCGGCTGGCGTCGAGCCCGGGACCGGCGGCGAGAAGCCGCCCGCCTGAGCCGCTCGCGCGGCGTCGAAGCTCTCACGACCTCGGAGCGGATTCCCTACGAAAGGGGGCGGCCACCCTCTCGTCGGGCCGCCCCCATGGTGGACGGGAGCTCTCGCTCCCGTTCAGCCGATGGGAATCGCGTCGCGGGCGTCTCAGCCGGCCACGCGCAGGATCGGGTCGTAGACGGCTCCGGCGCCCAGGTAGGCGTTCAGGAGGAGCCGGCGCAGCTTCACGCGCTCGCGCTTCGTCGGCACCTCGGCGAGAGTCGCCTCGATGGCGTCGAGCCGCGCGCGGAGCTCCGCTTCGAGGCTCTCGGCGGCCGTCGGCTCGGCCGGCGCCTCCTCGACGGTCTCGCGCGTGGCCGACGCTTCGACGGCGGCGATGGCGGCCCGACGAGCGAAGGCCGCCTCGCGCTCGATCTGCACGAGCTCGGAGGCGCGGCGGGAGGCCTCCTCCAGCTCGGTGAGCTTCGCGGCGTCGGGGCCCTTCGTCCCGTCGACGGACTCGACGAGCGCTTCGTCGAAGCCGATCTCGCCGTGGGGGACGCGGAGCGTCAGGTATCCGTCCTTCCGCGAGACGACGATCCCTTCGAGCGACTCTCCGTTCTTCAGGAGCACGACGTCGGCGAGGGCAGGAGAGGCGCCCAGTCCGGCGAGGACGGCGGCGAACAGGAGCGATCGAACGAGCATGGAGATCCGGGGCAGGAGAGCCGGTGCAGGAGAGGCAGTGCACGAGCGCCAGTGCACGAGAGCCGGTGCACGAGACACTGTGCTCCCCGAAGGCTACCCCCGTCTCGCGGGAGCGGCAAAAACGCCGCAGAGGGGCCCGCGCGCGTCAGCCGCCGGAGCCTGGGCCCGTCGTCGGTCCACCGGTCGGCACCGGCGGCTTCGGGGGAGCGGGCTTCGGATCGGGCTTCGGCTTGGGCGTGTTCTTGGGCGGTTTCGAAGGCTGCGCCGTCTTCGGATTCGCCTTCGGCTGCGGCGGCGGCTGCGGCGGAGCGAAGGGGAGAACGTCTCCGGGAGACCCGTTCCCGTCGCCCGACAACTCCGGAGGCGGCACGTGCACGAGGGGCCGGAAGCGGACTCCGAAGCCCTGCTTCGGATAGGCGGCGAAGGCGAACGTCCACCAGGAGGCGTCCGCCTCCCAGTCCTCGTAGGCGACGAGCTCCTCGCTGTCGGTGCGCCGGAGCACGCCATTGCGCGGCATGCGTGTGTCGCCGAATCGGCTGCGGCCGAAGGCGAGTGCCGTGGGCGTGCCCCAGAGCTTCTTGCGCTTGCCGCCGAGGTCGAAGGCGATCGTCCAGGGCTCCTCCGGGAGGTCGCGCTCCGTGAGCAGATCGAGGGTGCAGCCGCGGTCGTCCAAGGTCTCGACGACCGTCCCCTCGTCGGCGCTCCTCGTGAGCAGGAGCGAGGATCCGGGCTTCGTCGTGAAGGCGGTGAAGCCTCCCGCGAGGAAGAAGTCCTTCGGGCGCTCGAGGAGACTCCGGCGGACGGCCGAGACGGAGCCCGGGGCCTCGAGGTCGATCCGCGAGAAGACGATCGGTGTGCGGAGGTCGTCGGCGAGCCGGTAGAAGAAGAGCGCGACCGGCGCCAGGTCGACTTCCCGCCGGATCAGGATCGCGTCGCTCCCACGGGGAGGCCGCGCCGCGTTCGCCGCCGGAGCCGCGGTCTTCGAGGACGCCGCGATCGCGCGCGAGCGCGCGTGGGTGCCGGGCCTCACGTAGAGCGAGAACCCGCGGTCGGCGAGGAGACCGGACGTGGCGCGTCCGAGGATCCAGCGCACGAGCATGCGGCCCGTCGACTCGGTCACCGGATTCGGCGCTTCGCTCTCGTTCGAGCGCTCGTCGGATCCGGGAATCACCCATGCCTCGTAGCGGATGCCGGTGTCGGGCCGCTCGAACCGGCCTGCGTAGAAGAGCCCGACGGCTCCGCGGGGGGAGACGGTGGATCGCGAGCCGCTCGGGGCGGCGGGCGCGGCCGACGTGCCCGTCGACACAGGAGGCGCCACGGCGAAGAGCTCGTAGGCGAAGGGAACCACCTCGCCGATGGAGGGACTGCGCCGAGGCGAGAGCCTGCGGAGGCGGCGCTCGCGCACCCAGTCCGAGATCACGTCATCGGCCACGAGGTCGCGCACGCCGGCGCGCCAGACGGACTCGGCCTCGAGCAGCGTCTCCGGAGGGAAGAGAAGTGCGTCTCCGGCAACGGCGCCGCGGCCGAGAGCGAGGGCGCGCCCGAGGTTCTCGGCGTGGAGGACGAGACGGAATCGAACGTGCTCTCCTCGGGCGGCGTCGAGGACCTGGCCCCAGAGCGGGAGCGGGAGGGTCGAGTCGAATCGAGCCGACGCGACGAGCATCGGGCCGCCATCGTCGGCGCGGAGGCTCACGACGAAGGATCCCTGGGCGTCGCGATGCCACCATTGGCGGACGGGTCGCGCCTCGGCCTTCCTGCGCGAGAAATCGTGCCAGGTGCCACGCGCGAGGTCGCGGGGCTCGATGCCGACCATCGCGGGCACCCAATAGGGCAGCCACACGGGGCCGCTCGCGGACGGGACCGTGACGAGCTGGAAGTGGTCGGCGCCGGCGGGTGCGGAGCAGCGGAGGCGATCTCCGTCGCTCTGGATGGCGAAGGCGGCGGCGCGCGCATCGAAGCGCACGGCCTGGGGCTCTACCGCGACGGGCTGCTGACTCCCGATGCCGATCTCCAGCCGGTAGGCGCCCGTCGTGCCGCCGCCGACGGGGCTGTTCAGGAGCACGAGGAGATCCGGAACGTGTCCCTCGGAACGGATCGCGTGGATCAGCACGATCTCTCGCGTGGTCATCGGGCCGCCGAGCGGTCCGCGCTCGACGAGGAGGCCGTAGCCCTCTCCGGCGAACCACTTCCCCAGGCCCGGCGCCGAACGGATCGCGGCAGCCGAGGCCGCCGTGCCCGTGCCGCTCCCCGCAGCCGTCGCGAGGAGGATCAGAGGGAAGCTTCGGCGTAGGAGCATGCGGTGCGCTGCCGGTGCGAGGGTGGGCGGCGGATCGATTCTCGGGGATCGTGCGTCTTGCGCCAACGAGCGATCGAGCGGTGCCGGAGAGCGGCCGATCCTCGTGCGTGCCGCGCCGAAACGCGGCGCGACCGAATCGAATTCGCTACTTCCCCCGACGTCGGAATTCTTGCGTAGCATGGTCCTCGCGTCCCCCCACTCACTCGAGGTCAACACCATGCGAAGGATCCTCTTCTCGAGCACCCTGCTCACGGCCACGTTCCTCCTCGCCACGGCGGCGAGCACCCAGGCACAAACGCAATTCGGCTGCCTGCTGAGCGGCGCCAACGAGGTCCCGCCCGTCCCGAGCCTCGCCTCGGGTCGCGCGTGGTTCAGCCTCGACCCGGCGACGAACATGCTGATCTACCGCGTCGAGACGAGCCTCACGACGGGAATGGCTGCCCACATCCATTCGGGTGCAGTCGGCGTGAACGGTCCGGTCGTCTTCCCCTTGGTGGGCGGCCCGACGGTGTGGCAGGGCGCGACTCCTCCTCTCACGCCGGCCCAGATCACGACGCTCTTCTCGAACGGCTTCTACGCGAACGTGCACACCGGCGCGTTCCCGACCGGCGAGATTCGCGGCCAGATCGTGAAGACGGTGCGCCGCCACTTCTTCGGCACCCTGGACGGTCTCCAGGAGACGCCTCCCGTTGCGACGCCCCACACGGGCACCCTCGAGGCGATCCTCCACGTCCCCGAGAACGTCCTCACCTACCGGATCAAGACGACTTTCGGGGTGGGACCGCTGCCGACGGCGGCACACCTGCACACAGGCGCCGTCGGTGTTCCGGGCCCCGTCATCTTCAGCCTGAGCGGCGTCGCCGGGCAGTACTGCGGGACGAGCCCGACGCTCTCGGCCGCGACGATCACCGCGCTTCTGGCGGGGGGCACCTATTTCAACATCCACTCGGCGGCATTCCCCGCCGGCGAGATCCGCGGCCAGATTCGTCCGGACAAGGAGGAGTTCACCGCGAGGGCGACGGGTCTGCAGGAGGTTCCGCCCAACCCGAGCCCGGCCACGGGCTTCCTCGCGGGAACCTACGATCCGGCCACGACGGGGTTCTCCTACATGCAGTCCTGGACCGGACTCGGAGGCACTGTCTCCCACATCCACACGGGAATTCCGGGCGTTGCGGGTGGAGTCCTGTTCGCGCTCGTCGGACCTCCGAACGGGCCGTGGGCGGGCGCGAGCCCCATTCCGGCCGCGAGTCTCGCGGCCCTCTTCAGCTGCGGCCTGTACACGAACATCCACTCCGCCGCCTTCGGCGGTGGTGAAGTTCGGGGAGCCGTCGAGCAGAACCCGTCGATCTACGGATTCGCCGGACCCAACAGCTCGCCGCTCCTCGGGCGCACTCTGCGCATCGGGGACTCGGGGAAGCCGTTCCAAGGGACGACCTTCGGCGTGACGCTCACGGGCGCACTCCCGGGAGCTCCCCTGTCCCTCGCCTACTGCGAGGACCTCGTCGGAACGCCCCTCGACCTGACGGGCTTCGGCGCCACGCAGCATGTCCTGTGGGGGAACGCGCTCGCCGGCTACGCGGCCGCGGCCGACGTGAACGGGTGCGCGATCCTGACCTTCGCGGTTCCCATCAGCCCGCTCATCTCGGGACAGGATTTCTTCCTGCAGTGGTTCGCGATCGAAGTGGGCGCGAATCCGCTCAGCCTCGTGACGAGCGACGCCATGCGCGTGATCGTTCCGTAGGAAGCGAGTCCTCGCGTCGTCCACGCGGCGGCCGGCCTCCTCGAGAGCCTCGGGGAGACCGGCCGCCGCGGCGCTTCGGAGAGGACGCTGCGCTTGCGGAGCCAGGGAGCCGGGGCCATCCTCCCCGGCTTCCGTTCGGCCCGAACGATCGCGCCGGCTCCGCGCGCGCATCCGGGCGCTCCGCTCCTCCCATGACCCCGAATCCCGAGTCCTTCGCCGACCGCCAGCTCGCCGAGGGCCCCTTCCCTCTCGACACGCTCCGCCACTCGACGGCTCACCTGATGGCGTCCGCCGTGGCGAGGCTCTGGCCCGGGACCCGCTTCGGCGTCGGCCCCGCCGTCGAGCACCGCTTCTACTACGACTTCGCGTTCCCCGAAGGCGTGCGCGTGACGGACGAGGATCTCTCGAGGATCGAGAAGGAGATGCGGCGGATCGCCGAGGAGAAGCGGCCGTTCCGGTGCACCGCGGTCTCGCGCGACGAGGCGCGCAAGCGCCTCGAAGCGATGGCGCAGCCCTTCAAGCTCGAGATCCTCCGCGACATCCCGCAGGGCGAGGAGATCACGTTCTTCAGCCACGGCGACTGGCAGGACCTCTGCGAAGGTCCGCACGTCGACCACACGGGCCAAGTCCGCGCCTTCAAGCTCCTCTCCCTCGCCGGCGCCTATTGGCGCGGCAAGGAGGGGAATCCCCAGCTCCAGCGCATCTACGGCACCGCCTTCTGGTCGAAGGACGATCTGGAGGCCTACCTCGCGTTCCTGGAGGAGGTCGAGAAGCGCGACCACAGGACCCTCGGCAAGCAGCTCGATCTCTACTCGGTGCATCCCGAGGTGGGTCCCGGCTTCATCTTCTGGCACCCGAACCTCGCGATCCCGCGACGCGAGATCGAGTCGTTCTGGTGGACCGAGCACCAGCGCCGCGGCTACGAGCCCGTCTACACGCCGCACCTGGCGTCGGAGGAGCTCTACAAGGTGTCCGGGCACCTGCAGAACTACGGCGAGCTGATGTACGCCCCGATGGACATCGACGGGCAGAGCTATCGGGTGAAGCCGATGAACTGCCCGGGTCACATCAAGATCTACCAGAGCACCGTGCGGTCCTACCGCGACCTGCCGATCCGCTACGCGGAGCTCGGCACCGTCTACCGCTACGAGCGCTCGGGCGTCCTCCACGGAATGCTCCGCGTGCGCGGCTTCACCCAGGACGACTCCCACATCTTCTGCACCGAGGAGCAGCTCGAGTCCGAGATCGTCGGCGTGCTCGAGCTGGTGAAGTTCCTCGTCGCGACCTTCGGCTACGACTTCCGCGCCTACCTCGCGACGCGGCCGTCGGAGAAGTCGATCGGGTCCGACGCCGTGTGGGAGCACGCGACGCGTGCTCTCGCGGGCGCCGCCGAGAAGGCGGGCCTCCGCACCGAGATGGACGCCGGCGGCGGCGCGTTCTACGGCCCGAAGATCGACTTCAAGCTGAAGGACGCGCTCGGCCGCGAGTGGCAGGGGCCGACGGTGCAGTGCGACTTCAATCTCCCCGAGCGATTCGCGCTGGAGTACGTCGGCGCCGACAACCATCGGCACCGCCCGGTGATGGTCCACCGCGCCGTCCTCGGCTCCATGGAGCGCTTCGTCGGGGGGCTCGTCGAGCACTACTCCGGCCGGTTCCCTTTCTGGCTCGCTCCCGTGCAGGTGGCGCTCGTCCCCATCAAGGACGACCTCCGGGAGCACTGCGCCGGGCTCTGCGACCGCCTCGTCTTCGAAGGGTTCCGTGCCCGGATCTACGACCAGGGCAGCAATCTGAACGCGCGCATCAAGGCAGCCCAGATCGACCAGGTGCCCTACATGGCCGTCGTGGGGAAGCGCGAGGTGGAGGCCAACGCCGTCGCCGTGCGGCTGCGATCGGGCGAGACGCAGGGCACCGTGCCCCTCGAGCAGTTCCTCGAGCGGATCCGCGAGAAGCGGGCGCGCCGCGCGCTCGACCTGTGACCGGGCACGCGGAGGAGTCTCCGCGTCCCTGGCGCGACCTCTCCGAGGAGACGCCCGCGGACTTCGGCATCTTCACGGTCCGCACCGTGCGCGTGCAGGATCCGCGGGACGGCTCGGAGCACGCGCGGGTCCGCATCGAAGCTCCCGACTGGGTGAACGTCGTCGCCGTGACGCCACGGGAGGAGCTGATCCTCGTGCGGCAGTACCGGTTCGGGACGCGTGCGAGCACGCTCGAGATCCCCGGCGGGGCCTGCGACGCGGGAGAGGACCCGGAGGCGGCCGCCGCGCGCGAGCTGGAGGAGGAGACGGGCTACCGCGCCGCGCGCATCGTTCTGCTGGGGTCCTGTCATCCGAATCCCGCGATCCAGACGAACCGCACGTTCTCCTTCCTCGCCCTCGGCTGCGAGCGGATCCATGGCGGCCGGCCCGACGGCGGCGAGGACATCGCCGTGGAGATCGTGCCGCGCGCGGAGATCCCCGGGATGGTCCGCCGAGGCGAGATCACGCACGCGCTCGTTCTGGTGGCGTTCCTGCTGGAGGCTTGGAGCGTCTGAGTCGGAGGCGGCGCCGGCGGGTGCGTCCCTCAGCGGTCCGCCGCATCGTCCGGCTCCTCGTCGTCGCCGTCGGCGCCCGCCCGGTTGCGCGCGCCGCCGAAGTACCCGACGGCGCGCAAGCGTGCGAGCTCCGCGGGGCCGAGGCTCTCGTACTCGCGAGCGGCCGCCTTCGGGAGACTCTCGAAGAATCGGCGCGTCTTGCGCGCGAGCTCGTCGAATTCGGGATCGCCGCGGCCGAGCGGGAGCGGGTGGAGCTCCTCGGGGTCGCCGGCGAGATCGAACACCTTTGGCTTCGCCGTCCCGCGCACCGGGTAGACGAGCTTGCGGTCGTCGAGGTCGAGCATCGCGAATTGCTCGGGGCCCGGCTGGCTCTGCTTGGAGAAGAGCGGGTGACGGGGAACGTCGCCTCCGGCGAGGGCGGGTCGGAGAGTCCGGCCGTGCGTGTGGGGCCCGAGCTCCGGCTTCAGGCCGAGACAGTCGAGGAGCGTCGGCGCGATGTCGACGAGGGAGACGGGCGTCGACACGCGATGTCCCGCCGCCGCGCCGGGTCCCGCGATCACGAGGGGCACGTGGAGCAGCTCCTCGAACATCGTGTGTCCGTGGCCGACGCGCTGGTGGTCCCAGAGCTCCTCGCCGTGGTCCGACGTGAAGACGATCCACGTGTCGTCGAGCGTTCCGCGCGCGTCGAGCGCGTCGAGGAGCCGGCCGAAGGCGTGATCGACGTAGGCGACCGCGCCGTCGTAGACGGCGGAGCGGTGCGTGCGGAATCGACGGAGTTCCTCGGGCGACGCGCGGGCGAAGGGCGCGTTCTCGAACGCCTCGTGGCGCGGCTCCCGCGGGCCGGCCTCCGGCGTCGGGAAGCGGTCGACGAACTCGGGCGGGATGTCGTGGGGCTCGTGGACGTCCATCGGCTGCAGCCACAGGAGCGTCGGCCGCTCCGACGTCGGGCCGAGCCGATCGATCGCCCAGTCGACGAGCTCGTCCGCCGATCCCTCCTGCACCTCGAACTCCTCGAAGCCGTTCCCGAGCCCCTTGAGCGAGTAGGGATTCGCACTGCGCCCGATGGTCCGGTAGCCGAGCTCGCGGACGCGCCCGGCGATCGTCACCGCATCGGGCGCGAGGCTCATCGGCGTGAAGCGGCCCGCGGGCCCGACGCCCTCCGTCAGCTGCCACACGCCCGCACCGTGGGTGGTCGGCATGGAGCCCGTCAGGATCGAGCCGACGGATGGGAGCGTCCACGGAGCCGGGGCTCGTGCCCTCTCGAAGACCACGCCGCGCTCGGCGAGCGCTCGCAGGTTCGGAGCGGTGTCGCGCTCGTAGCCGGCCGTCGGCAGCCGGTCGGCGCGCAGCGTGTCGACGACGAAGAGCACCACGTCCGGCAGCCGCGTCGCGCGCGAGGAGCCGCACCCGCCGAGGACGACGGCTCCGAGCATCAGGAGCGCGCTGCCTGCCAGCAGGAGGGAGAGTCGCGACGCGGATCGGAGCATGCAGGTTTTCGGCGAAGGGGTGTCGGCGAAGGGGTGTCGATCTCGGGGGCGCGCCCTCGGCCGCGCCGGAGCACTCGTCTCGTCGGTCGAGGCTACCCCGCGACTGGAGCGGCGCGGCGGATCGCTGCCTTCCCGATGGGGCGGGCCCCCGCCTCCGAGTTGGACTCGATCGCTCCGACGCGCGCCGCTCAGAATCCGCCGCGCCGCAGCAGCACGAACAGCGCGAGGGACGTGAGCGTCGCGAGCGCGGCGCCAGCGAGGAAGGATCCCTTCCTCGTCTTGTGCCGGAAGAGGAGCATGCCGGACCAGAGCCCCGGCGCGCCGCCGAGGCCCGCCACGAGGAGGAGCGTCGCCTCTGGCGTCCGGCGCCAGCCGCGCGACGCCGCCAGCTTGTCGAAGCCGACCGCGAGGAGCACGACGAGGTTCAGGAGGACGAGCGCGCGGATCACGAGCCGCAGGCGGAGAGTGTCGCTCGGACCGCGAGCGTGGCCGAGGGTCGCAGCGGCAGCGATGCCCCGCCGCTCCAGTGCGAGATCACCGCCGGCGGCGGCCGATGCGGAACCCGCGCGGCGCGAAGAGCCCTTCGTGCTTCAGGGAAGTCGGATCGCTGCGGCGCACCGTGGCAGCCCAGGGCGGGCTCGTGAGACCGCCGGGAAGGGGAGCCGCGGGGATCGGCTTCCGCAGGTGGCGCTCGATCGCCATGAGATTGTCGAGCTCGTCGTAGGAGACGAGCGTCGTCGCGATGCCCGTCGCGTCGGCGCGGGCGGTGCGGCCGATGCGATGGATGTAGTCGTCGGGGCGGAGCGGCGCGTCGAAGTTCACGACGTGTGCAATGCCCTCGACGTCGAGCCCGCGGCCCGCCACGTCGGTCGCGATCAGGATGCGCGCGTGGGCCTCCTGGAAGGCCTCGAGGGCCTTCATCCGCGCCGTCTGGGCGAGGTTCCCGTGGATCACGGCGACCGGGAGATCTGCAGCGCGTACGCGGCGGTAGAGCGAGTCGGCCTCCACCTTCGTGCCGACGAAGACGAGGCAGGTCCCTTCCTCCTCGCGAAGGAGCGCGATCAGACAGTCGACCTTCTGCTCCTGGCCGACGAAGAGCACGCGCTGATGGGCGCCGGAGGCCGTGGAGGTGGGCGGTCCCACCTCGAGTCGCACGGGACGCTTCAGGTGCTTGTGCGCGAGGTTCGTGATGTCCGTCGGCAGCGTTGCCGAGAAGAGCATCGTCTGCCGCTTCGCGGACATCGCCGCGAGGATGCGGTACACCTGCGGGAGGAACCCGAGGTCGAGCATCCGGTCGGCTTCGTCGAGCACGAGGATCGCAGTGCGGGAGAGATCGACGCGGCGGCTCTCCAGATGGTCGAGGAGCCGCCCAGGCGTGGCGACGACCACATGCGGCTTCGACTCGAGCGCCGTGAAGTCGGATCGCAGCGGGATGCCGCCGACGAGGGCGACCGTGCGCATGCCGAGCTTCGAGGCGAAGACCTCCATCACGCCGCGGATCTGCAAGGCGAGCTCGCGCGTCGGAGCGAGCACCACGATGCGCGTGCCCGTCCGGGCGCTCGGAGAGGCGCGATGGAGGCGCTCGAGGGCGGGGATCGCGAAGGCGAGAGTCTTCCCGGTGCCGGTCGGCGCGCGCGCCAGCAGGTCACGGCCCGCCATGGCGGGACGGATGGAGAGCGCCTGGATCGGAGTCGGCCGAACGAACCCCGATTCGTCGAGGGTCTCGAAGATCTCCTCGGAGAGCTCGAAGGCTCGAAAGCTGTCGACCTCCGGCTGAGGCGGGGCGGTCACGGATGCGGGTGGAGTCGTTGCGATGGGATCGGTTGGGACAAGGAGAAGGAGAGCGTCGATCGGAGCGTACGCGCCGGAGTGGCCGGACGATGCAGGTCGCCGATCGGCAGGAGGGGGATCGCCACGGGAGCGGTCGTCGCGGACCGCGATGCGGCACGGACCGAGCCTCGCTCGGCGTCGAGCGTGCTCATGCTCGTGGTTCGATCCGGAAACGAGCGCGCGCCGGGCCCGGGGGGCCCGCACGGCGCGCGCGCCGCGCGCGGCCGGTGGCTCCCCCGGGGCCCGGGGCCCCCCCGACGCATCCCCACCGGGCGCCGCGCGAGCCGCCGCGGAAGCCGCCGCGGTCGCCGCCACGGTCTCCTCCACGGAAGCCACCGCCGCCACCCGGGCCACGGCCACCACCGCCGCCGCCACCGAAGCCGCCCGGACGGTCCTCGGCCTCGTTCACACGAATGGGGCGTCCCCCCATGTTCTGCCCGTTCAACGCACGGGCGACGTCCTGAGCCTCCTGATCACTGCTCATCGTCACGAAGCCGAAGCCTCGCGACCGGCCGGTCTCCCGGTCGGTCATGATCTTGACGTCCGTAACGTTGCGGCCGCCTTCGGAGAAGAAAGTGCGGAGGTCGGCCTCCGTCGTCGTGAAGGGGATGTTCCCCACGTACAGTCGCGAACCCATCGATCGATCGTCCTCGAAAAGTGTCCCCGAGCCATTCGGTTCGGGGCGCGAGAGAGAGAAAGGGCGCAGCGACAGGCTGCGTCCTGCTGATGTCCCTGTGCGCAGTCGCGGAGGCGTCGACTCGACGAGCGGATTTCGCGCCTGAGGCTTCGAACCGGAAACCAGTGAGCGCGGAGCATACGGGGCGGAACCCGGGACGGGAACAAGTCCCTTGCGAGAGGGTGCCCGCGACGGGCCGGGAGGGTCACCCCGGCGCCGGTCCATCGGGTCCCGGCCGCATACCCTCCGCCACGCGGCGCAGGGCGTCGGCATCGGCGAGGGTCGCCTCCTCGCTCCGGCCGATCTCCTCCGCGACGAGCCGTGCCACGGGGAGGGCGGCCTCGGCGGCGGCCGCGGGATCGAGCAGGAGCGCCCGGGTCCGGCGCGCGAGGACGTCCTCCGCCGTGCGCGCCATCTCGTGACGCGCTGCCCAGAGGACGTCGCCGCGCCGGCAGGCGAGACCCGGCACCACGGGCTCCGACCGGTCCGCCGCGGCGTGGACGAACTCCTCCCGCGGAGCGCCTCCAGGATCGTGGAGCGGCAGGTCCTCCGTCCGGCAGGGGGATGCCGCCAGTCCCGCGACGGAGGCCGCGGCGTCGACGGCGTCCCGGGCGAGGCAGCGGTAGGTCGTCCATTTCCCGCCGGCGACCGTGACGAGCCCGCCGCGGGACACGAGGACCGCGTGCTCGCGCGAGAGCCGGTGCGTCGCGGAGCCGGCGCTTCCCGATCGGAGGAGCGGGCGCTGCCCGGCGAAGGTGGAGCGCACGTCGCGGATCCCCGGTGCTTCGGCGAGCACGCGCGCTGCGTGGTGGAGCAGGTAGGCGATCTCCGACGGAAGAGCCCGCGGTTCCGCCTCCGCCGTGGGCCGCGCGACGTCCGTCGTGCCGACGAGGCACGCGCCGAGCCAGGGGATCACGAAGAGCACCCGGCCGTCGTCCGTGCGCGGCACGAGGAGCGCCGACTCCGAGGGATGGAATCGCCGGTCGACGACGAGATGCGCCCCCTGGGCCGGGGAGATCACGGGATCGCTCGCGGAGTCGTCGAGCCGGCGCACTGCATCGGCGAGCACGCCGGTCGCGTTCACGACGACGCGTCCCCGCACGTCGATCTCGGCGCCGCTCTCCGCGTCTCGGGCGCGCGCGCCGCCGATGCGCCCGCCGGATCCGCGCAGGAGTCCGACCACGTCGACGCGATTGGCGACGACGGCGCCGTGGTCGATCGCCGTGCGCGCGAGGGCGAGGGCGAGACGCGCGTCGTCGAACTGGGCGTCCCGATAGATCGTGGCGCCGCGAAGCCCCTCGCGCCGCAGGTTGGGCGCGAGCTCGAGGGCCTCGTGCGGCCCTACGCGCCGCGAGGCACCGAGGCCGTGGTCGCCGGCGAGGAGGTCGTAGAGCGCGAGGCCGGCGCCGAGCACGAGGCGATCGAGGACGCGACGGTGGGGGACGACGAAGGGGAGCGGCCGCACGAGGCCCGGCGCGAGCCGCAGCAGGCGCGCGCGCTCGCGCAGGGACTCGCGGACGAGACGGATCCTCCCCTGCCGGAGATAGCGGACTCCGCCGTGGACGAGCTTGGTGCTCCGGCTCGACGTTCCCTGGCCGAAGTCGGCGCGCTCGAGGAGAGCGACGGAGTAGCCGCGGCTCGCCGCATCGACGGCGACTCCGAGCCCCGACGCACCGCCGCCGACCACCACCAGGTCGAACTCCGCGCCGTCGAGGCGCGCGATCATCGCGGCGCGGTCCACGCTCAGGGCGCCGAGCCGGTCGAGCCCGAGACGTCGCCGCGCACGCGCTCGACGGCGCGCTTCCAGCCGGCGATCCGCTCGGCGCGCTCGCCGGCACCGATTCGCGGCGTGAAGACGCGGTCGAGGCGCCAGAGGCGCTCGAGCGCCGCGTCGTCGGGCCAGAGGCCGGCGGCGCGTCCCGCGAGGAACGCGGCGCCGAGGGCCGTCGACTCGGTGGCGGCGGGTCGCGCGACGGGGATGCCGAGGAGATCCGCCTGGATCTGCATCAGGAGATCGCTCGCGGCTGCTCCGCCGTCGACGCGCAGCTCCTCGATCGGGAAGCCCGCGTCCGGGGTGAGGGCCTCCATCAGCTCGGCCACCTGGAAGGCGATCCCCTCGAGCGTCGCGAGGGCGACGTGGGCCGCCGTCGTGCCGCGCGTGATGCCGAGGATCGCGGCGCGCGCGCGCGGATCCCAGTGGGGCGCGCCGAGACCGGCGAAGGCCGGAACGAGGAAGACGCCTCCCGAATCGGGGACGCGAGCGGCAAGCGCGTTCACCTCCGGCGCCGTGCGCACGAGACCGAGACCGTCGCGCAGCCACTGGATGGCCGCGCCGCCGGCGAAGACGCTCCCTTCGAGCGCGTAGGCGAGGGGCTCCGCGCCGAGACGCCAGGCGACGGTCGAGAGGAGGCGGTGGCCGCTCGCCCGGGGCGACGTGCCCGTGGGCGCAAGGAGGAAGCAGCCCGTTCCGTAGGTGCACTTGGCGCGCCCGGGCGCGATGCAGCGCTGCCCGAAGAGCGCCGCCTGCTGATCTCCTGCGACCCCAGCGATCGGCACGGCGGCCCCGAGCGCCGCCGGCGCCGTCTCCGCGAGGACGCCGCTGCTCGCGCGCACCTCCGGCAGCACGGCCCGCGGCACGCGGAAGAGCGCGAGCATCGGGTCGCTCCAGGCGCCGGTGCGCAGGTCGAGCAGCAGCGTGCGCGAGGCGTTGGAGACGTCCGTCGCGTGGACCGCTCCCTCCGTGAGCCGCCAGAGGAGCCAGGCGTCGATCGTTCCCGCCGCGAGCTCGCCGCGCTCGGCGCGGCGCCGCGCGCCCGGTACGTGGTCGAGGAGCCACGCGATCTTCGTGGCGGAGAAGTAGGGATCGAGGAGGAGGCCGGTCGTGCGCTGCACCTCGGGCTCGTGCCCGTCGACGCGCAACCGCTCGGTCGCTTCCGTCGTGCGCCGGTCCTGCCAGACGATGGCGGGGTGGAGCGGCTCTCCCGAGGCCCGGTCCCAGAGGACGACCGACTCCCGCTGGTTCGCGATCCCGAGGGCCGCCACGTCGCGCGCCGCGAGGCCGGCGGCCGCGAGCGCCTCGCGGGCCGTCGCGAGCTGGGTGTCGGCGATCGCGCGCGGGTCGTGCTCCACCCAGCCGGGCTTCGGGAAGCTCTGCGGATGCTCGCGCTGCGCCGAGGACACGATCCTCCCTTCCTCGTCGACGACGAGGCTTCGCGAGCTCGTGGTGCCCTGATCGAGCGCGAGGACGTGACGCAGGTGTGCCTCCCGGGAGGCGGCACTCTCCATCGCGGCGACGAGCCGTTCCAGGACGGACTGCAGGCCGGAGCGTGCAGCGAGGCCGCGCGGCGCTACCGTGCTCCACCGAGCGAACCATGACGAAGCCGACCAGCCGACCGACGCCGCCCGGGCGATGCCCGGCGATCCGCGTCGCGATGATGCCGAAGGACACGAACGCGCTGGGGACCGTCTTCGGCGGCGTGGTGCTCTCGCACCTCGACGTGGCGGGGGCCGTCGAGGCGAGGAAGCACGCGCCGGAGAAGACCTTCGTCACCGTCGCGATGAACCGCGTCGTCTTCGCGGCGCCGGTGCACGTGGGCGACCTCGTGAGCTTCTACACGGAGACGCACCACGTGGGCCGCACGAGCGTCACCGTGCGCTGCCGCGTGGAGGCGGAGCGCCTGCGCGAGCCGGGGAAGATCGTCGACGTGATGGACGCGGAGATCGTCTACGTGGCGGTCGACGCCGACCGCAAGCCGATCCCGGTGCGCGACGGCTGAGAGGCGGGAGTGGGACCCTACTTCCTGCCCGCCGGCGCGACCGCCTCCCGCGTCCAGCCGCGCAGGAAGGACTCGATCTTCGCGGGGTCGTGGCGCGGCCCTCGCTCCAGGAGGCCCGTGTCCTGCGTGTGCAGACGGCGGCCCTCGCCGTCGAGCACGACGAGGACGGGATAGCCGAAGCGCTCCGGGTGGCCCAGATCGGCGAGCGCCGCCTCGTTGCGGTTCGCTTCGTCGACGGAGACGCGCACGAGGACGTAGCACGCCTCGACGAGCTTCCGCAGCTCGGCGCGCGTCTCCAGCTCGTCGTGGAGGAAGTAGCACCAGGGGCACCAGTTGCCGCCCACCTTCACGAGGACATGCTTCCCCTCGGCGCGCGCGCGCGCCACGGCGGCGGCGATCTCGGCTTTCGCGTCGGCCTCGGGCCGATAGATCGCGCCGTAGGTCTCCCGCACGCGCGCGAGGCGGTCGTCGGGCGGAGGCGCCTGCGCCCAGAAGGCGACGAAGGCGGCGATGCGGTCGCGGTCGAAGCGCCCGCCCGACTTCCACGACTCCGGATCGACGACCGACGCGATGGCGCCGTCGCGGTCGACGACGGCGATGCACGGGCTGCCGCGGCGTGGCAGGTGCTGCAGCTCGCGGGCGAAGGCGATGCCGCGCGCCCCGACGAGCGAGAGACGCTCCAGGAAGAACGTGCGGCCGAAGGCGGCGCGCAGGTCGGGGTCGGACTGGATCGTGCGGTCCAGCTCCGTGACCTCGGGCGCGTCGTCCGGCTCGAGCCAGATCATCAACGACTTCCTCTGCGACGCCGCGCGGGCGGCGAGCGCGCGCAGGTCTCGCGGCTCCCCGTCGGCGGCGCCGGACGCGGGAGCGGCCATCGACTCGGCCGGCGCGGCGGCGCGCCGCCGCGGATGCGCCGCGAAGAACGACCAGATCGCATCCGTCGCCGAGAGCGCAGTGCTCGGCGCGTCGAGGAAGACCGAGCCGCGGAGCCCGCCGGGCCACGCATGGCCCTGGTCCTCGACGGTGATCACGACGACGTCGGCGCCGTCGGGCCCGCTCCAGGTCTCGCGCACGACTTTTCCGCCGGCTAGGACCTCGCGCTCGCTCTCCTCGCTGCAACCGTTCGCCCTGCACCAGAAGGCCGCGCTGTCGGCGACGGAGAGGTCGACGCGCTGCGTCGCCGCGCCGATCTCCGGCGGGCCACCGTCGTAGAGCACGTGCCGGTCGCCGCGGCCGTGGACGATCATCACCGGCAGGGGACGCGCGGGCGCCGGGGGCAGCACGACGGGCGAACGCGCACGCGCGCGTCCGCCGACGGTTCCCGCGACGGGCACGATGGCGGCGAGGGTCCCCGACAACTCGGCGCCGAGGCGGTGCGCCAGCATCGCGCCGTTCGACATGCCCGTTGCGTAGACGCGATCGGGATCGACGGAGAGCTCCGCGCCGAGCGTCGCGACGAGTGCGCGCACGAATCCGACGTCGTCCACTTCCTCGCGCATGGCGGCGCCGCAGCAGTGGCCCGCGTTCCAGGTCCGGATGCGGCCGACGCCGTCGGGGAACGCCACGAGGAAGCCCTCCGCATCGGCCTTCTCGCGCCAGCCGTAGTGGCGCGACGCCTGGTCGCCGCTGCCGAAGCCTCCGTGGAGGACGAGGACGAGCGGAACCGGCCTCGAGCCGTCGTAGCCGGGCGGCGCATGGAGGATCCAGGTGCGCTCGCGGCCTCCGTGCAGGAGCATCCCCGGGTGGTCTCCCGCCTGGAGCACGGCCGGCGCGTCCGTCTCCTCCTGGGCCGCGCCGGCCGCGGCGAGCGTCGTGAGAGCGAGCGCCATCGCGAGGAGCGCGGCGGAGGAGACGGGGGATCGCGGTCTCGGGGAGCGTGCGTCCATGGGGGATGTGCCGCCTCTCAGCGTGGACGGAGGATCTCGCGCGCGCGGTCGCGGACGATGTTCGGCTCGTAGGAGCGGCCCGCCACCTCCGCGAGGGCGGTGCGCATCGGTGCCGCGCTCGCGAGCGCCGCGATGCGGTCGCGAGCCGCTTCGTCGAGGAGCTCGAGCGCCGCGGCGACCACGTCGGCCCGCGCCTTCTCGTCCGTCGCGCCCTCGGCCACGCCCTCCAGCAGCGGCAGGATCGTGCCGCGGCGCGTCGCGGAGTCCTGCGTCGCGAGGAAGCGGCGCCCCTGCGTGCGCAGGTCGTAGGCGGGCGAGCCGAGGAGCTCGCGGAGGAGGGCCACGCGCTCGGCGGGAGCCGCCACGCGCACGTGGAGCACCGCCCGCGATGCGAGGACGGCGTCACGGGCGGCGCCCTCGTCGAGCGCGCGGAGCACGCGGTCGAAACGTGGCAGGTCGTCGGCGATGCCGAGCGCGGCGAGGCAGGCGAGGCGGAAGCGGAGACTCCGGACGGCGGCGCGATCGGAGGCGTCGAGGGGCGCGTCGATCTCCGCGAGGAGACGGGCCCGGGCCGCCTCGCCGAGCGGAGCCGGCGGAGACGTGTCCGGCACGAGTGCGCGCGTCTCGCGGTCCAGGAGGAACAGCACGGGCGCATCGACAGAGGTGGACCGCGCGGGCCAGGGCTGCACCCGCTCCGGACCGACGACGACGGCCGCGCCCCCGATCTCGAGCCGCGCCTGCCCCGTGGGGCGGTGGGATCCCGTCGAGCTCCAGCCGCCGCGCTCCACGCGCCCATGGCCCCGCGCGCCCGCGAGCGCGGCGACGCGTGCGAGGAAGAGGCGCGTCGGATCGGCGTCGAGCGCGATCCGCGCGAAGGAGGCCTCGGCGGCGCCGCGGGCCTCGAGCCGCTCGGCGAAGGGCGCTCCCGTCTCCGGCCACTCGATCCGGATCGCGATCCCCTCGGAGGTCGCGGAGAGGACCTCCAGGGCGAAGCGCGCCGGCGGGGCCACGGGCATCGGCTCCTCGGGCCACTCGACGCGCGGAGCGCGGCGCGCGGGGTCGTCCGATGCCTCCACCAGCGCGCCGAGCTCGCGCCGCGCCCAGGCGAGCGCCTCCCCGTCGCCGGCGGCGGCAGCCGGTGTTCCCTGGAGGAGGACGGGGACGAGGAGCGTGAGCATCGCTTCGGTGCCGGCGGGCGCGCGGCGGGCGCTATCTTGCCGGCGTGCGGCCCGATTCTCCCTCCCTCCCCGTCCCCGGCCTCGTGTCGTGCTTCGATCACGTGGCCATGGCGGTCGCCGATCTGGACGCATCGATCGCCTCCTGGTCGCGCGGCCTCGGCCTCGAAGTCGTCCATCGCGAGCGCGTCGACGAGCAGGGAGTCGACGAGGTCTTGCTGCGCGTCGGCGGCTCGTTCCTCCAGCTCGTCGCGCCCCTCGGTCCGGAGACGCCCGTGGGCCGCTTCCTCGCGAAGCGCGGGCCGGGGCTCCACCACGTGGGCTACCGCGTCGTGAGCGTGGCCGCGGCGATCGAACGCGTGCGTTCCTCCGGCCTGCGCCTGATCGACGAGGCGCCGCGGCGGGGCTCCCGCGGAACGACCATCGCCTTCGTGCATCCGTCGTCCTTCGGCGGCGTCCTCGTGGAGCTCGTCGAGGAGCCGCCGGCCACGAGGGGCTGAGCGGTCCGATGGCGCGCGACTCCATCCGCTGCACGGAGCTCACGACGCCCGGCCACTCGCTCTCGATGATGGCGAAGGCGGCGGCGAGCGACGCGCACGAGGTGATCTGCGATCTCGAGGACGCCTGCGCGCTCTCCCAGAAGGTCGCCGCGCGCGACGTCGTCGCGCAGGCCCTGCGCACGCTCCCCTGGGGAGAGCGCCTCCGCGCCTTCCGCGTGAACCCCGTCGGCTCGCCGTTCTTCGAGGACGATCTCCGGCACGTGCTCGGGGCGGCGGGAGACGCGGCCGACGTCGTGGTGGTGCCGAAGGTGAGCGGCGCCGACGACGTGCGGCTCGTCTGCGCGCGGATCGGCGCGATCGAGCGCGACCGCGGTCTCCCCGAGGGGCGTATCCGGCTGGAAGTGCTCGTCGAGACGGCGTCGGCGCTGCAGCGGATCGACGAGGTCGCATCCGCGTCGCCGCGGCTCGACGCGCTCCTCTTCGGCGTCGCCGACTACGCGGCGGACGTGGGGGCGGTCTTCGACCGCGATGCCTGGACCGACTTCGTCTACGCGAAGCAGCGCCTCGTGGCGGCCGCGCGCGCGGCGGGCCTCCAGGCGATCGACGGCGTCACGTTCCAGTTCCGCGACGCGGATCTCTGCGCCGAGGATGCCCGGCGCGCGCGGCGTGCGGGATTCGACGGGAAGTGGGTGATCCACCCGTCGCAGATCGCGCTCGTCCACGATGCGTTCCGGCCGACGCCCGAGCAGGTCGCGCGGGCCGAGCGCGTCGTCGAGACCCACCGGCGCGCCGACTCGGCGGAGGGCCGCGGAGCGATCGTCGTCGACGACGCGATGGTCGACCTCGCGTCGGTGCGCGTGCAGGAACGCGTGCTCGCGCTGGCGCGGCGGTTCGCGCCGCGCCGCGCCCGTGATGGGGCTTCCTAGAAGCGCGTGAGCGGGAGGTCTTCTCGGCCTTCCTCGAGGCCCTCGACGCTGCCGGGCTGGTAGCTCCAGCCGATCCCCTCGGGGAACGTCTGGTGGCGAGGGACGAGGATCGCGCCCTTGATGCAGACCTGCTCGCAGAGCTTGCAGGAGACGCACTTCTTCTCGTCCACGACGGCGACGCGGTTCACGGTGCCGTCGAAGTCTTCCAGGCGGATGCAGTCGAAGGGACACACGTCCACGCAGAATTCGCAGCCGGTGCAGAGCTCCTCGATCACCTGCGCCTTGGGGATCTCCTTCGGCTTCAGGTACTGGATGAGCGAGTCCTGCTGGCCCACGATCGAATCGAAGGGGCAGTAGGTGCCGCACACCGAGCAGTTGATGCAGAGCTCGGGGTCGATGAAGTGGCGCACCTTCGACGCGCCGGTGATGGCGTTCGTCGGGCAGACGCGCTCGCAGATCGTGCATCCCGTGCACGACTCGTTGATGAAGTGGGCCGTCCAGACGAAGTCCTTCTTCGCCTTCTCGGTGTGGAACACCGCCACCTCGAGGATCCGATGCGCGTCGTAGTGCGACTTGAGGCCGACCACGGGCTCGTCGAAGTCGACCTTGATCGTGAATCGGTCGGGGAAGGCCGACGACATGTTGCAGAGCAGGCGCACCTTCGGATCGACCATCCAGGCGCGGACGTAGAGCTGGCGCCCGCCGGTGACCACCTGCTGTGCGTAGTCGGGCATGTCGGCCGAGAGGCCGAACCGGTAGCGATCGCGCACCTGCGGAACCACGGCGGGAAACTCCACGCGCACGAGCGTCCAGCCGTCGCGGGCCTCGACGGTGTAGCGGCGGCCGTAGCGGCGGTCGCGCTCGTCGGGATCGTCGAAGACGGAGTCCTTCGCCTCGGCCCAGACGGCCTCCCAGCCGGGCACCTCCTTCGGTGCTCCCCCGTCGGTGTCCTCCGGCGGGGGAAGCTCGCCGCTCCAGAGGATGGCGGCCGTCGGGCAGACGTCGACCACCGTGCGCGCGTTGTACTTGTCGGTCGGGTGTCCCGCCTTCGCGTGCGCCTTCGTGTCGTCCCCCATGTAGAAGACCTCGGGGAACTCGACGCAGCATGCATCGCAGGCGATGCACTTCACCGGGTCGACGGAGAACTCGGGCATGGTGGCGGTGGGGTCTCGTTCGGTGCTGCGGAGGACCGGGCGGACGCCCGGCGGAATCGTCGAATCGGGTCAGAGACTATCGACCAGAGGGAGCCCGCGATCAACGTGCGGGGGCCGATCGGGCGCGGGAGCCGCCCTTCGAGGGAGGCGTGAGCCTGCCCGCGGGGCGCTCTCCCCAGGATCTCACTCGTCCATCATCCCGAGGCGCTGCTTCGCGCCGTCGCTCATCATCGACGGGTGCCACTGGGGCTGCCAGACGACCTCGATGTTCGTCTTGGTGACGCCCGGGATCGATCCGACGCGCGTGACCACGTCCTTCTGGATCTGCTGGCCCATGGGGCAGCCCTGGGACGTGAGCGTCATCCGGATGTTCACCTCCGGCTTCTCTGCCTCGGTGATCCCGATCTCGTAGATGAGGCCCATCTCGTAGATGTCGACGGGCTTCCCTTCGCGGTCCATGACCTCGGGATCGGCAACGAGCTTCAACTGTTCGACGACTTGTTCCTGCGTGACGGGCATGGTGTTCGGGACCCTGGGATTCGAGACCGTGGGAGGGGATTCGGACCACCCAGGCTACACCCGACGGCGCGCGGATCGAACCATGGGCCCGGGACCTCGGGGGGCCGCCGACGCGCGCCTGTCCCCGGCAGGGACCCGCTGCGACTCGAGTGCACATCCGAATGCGAAGGCGCCCTTCCTCGCGCCCGCCGGACGACTCCGATGCTCTCCGAGGTCGTGAAGAAATCGGCGCCGGGCTTCGGCCGGCTGCGAGCGGCTGCGG
>CAZJHD010000026.1:0-55794 GCA_964545855.1 uncultured Planctomycetales bacterium
CGGTGGACCAGCTTGGCCGAACTGCCAGTGGACTTGATAGGCCGAGCTGTGACACGCCCGCGCGTCGCCCTTCGCGTGGCGCACGACCAGCTCGCCGGCGGCGAGGTCCACGTCGCCCACGTCGAGGGCGACCACGGTGCCGAGGCGGACGCCGGTCGCGAGCATCGTGTGGAAGAGCGCGAAGTCGCGCCGCTCGAGCGGGTCCGTGCCGGCGGCGAGGGCGGCGATCAGCTTCGCGACCGCCTCGTCGGCGAGCGTCCGCGGCGGCGCCGGCGCGCAGATGGCCCGTCGCACGAGGCGGCTCGGGTCCTGGGCGACGTGCCCGGCGCGCGCGGCGTAGGCGAAGAACGCCCGCAGGGCCGAGCGCAGCGCGTTCAGCGTGTTCGCGCGCTTGCGGGCTCCGTCGGGGCGCGCGAGAACCGCGGGGTCGCCGAGGAAGCGGGCCAGCTCCTCGGGCGTCACGGCCGCGAGGGCGGCGTCCGGCGGGAGCCAGCGGCCGAGGGCGGCCAAGTGCCGCGCGTACTGCGCGACCGTGTGCGGGGAGCGCCCGTCGGCGACGAGCTGGGCGAGGAAGCGGGAAACGGCGTCGGCGTACTGCACGGGCGGGGCCTCCGAGGTCGGGATGACGCCGCCATGGAGCCGTGGAGCTGCGGGCGAAGCGACGGAGTTCCGGCAGCCCGTAGCTGCGCGGGACACCGGCGAGCGCTCTCCGGCGAAAGCGCGCAGAACCCCGGCCGCGGCGGCGAAACTCGGGCATCGCGGGGCGCGTGTTGGCCGTGTCGGGCCGCAGGGCGCGCCGAGCGCCGGGAGCTACGGTGGGAGCGTGCGGCCGCCGAGGCGGGTGACCTCGGGCGGCAACTCCGGCAACGCGGCGGAAGCGGGCGGGAGCTACGCCAGCCGGGCGGCGACGCCGGCATCGGGCTCCTTCCGCCGGCGAGCTTCGCGCAGCCGGGTGCCCGCGCGCTGCGCCGACCGCCGTCCGTCGAAACGGAACGCGGCGGGCGCGAGGCCGCGTGGGCCGTTGGCGTTCGCTGATCACGCCGTCGGGCGCGAGGTACCCGTCGCGCGTCCTCGGAGCCGCAGCGCGTGCGTCGCTCGCGCGCCCCTCAATTCCCCGGCGCTCGCGGGACCATGTCAAACGAGGGTCCAAGGACGCAGCGATCGCACAACCGTCGAAGCGTGCGCCGCTCACCGCGTCCTTGGTGCATCGTGAGCGCCCACGCCGCGCGCGAAGTAGGCCCGCCGCGAAGGCGTGCGAGACGCGGAGGGACGATTTCCTCGTTGGCCCACGGCCCGCTCGATGCGCCGCCAAGGGCGCGCACCGCGACCGTGCGGGGCGGAGAACGAGCGTTCACACTACGGTCGCCGCAAGGCGCGGGATCTCGAGCTCGCGCTCTCCTCTCGTCTCGCCGCTCCGCTCGCGTCTCGAGTCTCCGCGCGCGCGCGTGCTTCGCGGGCCCCCGAGGCCGGGACCGCTCGGCGCTCGCGTGTGCGCGCGATGACGATTTTCGTCGAAGAAATCCACTCGATAAGAGGGCCATGCGACGTTTCGCGCGGGGCTTCGCGTGGGGGCTTCGCGCGGACCGGGTGCTGCGGGAAAAGCGGGACTGCGCGCGCGGCGGGCCGTGGACGCGGGCGCGGGTGCGGTGATGCGGACGCGGCGCGGACCCTCGCGTCGCTCCCGCGGTCGGGCCGGGTCGAGCGTGGTGCGGTGCGCCGGTGCCGCGCGTACGGCGCGGACGGAGTGCTCCCCAATCGCCGGAAGGAATCCCCGCGGCCCGGCGTTCGTTCTCCTTCGTGCTCGTCTCGTCGCCGCTCGGGCTCTCCTCTCGCCGGGAGCTCCGCGCGCGCGGTCCCCGCGAGTCTCGCGGCGTGTCGCTCCAGCCCCGATTGCGCGAGCGCGCGATAACGATTTGAGACCGCTCAAATCAAGTTTGCGCGAGTTTCTCGAGCGGGTCGCTCGTGGGGGCTTCGGTCGTCGCGGGCGTGCGGAGGCGCGTGGCGCGGCCGGGTCGCGGCGGAATCGGAAAGGGGAGTGGCCTGCGCCCCGGCCATGCCACCCCGTCGGCGCCGCCCCGCGTGCCCGTCGAGAACCCTCCCCTCGCCTTCCGCGGTCGGCTCGTGCTCGCGGCTCGTGGCGTCTCTCGCGCTCTCTCTCGTGCTCGTCTCGGGGCTTCTTCTCGGCGTGGTCTTCGTGGCTCGCGCCCGCCGCTTCGGGCTCGTCCGTGGCGCCTCACGTCGCAGAAGTGCGCACATGCGACCCGAGATCCTTCGACTCCGACGAGCCCCAACCGCCGCACGAACCCGCCCCGGAACCACCGCCCGCCGCGCGCTCTCTGCGGCGTCAACTGCCCACGCGGGCTTCTCCAGAACTCGCCGGCGCAGTAGAACCGGCGGGGGCCCCATCGACGACGCAGGTACGAGCAGGCGTACGGGGGGCGTTGTGCGGGCCCGCCCGCGCGGCTGCCCCGCCGCGAACGCACGCATCGGATTCGCGGGGCCTCGGCGCGAGCGACGGCGACGGCGACGTGGGTGCCGCGGCGGGCCTACGGGGGGAGCGCACGAGCCCGCGTCTGCGTGCTACCGAGCGACAAGTCTGCCGAAGTCTCGAGGCCATCGCGAACGATCGACTGGGGGCGGTCGTCGCCATGCGCACGCGGCCATCCCCCAGGGGGGAACGCGGAATCGCCGTTTCTGCGGGTAGGCCCCCACGCATCTCCTTGCGAGATTTCCGGGGTCGCCCGACTTCGCGCCCAGGTGCCCGCGTGTTCCCGCGCGGCCCGTCGGCGGGGCGGAACGCGCCGGGGGCAACCGTGGGGCGCGTGGCCGAACGTCGGCGCGGCGCGGGGCGCCCGTGCGGCGGCGGGGAGCCGGCGCCGAGCTACGCCGGGATTCGCGGCATCGTGGCCGATGCGTGAAGGGGCCCCCGGCGGCCCGGCCTAGCTTCGCGGTGAGGGGCCCCAAGCCGGCGCAGGGGGAGTTCACGACCCGGCGCGCGCGTGGGTCCCGTCCTCGCGAACGTGCGCGCACTCGGCGGCGTTCCGGGTTCGGCGGCGCACGCCGGGGCACGCGGGCACACGCGCCAACGTCGCGCCAACGGCGGGCAACGTCGCGGCTCGAGCGATTCGAGGAACGCGGGGGCGGCGCCGCGCTTCCGCGTCGCACGGGAACTACGCGCTGCGGGCCGTGGCCGGCGTTCCACGTGGCCGCTCCTCGAAGTGATCGCTCGAAGGGGCCCCAACGGGCGGCGCGATCGAACGACGGGGGGCCCCAACGGGCGCAGGGGGGAACGCAGCGATGCGCGCGCGGAGGGTCCCGTCGCGTACGTCTGCCGGCCACGCGCCGACGTGGGCGCGCGCTTCGCGAAGGGACTCCCGGCACCGGCCGCGCGCATCGACGGGGCCCCGACCGGGCAGCGCGGCGCCGCCCGGAAGTTCACCGGAGGGTCCCCAAAGTGCACCGCAAGTTCCCCGATGTGCACCGCAGGAAGTTCCCCGAGGGGACCTTTTTCGGCCCGAATTCGGCCCTCAGGCGGGGTTCGGGCGCGAACGCCCTCGCCGTAAGTGCCGTGCCCGCCCCACGGCGGTCGGCGCCACCGGCGAAAGTGCACCGCAAGTTCCCCGCAGGGTCCCCGATCCGGCGAATTCCGGGGATGGGGACCTGCGCGGCGACGGCGCTCGGAGCCGTCTGAGGCGTCCGCTCGGTGGCCCCAGCACCCGCCGAGGGCGGGCCCCGTTCGCGCCGAATTCCGGGCGTTCCGGGAGCTGCCAGGACCGAGCCGGATTGCCGACCGCGCGGCCTTCCCAACCTCGGTAGGTCCTGGATTCCTTGGGACTTGAGACGGCAGGAACTATACTGCCGCTCCGTTCTCTAGCCCCTTCCCGGCGCTCCGATGTTGACCCTTCGACGCGTTCCTTTGGCGGCCCTCCAGATCAACCCCGAGAACCCGCGCGTGCACGGCGAGGAGAACCTCCGGGCGATCACGGCGAGCCTGACGCAGTTCGGGCAGGCGGAGCCGCTCGTCGTCCAGCGCAGCTCGCAGCGCGTGATCGGCGGCAACGGCCGCGTCGCCGCGATGCAGGGGCTCGGGTGGACTGAAGCGGACGTCGTGGAGCTCGACCTCGACGACGCGCGCGCCGCGGCATTGGGCATCGCGTTGAATCGCTGCGCCTCGTTGGCGGCGTGGGACGAGCCCGTCCTCGTGAAGCTGCTCGAGGAGCTGGAGGCTGGTGGGCACCTCGACGGCACGGGCTACTCGCCCGCGGACATCGAGAAGCTCATCGCCGAGATCGAAGCCGCGCAGGGCCCAAAGGAAATCGAAGACCCGGGACCGGAGGAGCCGCCCGAGACGCCGGTCTCACGCGCAGGCGATCTCTGGTTGCTCGGCGAGCACCGGCTTCTGTGCGGCGACTCGACAACTCCCGAAGCCGTGGATCGCGTGATGGCGGGGGAGCAGGCGGCGCTGGTCGCGACCGACAGCCCGTACGTGATCGGCTACACGGGTGATCGCCCCAACGACTCGGGCAAGGACTGGACCGACACGTACCACGAGATCGCGATCGAGGACGCGGAGGCGTTCTTCCGCTCGGCCTTCACGCAGATCCTCCGGGTCATGGCACCGCACGCCGCGTTCTACCTGTGGCACGCGCACAAGCGGTGCGGCCTCATTCAGCGCCTGTGGGAAGAACTCGGCATCCACGACGCACAGTCGGTGGTCTGGGTGAAGCCGACCGCAGTCTTTGGCCGCTCGTTTTGGCACTACCAGCACGAGCCATGCATCATGGGTTGGCGAAAGGGCAGCATGCCGCCGCACGACGGAAAGCACGAGTTCAGCACCGTGTGGACCGTGGACTGGGACGGCAAGGCGCGCATCGCGACGGACCATCCCACTTCAAAGCCACCGGAGTTGTTTGCGCGCCCCATGCGAAAGCACACCGCGCCCGGAGCGATCGTCTTCGAACCCTTCTCGGGGTCTGGTTCGCAACTCATCGCCGCCGAGCGCGAACGCCGCCGCTGCCGTGCCATCGAGATCGAGCCCGCATACGTCGATGTCGCCGTGAAGCGGTGGCAGACGGCGGTCAACGCCCCCGCCGTGCTCGACGGCGACGGGCGCACGTTCGCCGAGGTCGCGAAGGAGCGCGCGGTGCCGTGAAGCGCATCCCCGTCAACGCCTACGAGCTTTACGTCGCCCTCGGCGAGCAGCGGAGGAGCTACGCCGCCCTCGCCGCGCAGCTCGGGGTGAGCAAGCGGTGCGTCACGATCCGCGCTCGCCGGGAGCACTGGCAGGAGCGGCTCCACGCCATGGAGGCGCGCGTCTGCGAGGAGGCGTCGCGCCGGCTCGAGGAGGACGCCGTCGCCATGCGCGAGCGGCACCTGCGCACGGTGCGAGCGGTTCAAGTACGCGCGCTGGAGGTGCTCCGCACGAAGCCGATCCAGTCCGCCGCCGACGCGTCACGCGTGCTCCTGGCGGCGCAGCGGGAGGAGCGGGCGCTCGTGGGCTCCGCGTCGGGCGGGCGCGTCGAGGTCAGCGTCGAGCGCGGGGTGAGGGAGCGGTTCGAGCGGCGAACGGTGGCGGTGCGCCAAGGGGGCGCGGCCGAGGACGTCGCCGGCGTCGTTGCTGAGGACGTGGAGCCTCAGTAGCGTGCCCGCACGAGCAGTAGCTCGCGCCTCGACTCAGGCTCTTCGGCGAATGCGCTGCTCGCCCGGAAGAACCGCCATCCCCGAGGCATGTTTGCCCTCGGTAGCCCACAGGACCTCGAAGGAACGCGTACCCGCGCTGGTCGATGGATCCGATCGAGCTTCGCCGCCTGGCCGACCGCATCGCCGCTGAGACGGGCCGCGAGTCCGTGGTCTGCATGACGTGCTTCGGGAGCTGCGTCAGCCGCGTTCCCCACGGGAAGTCGCCCACGGGGTTCGTCGTCTCCGACCCCTGCGCCACGTGCCACGGGGGCGGGCGGCTCTGGAAAGGGGGACGCGACGCGGCCACGGCGACCGACTAGGACCTGCTCGAAGAGGCAGGCGCGCTCCCGGATGTCGTCGAGATCGTCGCGCGCTTCGAGGATCCCTACCTTCGGCTCGACGCCGTCGTCGCGTCGGGGCTGGCGCTGCCGATGCTTGCCTCGCGGGAGAGCGCGCTCAGCCGCTGCGCGCTAACGCTCGACGCCCCGAACACCGTGCGCATCCGCGTTCCGCACGACGTGCCCATCCGCGCCGCGTTCGAGATCCAGGCGTTCCTCGCCGAGGAGTTGCTCACGCCGCCGCTGGGCGGGCCATACCAGGAGCGGCGCTATGACTCGGACGTGCCGTCGGGGGCTGCGGATTAGGCCGCGGGGACGTGCGCTGATCTACTTCACGTAGATGTCGGGACCATCATTCCGAAACTCGTCGTTGAGCAGCGACTCCGCCTCACTCCCATGTCGCGCCTGAACGACAACCGCGAGATAGTGTCCACTGCGGCTTGCGCCTCCCGAGAACTCGAAAGGAATGCTCGACAGCGCGCGGTCTAGTCGAGCGACGATCGCCTTCGTTTGGCTCCCTTCGGGATAGCAGACGTAGATCGTGTGCGGCTGCACGGACTCCGGAGCACTTTCGGGAGCGCTCCCCAATTGCGCGCATCCACACAAGGCGAGGAGCGCAGAAACACCGAGGAGAGTCCAACGATTCACGGGTGCAGTGGGAAGAGGCGCAGCTCTTGGCGCAGGCACTCTGGATGCGCGAGGAGCCAGTTCCTATCCCTACTCCCCCTTCGGCTCCTCGGGCTTCGGCGGCGACGCCGGCCTCGCGGCCTTCGCCTTGCTCGCACGTGGCTTCCGCGCATCCGCCTTCGCGCGCCGGGGCTTCCTCGCCTTCCGCGCCGGCCTCGACGGGTTGGCCTTCGCGCCGCCACCGCCGCCCGCCGCCGTGTACATGCCGCGCCCGACGCGCCGGAACTTCCTCCGGTCGCCCAGGCGCATGCCGACGATCCGCGCGAAGCTCGGGCTCGACGACGCGTAGCCCGCGCGCTTCACCGCAGCGACGATCGCCGGGATGCCCATCGGCTCCTTCGACGCCGCGAGCACCTTCGCGATGATGCTGGCGAGGTCCATGCCGGGAGCACGCCGCCCGCCGCCGGCCTTCCCGTGACGGCCGCGCGGCTTCACCGCGCCAGCGGGACGACCGCGACGGGGGGCGCGCACGGAGCCGCTCGACTCCAGCGCCGCGACCTCGCGCTCGAGCGCCGCCAGCTCCTCGCCGATGCGCGCCACGCGAGCGGGGAGATCGGACACCGCAGCCGCGTAGTCGTCGAGGGCGGCGCGAATGGAAGCAAGGGAGGGATTCGTGGTTTTCGCCATTGGGTTCCTGGGTTGTGCTGCGGTTACGAACGAGGTCGCAACCGTGGACGCTAAGGTAGAGAACGGGGAGGCAACTTCCCAATCCCCGTCCCACGTCCCAGTCACCGCTACTCCTGCGGCGCGTTTCGAGCGAATGCTCCACGCCGTTGAACGCAGCTCGGCATGCGTCCTTCACTTCTGCCCACAGTCGGCCACGTCGAAACGGCATGGTTGCGTCGCTCAACCTACGAGAAAGAAGGCTTGGGCCGAGCGCGTGCGCCGAAAGGGCGCTGCGCATCGTCGCCGTGGGCCGCAAGAACTCGATGCTCGCCGGGCACGAGACCGGAGCCGAGCGCGCCGCCGTGATACACTCCCTCGTCGGCACGTGCCGGCGAATCGCGATCGATCCGTTCGCCTACCTGCGCGACGTGATCGAACGGATCCCGACGCAGCCCAAGGGAAAGCTCTGGGAACTCGCGCCGCGCGGCTGGAAGGACGCGCGGGTGACGCAGGGCTGAACGCTTCGAGCAAGCGAGCCGTCGCTGGAGTCAAGACGTCCTGGGCCGGACGCGAACGCAACAACTACATCTATTTCTTCTTCCAGATAATGGTAGGCATGCCCCATTGTCCGTCCTCGTCCTTGGTGAGTCTCCAGACTCTAGTTCGTGAATCGACTAATACAATAACTGGGCTATTAGTTTCACTGGCGAATCCTGTGGACGCTGATATCACCATATCGGGCAGCGCTGTAGACGTAACATGACTGACCCGGCCAGTAACAATCTCAAAGATGCGCATGTCCGAGAAGCGATTACGCACAGCAACGGCTACTGTTACCCCATCGAGCGTCGCGGACTCAACAAAGTCGACGCTCTCTGCGTCAATACCTGTGAAGTAAATCCGAGGCCCGTGCGATCCGAAGGGTTGCCATGTGTCGTCTGTGTGTACGGGGCTGATGAGGTGAGAAAGGAACACACAGGACCTGCCGAGGCTCGATCCAAATCGCGCTCCGCCTTGCGAGAGATGTGGCGCCTCTGCTCTGGTAATAGTGCGCGTTCGAGTGATGTTCAGATCCTCGTCAAGCTCGAGGGCGGCGAAGTATGGCAGACCGAAGGCCTTGGCAACAAGATAGCTGACGCTACTGTCTGTGTCGCGAATGGTGCGCATCGAGTCACAGCCGCCTCCATAGCGTCCTTTGCGCCATTCAAAGGAGGCTACTCGCGATCGCGGACCTTCGGGCGTGCTCCGGTAGAGGGCCGCCTCGGGTCTATTCCGCGACACTACGACCAATGTGTCGCGCTGGGGCGCTACGCCCTCTACTCGAGCCAGGAAGTGCGGTAGCCTGATAAGGCTCTCAAGAGTGTGGTGCGATTGCTTCGTACTATCAGGATCAATCAACACTGTTGCATTTCCACCTGCGTTGAGCATTGCGATATCAATCGAGGCCATTCCCGAGAAGTGCAGAGGTAGTATGGCTGAATACGCACCATCAACTGAGAAAGTGGTTGAGTGAGCCTGTTGTTCGTCGACTCGATCTAGATTCGCCAAGACTTCGAAACGAACATGGTCTCGATTCTGTTCAACAAGTACAATCGAATCGTCCTTGGCAATGAGACCGCTCCTAAAGAAGATGCTCGGTTTCCCGTCACGGAGTGGCCTCGATTCTGCAGCATTTGATATGGTAGAAGAAGGCGGCACTACGCGGTCCGCGCTCTGTGTGGTGATCACGAAATGATGTCCGCTTCAGGGCTCGAGGGACGTCCATCGCCGATGGTTCGTTGGATCACTCCGAATCGCTCGAGAATCGTCAAGAGCGCCTCGCGCACGGCGCGGTGTCGATCACGAGGCCGCGACACGTTCGCCAGGGCGTTCTCAACGGCTGCGCACGCGTCCTCGTAGAGACGCGCACGTAGGCCTTCAGGGTCCTGCGGAGGGCATTCGCTGTCAAGGTCGTCCGCCGTCCGGAATCCGAGCGAGCGCCGCAGGCGGTAGGTGTTCAAGCGACGGATGATCCATCGCAGGCATCGACGCCATTCGGGAAGGGTGCTCGGAAGCTCGCTCAGAGGCTCGAGCTCGTCCTTGATCTCGCGGATCGCGCGCTCTACCCACGGGTTGTGCTGCGGGGTGTGGGGGACGCTGCGAATCCAGAGGACGCGGTGGACACGACACCACGTCTGGAATGCGCAACTGCGGTAGACCGGTCCGCCATCCGTGAAGATGACGAGCGGCGGTCCTCCCTGCTCGAGCACGGCGCGATTCAAGAGTTGGAGCACGTCCCGCCACGTACTCGGTGGTCCGACGGACGCAGCGATCGTCTTCTGCGTTCCCACATCGCGGAGCACTTCCCCGGCGAAGATTCCGTGCTCGGCTCGCGCCAGTTCCGTGGAGTCCATCGACCAAGCGACGTTACGCTCGCTCACGGCGATCGTCCTCCGAAGCGTGCGCCGAATCGCTCGCGCCCGCCGACGTTGGTCCTTCTTGAGCACGGACAGCGACTCCTGGACGAGCCGCGTGGGGACGGTCCCGTTCAGGGCCTTCTCCACCGGACGCCAGCCCGCCGAGCATCCCTGCCGGGTCCATGCTTCCTTCACGAGCTCCTGTGCCTGGCGACGGACCTCGGGGGTCCGGGGCGGACGGCCCCGACGTTGCTTCACCCAGCCCTGCGCCGCTCGCCGGCGCCACCGACGCACCGTCCGCGACGAGACGCCGAGCATCTCCGCGGCTACTTTCTGCCTGCCGCGTCGCCCGGGCCGAGCCAGATCGAGTCCTACCTTTCGTCGCACCGAGTCCGTGACGCCCAGATCGTCCGCCATGCCCGGAGGTCTCTTTCGCTGAGGTGGTGCGGTTCGCCGGAAGCTCGCGAAGAAGACCGATCAAGCCGCTCGACGCCTCCAGCTGTCGCTCCAGGTCACGAATCCGCTGACGCAGCATCTTGGGATCCTCCTGCGGGTCGATCACCACCGATCCCTTCCGCGCTCTCGGCTGCTTCAGGAGTCCTGCTCCCATCCCGCCGAGTGCCTGCTGGGACATCTGGAAGATTCGAAGCAGCGGTACCCCGAGCTTCGTTGCCGCCTGCTCCTTGCTGATCCTTCCCAGCCAGTACTCGAGGATCACCGTGCACCGGCGGTGTGCCTCTCGACGCTGCTCCTCGCTCGCCGCCTCCCAAAGCGCCCGCACCGGCAGCGCGGGTCGGGGCATCGTGCGGAAGTGAGCGCGCTTGCGGCCCCTCCGCGTCCGACGCGTCTTCGGCACCTCCGTCGTTCGATCCGTTCGGGTCAACTTCGCTTTCATCGCTCGTGTTTCCTCGCTTCGAAGCCATGCCAATGTCGTCCGAGTTCCACTCCCGTCGCTCACCCGACGGAGTCTGAATCACCAGGCGGCCACGCTCGCCGTGGAGGCTCACCTGCTCGTCGCCGATCTGCCCCACGAGGAAGACCGGCTTGCGCACCGGTTCCCCGAGCGCGATCGCGAGCTCGTTGCGCGCCATCGCGTCCTCGAGCGTCTTGCGCACGGTGCTCTCCGCGCCGAAGAAGCGGTCTGCCGGCACCATTCCGTCGATCCCCTGGTGGGGCCGGAAGTGGTTGTAGTGGGCGAAGAAGTGCCCTAGCCGTTCTCGCGCTTCGGCCACGTCCTGAGGCTGCACCCGTCCCCACAGCTCGCGCTGGATCGTCTCCCAGAGACGCTCCGTCTTGCCCACCGTCTGCGGATGGTGCGCCCTCGCTACGACGTGCCGAATGCCCTCCTTCTCGAGCCGCTTCTGGAAGTCGCTCTTCCCGCGCCAGGCGAAGTACTGCCGCCCCTGGTCGGTCAGGACCTCCTTCGGCTTGCCGAACCGCCCGATCCCCTCGTAGAGCGCCTCGATCACGAGGTCCTGCCGCTGATGGACCTGGAGGGACCAGCTCACGACGTACCGGCTGAAGTCGTCGAGGAAGACGGTCAGGTAGACGCGGACGTGGTGCCGCGCGAGGAGGAAGCTCGTGATGTCGCTCTGCCACAGGTCGCCTGGTAGAGACCGCTCGAAGCGTCGTACCTGGGGGCGGCCGCGCTTCGGTCGCGCAGGAGGAGAGGGAGCCTTCGGCAGTCCTTCCTCGCGCAGCGTCTTGCGCACCGTGCCCGGGCTCACGCGCAGCGCATGAAATCGCCCCAGGAAGTGCGCAATCTTGCGAAGTCCGAAGTCCGGGAAGTTGCGTTTGGTCTCCACGACCGCCGCCCGCACCGGATCGGCCCCCTTGGGCTTCCCCGCAGGAGAGGCTGCCGTTCGCGGGCCGGGCTTGCGCGGCTCCAGACCCTTCGGGCCCTCCTGTGCGTGCCTGCGAAGCCAGCGCGCCAGTGTCTTCGAGCAGACGCCCCACGTCCGTGCGAAGACCTCCTGCGAGAGCCCGGACTGTTGGAATGTCTCGACCGCCTTGCGTCGCTCCTCCGGAGTGAACTCACGGATCTGCACCCCTAGCTTGCCACGGCGCTTGCGCCCAGGCTTCGCGGCTCCGGGTGCCTGCCGTTCCAACCCTGCCTCACCTTCGTGCGCCAGGCGCCGGCGCCACGCGCAGAAGGACTTGGTGTTCAGACCATTCGACCGGCAGAACGCCACCAGGCCCTGCCGGCTCGCCTCGAAGGCCTCGATCCACGCCAGCTTCTCGGCCGCCGAGTACCGCCGACCGCTCGACCCGGGAGCGCGCCCGCCTTCGGGCGGTCCTCCCGGCCTTCGGCCGGGAGCCCCGCCCTGCGGCGTGCGCGCTCCCGGCCCCGTGTCGTGCTCCGCTCCCATCGTCGTCCTCCCGGGTCTCCATGACCCGGCTACTCGACGACGAACACCCCCCTGACCCGCTACGAGAAAGCGGACATCATTTCGTTACACCGGACAGGAGCCCAGGGGAACGGCGCGAGCTCGTGGCCGACGATCTCGGCCGACGGCCGCTTCATCGCGTTCCAGAGCGGAGCGAGCAACCTCGTGCCGGGCGACACGAACGGCGTCCCGGACGTCTTCCTGCGCGACTTCTTCTCCGGAACCACGCGCCGAGTGAGCGTGGCGACGGGAGGGATCCAGGCCGCAGCGGGCAGCCAGGTGCTCGGAAACAACTGCTCGAGCGTCTCCGGCGGAGGAGAGCTGGTGGCGTTCGCCAGCACCGCGCCGAACCTCGTCGCCGGTGACACGAACGCGAGTCTCGACGTCTTCGTCCACGACGCCGCGGGCGGCGGCATCCCGGCGAACCCATGGATGAACCTCGGGTACGGCCTCGCGGGAGCCGCTGGTGTGCCGATCGTCACCGCGACGGGGCTCCCTTCCGCGGGCGAGGTCGTGACGCTCGGCATCATGCAGGCCTCGCGGAACGCGACGCTCGCCTACGCCCTCGGTGGCAGCTTCCTCGGCCTGTCCATCGCCGGCGGAGTACTCGTTCCCAATCCGGACCTCGGATTCGTCCAGACGACCGACTCCTCGGGCGCCGATGCGTTGCAGTTCACTTGGCCCTCGGGCCTGCCGAGCGGCTTCGTCGGCTACTTCCAGGCCATCGTGATCGACTCGTCGGCGCCGCAGGGCCTCGCCTTCTCGAATGCTCTGCAGGTGACGCAGTAGTAGCGGATCTCGTTTCGCGCGCCGCCGCCGACGATCGCTCAGCCCCGCTCGAGCTCCGCCAGGATCTCCCCAGCCGAGCGCGCGGCGAGCGGCGAGAGCGCCGCCGGACGCGACATCGCGCGGCGGAGCCGCTCGCGAGCCGTCTCGGCGTCGCCGACGCGCGCGGCGATGGCGCCCGCGTGGAACAGAAGGCTCGGATCGTCGCTTCCGGTGCGCAGCGCTTCGAAGGACACCTCCAGCGCCTCCTCGACCCGCCCCGCGCCGAGGAGCGCCCGCGCGAGACGGTCGCACGTGAACACGTCGCGCCGGCGCTCGGCCTCGCGGCGAGCGAGCGCGAGGGCCTCCTCGGCAGCGTCGCCACGCACGAGGAGGCACTCGAGAAGGTGGTGCGCATCGCCGTCGCCGGAGGACGCGGCGAACTCCTGTCGCTCGAGCAGCGTCGCCTCGTCGAGGTGACGCCGCGACTCCTCGGCGCGATCCTGCGCCGCGAGGAGCTGCGAGAGCTGGAGATGGGCATCGGCGTCGCGCGGATCGCGCAAGAGGACGGCCCGCAGCGCCGCTTCCGCGCCCGCGACGTCTCCCGAGCCCGCCCGCGCTTGCGCGCTCTCGAGCTCGGCGGGGCGATAGCCCGGCAGGACCTCGAGGGCCCACGCGCAGGCGCGCGCCGCCTCCTCGACCCTTCCCGCGGAGCGCAGCTCGGACGCGAGCTGGACCAGAGACCAAGCCTTCTCGCCGCGGTCGGCCGAAGCGTCGACGCAAGCGCGCATGAGCTCGATGGCGCCCTCGCGGTCGCCGTGGAGCGACCGGAGATAGGAAGCGCGCGCCATGGCGGCGGGCCCGGGCCTGCGGTCCATCATCGCCTGCGCCGCGGCGACGGCCTCCTCGTAGCGGCCGAGCTCCACGAGCGAATCGACGAGGACGCCCTCGGTGAGCGTGGAGGGCTGGCGCGCACCCGCGCGGCGCGCGACCTCGAGCGCCTCCGCGAATCGGTGCTGTCCGGCGAGGACGGCGCCGAGCAACGCGAGGACGCTCTCGTCGTCGGGAGCGATCGCGAGCGCCTCCCTCACGAGTGCCGCCGCCTCCTCGTAGTCCGCGTGGTCCTGCGAGAGACGCGCCCGCTGGAGAGCCCGCGCCGCCTCGTTGGTGAGGGCGCGCGTCCGGTCCGATGCCGGCGCGGGAAGCGCGGGCTCGCGGCGGAGGAGCCCGACGGCGGCCGGAGCCGCGAGGGCGGCTCCGGCGAGGACGACAAGGAACGGGCGGGTGATCGCCATGATCAGTTCTGCTTCCCGTGGAGATTGGTGAGGCCGTCGTGCGGAGTCGCGAGGAATGGAAACACGTCCGGCAACGGCACGTCGTTGCCATCGACGCCGTCGCCGAGCACGTTGTTCGGGAAGACGTCGAAAGGTGTGTTGCCGGCGCCATCCTGGAACAGCACTCCGGCGACGGCGCGCAGCTCGATGTCGACGACGTCGTCTCCGACGCGCCGGCCGTTGGGGAACCCGGAGAGATCGCCGCCGAGCACCCCGAGACGGCTGTATCCGGGATCGCCCGGCTTCTTCGGCGGAATCGCCACGTTCACGCGGAGCATCTCGCTGGGGACGACGTTCGCGGGCTGGTTGAGACCGGCGACGCCCGTGAGGAAGACGGCCACGAGATCGTTGCGACCCGTCGTCGGGACGCTCAGGCCCGCGCCCGAGTAGAGAGCGTCCAGGAGCGCCGCGGGCTCGGGGTTCACGACGTAGCTGAGGAACTGCGCGTCGTCCTTGGGCTGGCTCGCGTTGAAGCGGTCCTTGTCCCGGAGCGGGATGACGAGCTCGTTCACGAGCGGCATTCCGAGGCGCGAGACCTGGACGAACTTCCCGACGTTCTTGGGAGCCTTTCCCTTGGCGTTGAGCACGCGCGTCGCGCGCCGCGCCGCCGTCGAATAGACGCCGATCACGGGCTCGGACGTCGATTCCTTGGGCAGCCCGTCGACCGTGAGGTCGGCGATCGGGATCTCCATCGCGATCGTGTGGACGTTGTAGCCGGCGGTTCCATCCTTCCCTCCACCCACGTTCCCGAAGCCGCTGCGGATCGTGAGCCGGTCGAAGATCGCTCCGAGGTCGACGTAGAAGGCCTCGTCGCGCGGCCCCGCGAAGACGCGGCAGCCATTCGGGAGCGTGGTGATCGCCGCCTGAGCGAGGGCCTCGTAGCCGGGCGTCGACGTCGCGCCGACGTTCGGCGGCGGCACGGGGATCGGAGCCGCGTTCAGCTTCACGGGCTTCTTCTTCCCGACGATCTCGAAGACGTCGTAGGACTGTCGGACGTTGTAGTCCGGATCGTCGAGGCTCGTGACGGGACCCGTCACGGCGAGGAAGGTGGCGTCGTTCAGCCGCTGTGTGGTGAATCGGAACTCGTAGGTGACGTCCGCGATCGCGTCGCCGTCGTTGTCGAAGTGGATCGAGTAGGAGACGTTGTCGTCGAACTTGTGGAAGTTGGGTCCGCCGGCCGGCTCCTCGAGCGGGATGTAGTTCCAGATGGCGACGAGCCGGTTTGGACTCTCCGGGCTCACGAAGGCGTAGACGTCGGTGTTGTCGGCCGTGGGGTCGTCCGCGATGAGCGGCGCCTCGCGGTGGCTCGAGAAGAATGCGTAGGCGGGGAGCGCCGCGGCCAGCACGAGGGCCGACGCGGCGACGAGGAGGGGCTTCTTGTGCATCGGGATCGTGTTTCGGTGGTGGCGGGCTGGTGTCCCGCGAACCCGAACAGCGGATCCCGCGGCCGATCGGATGTCGCGGATCGTGCGCGGCGCGCGACGATGGGATACAAGGAGCCCGTTCCCTCGGGCGGCCCCGCGTCCCCGAGTTCCGCACCACTCCGCCGAAGGATCCCCCCGTGGTCCGAGTCCGTGTCTTCCAGTCCGATGGCATTCTCGCGGAAGTCGAAACACCGAAGATCGTGAAGAGCGATGCGGAGTGGGCGCGCCAACTCACGCCGGCGCAGTTCCAGATCGCGCGTGCGAAGGGCACCGAGCGCGCCTTCTGCGGCACGCTCCTCGACAACCACCGCGAGGGTGTCTACGCCTGCATCTGCTGCCGTCTGCCGCTCTTTGCATCCAAGTCGAAGTTCGACTCGGGATCGGGCTGGCCCTCCTTCTTCCAGCCCATCGCTCGGGAGAACGTCGCCGAGCACGAGGACACGGCCTACGGCATGGTGCGCACGGAGATCCTGTGCGCGCGCTGCGATGCCCACCTCGGGCACGTGTTCGAGGACGGTCCTCCGCCGACGGGGCTGCGCTACTGCCTCAACTCGGAGTCGATGACGTTCACGGACCTCGTGGACGTGAAGAATCTCGCCGAGCCGAATCGGGGCGCGGGCACGTAGGAGCGCCCTTCGTCCGTCCCCCCGACGGGCATGCCTAGTCCGTCTACACTGGCGCCCCTGGAGTGCCCGTCCCTCTCTACCTTCGCAGCGAGGAGTCCCATGCTCTCGACGATCCTGGCGATCGCGTCCCTGGTCCCCGTCCTTCCGTCCCTCCAGGACGGCATCGGCCTTCCGGCCGGCAGTCCCGCCGCCTCCGTCTCGCGGACGGTCGGCACCTGCAAGATCTCCGTCGACTTCTGCAGCCCCGGCGTGAAGGGGCGCGCGATCTTCGGCGGCATGGTGCCCTACGGTGAGGTGTGGCGCACGGGCGCCAACCAGCCGACGACGATCGAGTTCAGCGAGCCCGTCACATTCGGCGGGAAGGAAGTGGCGGCGGGGAAGTACCTGCTCGCGACGATCCCCGGCAAGGAGTCCTGGACGGTGATCCTCAACTCCCATCACGAGCAGTGGGGCACCTACGCCTACCGCGAGTCCGAGGACGTGGCGCGCGTCTCGGTGCGGGTGACGTCCATCGAGCCGGCGGAGTGGTTCGACATCCAGCTCTCCCCGAAGTCTCGCACGGCCGTCGACCTGAACCTCGTCTGGGAGCGCACCCGGGTCACCGTTCCGATCGGCGTCGACGTCGACGCGCGCGCCGACGCGAAGATCGAAGCGGCGCTCTCGAAGTCTCCGGAGGACGGCAACCTCGCCTTCGAGGCGGCCGACTACTACCTCCAGTCGAACCGCAAGCTCGAGCGCTCGTGGGAGCTCTTCCAGAAGATCGCCTCCGACGAGAAGAATCCGTACCACGCGATCATCCTCTGGCGACGCGGGCAGGTGGAGTGGAAGCTCGGCAAGCGCGACGAGGCGATGAAGTCCTTCGACGTGGCGGCTGTCGCCGCCAAGAAGATGAAGGGCTTCGAGGGCGTCGCCCGAGAGATCGAAGCGATGCAGGCCTCCTTCCGCGCCGAGAAGAAGGGCACGCAGTAGCGAGTGGCGGCTCGCGTTCCGCGACGGCGCCGCGCCGGCGGCTCGACCCCGACCCGCCGGCGCCGGCTCCGGACCGAACTCGGCGAGGAGCGACCCCCGCGGCGCGGATCCCGGGGGGTCGCCCGTGCCTCGCGGAAGCCCGTAGACTCCTTCTCTTCGCCATGAGCCGAACCCGTCCGCGACCGCGCTTCGCCCCCCTGCTCCTCCGACTCCTCCTCGCCGGCGCCGTCGCCGCACCGTCCGCCCTCGCCCAGGGCGGCGGGGGCGCGGGGGTCGATCGCGAGGCCATGTGGTTCGCGCCCACGGCCGAGGACTGGAAGCGCCCCTGCCTCGTCACCTGGCAGCGCACCTGGGAGGACGCGCTCGCGGTCTCCAAGGAGACCGGCAAGGCGATTCTCATCTGCGTGAACATGGATGGCGAGATCGCGAGCGAGCACTACGCGGGGATCCGCTACCGCCAGCCGGACATCGCGGCGCTCTACGAGCCCTACGTCACGGTCATCGCGTCGGTCTATCGCCACAACCCGCGCGACCACGACGAGCAGGGCCGTCGCATCGTCTGCCCGCGCTTCGGCACGGTCACCTGCGGCGAGCACATCGCGATCGAGCCCGGGCTCTACGATCAGTTCTTCGACGGGCGCCGCATCGCACCGCGCCACATCGGCGTCGAGCTCGACCGCAAGGAGATGTACGACGTCTTCTATGCGTGGGACACGGACACGATCTTCAACGCGCTGCGCGACGGCATCGCGAACCGCCCGGCGCCTCCGCCCACGGCCCGGGGCGACCGCACGCTCCTCGAGCGCGTGGCGAGTGCCGACATCGAGGACCGCGTGGCCGTCGAGGCGGCCTATCAGGCCGGTGACCGCGCGCGCCGGCGCGAGATCCTCGCGGCGACGATCGCGCTCGGGGAGCGCGCTTCCGTCGAGGTCCTGCGCCTCGCGCTCTTCGATCTCGACCTCCAGCTGAATCAGCTGGCGCGGCGCGCGCTCGCGAGCTCGAGCTCCGAGAGCGCGATCGACCTGATCGCCCTGGCGCTCCGGCAGCCAACGGACACGGCCGAGCGCGACGCGTTGATCGGCGCCCTGGAGCGCATCGGGGCCCACTCGCCGCGCGCCCACACGCTCGCCCTCGTCCATCGGGGCCTCCACGGAGATGCGAGCGCCGTCGACGTCGAGGACTGGATGCGGCTCCTCGCGGACGCGCCGACGCCGGCCGCCGTCTACCAGCCGGCGCTCGCGGAGCGCCTCGACCAGCGCGCGGCGGAGGCCCTGCAGCGTCCCGTCGATGCCGAGTCGCGTCTCGCGCTCGCCGAGGCGATGCTCGACCTCGCCGACGACCCGCGGGTCGCGCGCAAGCATGCGAAGCTCCTCGTGCAGGACGCCCGCCGCGCCGCCCTCGAGGCGGAGAAGCATGGCGCCGAGGGCTGGCGCGTGAATGCGGCGCTCGCCTCGGCGGAGTCGTCCCTCGGCCGTCCCGACGAGGCGCGCAAGCGTGCCGAGGCCGCCATGGCCGGCGTCTCGCCGGAGCCCCACGGACGCCGCGCGATGCAGGTGCTCTCGCTATTCGCGGACGCGCGGCAGCGGGCCATCTTCGACAAGCTCGTCGCGAAGGAGGAGTGGCCGGCGCAATGGCTCACGGACGTCCACGCGGCCTACCGCCTCCTCGAGCAGCATCCGCTCGGCACGGACGCGCAGGTCCTCGCGCACTACGACTTCCTGCGCCGTCTCGGCGCCGGCGGCGAGGCGTCGCGCGTGCTCGACGCGGGTCTCGCTCGCTTCCCCGACTCGTGGGATCTCCACGACCGCCTGCGCGGCCGCATCCTGTCGGAGAAGGGTCTCGCGGGTCTCGAGGAGGTCTACGGCGCGATGCTCCGCGCCGAGGACGCGCCGCCGAACCTCCCTTGGTTCGCGGGCTACGCCTCCTTCGTCACCGCGGAGTTCCATCGTCGCGCGGGCAACGACGGCGACGCGGTGGCCGCCTACGACCGCGCGATCGCCCACTACGAGGCCGGCACAGTGCGGAATCCCGGGAGCCGCGATTCCGCGAACCACTACATCGCCCTCGCCCTGGCCGGACGCGCGCGCATCGCCTTCGAGGCGCGCGAGACGGAGCGCGCCCTCGCGGAGATCCTCGCCTCCTTCGAGCGCAAGCCCGAGGCGGCAGCGAGCCTCGACGGCTTGAACCTCTCGCCCGTCGACACGGCGAAGATGCTGCGCGCCCGGCTCGTGAGCGAGGACCGGAAAGACCTCCTCGCGAAGCTCGACACGGCCCTCGGCAGTCTCGACCCCGAGCTCCTTCGGCTCCCGGCCTACGAGCGCGAAGTTCCGCCGGTGGGTCCCGCGGGCGGGAGCAACCCTCGGCAGGGGCGAGGCCGCCGCAATCGATAGGACGCGGATCGGGCCGCGCCCGCCATCGCGGTCGGGCGCACACGTGGGAGTCCGGCCTCCGGTCCGCTCCCTCGGCGCGGACACCCGAGCTCTCCGGCGCGCGCGCTCCGTGCCGTCGCGTGCGGGTCCGCCGCCATGAGCTCCTCGAGCCGCACGCTCCGCGCGCTGCAAGGGATCCTCGCGGCCTGCTTCCTCGTGCTCCTCGTGCTGCGGGCGACCTGGGGTCCCGACTTCCACGAGTACCTGCTCTGGTCCCACGTCGCCAAGACGGGCGACATCTTCCGGATCGAGCACGACGTGCTGTCGCCGTCCGGCGTGCCGTTCTCCCAGTGGTCGCACGGGCCCGGGTTCCTCCTGGCCCTGGGGCGATACACCGCCTTCGGTCCCCTCGGCGAGCGCGTCGCGGCGCTCCTCTTCGCGGGACTGTTCGGCGCGCTCTTCTGGTGGGCTTTCGCCGACGTGCTCCGCCTCGCGGCGGGCGTGCGCCCCGTCCTCGCCTGGCTCGGAGCGGGGCTCGGCTTCGTCGCGACCCACCTCGGCTACTACTCGCACGTCCACGCCTCCGAGTCGTTCTCCTTCGCGGCGCTGGCGCTCGGCGCGCGCTGGGCGCTCGCCGGACGTCCAGGGCGCGTCCTCGACGCGCTCGTCGTCGGCTCCTGCTGCGCGCTCCTCCTGCTGGTGCGGCCGCAGCTGCTTCCCTACGGGGTCGTCGTGCTCGGGGTCTACGCCGTGCGTCTCCGGCGCGAGGCGCCGGACCGATCGATCCGGCTCGGGCTGTGCGCGGCGGCGCCTCTCGCCGTGGCGGCGATCCAGGTGGCCTGGGCGAATCGGTGGATGACGGGCTCCCTCTTCGTCTCGCCCTACACGTTCGGCGACGGCGGATTCCGGAGTCTCGACCCGTCGCGCCCGGAGCTGCTGGCGGTCCTCGTGCATCCCTGGCACGGGCTCCTCGTCTACCACCCGTTCTACGCGCTCGCCTTCGCGGCCCTCGTGACGCGCCTCGTCGCTGCGCGCGACGCGTCCGAGCGCTGGCTCTGCGCCGCGATCGGGGCGGCGGTCCTCGCGAACTACGGCATCCAGGCGTCTTGGTACTGCTGGTGGCTCGGCACCGGGACCTTCGGCATGCGCGGACTCGGCGTCGCCGCCGTCCTGCTCGTACCGATCTTCGTTCGCCACGTCGCCGCGCTGCCGCCCCGCGGCGCGCGCGCGGTCGCGTGGATCGCCGCGGCGCTCGCTTCCGCGCTCTGGTCGCTCGGTCTCCTGTGGCAGGGCGAGACCTCCTTCTTCCGGTTCGAGGAGCTCGGGAACGCGCAGCGCGCGGCCTTCGGCGCGCCCTGGTTCCTTGCACCCGTCGGCGCGGCCGCGGCCGGCGCCTGGGCCGTCCTGCGCATCGCGGCGCCGAAGGGCGACCGCTGGGCCGGCACCGTCGCGGGGTCCCTCGGCGCGCTCGTGCTCGTCTACCTCGTGGGCCGCGGCGAGGACCCCCACGCGCGGCAGCCCGACATGCCGGTGCTCCCCGTGGTGCTGCTCTCGCTCTTCGCCGCTTGCGCGGCGGCTGCCGTCGGCCTCGCGGCCGCGCGCGCGACGGTACGCGGCGTGGCGACGTCGTGGCTCTCCGTCGCGATCGGGTGCGCGCTGCTCGCCATCCTCGCCGGCGAGTGCGTCCTCTTCGCGCGCGTCGCCGCACGCACGGAGGCCGCCATCGCGAATCCCGCGCCGCCCGACCGCGTCTACCGCGGCACGGCGCCCGCGCAGCTGGGAGAGATCGAAGCCACCTACGAGGAGTATCGGATGGTGGAAGGCTTCGAGGACGCGAAGGAGCGGCTGCGCGCCTACGTGGCGACGTTCCCCGGATCGAAGCCCGTCGAGCCGGAGCACCGTCCCGCTCTCGAGGAGGCGCTGCGGAACGAGGGTCGCTGATGCGCGGCGCCGGACCCGCGCGCGTCCCTCACCGTGGCGAGCGGACGCAGCGGAATCCCACGTGCGACATTCCCGTGTCCTCCGCGCCGGGCATGCGGGCGCTCGGCCGGTAGCTCTCGCAGTAGCTCGCGTGGCAGAGGAACGAGCCGCCCCGCTGCACGCGCACGGGCGTGAAGGGCTGGCTCGGATCGAAGGAGCGATCCGGTCCCGTCGGATCGACGGCCGGCGCGCCGCCGACGCGGAGCGCGTAGGTGTCGGGGCGGTAGCGGTCGCTGCACCATTCCCAGACGTTGCCGGCCATGTCGAAGAGCCCGTAGCCGTTCGGCGCGAACCGACCGACGGGCGCCGTGGCGCGGAACCGATCGGTCGCGCGGTTCGCGTCGGGGAATCGTCCCTGCCAGATGTTCACGCGGGGCGCGTCGTCGCTCGGCGGATCGTCGCCCCACTCGAAGCGCGCCCCCTCGGCGCCGCCGCGCGCGGCGTACTCCCACTCGGCTTCCGTCGGGAGACGCTTGCCGGCCCACCGCGCGTAGGCCGCCGCGTCGACGAAGGAGACGTGCACCACCGGATGGTCCTCGCGCCCGTCGAGGCTGCTCCCGGGACCCTCGGGACGACGCCAGCTCGCGCCGGGCATCCAGCGCCACCAGGCCGCCGGATCGCCGAGCGGCACCGGCCCGGCCGTCGGCGCGAAGACGCACGAACCCGGCACGAGCTGCTCCGGCGGCGGCGCCGGCGTCCCCGGCGGCGCTTGGGCGAGGATCTGCTCGGCCGTCGGCGCGCGCTCGGCGGTCGTGACGTGGCCCGTCGCCTCGACGAAGGCGCGGAATTGCGCGTTCGTCACCTCCGTCCGGTCGATCCAGAAGCCGCCGACGCGCACGCGATGGACGGGCCGCTCGTCGTCGCGCGCCCAGGGCGCTTCGCTCCCCATGGAGAAGGTGCCCCCCGGGATCCACGTCATCCCCGGCGGCGCGTCGCCGGGCGCCGCGTCACGACAGCCGGCGATCGACGCGACGGCGAGGAGGACGATCGATCGGCGGGCGAGGGCGCGGCACACGGGACCCGGTCCAGCATGAAGACTGGCCCCGAATCATTCACGACCCTGGGACGCCGCGGGAGCGCGCCCGGGGGCGTGCACGAAATCGGAGCCAGTCTCCGACCGGGCCCGTAGCTTGGCGCCCATGTCCGGACCTCGCCGGGCCGCGGCGGCGGCTCTTCTCGCCTGTCTCGTTCCCTGCAGCCTCGTGGTCGCGCGCGCGCGCGCGGGAGTCGAGCCGCGCGACGGCGCCGAGATCGCGCGTGCGCTCCGGCGGGCGCAGACCGTCGGGTCGGCGCTCTACGTCGCGGCGCACCCCGACGACGAGAACACGGCGCTCCTCTCCTACCTCGTGCACGAGCGCGGTCTGCGGGCGGCCTACCTGTCGGTCACGCGCGGCGACGGCGGGCAGAACCTGATCGGCACGGAGCAGGGGCCGCTGCTCGGTGTTCTGCGAACCCAGGAGCTCCTGGCGGCGCGGCGCATCGACGGGGCGGAGCAGTGGTTCACGCAGGCGATCGACTTCGGCTACTCGAAGGGGCCCGAGGAGACGCTCGCGATCTGGGGAGAGGACGCCGTGCTCGCCGACGTGGTGTGGGTGCTCCGACGCATGCGGCCCGACGTGATCGTGGCGCGCTTCCCCGCGGACGGAGGCGGAGGCCACGGACACCACACGGCGTCGGCGATCCTCGCGGCCCGCGCCTTCGACGCGGCCGGCGACCCCGAGCGCTTCCCCGAGCAGCTCGCGCACGTGGAGCCGTTCCGCCCGCGTCGTCTCTTCTGGAACCGGTGGAGTCCGCCGGGACGCGAAGCCGGCGAGGGTGCCGGCCCGATCCTCCGCGTCGACATCGGCGGGTTCCATCCGCTGCTCGGGCTCTCCTACACGGAGCTCGCCGGCCGCAGCCGGAGCATGCACAAGAGCCAGGGATTCGGCTCCGCCGAGCGGCGGGGGAGCCGGATCGACCAGCTCCAGCTGCTCGCGGGGGACGCGCCGGAGGGAGACGACTTCCTCTCCGGCATCGACACCACCTGGGGACGCATCCCGGGCGGCGCCGCCGTCGGCGCGAGCCTCGCCGCCGCGGAGCGGGAGTTCGATCCGTGGCACCCGGAGCGGATCGTCCCGCGGCTCCTCGATGCGTGGCGCGCGATGGCGGCGCTGCCTGCGGGCCCCCTCGTCGACGGCAAGCGCGAGGAGCTTCGCGCCCTCGTGAAGGCCGCCTCGGGCCTCTGGGTCGAAGCCGTGGCGGAGCGCGCCGAGGTGTCTCCGGGGGCCTCCGTCGGCATCGCGGCGACGGCGATCGTCCGCGGGCCGGTGGCGGCGACGCTCCGGCGCGTGGAGCTGCCCTTCGGCGGAGGCACGATCGACGCGGCCGCCGCGCTCACGCCGAACAAGCCCTTCCGGGAGGAGCGCACGATCGCGATCCCTGAGACCACCGCGCCGACGGCGCCGCACTGGCTCGCCGAGCCGCCGGAGAAGGGCCGCTACCGCATCGCCGACCTGGCGCTCTCGGGCCTGCCGGAGCTGCCGCCGTCCTCGGCGCGCTTCCTCCTCGCGATCGACGGAACGGAGATCGCCTTCGACGCGCCCGTCGTCCATCGCTGGACCGACCCCGTCGAGGGCGAGCACGAGCAGCCCATCGAGGTCGTGCCGCGTGCGACCGTCCGCATCGAGGATCGCGTCGTCCTCTTCGCCGGCCCGGAGCCGCGCGCGACGCGCGTGCGCATCGACGCGCTGGACCGGCCCGCGTCGGGAACGCTCCTCCTCCACGTCCCCGAGGGCTGGACCGTCGAGCCGTCGGAGGCGCCCTTCTCGATCGCGGCGGCCGGCGGCTTCGCCGAGGTGCGCGTGACCGTCACGCCGCCGCGGGTGCCGGGCGTCGCCGCCCTCGCGGCGGAGGTGGTCGTGGAGGGCGCCGTCCTCGACCGCGAGCGCGTGCGCATCCGCCATCCGCACGTGCCGCCGCAGACGATCCTCCCGCGCGCGGAGTCGAAGCTCGTCCGCGCCGACGTCGCGGTGGCGGCCCGCACCCTCGGCTACGTCGAGGGCCCCGGCGACGAGGTGGCCGCGGCGCTCGAGCAGATGGGTGTCCGCGTGGAGCGGCTCTCCGACGCCGACCTCGCGACGGGCGACCTCGCGCGCTTCGACGCGATCGTCACGGGGGTCCGCGCCTGGAACACGCGCGATGCTCTCGACCGCCACCGGCAGCGGCTGCTCGACTGGGTCGCCGCGGGCGGCACGCTCGTCTGCCAGTACTGCACGAGCCGCGGCCTCGGCACGGAGACGATGGGGCCCTTCCCGTTCCAAGTCTCGCGCGACCGCGTGACGGTGGAGGAGGCGCCCGTGCGCATGCAGGACCCGCCGCACCGCGTGCTCCTGCGGCCGAACCGCATCGACGCGCGCGACTTCGAGGGCTGGGTGCAGGAGCGCGGCCTCTACTTCGGCGCGCGCATCGACGAGCGCTACGAGACGCCGCTCGCCATGGCCGATCCGGGCGAGGAGGAGAGCCGCGGCTCCCTCCTCGTCGCACGCCACGGCAAGGGGCTCTTCGTCTACACGGGGCTCTCGTTCTTCCGGCAGCTCCCGGCCGGCGTGCCCGGCGCCTACCGTCTCTTCGCGAACCTCGTCTCCGGCCGTAACGGCGATGATTGAGACTCCGCCCCGCGGAGACCGGGACGAGGACGAGCCGCCTCCCATCGGAGGGAGCTGGCGCACGCTCTACGCGATCGTGCTCGTGAACCTGGCGCTGCTGATCGCCGTCTTCGCGCTGATCGCGCGCGCCTACGAGTGATCGGGGCGACGGAGATCCGCGCGACGGACGCGCTCGTCGTGGCGATCTCCCTGGCGGCGATCGTCCTGTGGGGCACGTGGCGGACGCGCCGGCAGGCCGACGTGGGCTCCTACTTCCTGGCGGGGCGTGGCATGCCCTGGTGGCTCGTCGCCGTCTCGATCATGGCGACGCAGGCGAGCGCGATCACGTTCCTCTCGACGCCGGGTCAGGCGTACTCCGACGGGATGCGCTTCGTGCAGTTCTACTTCGGGCTGCCGATCGCGATGGTGATCCTCTCGACGACGGCCGTCCCGATCTTCCACCGGCTCCGGGTCTTCACGGCCTACGAGTACCTGGAGACGCGCTTCGACGCGAAGACCCGCACCCTCGCGGCGACCTTCTTCCTCGTGCAGCGGGGTCTCGCCGCCGGGCTCACGATCTACGCGCCGGCGATCGTGCTCTCGGTGCTGATGGGCTGGTCGATCCACGCGACGACGCTCCTCCTGGGCGGACTCGTCGTCGTCTACACGGCCGTCGGCGGAGCGGAGGCCGTCGGGAAGACGCAGTTCCTCCAGATGCTCGTGATCCTCACGGGGATGGGGCTCGCCTTCGACGCGACGGTGCGGCTCCTCCCGGAGGGCGTGTCGCTCCTCGACGCCGTGGCCGTGGCGGGGGTCTCGGGCCGCATGCGCGTCGTCGACTTCTCGGTCGACTTCGAGAGCCGCTACACGCTCTGGTCGGGGCTCTTCGGCGGGCTCTTCCTCGCGCTCTCCTACTTCGGCACCGACCAGTCGCAGGTGCAGCGCTACCTCACGGGCCGCTCCATCACCCAGAGCCGCCTCGCGCTGCTCTTCAACGGGATCCTCAAGGTCCCGATGCAGTTCGCGATCCTGTTCCTCGGCGTGATGGTGTTCGCCTTCTACCAGTTCGCGCCGCCGCCCCTGTTCTTCGACCCCGTCGCCGCCGAGAGCCTCGCGAGCGGGCCGAGGGCGGGCGAGTGGCAGGCGGTCTCGCTCGAGCACGACGCCGCCTTCGAGGCGAAGCGCGCGCGCGTCGGCGAGTTCCTGGAGGCGCGTCTCGCGGGCGACGCGGCGGGCCTCGCGCGAGCGACGGAGTCGCTGCGCGTCGAGCAGGCGCGCTTCGACACCGTGCGTGCGCGGGCTGCCGAGCTCGTGCGTGAGGAGGGCTCCGGGGACGGCAGCGACGTGAACTACGTGTTCCTTCGCTTCGTCCTGGAGCACCTGCCCATCGGGATCGTGGGGCTCGTGCTGGCGGCGATCTTCGCCGCCTCCATGTCGTCGACGGCGGCGGAGCTGAACGCGCTCGCCTCCACGTCCGTCGTCGACGTCTACCGGAGGTGGATCCGGCCGGGCGCCGCCGAGGCGAGCCTCGTGCGCACTTCGCGGCTCTTCACGCTCGGATGGGGGATCGTCGCGATCGCCTTCGCGCAGGTGGCGAACAGGCTCGGCACGCTCGTCGAGGCCGTGAACGTGCTCGGGTCGCTCTTCTACGGCACCGTCCTCGGGGTCTTCCTCGTGGCCTTCTTCCTCCCGCGCGTCCGCGGGACGGCCGTGTTCGCCGCCGCTCTCGTCGCGGAAGCCTGCGTGCTGTCGCTCTTCTTCGGCGAGTCGGGAGTCTCCTACCTCTGGTTCAACGCCGTCGGCTGCGGGATCGTCGTCGCGCTGTCGCTCGCCCTGACGAGCGTTCTCGGGGGCCGGGTGCCCGGGAACGACCGCGGCGGCGACGCGCCGAGCGCGCCGCCGCCGCCGTGAGTCGACCGAACGCGCGGTTCAGCTCGCGCGGTACTCCTCGAGCATCTTCGAGATGTAGTTGAGCGCTCCCTTGCTCGCGTTGGACTTCTTCGCGAGATCGAGCGCGTGCTCGAGATCCTTCAGCGACTCGGCGTTCTTGCCGTTCTTCCGGAGGATCTGCGCGCGGAGCGCCACGTTGCGCCAGTTCTCCTTGATGGAGATCGACTTCTCGACGAGCCCCATGGTCTTCTCGTCGGCGCGTCCCGAGTCGAAGTGGAAGCTCGCGGCCTGCATGAACACCTGCCAGTCCTCGGGACCGGCGTTCGCGAGCGCCTCCTCGAGCTTCTTGCCGACGAGGCTCTTCACGTCGAAGGTCGCCTTGAAGGCGACGCGCACCTTCTCCCAGCGCAGCTCGATGTTGGCCGAGTCGCTGCCCTCGGGGTCGATCTGGAACCGCATCCACTCGGTGTGCGGCGCCGCCTCGGGCTTCACCGTGATGCGCAGGGCGTCCTCGGCCTCCTTGTAGTCCATGGAGCCCCACTGCTTCGCGCGGCCGTTCAGGATCAGCGTCCAGGACTCCTTCCCGGGGATCGCGAAGAACCCGTAGGTCCCGGCCTCCACCCTGGCGTCGCCGATCTTCACGTCGTCGCTGAAGGTGATGACCGTGGCCTCGTTCGCTCCCGCGCGCCACACCTCGCCGAAGGGCACGAGCTCACCCCAGATGACGCGGTCCTTCACTCCGGGACGGTGGTAGTCGACGGTGATCTTCGAGATGCCGATCGACTGCTCGACGCGGGCCTGGGGGCTCGCCTTCGGGGTCGGGAGCTGTGTCTGCGCCGTGGCGGCGCCGGCGAGGAGGGCGAGGGGGAGGACGGGGACGGTGATGCGCATGGTTCGTTCGGATTCGGGAAGGGACGAGTCCGGCCGGGGTGGCCGGACGATGGGGGGGGTGCTACGTGTTCGGCGGAGGGTCGGCCTCCGCCCTTTCTCGCGGCACTCTCGGGGGGAAGGCGGGTGCGTGGAGCGCAGCCGGTGGTTCCCTCGGCGGAGATTCGAGCGCATTCTCGCCGTCATGGCACGCGCAATCTGGAACGGTGCCGTCGTCGCCGAGAGCAGCGAGACGGTGGTGGTCGAAGGCAATCACTACTTCCCCGCGGAGTCCGTCGACCCGCGTTGTCTGGAGCCGAGTCCGACGGAGACGGTGTGCGGGTGGAAGGGGACGGCGAAGTACCACCACCTCGTCGTCGACGGGAAACGCAATGCCGACGCCGCCTGGTACTACCCGGCGCCGAAGGGCGCGGCGAAGGAGATCGCGGGGCGCATCGCGTTCTGGAAGGGAGTGCAGGTGGAGGCGTAGCGCAGGGACTCGGAGGTCGTGAAGAAATCGGCGCCGGGCGACCGCCGGCTGCGAGCGGCTGCGGCTTCGTTGCTCCTCCTCCGCAACTCTCCATGAGTTGCGTCGTCGTCGCGCATCGCCTCGCCTCACCTTGCCTCTTTCGCTCTCGCTCGGCCTCGGGGCCTCGCGCGCTCTCGCACGGCCTCGGGCCAGCGGCGGCGATTTCCTCACGACCTCTCGGCGCCCGGCTCGCCGTGAGTGCTACGCGCCGGGCAGCCGGTCTCCGGCTTCGTCGAAGCGGTGTGCGCGCTCCGGCGGCAGGCGAGCGCGCACGCGCGAGCCGACGACGAATCCCGACGGCACGAGGGCGCGGAGCTCCAGATCGCCGGCGCGCAGCGTGAGCAGGTGCTGCGGACCGAGGGGCTCGCGGAGCGCCACCTCCGCGTCGAGGGGCCCGTCGCCGCCGAGCTGCACGTCCTCGGGACGCCAGCCGACGGTCGCCGCCGCGTCGCCGACGCTGCGGCCCGGGAGCAGGTTCATGCGCGGGCTCCCGACGAACGTGGCCACGAAGCGCGTGGCCGGACGGTCGTAGATCTCGGCCGGCGCGCCGATCTGCTCGAGCCGGCCCTCGTGCATGACGGCGACGCGGTCCGACAGCGTGAGCGCTTCCACCTGGTCGTGCGTCACGTAGACGACGGTGGCGCCCGTTTCGCGGAAGAGCGTCTTCAGCTCGGCGCGCGCCTGCTCGCGCAGCAGCGCGTCGAGGTTGGAGAGCGGCTCGTCGAAGAGGAACACGCGCGGCTCGCGCACGAGGGCGCGCGCGAGCGCCACCCGCTGGCGCTCGCCGCCGGAGAGCTCCCGGGGCCGACGCCCGAGATGCCGTGCGATGCCGAGACGCTCCGCCGTTCGCTCCACGCGTTCGCGGATGGCTGTCGCCGGGAGGCGCCGCAGCCGCAGCGCCACGGCCACGTTCTCGAAGACCGAGAGGTGGGGATAGAGGGCGTAGCTCTGGAAGACCATCGCGATGTCGCGATCCTTCGGCTCGAGCCGCGTGACGTCGCGCCCGCCGATCCAGACCGATCCGGCGTCGGGGCGCTCGAGGCCCGCGACGAGGCGCAGGAGCGTCGACTTCCCGCAGCCCGACGGGCCGAGCACCGTGAGCGTCTCCGCGCGCGCCACCTCGAAGGAGACGCCGCGCACGACCGGTGCCGCGCCGCCGAAGGACTTCACGAGGTCGCGGACGCTCAGGCTCACGACGGCTACCCCTTCACGGCGCCCGCCGTGAGACCGGAGAGGATCCAGCGCTGGAACAGGACCACGGCCGCGACGACCGGGAGCGTCGTCAGCACCACGGCCGCCGAGATCTGCCCCCAGGGGATCTCGTAGACCGTCGCGCCGCTCAGGAGCGCGATGCCGACGGGCACCGTGCGGAGCTCGTCGCGCTGGAGGAGCGTCAGAGCCAGCACGAACTCGTTCCACGAGAAGATGAAGACGAGGATCCCCGTGGCCGCGAGCGCCGGTCCGGAGAGCGGGAGCACGATGCGCAGGAGGATCTGCAGCCGGGTCATCCCGTCGACGCGCGCCGCGTCCTCGATCTCCGAGGGGATCCGACGGAAGAACGCCGTGAGCGTCCAGACGGCGAAGGGGAGGTTGAGCGCGGCGTGCACGACGGCGAGGGCCGTGAGGGAGTTCACGAGGCCGGCGGCGCGCGCCGCCGAGAAGATCGGCACGAGGAGGACCGCCGGCGGGAAGAGAGCGCAGACGAGGATCGACCGCTCGATCCACGGCGCGAAGCGCGACCGCGAGCGCGCGAGCGCGTGGGCGGCGAGGCTCCCGGCGGCGAGCGCGATCGCCGTCGACAGCGCGGCGACGAGGAGAGAGTTCGCGAGGTAGCGGGCGAAGGGACGCCGCTCGAAGATCTCGCTGTAGTTCTGGAGCGAGAAGGATCGGGGCACCCAGGTGGGCGGCGTCGCGAAGAGCTCGCTCGGCTCCTTCACGGAGGTGACGACCGACCAGAGGAATGGCGCCAAGCTGAAGGCCGCGAGCGAGAGGACGGCGGCGGCGAGGATCAAACGTCTCACGCGTGCGCCCTCCCGCGCGCCAGCGCGCCGGCGGCCGTCGCGAGCGCGAACATCGCGACGGCGGCGAGGATCGTCACGGCGGCGGCGTCCGCCGACCGCCCGAAGAGGAAGTGCTTCTCGTAGATGAGCACCGCGAGCGTCTTCGTCGCGTTCGCCGGGCCTCCGCCCGTCAGCACCCAGACCAGGTCGAAGATCCCCGCCGCATGGATGACGCGGAAGGTCACGGCGAGCGCGAGTGCGGGCCGCAGCAGCGGCAGCGTGATCCAGAAGAACCGGCGCACGGGTCCCGCACCGTCGAGCGCCATCGCCTCGTGGAGGTCGCGCGGCACCGACTGCAGCCCCGCGAGGCAGAGGATCGTCACGAAGGGCGTCGTCTTCCACACGTCGGCGAGCACGATCGCGCCGAAGGCCGTGCCCGGCCGGCCGAGCCAGGCGACGCGCTCGCCGCCGAGGCCGAGCGTGAGCAGCAGATCGTTCGCGATCCCGTAGGTGTCGTCGAAGATCCATCGCCACGACATCGCCATCACCGCCGTGGGGAGCGCCCAGGGGAGCAGCGCGATGGCGCGCGCGGTGCCCCGCAGCCGGAACGCTGGGTCGAGCGCGAGGGCGAAGAGGAGCCCCAGCACCATCTCGATCGAGACGGTGGCCGCCGTGAAGAGGAGCGTGTTCCAAGCCACCTCGCGCACGGTCGGCTCCGCGAGCGTCGACGGGATGCGCGCCACGCCGGACGGGAGCCCGACGGCGATCGGAAGGACGATCACCGCGAGCAGCAGGATCGCCGCGGGCGCGAGGAACGAGGCGCGCATCGCGTGCGCTCAGCTTCCGAGGATCCGGCGGATCTCCGCGGCGGCGTCCTGGAGCGCCTCCTCCGGAGTCTTCGACTTCACCAGCGCGGCGCTGACCTGCGCGCGCAACGCCGCCGAGATCTCCGCGTAGCGCGGGTGCACCGGCCGCGGCCGCGCCGACAGCAGGATCGGGTAGAGGTCGGCGAAGTGGGGGTTCTCGGCCAGCAGCTCGGCGTCGCGGAAGAGCGCGTGCCTCGCGGGAACGGCGCCCGCGCGACGGTGGAGGATCTTCATGCCCTCCTCGCTGGTGGCGTACTGGACGAAGGCCCAGGCGGCGTCGGGATGCCGGGCGGTCCTCGAGATGCCGAAGCCCCAGCCGCCGAGCGTGGGGACCGGGGCGAACCCCGGCGCGTGGGGCAGCGGTGCCATGGCGATGCGGCCGGCGATCGGCGAGCCGGGCGCCTGCGAGCGCGTCCAGACGTAGGGCCAGCTCCGCAAGAAGACGGCGCGCCCCTCGTGGAAGACGTGTCGCGCCTCCTCTTCTTGGAACGTGGTGACGGCGTCGGGCGCACCGTCGCCGACGAGCGACGACAACCACGCGAGCGCGCGCACGGCCTCGGGCCGCTCCAGCAGCACCTCGCCGCTCTCCGAGAGGACGTCGCCCCCGTGGCCGCGCAGCACCTCGAGGAAGCAGCAGGTGAGGCCCTCGTACTGCTTGCCCTGGAAGACGAGACCGGCGCGGTCGGGCGGCAGCGCGAGCGCGCGCGCCGCCGCGGCGAGGTCGTCGAAGGTCTTCGGCGCGTCCTCGACGAGGTCGGTCCGGTAGAAGAGCACGCCCGAGTCGGAGCGCATCGGGACGCGGAACGTGCGCCCGCTCCAGCGGGAGCCCTCGATGTCGCCCGGCAGGAACAGGGCGCGCTCCGCCTCGGGGAAGCGGTCGCCGAGGGGCATCAGCCAGTCGTTCGCCGCGAAGCGCGCGACCCACACGACGTCCATGTAGACGAGGTCGTAGGGCGAGTCGCCGGCGGCGAAGGCCGTCGAGTACATCGCCTCGCGAGCGTCGGTCGCCGACGGTCCCTCGACGAGCTCCACGTCGATGTCGGAATGCGTTGCCTCGAACCGCTCGATGATCTCCTTCCAGCCGCCCGCGTTGTCGGGCTGGTCGACGAACCGCAGCACGACGCCCTCGGGCTCCCGCGCGCACCCCGGGCTCGCGGCCACGGCCGCGGCGAGCAGGAGCTGCAGGAGTGCGTTCTTCATCGGCCGGTGCCCCGGACGCGTTCTACCTGCTCGCGCTCGGGCGCGCGAGCGCGCGGGGCCCTCGTCACGTCGCGCCGAAACGGCGCGCGGCGAAGCGCGCACGCTCCGACTCGAACTCCGACACGGAGGATCGTCCGTGCACGGAGAGCTCCGCGGCGATGCGCCCCGTGAGGGGCCCGAACTTGAATCCGTGCCCGGAGAAGCCGGCGGCGACGACGACGCGATCGTCGCCCGGATGGTGATCGAGCACGAAGTCCTCGTCGGGCGTGTTCGTGTAGAAGCAGGTCTCGGCGCGCACGCAGCGAGCTCCCGGAAGCGCGACGCGCCGCGCGAGGAACGCCTCGAGCCGCGCCAGCAGAGCGGGATCGGGAGCGTCGATCACCTCGGGGTCGTCGCGGGAGTCCGACGTCCGGTGCCAGCCCACCTTCGCTCCTCCGCCGTCGAGATCGGGCAGTCCGTAGTGGAGGCCGTTGCGGCCGCGGCCGAGATGCGCCCAGACGGGGAACCTCTCGGGCCGCGTCGCCGCGGGATCGCACTCGAAGCGGACGAGGGCGACGGTCTGTCGGACGGGCACGAGGGGCTCCCTCAGGGCCGGCAGCAGCGCGGGCGCGAAGGGTCCTCCGGCGACGATGCATCGCTCCGTCGCCCAGTCGCCACGGTCGGTGCGCACGCGGAGCGGACGGCGCCCCGTCGCCATTTCGAGGACGCGCGTCTCCTCCCGCAGCTCCACGCCCAGCGCGCGGCAGCGCTCCGCGAGCGCGACGAGGGTCTCGCGCGCGGCGATCGAGCCGGCGCTGTGGTCGTGGAGGACGCCGTCTCCGTCCTCGAAACGGAAGACGGGGAACCTCCGGCGCGCCTCCGCGAGATCGATGCGCTCGACGAGCGACGGCGCGGCGCCGGCCGTGCGCGCGTACGCGGCGAAGGGGCCGTCCTCGGGCCCGAAGAAGCAGCCGCCGTGGATGCGCAACAGGCGGCGTCCCGACTCGCGCTCGAGCCGGGGCCACTCCTCGGCGTGGGCGCGCGCGGCGAGCCGCGCGTAGGCCTCCTGCCCGTAGGCGCTCCGCGTCATGCGGGCCTCGCCGTGGGAGCTTCCTCGGTCGTGGCCGAGCCGGAACCGCTCGAGGACGACGACGGGCGCGACGCCGAGGCGGCGGAGCTGCCACGCCGTCGCGAGACCGTGGAGCCCCGCGCCCACGACCACCGCCGCCGCCGAGCGAGGCGCGTCCATGCGGGGAGGCGAGCATCTTCGACGGCTCGGTGCAAGCCCACCGGCGCGCTCGCGCGCGTTTGACTCCCCGGAGCCGCCTCTCTAGAACAGCACGCGATCGCGCTGCGCCCGTGCATGCGGTGACGCTCGCCTCGCGACCCCGAACCGCACCGCGCTCGCAGTCCGCTCCCCGCGATGGACGATCCTCCGCCGACGCCGGAACTCCCCGAGGAGCCGGGCACCGGCCGCCTGAAGCGGCTCCTCTTCGGAGAGCCGCGGAAGCTCGGCGATCCCACGATCTTCCACCGGATGTCGCTGGTGGCGTTCCTCGCGTGGGTCGGTCTCGGCGCCGACGGCCTCTCGTCGTCGTGCTACGGCCCCGAGGAGGCCATGCGCGCGCTCGGAGACCATCGGCATCTGGCCTGGGTGCTCGCCGGCGCGATGGCGCTCACGGTGTTCGTGATCTCCTGGTCCTACAGCCGGATCATCGAGGCGTTCCCGTCGGGCGGCGGCGGCTACGTCGTGCCGTTCAAGGTCCTCGGTCCGACGGCGGGCGCCGTGTCCGGCTCGGCGCTGATGGTCGACTACGTGCTCACCATCGCGATCTCCGTCGCGGCGGCCGTCGACGCCGTGTTCAGCAGCCTCCCGGCCGACTGGGGGGCCCTGAAGGTGCCCGTCGGAGTGCTGGTGATCTTCCTCCTGATGGTCCTGAACCTGCGGGGCGTGAAGGAGTCGGTCACCATCCTCGCGCCGATCTTCCTCGTCTTCCTGATCACCCATGCCGTCGTTCTGGCGATCGGACTCATCGGGAGCGTGCCCGAGGTGAGCGCCATCGCCGCGGAGACCGAGGACGCGTTCCGCAGCGACCTCGCGCAGGAAGGAGGCCTCGTCATCATGCTGCTGGTGCTGCTGCGCGCCTACTCGCTCGGCGGCGGCACTTACACGGGGATCGAGGCCGTCGCCAACTCGACGAACATCATGCGCGAGCCCGTCGTGCGTACGGCGAAGCGCACGATGCTCTACATGTCGATCTCGCTCGCCATCACGGCGGCCGGGATCCTGATCTGTTACGTGCTGCTCGACGTCGAGCACGAGGAGGGGCGGACCATGAACGCCGTCCTCATCGAGCGCGTGTCGTCGAGCTGGAACATCGGGAGCTGGCCCGTGGGGAAGTGGTTCTCGGTCGTCACGCTGGCGTCGGAGGCGGCGCTCCTCTTCGTGGCGGCTCAGGCGGGCTTCATCGCGGGCCCCCGCGTCATGGCGAGCATGGCCGTCGACTCCTGGCTGCCTCACCGCTTCGCGGCGCTGTCGGACCGCCTCACGATGCACAACGGCATCTGGCTCATGGCGATCGCCGCGCTCGTGGTGCTCGTCGAGACCGGCGCCAAGGTGAGCCACCTCGTCGTCCTCTACTCGATCAACGTGTTCCTCACGTTCTCCCTCGCCAACATCTCGATGTGCGTGCGCTCGGTGCGGTCGCTGCGGGAGGGAGGTCACGGGAAACGCGATCTGGGCATCCATGGCCTCGCCGCCACGATGTGCGTGGGCATCCTCGTCGTCACCATCGTCGAGAAGTTCGAGGAGGGCGGATGGATGACGCTCGTCGTCACGGGCCTCGTGTTCGGCCTGTGCCTCCTGATCCGCGAGCACTACGCCCAGGTGAAGGGGAGGCTTCGACGTCTCGAGACGTCGCTCTCCGATCTGCCGGACACCGGCGAAGTGCCGCCGCCCCTCGACCCGTCGCAGCCGACGGCGGTGCTGCTCGTCGAGAGCTACGGCGGCGTGGGAGTGCACCAGCTGCTCTCGATCTTCCGCTTCTTCCCCGGCTACTTCCGCAACGTCGTCTTCGTGTCGATCGGCGTGATCGACTCGGGGAACTTCAAGGGCGCGAGCCAGCTCGAAGCGCTGGAGGAAGCCACCGAAGCGATGCTCGCGCGCTACGTGGAACTCGCGCGCAAGCTCGGCGTGTCGGCCACGAGCGAGTGGCATCTCGGCACCGACGTGGTGAGCGAGGCGGAGCGAGCCTGTGAGTCCGTCGGCCGGAGATACCCGCGCCACATGTTCTTCGGAGGGAAGCTCGTCTTCGAGCGCGAGCGCTGGTACGAGCGGTTCCTCCACAACGAGACCGCCTTCACCATTCAGCGGCGGCTCGCTTGGAACGGGCATCCGATGACGGTGCTGCCCGTGCGTGTGCAGGATTGAGCCACGACGCGCGCGACTGCGCCCGCCGCGCGGCGAGAGGAGCGGATCGCCGCCGCCCGTGAGCGACGGCGATCCTTCCGCTGTCGATCAGCCTTTCTTCTTGGCGACCTCGTACATGCCGCGCGCCGCGCGGCGGAACCGCTTCCGGTCGCCGAGCCGCATGCCGACGATGCGTGCGAAGGACGGGCTCGAGCTCCGGTAGCCCGCGGCCTTCACGGCGCTCACGATGGCCGGGATCCCCATCGGCGAGGACGACTTCGCGAGGACGCCCTCGATCATCGACGAGAGATCCTGGCCCTTCTTGCGACGGCCGCCCGCACGGCGGCCTGCCTTCGCACCGGCCGCGCGCTTCGCCGAGGAGCCGCGCGCCGGGCGCGCCGCGCCGCGGCTCGTGCCTCCGCCGAGGATCGAGGCGAGGGCGGCCTCGATGTGCGCCATCTCGGTGTCGACACCTTCCAGCTTCCTCCGCAGCGTCGCCGTCTGCGCCTTGTAGGCGCCGACGAGCGATTGGAGATCGGTCAAGCTGATGAGTCCATTTCCGGAAGAGCGTCGTCGTTTCATGGTTCCCTCGAGAGGAGAGGAGAGCGTCTTGGTGGATGCCCGGGAGGAATGGAGGCCGACGAGGGCCGTGCTCCCGGACGAAGCGCACGCTCGTGAGCGCCTCGAGTGGCAGCGCGCTGAGTCACCGCTTGGCCTCGAGCCTTCGCGCGTGACGAGCGCAACCCCGACTGCCGATTCGACGCGTGGTGCGGTGCGGGGGACGCGAGTCCGACGCAAGCCGAATCACGTCATTCGATGCAGCGGGCGCAATCTACAACTCGGTGCACTCGATGCAAGCTCACGATTCGATACGCAACAGAGCGCACCCCTTCCACGGCGGAACGCAATTGCGTCCGGATGTGAGCGGCCGCGGAGCACGCGAACGCCCGTGGCAGCGTCCTGCTATCCGGCGAGGAATTGCGTGGGGTCGTACTCCGCGATCGGAATGATGCGCACGCGGGGAAGTGCGACGTTGAAGGCGCGGGCGCCGCTCTCGAGATCGTGGATCTGCACACCCTTGGCTTCCAGCTCGCGGAAGCCCGTCGCCACGAACTCGCGGAATCCGAGCACTCCGAGGTGTCTCGTGCCGTCGGCGAGCGCGCCGAGAGCCGAACAGAAATCGCTATCGTGGCTCGCGAGCATCACGTTGCCGGGACGCGTCGCGAGCGCTTCGAGCGTGCGGAGGACGGCGATATCGACGACTTTCTCGTCGGAGCTGCCCGCGAGCGGAATGGGCCGGTAGCCCATGGCGAGGAGCGCCTGCACGAAGGGCCCCGGCAGCACGCCCATCGACGCGTTCAGGAAGAACAGCGCGCGGCAGGGCACGCCCCACTGGCGCGCGGTGTACTCGCGAACGCGTTCCCAACGCGGGCGGTGCTCGGGTGTCGGCCGGACGCCACCCAGGATCGCGTTGCCGAGGGTGGCATCGATGTTCTCGCCGTCCACCAGGAGATAGGTGACGTCGTGCTCGGTCATCGGAGTGGTTCTCCGCTCGGCGCCGCGTGGTGGAGGAGCCCTCGGGGATCGTGCCGGGCGCGGCGCCGGAGCGCGCGGGCGCGGATCTCCGGCGTCGTGCGCCGGGAGGGGCCTCGTCGGAGGAGGTTCGATCGCGCGGTGATCCGGCAACGGGCCGGCCGCGACGTGTGCGCGCGTGCGCGTTCTCTCGGTGGATCCAGCGGCTTCGCCGCCGCGCGTCCCTGGCGGACGCCGGGCGGCCCAGGGCGGGCGCCGAACCCTCGACGCCGCTTCAGCTCTTCGGCGCGATGAGCTGCTGGATCGAGATCGCGCCCGCCTTCGCGGAGTTCGCGAGATCGACCCGGCCAGCGCTCACGAACTGGCTCTCCGCCTTGCGGAGGGCGCGCACGAGCTTGTCGGCGAGCTTGAGCACCGGGTCCTTCTTGACGGCTCGGAGCTGCTTGCGCCGTTCGAGCTCCGCGATGCGATGCTGCAGCGCGGCGATGAGCTCCTCCTCGGTCCTCCGATGGCGGCGCTTGCCGGAGGCGGAGGGCTGTTGGGGACGTGTCGACTTCATGTTGGTTCTTGGTCAGAAGTACTTTGTGCCACGGACGGAGGCCGTCCGGGCGGCGAGGAGGATAGCAGGTCGCGCGGGCGTCCCGTGGAGCCTCCCCGATCGGAATGCACCGGATCGATCGCCCGCGCGACGGACACCGCCGTGCCGTTGAATCGTGGCATTCCCGTGAGGGGCTCGACGTCCTCGTCGTCGACGAGATCGTTGAAGTGGCCCCGATCGGCGGTGGCGTCGCGCAGGAGGCTCGGGAACGAGTGGGGAGCGGAGACCACGCCGCGCGCCATGCGCTCCGACAGGCGGAGGATGCCCTCGAAGCCACCCCGTGCGTTCGCGACCCGCACGGTCTCGCCGTCCCGCAGCCCGGCGTCCCTCGCGTCGCCGGGATGCATCTCGACGAGGGGATCGGGGTCGACGCGCCGGGCCGACGGGAGGTGGTTCAGCCAGGAGTTCATCGCGCCGCGCCTCCGACGGGAGATCAAGCGGAGCGGGTGCTCGCGGTCCGTCGCGTCGCGGAGCCGGTCGTCGGATGCGAGGAGATCGAGGATCGCGGCGGGTGCGAGGTCGATGCGCCGGTCGTGCGTGCGGAGCCTCTTCCGCAGGGCGCCGGGGCGCAGCGGGGGAAGGAGGAGGCCGCGCGGGTGGCGGCGGATCGCGCGGAGCGACACCTGCCCCGAGAGAGCGAGCATGGCGGCGAGGGCGAGGCGCGGCGGCGTCGCGAGGAGGATCCGTCCGAGCCACCGGCCCGTGGCGAGACGCAACCGCCGACGCCAGGGCGCGCCGGGCTCCCGCGACGGCAGGCGCGGAAGGCGCCGGGCGAGGTCGCGGCACACCTGCCACTCGTCGCGCACGCCCGGCGGAGGCGTGCTCACGCGGTCCGTCCACTGGGCGTAGGGCGTCTCCAGGAAGGGGGAGTTCAGGAGGACGCAGTCCTCGCGCTCGAGCATCGAGGGCGGCGGCAGGACCCAGTGCGCGAGGCGCGTCGTCTCGTTGACGTAGGGATCGAGCGCCACCAGCAGGTCGAGCTTCCCGAGGGCGCGGCGCAGCCGCGAGGCGTTCGGGAAGGTGACGGCCGGATTGCCGGCGACGACGACGAGCGCCCGCACGTGTCCCTCCTCGATGGATCGGGCGAGCCCCGCGCAGGGCAGGTCGTCGAGGATGCGCCGTGCCGGCGGACGGACGCCGGCGGGGAGCGGCGCGTGGCGGTCGAGGAGGAGGTCTCCGTGCCGCACGAGATCGAGCAACCCCGGGTTGAGCAGGAGGCCGCCCGGCGCATCGACGCGCCCGCAGACGGCGTTCAGCAGCACGAGCGCCCACTCGGCGAGGCCGCCGCGGGGCGTCATCGTGAGCCCGCTGTGGCCCACGGCGACGCTCGCCGGAGCGCGCGCGAACTCGCCGGCGACGCGCCGGATCGTCTCGGCGTCGAGGCCGGTGCGCTCGGCGGCACGCGCCACGTCGTAGTCGGCCGTCGCGCGGAGCGCCGCGTCGAGCCCGCGCGCGTGCCGCTCGAGGAACCGGGCGTCGGCGAGACCCTCGTCGACGACGACGCGCACGAGGGCGAGCAGCAGGTCGAGGTCGGAGCCGGGACGGAGGGAGAGGTGCTCGTCGGCGCCCGCCGCCGTCTCCGTCCTCCGGGGATCGACGACCACGAGCTTCCCTCCGGCGCGCCGCATGTTCGCCACCACCTCGTGCCAGCGCGGGATCGACGTGAGCTGGGCCCACGTGGAGACGGCCGGATTCGCGCCGAGGAGCAGGACGTAGCGGCTCGCGCGGACGTCGGGGATCGTGACGAGGAGCGGATGGCCGTAGCAGAGGTCGGCGACGAGGAAGCGCTCGGCGCAGTCGATGGAGGAGGCCGTGTGGAAGCGGCCGGTCCCGAGGACGCGCGCGAGGGCTGCCGTGGAGACGGCCGCCGCCCAGGAGAAGGCGGTGGGGTTGCCCTGGTAGATGGCGATCGCGTCGGGGCCGGACTCCCGCGCGATGCGCGCGAGGCCGCCGGCGACGGCCTCCGTCGCCTCGCTCCAGGTCGTGCGCTCGAAGGCGCCCGGCGCGGCGTCCGGCGCGCGACGCACCGGCTCCACCAGCCGCTTCGGATCGCGCACGAGCTCCGCCAGCGCGTGGCCCTTCGTGCAGAAGAATCCGCGCGTCACCACGTGCTCGCGGTCGGGCTCGACCCGGGTCGCGACGCCCGCCGCGTCGCGGTGGACGAGCACGCCGCACCCCGCCTCGCAGAGCCGGCAGTAGGAGATCGCCGGCGCCCGCCCGTCCTGGGCCGCGCCGCTCACGGCCGCAGCAGCCCCGTCGCCGCGCGCAGCCCGCGCTCCTCCTCGGGCTCGAGCACGCGGTGCGCGCGCGCCGGGAGCGTGTCGAGCCGCACGCAGCCGACGCGCGTACGCAGGAGCCGCGTCACGGGCGCGCCGACGGCCTCCATCATCCGCCGCACCTGGTGGTACTTGCCCTCGTCGATCACGAGACGCACGACGTCGGGCGCGAGCGCCTCCGCCTCGAGGGCCGGTCGCGACACTTCGTCGCGGCCGAGGTCGAGGGGCCCCCGCAGGCGGCCGAGGGCGTTGCCGTCGAGGGGCCGCGCGAGACACGCCACGTACTCCTTCTCCACGTGCCGCTTCGGGTCCGTGAGACGGTGGAGGAGCTGGCCGTCGTTCGTGAGGAGCAGCAGCCCCTCCGTCTCGCGGTCGAGCCGGCCGACGGGCATCAGGTCGTCCGGGCGGAAGGGGAGCGCGTCGTAGATCGTCGGGAGGCGGTCGCGCGCCGCCGTCACGAGACCCGCGGGCTTGTGGAAGGCGATCACCCGGATCACGGGCAGCAGCACGGGCGCGCCGTCGAACGTCACGGGCGCTCCCTCGGGCACGTGCTTCGCGCCGTCGCGCGCGAGCTCGCCCCCCACGACGATGCGCCCGCGGCGCACGAGGACGTTCACCTCCCGTCGCGAGCCCAGGCCGGCTTCATGCAGGTAGCGGTCGAGGCGCACGCCCCGAGGGTATATGTGTGCCCATGCAATGCACCGCCGCAGTCGTCGGCGCGGGACGGCAAGGAACCTGCGCCGCCTACGACCTCGCGCGGCTCGAGCACGTGGGCGCCGTCGTGGTCGTCGACTACGACGAGGACCGGCTCGCCGCCGCGGCGGACCTGCTCGACCGGCTCGCGCCGCCCGCGGAGATCCGCTTCGTGCCGGCCGACGCCACCGATCGCGGCGCCCTCGAGGCGGCGCTCCGCGACGTCTCCGCCGTCGTCTCGGCCGTTCCCTACGTCATGGGCCCCGGCGTGTGCGCGGCGGCCATCGCCGCCGGCGCCCACGCGGTCGATCTCGGCGGCAATCTCGAGGTGTCGCGCACGATCCTCGATCTCGGACCGCGCGCCGCCGCCCGCGGCGTCGCCGTCGCGCCCGACTGCGGCCTGATGCCCGGGCTCGGGAACGTCCTCGCCGCCTGGTCGATCGAGCGCCTGCGGTCGCTCGGCGGGGATCGCATCGAGGTGCTGATCCGCTGCGGAGGCCTTCCGCGCTCGCCCCGGAACGAGCTCGGCTACGAGCTCGTCTTCTCCTTCGAGGGCCTGATGAACGAGTACGACGGGGTCTCCCACGTGGTGCGCGACGGGCGCCGCGACGTGGAGCCGACCCTCGAGGACATCGCGCCCTGGACGCACGCGCGGCTCGGCGCGCTCGAGACCGCGACCACGAGCGGCGGCACGTCGACGGCGCCGGAGTCGCTCGCCGATCGCGTCTGGAGCTATCGCTACCGGACCGTGCGCTACCCGGGGCACTTCGCGTTCTTCCGCACGCTGAAACGCCTCGGGTGCCTCGCGCCCGAGCGCCGCGCGGCGCTGCGCGCGCTCCTCGAGCCGGCGCTCGCCGTGGCGGAGCCCGACGACCTCGTGCTCCTCCGCGTCGACGCCATGGCGCGCGACGGCCGCTCCGTCTCGAAGGAGGTGATCGATCTGCGCGACGCCGCGACGGGATTCACGGCCATGGAGCGGATGACGGCCTTCCCCGCCGTCGCGGTGCTGGAGCTCGCGCTCGAGGGCCGCGTCGCGAAGGGGGCGGTGCGCATCGAGCGCGACCTCCCGCTCGACGACTACCTCGGACGGCTCGAGCGCCGGGGCATCCTGCCGACCCCATGAGCCGCGGCGGGAAGCTCGCCCTCTCGTGCGCCCTCGGGCTCGTCCTGCTCCTGCTGGCGGAGGCGGCGGCGCGCCACGTCCCGGGGATCGCGCACCTCCCCGTCGACGCGAGCGCGCGGGAGTATTTCGGCGTGCTCGGCGTGCACGAGAGCGATCGGCCGCTCCCGCCGCGTCTCCTCCCGCCGAAGACCGGCTTCCGCTTCGTCCTGGCGGGAGACTCGACGGCCGTCGGCTTCCCCTTCGGCGAGGACCTCTCCTTCGGCGCGTTCCTCGCCGCGGGGCTCTCGGCGGTGGACGCGCGTCCCCGCGACGTCGTTCCCGTCGCCATCGCGGGGCGCTCCTCCGCCGGAGTCCGCGCCGACCTCGAGGCGGTCTTCGCGGCGGAGCCCGATCTCCTGCTCCTCTACATCGGGCACAACGAGTACGCGCACCGCATCTCGCGGCCCTCGCCCTTCGGCCCCGTGCGCCACGGCGTCCTCGCGCGATGGCTCCCCGGCCTGAGCGACCTCGCCCGCGCGCTGCGGTCGCGGTCCGCGACCGCGGGCGCCGCCACGACCGGGAGCGAGGCGCCGATGTTCCCCTCGGAGCTCGGCCACGCGGCGCGCCTCCTGACGCACGGTGATCCCGAGGGGCTCCCTTCGGCGGAGCTTCCCCTCGCCGAGCGCGAGCGGACGCTGCACCGCGAGCGCTACGAGGAGAACGTGCGCGCGATCCTCGCCGAGGCGTCCGCGCGAGGCGTCCGGACCGTCGTGATCGAGCCCGTGTCGAGCCTCCTCGCCGCGCCCCTCGCGTCGGGACGCCTCTTCGACGGTCGCGCGCGCGATGCCTGGGAGCGCGGACGCGCCCTCACCGGGAGCGATCCGGCGGCGGCGCGCGCGGCGCTCGTCGAGGCGCGCGATCTCGACCCGGCGCCCATCCGTCTCTCGACGGAGGGTCTCGCCGCGCTGCGACGCGCCGCCGGCGAGGCGCCCCGCGTCGCCCTCGACGACGGCGGGCTCGAGCGGCGCTTCGTCGACATGGTGCATCCCCACCCGGAGCTGGCGGCGCTCTTCGCCGAGCGCATCGCGGAGTCGATCCCCTTCGAGGACGCTCCCCGGCTCGCACCGGACGACGGCGAGGCCCGCGCGCGCTTCCGTCTCGCCTGCGCGCGCCGCATCGAGGCGCGGAGCGACGCCGTGCGCGAGGGCGTCCTCGCGGGCGCGCTCCTCGCCGCGCACCTCTACCTCGAGTACGGCCATCGGGCGGCGGCGGAGGAGGTCGTGCGGGCGGTGCCCGAGAAGGACCGGACCTTCGGCCTCGTGATCCTCCTCGACCTGGCCCTGCGCTGGCGCGGGGAGACCGCCGAGGCGGACGCGGCCCTTCGCTCCATCGAGCGGCTGCACTCGGACTGGAGCGCGCCCCTCGCGTGGTGGCGCGCCCGCCTCGCGGCGGCGGGGCGCTGAGGAGCCTCTCCGCCGGCGCGGGCGCGGGAGCCGTCGCGCTCAGCCGGTCTTCACGGCGAAGCCGACGCCGTCGCCGAAGGAGAGCACTTGGGCGAGGAGCTGGGGATGGCCCAGGAACCAGGGGTTGAAGGCGCGCAGCGCGAGCGTCGACGACCGCTCGCTCTCCTTCAGGATCTCGCCCGCCACCTGACCCGACCACAGCAGGTTGTCGCAGACGACGACTCCGCCGGTGCGCAGCTTCGGGAGCGCGGCCTCGAGGTATCCGCGGTACTCCTCCTTGAGGGCGTCCAGGAAGACCAGGTCGAAGGGGCCCTGGGTGCGCGGAACCGCCTCGAGGCCGGGCGCGAGCACCCACTCGACCCGCGTCTCGAGACCCTCCATCGCGAGATGCGTGCGCGCGATCGCGTGGCGCGCCGGGTCGACATCGATGGTCACCACCTTGCCCTCGGCTCCGACGCCGCGCGCGAGGTGGAGCGTCGAGTAGCCGATGGCGGTCCCCACCTCGAGCACCCGCCGCGCGCCGATGGCGAGGGCCGTCTGCTCCAGGAACCGTCCCACCTCGGGGTCGACGATGGGGACGCCGTCCTTGCCAGCGAGCCGTTCCAGGGAGGCGAGCGCGCCGCCGCGCGGGGGGAGGAGCCGCTCCAGGTAGTCGGCCTGGACGCGATGGAGGATGCCGTCGGGTCGTCCTTTCATGGCGCGCCGATCCTCGCATCCGAGGGGGACGGGGGCGCTGCGAGGTCGTGAAAAAAATCGGCGCCGGGCGACCGCCGGCTGCCAGCGGCGGCGATTTCCTCACAACCTCTGCGATCATTCGACCGCACCACCGTCGTTCTGTGCGGCGCGCCGGACTGCCCGTATTCTCGGACGCCACCCCCCCGATCCGCGCCGGACGCCCGGACACCCCCACGTGGTGCCCGCGCCCGGTGCGGAGGACACCTCCGGATGCGAACGATCGCTGCGCGCGTCGCCACCCTCTCCCTCGCTCTCTCGCTCCTCCTCGCGTTCGCCGCGCCGTCGGCGGCCCAATCGCTCCGCGTCTACGTGATCGACGTGGGGCAGGGCTCCTCGACGCTCTTCGTCGGGCCCACGGGCACGACGCTGCTGGTCGATGGCGGTCCCGACCAGTCGGGGTGGATCTCGAGCCCGAGCGGTCCCGGCCCGATCGCGCAGCTCCTCGGCCAGCTCGGCATCGCGCAGCTCGACTACACGCTGCTCACGCACTACCACTCCGACCACTACGAGGGGATCGCGGAGCTGGCGCAGCAGGGATACCTGAAGCCCTCGGCGAAGGCATTCGACCGCGGCAACTCTCCGGCTCCCGAGAACGGCTTCACGGCGGCGATCAACGCCTACATCGCCGCCGTGGGCACGAAGCGCGCGACGATCGCGCTCGGCCAGGTGATCGACCTCGGCGGCGGCGTCACGGCGAAGTGCGTCGTGCGCGCGGGAGCCATCCTCGGCGGGCCCACGATCGACACGACGGGGTCGGCCCAGAAGGAGAACTCGAACTCCCTCGCGCTCCTGGTGGAGTTCGGCAACTTCGACCTCTTCGTGGGGGGCGACCTCACGGGCGGAGGCGGTTCCACCACGAACGTCGAGGGGCCGGCGGCGCCCTTCATCGGGAACGTGGACGTGTACATCTCGAACCACCACGGCTCCTCGACGAGCTCCAACGCGACGTTCATCGCGACGCTGCTCCCGGAGGTCTCCATCGCCTCCTGCGGGCTGCAGAACTCCTTCAGCCATCCGTCCACGACGTTCCTCAACAACGTGAACACGGCGGCGCGCACGACGGTCGTCTACAGCACGACCGGAGGCACCAACGGCAGCGGCTCGGGGAACCTCGGCTTCGTGAACTCGGTCGGCACGGTGAAGCTCGAGACCGACGGCAACCGCTACCTCCTCACGCCGGGCATCGGGAGGCCGCAGCTCGTCCTCTGCGACGAGCTCTCGCCGGGCCTCCCGGGGCCCGCCTTCGGCGACCTTCGCGTGACGGAGTTCATGGCCGATCCGAACGTCGTCGCCGACACGTCGGGCGAGTGGTTCGAGGTGATGAACGTCTCGGGCCTCGAGCGCAATCTGAACGGTCTCAAGATCTCCAACACCGCCGGCACCGAGCTGATGACGCTCGCGACTCCGATCGTGCTGAAGCCGGGGCAGCGCCTCGTCATGGGGAACAACGCCGACAGCCAGCGCAACGGCGGATCGGTGCAGCAGATCTGCGAGCCCTTCAACGTCTTCACGCTCGGGAACTCGGGAGACAGCATCCGCCTTCGCTCCGCGTCGAACCTGCTGATCGACGACGTCAACTGGACGAGCTCCTGGCCGGAGGCTGCCGGCGTGGCTTCCCAGAAGATCGACGTGCTCGGCTCGAACGCCTCGTCCAACTGGGCGCTCGCGACGGCGAACTTCGGCGGCGGCGACAAGGGGACTCCGGGCGCGAAGAACACGGCCGATGCCACGAGCTTCCCGGCGCTCTTCGTGTCGACGCAGGTGCCCCAGGTGGGCCAGAGCTGGACCGTCAACTTCGTCTCCCTGGGCGAGCCCGGGAGCATCCACGTGAGCGCTCTCGCGCAGTCGACGGGCGCGCCGCAGTTCGAGCTCCTGGGTCACGTCTTCCCGCTCACGCTCGACGGGCTGCTGGCGGAGACGATCGGCCTTCCGGGCTTCGTGAACTTCCTCGACGCCGACGGGTTCAGCCAGACGGTCGTGTCGGTGCCGAACGACCCGCTCCTCCACGGCTACGCCTTCTTCGGCGCGACGGGCACCTACGGCTTCCCGTCGATCCTGCCGGGGAAGCTCTCGACCCCGGTCTTCGTGATCATCCCGTAGTCCGCGGCGCGTGCGCACCGGGAGCGCGGAGCGCCGCGCCCCTTCTTCTCCCGACGGCGGCGGGGCACCATCCCGGTCCGTTTCCCTCGGACCCTTGGCCCGGACCCACTACTCCGTCCTCCGCGACGCCGTCCACGGCGACGTCTACCTCAGCCACGAGGAGCTCGCCGTCCTCGACACGGCGGAGATGCAGCGGCTGCGGGGCGTGCGGCAGCTCGGCACGGCCTACCTCGTCTACCCCGGCGCGCAGCACTCGCGCTTCGAGCACTCGATCGGCGTGGCCGAGATGGCCCGGAGGATGATCGAGGCGATCAACCGAAACGCGGAGGACGATCCGGCGCGCCTCCTCGGCATCCCCGATCGCGAGGCGCGCGTCATCCGCATCGCCGCGCTGGTGCACGACTGCACCCACATCCCGAACGGGCACGGGATCGAGGACCAGACGGGCCTCTTCCCGCGTCACGACTCGCGCTACCGGTACGAGGAGCGGTTCTCCGAGCGCACGGAGCTGGGGGTCGTGCTGCGCCGCCTCGGCGTCGTCGATCAGGTGCTGTCGGTTCTCGTGCCGGCGGAAGGGGGCGACCGCGCCGTGCCGCCCTCCTGGAGCCAGATCCTCTCCGACTCGATCGACGCCGACGTCTTCGACTACCTGCGGCGCGACGCGCTCTTCACGGGGCTGAACCTCCACTACGACGCGCGCGTGATCGGCCACTTCAAGGTCGACCGCCGCAGCGGCAATCTCTTCGTCGACCTCGCGAAGCACGGGATGCTGCGGGAGGACGTGCTCTCGGAGATCGTGCGCGTCCTGGAGGCCCGCTACTACTTCAGCGAGCGCGTCTACTACCACCACGCGAAGGTGGCCGCGGGCGCGCTGCTCGCGAAGGCCGTGGAGCACGCCGTGGGCTCGGGGGCGCTCGCCGAGTCGGAGCTCTACGACACGACGGACGCCTCGATCCTCGACCGGCTCGAGGCGGCGCCCATCGCCGATCCGGAGGTGCGCGCGCGCGTGCGCGACCTGGTCGCCCGGTACCGCTCGCGGCGCCTGCTGAAGCGCGCCTGCGTCTACTCCCTCGCCGAGAACGTCTCCGTCGCCGACGCCCTCGTCGAGCGCTGGTTCGCTCCGGGGAAGCTCGAGGAGCGTGTCGCGGCGGAGCGCCGCATCGCCGACGCGGCCGGGCGCGCCACGGGCGTGCGCGATCTCCAGGTGGTGCTCTACTGCCCGAGGCGATCGATGCAGCTGAAGGAGGCGCGGATCCACGTGCGCTGGCCGGGCGTGGCCGACGTGCGGCCCCTCTCCGACTTCGCCGACCGCACGCGGCGCCTCCGCGAGCTCGAGGAGAGCTACCGCGACCTCTGGAAGTTCTACGTCTTCGTGTCCTCCGGAGAGCCGGAGGTGCTCCGCAAGGTCCGCGAGGTGTGCGCTCAGGAGATCCCGGGCGCCGTGAACGGCTACCTCGCCGGCGGCTGAGGCCCGCTGCGCGCGGCGCATGAAGATCGCCTTCGACGTCACGTCGGCCGTGAAGCCCCATCCGACGGGGACGGCCCGTTACGCCGTCGAGATCCTGCGCGCGCTGCTGCGCCAGCTCCCGGCCGACGCCCGCGTGGTGCTGGGGTACCGGCTCTCGCGTCTCGGCCGGCGCCGGTTCGCGCCGCGCTTCGACGATCCGCGCGTCGTCCTGCGCCCCCTGCAGTCGCCCTTCGCGTTCCTCACCTACGGACGGCCCGACCTCTTCCACGGGCTCGGCGTGAACGTTCCCCGCGGCCTCGGCTCGATCCCGAAGCTCGTCACGCTCCACGGCGTCGTCGACCCGGCCGCCGTCGACGCCGACCGGCTCCCGAAGCTCGATCGCAGGCTCGCGAAGATCCGCACGATGCTCGCGCGCGCGAGCCGCGGCGTCGTGGTCTCCGAGTTCGAACGTCGCCGCACCATGGAGCGGCTCGGCTGCGACGGCGACCGGCTCGTCGTCGTGCACCACGGCGTCGACCCGGAGCGCTTCCGCCCCGACGCCGATCCCGAGATCGACCGCGCGGCGCGCGGCGCCGCGTCGCCCGCGCGTCCCTACGTGCTCTGCGTCGGCGCCCTCACGGGACTGAAGAACGTGGGCGGCCTGCTGCAGGCCTACGCGCGGTCGCGCGCGCGCGCGGAGGTCGACCTCGTCCTGGCGGGTCCGAAGCGTCGCGAGTCCGAGGCGATCCTCGCCGGGATCGGCACGCTCGGGATCGGCGACCGCGTCCGCCTGCCGGGGCCGCTCGCTCCCGACGCCGTCCCCGCGTGGATGCGGGGCGCGCGCGCCCTCGTCCATCCCTCGCGGTACGAGTCCTTCGGTCTGCCGGTCCTGGAGGCGATGGCTTGCGGGACGCCCGTCGCCTGCTCGCGCGCGGCGGCGCTGCCGGAGGTGGCGGGGGACGCGGCGCTCCTCTTCGATCCCCTCGACGTCGACGCCATCGCGGCCGCTCTCGACGAGGCCGTCTCCGGCGATGCGCGCCGCGCGGAGCTTCGCCGCCTCGGTCTCGCCCGCGCGGCGGGCTTCACCTGGGAGCGGGCCGCGGCGCGCACGCTCGACGCCTACGGCGCTCTCCTCGCCCCGCACGAAGGACCCGCTACGGCGTGAGCGACCCGAGGAACGCCGCGAGGCGCTCCATCCCGCGGTGCAGGTTCTCGCGGCTCGTCGCGTAGGAGAACCGCACGTGGCCCGGCGCCCCGAAGGCCGAGCCCGGCACCGACGCGACGCGGGCGTGCTCCAGCAGGGCCGAAGCGAAGTCGGCGTCGGTCGCGAGCCGCGTGCCCTTCGACGACCGGCCGAGGAACGGCCGCACGTCCTGCAGCAGGTAGAAGGCGCCCTTCGGCTCCGGCACCGGCGCGCGTCCGGCGACGATCTCGCGCATGGCGGCGACGAGCCGCGCGCGCCGCGCCGCGAACTCGCCGACCATGGCGCGGAGCTCCGCGGGATCGGCCTGGAGCGCCGCCACGGCCGCCCACTGCGCCGGCGTGTTCACGTTGCTCGTCACCTGACCCTGGAGCGTGGTCGCGGCGCTCGCGATCTCCGGCGGCGCGATCAGGTAGCCGAGGCGCCAGCCGGTCATCGCGAAGGACTTCGAGAAGCCGTTCACGACGAGCGTGCGCGCGCGTCCTTCGTCGCCGAGCTGGGCCGGGGAGACGTGCTCCGCGCCGTCGTACACGAGCCGGTCGTAGATCTCGTCGGAGAGGATCCAGAGATCCCGCTCCCGCGCGACGCGCACGAGCGACTCGAGGCAGGCGCGCCCGTAGACGGCGCCCGTCGGGTTGTTCGGGCTGTTCACGATCAGCCCGCGCGTCCGTGGCGTGCAGGCGCGCGCGACGTGGTCGGCGTCGGGCTCGAGCGTCCGGGCGTCGACGGGCACGTCGACGACGCGGCCGCCGGCGAGCCGGACGATCTCCGGGTAGCTCACCCAGTAGGGCGACAGGACCACGATCTCGTCGCCCGGCTCGACGAGCACCTGGAGGGCGTTGAAGAGCGATTGCTTCGCGCCGTTCGAGACGACGACCGACTCGGCCCGCACCGGGAACCCGAGGGATCGCGTGGCCAGACCCGCGATCGCCTCCCGGAGCTCCGGGACGCCGGCGACGGCCGTGTAGCGCGTCTTCCCGGCGCGCGCCGCCGCGTGGGCCGCCTCGACGACGGACTTCGGCGTGTCGAAGTCGGGCTCCCCGGCCGCGAGGTTCACGACGTCGACTCCCGCCCGGGCGAGCTCCTTCGCCTTGCCGTCGATGGCGAGGGTGGGGGACGGCTGGAGCTCGCGGGCTCGGGTGGAGAGTCGCATGGGTGCGGCGCGGCGGGGGCGAAGAGCATATCCGGTGGGACGGAGCCTGCCCCGGCGAGCGTCGGAGACCGCTTCCCGCCGGCGCCTCGCCGCGCGTCCTCGTCCGCGCTGCCCGCTTTCCCGAGCGTGCCGCACCCCGTAGCTTCGCCCGCTTCGACATGGCGCAACCGAAGAAGACGACCCCTCGCAAGGATCTCGACCTGCTCGACGACGTCGATCGCGGCCCCGGCGCGGCGATGCGGGCGCTGCTGGACGAGCAGAAGCGCACCCGGAGAGGCCGCCGCAGGAAGATCCTGTTCGTCGGCGCCGCGGCCGGCATCTCGATCCTCTACCTGGCGGTCACGACCTTCGTCTTCAACCCGCTCGAGACGTCGGTGATCGCGTTCCAGAACGCGGTGCCGCGCGCCTGCGACTTCTTCCTCCGCAAGAAGGACCTCTCCGACGACCTTCCGCTCCCGGCCACGGCCATCACGCCGCTGCGCGAGGACGCGACGCTCTGGAAGCCGATCGAGGAGGGGAAGCTCCTGTTCCCGAAGGAGACGGTCCGCGACCTCGTGGCCGGGTACCGCGATCTGGAGGCGGCTTTCGCCGAAGTGCCGCTCCTCGATCCCGTGCGCGATCTCGTGGGGAGCGAGGTCGTGCTCGCGGGCCTCCTCCCGGACAAGGGGGGCGTCGAGGGCTCGCGGTTCGGTCTCTACCTTCGGGTGAGCTGGCGCGTGCGCGCCGCCTTCGGTCTGCTGCGCTACGGGTTCGTGCGCGGGCGGCTGCTCGCGGGCATCCCCTCCCAGGATCGCCCCCAGGGCGTTCTGCAGATCACGCCGCCGGGGCTCGGACGCTCGCTCTTCCTCGCGCGGAGGAACGACCTGCTCGTCGTCGCGAGCGACGAGGCGTGGATCCAGGAGTCCTTCGACCTGCTGAACGACCGCGGGCAGGGGTCCTTCGGGCAGAGCTCGATGTTCAACGACGAGATCGCGACGCGCCTGCGCGACCGCACCTCCGCGCGGTCCGACACGCCCTCGAACGCGCAGGTGTTCCTGCGGGTCGAGAAGCTCCGCGCGCTCATCGGGGCCGCGAAGACGTGGCCGCAGACGACGTCGCCCCTCTTCGAGGAGCGGCTGCTCGCGAACGTCTTCTCGACGGGAATGATCCGCGACGTCGCGGCGCTCGTCCGCTTCGAGTCGCGCCCGCGGCGCTCCATCGTCGTCGACGCGTTCTTCGACATCGACGTGTCGATGCTCGATCCCGCGGGCCAGCGCCTCTTCACGACGCGCCCCCTCACGAGCGGCGACCTGACCCAGGCCGCGCAGATGACGCCCCAGTCGGCGTTCCTCGGTGGGATCGCGTCCTTCCCGGGGGGCGAGGTGGCGCGCCTGGTGGAGTCGTCGATGGCTCCCCAGGACCGCCAGATCCCGGACGACGCGCTCCGGCGCACGGGGAAGTACACGTCGACCCGCGCGCTCGTCGACGACTTCGACCTGGCCGTGGGAGACCGGACGATCGTCGTCGCCCGCGAGAACGTCTACCCGCCGCGCGAGAAGGATCCGGACACCGACCATGGTCCCGAGCCGGCGGTCGCCTTCTCCTTCCCGCAGCGCTCTCCCGAGCGCATCGGGCAGCTCATCAAGTTCTTCAGCGAGAACAAGCAGTACGTCGGGATCGAGCAGAGCTACACATGGGACGTGAGCGGACACCGGGGGCAGGAGTTCTATTCGATCCTCGTGCCGGGCACGGGCGAGATCGCGGTCCTCGCCGTAGGACGCGACACGCGCGGCGAGCTGATCGTCTCGAATCAGGCGCGCCTCATCGACAACGTCCACTCGACGTGGCGGCTCACGGCCACCTTCGCGGACAAGCCCTACGCCCAGGATGCGCTCTTCTCGGATCTCTTCGCGGAGCCGCAGGACGAGCCCGTGAATCTCATGGTCTGGGGCAGCGGCCCGAAGCTCGCGAGAGCGCTGCAGAAGTACGTCGATCACTGGGTCCGCATGGCGGGCTTCGGCGACGTGGAGCAGGAGAAGGCGCTCCGCCCCGGCCTCTTCGCGCAGGCGCTGAGGGAGAAGTATCCGCAGTTCCGTCCCGACAACGTGCCGCCGAAGGAGCGCGCCGAGGTCGACGAGATCGTCGACCGCAAGCTGGCGGAGCGCCGACAGGCGGCGGCCAAGAACGCGACGCCCCAGGTGCGCCAGGAATACCAGGAGATGCTGCGGTGGCTGGATGCAGTCCCGGGCGCGCTCGCGACGCTGCGCCTCGAGAAGAAGCACGCCTCGCTCTACTTCCATCTCGCGCTGGAGTGATCGGGGTCCGAGACCGGCCGGGCCCGTCGCCTTGCGCCGCGTGCCCCCCGCGATAGGATCCGCGCCCCTTTCCGCGGCCCCATCGCCACGAGCGATGGAGCGGCGGGTGTGCCCGGGTGGTGGAATTGGCAGACACGCCAGCTTGAGGGGCTGGTGGCCCTCAAAGCCGTGCAGGTTCAAGTCCTGTCCCGGGCACCAGTTTCATCGGTCGCGGAGCGACCGATGAAACTGGATGGATCCCCCCCCGCACGCGCTTCGCGCGCCGCGCGCCCCCTGGGGGGGCGGGTTTCCTCGGTCGCGGAGCGCGCCCTCGGAACCGGATGGATCCCCTCGGCGCGCGCGCTTCGCGCGCCGCGCGCCCCCTGAGGGGGCGGGTTTCCTCGGTCGACGCGCGAGCGTCGAAGCTGGACGGATCCACCGCCCGCACGCGCGCTTCGCGCGACGCGCGACTCGACCCTTGGACGGTAGCCAGCGGAGACCGATCGTGGCCCAATGGAGAGTCCCCGTGTCGAGGATCGTGAGACCTAGGCTCACGTCCATGCGCCCGGGGGGGCCACGTTCCGCGAAGCGGCCGCGATCCATAGACTCGGCGCGCTCATGCACCGAGTGACGTTCGCGCCTTGACCGAGACCTCCGAACCGAAGAAGGAGGCCGACACCCCGCCGAAGCAGCCGAAGGGCCAGCTCGGGACGCTCGCGGGGGTCTTCACTCCGAGCATCCTCACGATCCTGGGGATCATCCTCTTCCTGAGGCTCGGCTTCGTCGTCGGGTCGGCGGGACTGGCACAAGCCCTCGTGATCCTCGGGATCGCACACGCGATCTCGATCGTCACGAGCATCTCGCTCTCGGCGATCGCGACGAACCTCCGGATGAAAGTCGGAGGCGACTACTACCTGATCTCGCGGACCCTCGGGCCGGAGTTCGGCGGCGCCCTCGGCGTGGTGCTCTTCCTCGCGCAGGCGATCTCCGTGGCCTTCTACGCGATCGGATTCGGCGAGGCGCTGGCGGCGCTCCTCGGCCGGACGGAGACCTGGGCGCCCCAGGTGATCGCCGCGGCCGCCGTGGCCGTCCTCTTCGTGATCGCGTGGCTGGGGGCCGACTGGGCGACGAAGTTCCAGTTCGTCGTGATGGCGGTGCTCATCGCCGCCCTCGTCTCGTTCTTCATGGGCGCGATCCCGCGCGCCGACGAGGCGATCCTCCGCGAGAGCTGGAGCCCGTCGGGGAACCTCACCTTCTGGGCGATCTTCGCCCTCTTCTTCCCGGCGGTCACGGGCTTCACGCAGGGCGTGAGCATGTCGGGCGACCTACGCGACCCGGGGAAGAGCATTCCCCTCGGAACGTTCCTCGCGGTCGGAGTCTCGGGGGTCATCTACTTCGTGATCGCGATCCTCTTCGCGAGCGTCGTTCCCGGCTCGGAGCTCGTCGCGAATCCGACGGCGATGCGCGACATCACGAGCTTCGGCCCGCTCTTCGACGCCGGCGTCTTCGCGGCCACGCTCTCCTCGGCGCTCGCGTCGTTCCTGGGGGCGCCGCGCATCCTCCAGTCGCTCGCGACGGACCGCGTGTTCCCGTTCCTCGGCCCCTTCGCGAAGGGCGTCGGGGCGACGAACAACCCGAGGAACGGCGTGCTGCTCTCGGCCGTGATCGCCTTCGCGACGATCGCCATGGGGAGCCTCGACCTGATCGCGCCGATCGTGTCGATGTTCTTCCTCATCTCCTACGGACTGCTGAACTACGCCACTTACTACGAGGCGAAGTCGAACAGTCCGTCGTTCCGGCCGAGGATCCGGTTCTACCACCGGAGGCTGAGTCTGCTGGGAGCCGTCGGCTGCGTCGGAGCGATGCTCGCTCTCGACCCCACGGCCGGTGCCGTCGCGATCGTCATCCTCTTCTCGCTCTTCCAGTACCTCCGGCACTCCGTCGACGTGCGGCGCTGGTCCGACAGCAGCCGTTCGGCGCGCTTCCAGAGGATCCGAGCGGACCTGCTGGAGCTCTCCAGCGACGCCGACCACTCCCGCGACTGGCGCCCGGTGATCCTCGCCTTCTCCGACAATCCGGGCCGGCGCGGCAGGCTCCTGCGCTTCGCGTCGTGGATCGAAGGAGGGAGCGGCCTCACGACCGCCGTGCGGATCGTGGAGGGCAACGGCGCCCTCGCGCGCCGCAAGGGCGAGGAGCTCGAGGCGGAGATGCGCGCCGACATCGTGAAGCGCGAGCTCTCGGCCTTCCCCCTCGTGATCGTGTCGCCGAGCGGCGACTCCACGTTCTCGTCGTTGCTGCAGGGATTCGGTCTCGGCCCGATCCGCGCGAACACGGGGCTCCTCAACTGGTACGACCGCAAGCCGGGCGCCGAGGGTGAGCCGGGGCTCCGCTCCTACGGCCACTACCTCCGCATGATGCTCCGCGAGGGTCTCCACCTGGTGGTGCTGGCGGCCACCATCGACCGGCTGAAGTCCCTCGAGCGCACGCCCTCCAAGAAGCGGCGCATCGACGTCCTGTGGCGCGGAGACGCTTCGAGCAAGCTGATGCTCCTCTTCGCCTACCTCATGACCCGGCACGACGACTGGGAAGCTTCGACCATCCGCGTGATCGCCGCGGCCGACGAGGGCAAGGACGCCGCGTCGAAGAAGGCCGAGCTGGAGGAGATCCTCGAGGACGTGCGCATCGAGGCCGAGCCGCTCGTCCTCGCGGGCGCTTCCCGGGGTGAGTTCATCGAGGCGGCGAAGGACGCGTCGCTCGTCTTCGTGCCCTTCCGTCTGAAGGACGAGCGTCCCCTCGGGCCCTTCGAGGGCTCCGTCGATTCCCTCGTCGACGAACTGCCGATGACGGCGCTCGTGCACGCGGCGCAGGACGTGGAGCTCGACGAGGAGCCCGACGAGGGCCGTCCCGGCGAGATCGCGGGCGCGATGGACGCGGCCACGGAGGCGAAGAAGAAGGCGACGGAGGCCGTCGAGGCGTCCGAAGCCGCGGCGAAGGAGCTGAAGAAGCTCCGCGAAGCCCTCGCGGCGGCTCGCGCGAACGGCAAGGACCCGGCGAAGATCCGCGAACTCGCGGAGGCCGAGGCGAAAGCCGCCGAGGAATCGGAGAAGGCGATCCGCCGAGCCGCGAAGGCCCGCGCGAAGGCGGAGCTGGCGGAGCGCGCCGCTCAGGAGATCATCGAGGACGTCTGACCTCGATACTGGCTCCGATTTCGTCACTGCACCGGGCCTGCGTTCGAGTCGTCCGTGCCTCGCGCTCACGCGCGCGCGAAGGGGATGGAGATCCTCCCGAGGTCGAGCC
>CAZJHD010000027.1:0-53080 GCA_964545855.1 uncultured Planctomycetales bacterium
ACGAAGCCGCAGCCGCTCGCAGCCGGCCGAAGCCCGGCGCCGATTTTTTCACGACTTCGGAGCGGCAGGTTGCGGCGAGAACGCGCCATGGAGAGCGATGCGGCGAGGACCCTGCGAACTCCGAGATCGGGACCGGAAGGTCGCGTTGGCCACGAACGACGAGGAGGCGCGCCGGCGGACGCAGCGGGGAGCCGGTTCGCGGGAGAGCGGACCGGGCTCCGGCCCAGCATTGGGCCCACGGCGGAGTTTGGCACATCGCGTGCCGTAGCCGACCGGTCCGCTGCCCTCCACCGGAGTCGCTCGGCCGCTCGTCGAACGCTCCCCGGAGCGCCTCGGACGGCGCGAAGCAGTCCTGGCCGTCTCCCGAACTCGAGGACCCGCGGATGCAGTGCGAAGTCGCACAATGCCCGTGCACCCATGAACTCGAAGACCCGCGCCCTCGCCTTCGTCCTCGTTGCTCTCGTCGCCGCGACGGGCGGATGGCTCCTCGGCCGGTCCGCCCGCGCTCCGTCGCCGGCGACGGCAGGGTCCGGCGGCTCGCCGCCGGCCGCCGGGGCGCCTGCCACGGCCGAGGAGTCGGTCGCCGCCCTCGCGGCCCAGATCCTCCGCATGCACGGCACCTTCGGCAGCCTCCTGGAGACCGTGCGCGCCGAGGACGACCGGGAGCACGCGCGCCAGCGCGTCATCGCCTTCGGTGACCGCGCCTACGACGCCATCCTCGCGTACCTCGGCAAGGCACCGGCGGCGCGCACGCCGGAGGAACGCGAGAGCACCGTCGCCGCCGTCGATCCCGACGTCCGGCAGGAGCTCGTGCGCGTGCTCGCGACGGTGGCGCCGGAGCGGGCGGGGCCGGAGCTCGCGCGGCGCCTGCGCGACCCCGACGAGCCTCCGCAGGTCCGCGCGGCCGCGGCCGCGAGTCTCGCGCGCGCTCCGCGCGAGGTCGCGGTCCCGGCCCTCGTCGGCGCCCTCGACGAAGGAGTCGACCGAGCCTGGCCCGGGCTGCGGGAGGTCGTCGACGCCCTGCAGTTCCACGGCGGCGAGGACGCGGGCCGAGCGCTGCTCCTCGCGTTCCAGAAGCCCGCCATGGATCTGGGTCTCCGGATCCGGATCGCGGAAGCGATCGGCGTGCTCCGATACGAGCCGGCGGCGCCGGCCCTCGAGACCGTGGTCCGCCTCGAGGAGACGGATCACTACGTGCGTCGCGCCGCGCTGAACGCCCTCCTCGTGATCGACGCCGCACGCGCCGACGGGCTCGCCGTCGAGCAGATGCGGGTCGAGCGAGACCAGGCCTTCGCCGCATGGCTCGCGAGCTTCGCCCAGTCGCGCGGCCTCGACCCCCGCCGGTGATCGACTCCCACGCGCACGTCGGGGATCCTCGCTTCGACTCCGATCGGGAGGAGGTGCTGTCGCGCGCGCGCGCGGCGGGCGTGGAGGCGATCGTCTGCATCGGCCAGGACCTCCCGTCGACGGAGCGCGCCCTCTCCCTGCGGCGTGGCGGATTCCCCGGCCTCGTCCTCGCGTCGACGGCGGGACTCCACCCCCACGAGGCGCGTCACGCGCACGACCAGTGGAGCGCGCTCGCGGATCTCGCGCGTCTCCCGGAGGTCGCGGCCGTCGGCGAGACGGGCCTCGACTTCCACTACGACCACTCGCCCCGGGACCAGCAGAGGGCGTCGTTCCGTACACACCTCGCCCTGGCCCGGGAGATCGGCAAGCCCGTCGTGGTGCATGTGCGCGAGTCCCACCGGGAGGCGCTCGAGGACGTCGGGGCCGAAGGACGCGGCGCCGAGATCGTCATCCACTGCTTCACGGGGACGCCGGAGGAGGCGCGGCGGTGGCTCGATCTCGGCGCGTCGATCTCGTTCTCGGGGATCCTCACGTTCCCCTCGGCCGCGGACCTCCGTCGGGCCGCGCTGGACGTGCCGGCGGAGCGGCTGCTCGTGGAGACCGACGCCCCCTATCTCGCTCCACGGCCCGTGCGTGGCTCTCGCTGCGAGCCCGCGATGGTGGCGCACACGCTCGGGCTGCTCGCGGAGATCCGCGGGGAGCCGCGCGAGGAAGTCGAGCGCGCGACGGCGGAGAACGCCGTGCGCCTCTTCCTTCGTGACCGCGGGCGCGAGCTCGACGCGCGCACGAGCGCTCCCGCCGGCTGAGCCGGCTCGACGCGGTCGCTACTGGACGTTCGTCCAGGTCTCTCCGTCCATCCCCAGATGCATGGGATGCGTGTTCGCGACGGGCTGGTTGATCACGTTCGGAGCGCCGCCGGCCGCGAAGGCCGCGGAGGCCGCCGGAGCGACGATGCCGCTGTAGAACGCGACCTCGTTCAAGGTCTGGAGCATGTCGCCGCGCGCGCTCGCGAAGAAGACGCGCTTGCTCGAGCTCCCGCGGTTCACGGGCCACGCGTAGGCAGCCCAGGTGACCTCGCAGAGGTCGGGGTCGGGCAGCGACGCCGGGTCGGCGCCGCCCGTCGCGAGCTCCTGCAGTCCCACGCCGGCGGCGCCCGGGAGCCAGATCTGGAAGAGGTAGCCCGAGCGCGTCACGCGGCTGCCGGCGACGTTGCCGAAGGAGCTCGACGCGATGGGCGGCGTCACCTTGAGGCTCGGGGAGACCGCCTGGACTCCGCCGACGAAGACGCGCACGAAGTCCGCGCCCGAGAGCTCGCCGAAGTAGGCGAACTCCCCGACACCGTCGCCGTCGCCGTCGATCGTGCCGGCGGCCTGCACCTGCGACTGCGAGGACATGAGCTGGCGGAGCGTCGAGATGGCCGCCGACTCGTTGGCGGCCATGCGCGCCGACAGCATGTTCGGCACGGCGATCGACGCGATGATGGCGATGATCGCGACGACGATCATCAGCTCGATGAGAGTGAAGCCTTCGTTCCTTCGCATGGGGTCCCCCTCGGAGTTCCCTATCGACACGGAGTGGGGTGCGCCTGTTGCTCGCCGTGGCGAAGGATCCTGCAACGACAGGAGGGACGGGTCGCCCCGTCCCTCCTGCCGTTGGCCGCGCGCCCGCGAGGAGCGCGCGCCCTGGACGCCGCCTACTGGACGTTCGACCAGATGTTGCCGTCGATGCCCTGCTTCGGGTTCAGCGTGACGGAGAGCGGCTGGCTGATGGAACCGGCCACGCCACCGTTCATGAACGCCGCGTCCGCCGCCGGGAACACCGCCACGCCGCTGTAGGGCGCCGGGAGGTTGTTCAGCGTCTGGAGCACGTCGCCCTGCTGATTCACGAAGAACGCGCGGTTGCCGCTGTTCCCCCGGTTGATCGGCCAGGCGTACGCGCACCAGGTCGTCTCGCAGAGGTCCGGAGCGAGGTTCGCCACGTTGCCCGCGACGCCACCGGCGGCGTCCTCCGCCAGACCCAGACCGGCCGCGTCGGGCAGGTAGATCCGGAACAGATAGCCGGAGCGGCTGACGTTGCTGTTCGCGAGCGTTCCGAACGCGCCGGACAGGACCGGCGGCGTCACGAAGATCGTCGGGCTGATGGCCTGCGCACCGGCGATGAAGGCTCGGACGTTGAAGGCACCGGAGAGCTCTCCGAAGCTGCCGTACTCGCCCGTGCCGTCGCCATCGCCATCGATCACGCCCGAGGCCTGCACCTGGGCCTGGGCCGAGGCGAGGTTGCGGAGCGTGGCCACGGCCGCCGTCTCGTTCGCCGAGAGGCGAGCGGACAGCAGGTTCGGAATCGCGATCGAGGCGATGATCGCGATGATGGCCACCACGATCATGAGCTCGATCAGCGTGAAACCCTGATTCCCCTTCTTCATCGAACCGTTTCTCCTTCCGGATCGACCGACTCGTGGCCGCCGGATCTCCCTTCGAGTTGCTTCGTCGTCTCCGCCCCACCGTGGGGAAGAGTCACGATCTCCTGGACGTCCTCGGGGAGTAGCCCCCGCTGACGAATCCCATCCCAGTAGGCCGCGTCCGCCCGAAGCTCCTTCGCGAGGACATCGCGGAGGTTGGCGCCGAGCCGGCGCAGATCTGCCGAACCGCTATCGGAATCTCCGAGGTCGAACTTGAGGCGCGCGGCCAGATAGGCCGGCAGGGGGTCCCCCGTGCGAGAGAGACCCTCCAGCGCCTCGAGCGCCGAGCGAGGCTCGCCCAAGTCGGCGAGCGCGAGCGCCGCGCTCCGTGCCATCGCTCGGTCGGGACCGGTCGGCGCCGCCGCCTCGCGGAAAGCCGCGAGGGCCTCGCCGCGATCGGACGCGTCCCGGGCGATCACGCCGCGGACGTAGGCGACCTTCTGGATCGTCGAGGCATCGTGGCGGGCGTGGGCCGCCGCCAAGTGGTCCCGCGCGTCGTCGAGGCGCCCGAGACGTTGTGCCTGGAGGGCGAGCGCCACGCGGATCTCGGCGGCGACGTCCAGGTCGTCCGTGAGGGCGAGGGACTGGCGATACCGGTCACCGGAGCCCTCCAGGTCGCCGAGCTGCTGCAGGCAGTGCGCCTCCACGAGGAGGGCGCGCAGGTCGTGGGGCTCCGCCTGCAGCGCCTGCCGCGCCTTCTGCGACGCGGATTCGAAGAGGCCGAGGCTCATCTCGAGCTCCGCGCAGGAGGCGAGCGTGGCCGCGTCGGCCGAGGGCCGCTCCCCGAAGCCGGCCCACAGCAGCGCCGCCGAGAGGAGCGTCGCCGTGCCGTAGAGGACGATTCGTCTTCCCATGATCTCGATGTGTGTCGCGCTCCGCTCCGCCGCCTCACATGTGCGAAAGCTGCTCCTGGAGCTTGAAGATCGGAAGGAAGACCGCGAGGACGATGCCGCCCACGACGAATCCCATCACTCCGATCATGATCGGCTCGATCATCGACGTGAGCCCCTTCACGGCCGCCTCCACCTGCTGGTCGTAGAAGTGCGCGATCTTCTCGAGGAGCGTGTCGAGGGAGCCCGTGCGTTCGCCGATGGAGATCATCTTCGTCACCATCGGCGGGAACACCTTCGACTGCGCGAGCGGCTGGGAGAGCGTCTCGCCCTGGCGCACGTTCTCGCGCGCCGCGAGCACGGCCTTCGAGATGACCCGGTTGCCCGACGTCTGCGCCACGATGTCCATCGCGGCGAGGATCGGCACGCCGGACTTCACGAGCGTCGCGAAGGTTCGCGAGAACCTCGACAGCGCCACCTTGCGGAAGAGCGGTCCGAAGACCGGCATGCGCAGGATCGCCGCATCGAAGGCGTAGGCGCCCTTCGGAGTCCTCCGCGCGAGCACGCCCGCCGCCACCGCCGCGCCGGCCATGCCGAAGAGCATGTACCAGTAGTCCTTGCAGAAGAACGCGACGTCCATCACGAAGAGCGTGAGCCCCGGGAGCTTGACGTCGAGGCTGTCGAAGACCGGCTTGAACTGGGGAACGATGCCGATCATCAGGAACGCAGCGATGCCGAGGACGAGCACGAGCGAGATGACCGGGTAGGTCATGGCGCTCTTCACCTCGCGAATGAGCTGCGCGCTCGCCTCCTGATACTCGGCGAGCCGGATGAGGATGATGTCGAGCTGACCGGAGGCTTCACCGGCGCGCACCATGCTCACGTAGAGCTCGGGGAAGACGCGCGGGTAGCGCTCGAGAGACTTGGAGAAGTCGGCGCCGCCGCGGACGGCTTCGACGACGCCCACGAGCACGGTTCGGAATCCGGGAGACTCCGCCTGGTCCTTCTGGATCTCGAGCGCCTCGAGGATCGGGATGCCGGCGCCCACCATCGTCGCCAGTTGCCGCGTGAAGACGACGAGCTCCTCGCGCTTCACGCTCGGGCGCGAGGCCATCCTCTTGAAGATGTTCCCGCCGCTGTCGCCCTCCTTCCCGCTGGAGCCGGTCATCTCGACGACCGTGAGGCTCTTCCGGCGAAGCTCCGTGATGGCGTCGTTCCGGGACTTGGCGTGGATCGTGCCCGTCAGCGTGGAGCCGGCGTTGTCCTTCGCGCGGTAGCGAAAGTTCTTCATCGACCTCGGACCTCTCCTTCGTTCGTTCTCTTCGGGTGCGTGACGCGACGGTGTGGATCAGACCATCGACCGAAGGGCCTCTTCGACCGTAGTGCGTCCCTGGGCCACGGCGCGGAGCGCGAGGGCGCGGAGCCGCGTGCCGCCACTGCGCGCCTCGAGATCCTTCGCCGACACTCCTTCGCGCACGGCTCCCGCGACGACGGCCGGAGGGTCGAGCACCTCCACGATCGTCAGCCGTCCGAGGTAGCCGCCTTGGCATCGAGCGCAGCCGACGCCGCGATACACGGACGCGGCGCGCAGCTCTCCGGCGTCTAGACCGTGGAGCAGCGTCTTGGCGGCTCCCGGCTCGGCCGGCTCCCGGCACGCGGAGCAGAGCGCGCGCACCCGGACCTGCGCCGCGAAGCAGGGCTCCGCCGCCGCCAACGCGAAGGAGTCGGCGCCGAGGGCGCGGAACGCCGCCGGCGCGTCCGCCGCCCCGCGAGCGGGCACGGCGGCGAGGACGTGCACCCCTTCACGAGCCGCGCGCAGCGCCCGCGAAGCCTCGTCGGCGCTCGCGATGCGGCCGGCGACGAGGACGTCGGGGTCGTGACGCAGCGCGGCTTCGAACGCATCGGCGCGCCGCGCAGCGGAGGGAACGGGGCCGGCGATCCAGGAGTCGGAGTCGCCGGGGAACCGTCCGCCGACGAGCGACACGACGAGCCGGCCGGCCCGGCATTGCTCGAGTGCGAGCGCGAGGAGCGTGTCGCGGGCCTCGTCGCCGGGCCGGACGCCGATCGCGAGCAGACCACCGGCGGGCCGTGCGAGGGCGGCTCGGATGCATCCGGCCGTCGCGCTGTCGGCGCCGAGATCCTCCAGGGAGTCGGGAATCGCGTCGTGGCGCGGCCGCAGGACGAACCGCACGCCGGAGCCCGTCGCCAGGGTGTCCACTTCGACGGCGAAGCCGGCCTCGGCCGACGGGATCTTCCAATCGAGTCGAGGCGGGAACGGCACGTCGGCCGCGAGACCGGCGGCGCGCCGGAGGTGCGTCTCGAAGGCGACGCGATCGAGCGCGCCCGACTCCGTCAGCAGACCGAAGCCGCGAAGGCGCATGCGGAGCCGATCGCCCACGGCATCCAGGTGGATCGCGCGCGGCGCGCCGGCGAGCGCATCGAGGATCCGCTCGTGGATCGCCGTCGAGGGCGCCTCCATGGGCTCGGCCTCGTCGAGGGATTCGTCGATCGAAGGGGCATCCTCCTCCGACGCGGCGACCTCGCTCGCGGCGGGACTCGGGAGCGCGCCCCGCGGCCTCTCCGGCTCCTCGTCGGCCGCGTCTCCGCCCTCGGAATCCGACCGGTCGCGCGCCGGGAGAATGCGATCGAGTGCCTCCAGGATCGACCCCGACGGGCTCCCTTCGTCCGATCGGCTCGGCAGCGGCGCCGCCGGGGCCTCCGCCGCGGACGCCCGCTCCTCGGTCTCGGCGTCCTTGAAGAGGCCGCACTCCGAGAGCGCCTCCCGGACTCCCGAGGACTCCCCCTTCATCGCACCGACTCGCGGCGGAGGAGGTTGTTGAGCTCGTTCTGATCGGGAGTCGCCGAGAGCGCTTCGTCGTAGGAGATCGCGTTCTGGCGATAGAGGTCGGCGATCGACTGGTTCATCGTCTTCATCCCGAGCCGGCTCCCGGTCTGGATGAGCGAGTACATCTGGTGTGCCTTGTTCTCCCGGATCAGCGCGCGGAGCGCCGCGTTCACCATCAGGATCTCGGCGGCGAGGACGCGCCCACGGCCGTTCGCCCGCGAGAGGAGCTGCTGGCAGAAAACCGCCTGCAGCGAGAAGGCGAGCTGCGTTCGGATCTGCTGCTGCCGGTCCGCCGGGAAGACGTCGACGATTCGGTTGATCGTCTGCACGGCGTCGGAGGTGTGCAGCGTGGCGAAGGTCAGGTGTCCCGTCTCCGCCAGCGTGAGGGCCGCCTCGATCGTCTCGGGGTCGCGCATCTCACCGATGAGCACGACGTCCGGGTCCTCGCGCAGGACGGCGCGCAGAGCGTTCGAGAAGCCGTGCGTGTCGGTGCCGACCTCGCGCTGGTTCACGAGACAGCCCTTGTTGCGGTGGAGGAACTCGATCGGGTCCTCCACGGTGACGATGTGCTCCTGCCGCGCCGAGTTGATGTAGTCGACGAGGGCCGCGAGCGTCGTGCTCTTGCCGGAGCCGGTGGCGCCCGTCACGAGCACGAGCCCCTTCGGCAGCGCGCAGATCTCCTCGCAGATCTTGCGAGGGATCCCCAGGGTCTCGAAATCGTGGATCTCGAAGGGGATGACGCGGAGGACGGCGGCGACGCTTCCGCGCTGGAAGAACACGTTGGTGCGGAAGCGGCCGAAGCCCGCGAACCCGAAGGAGCAGTCGAGCTCCTGGTTCTTCTCGAAGCGGGCCACCTGATCCGGCGTGAGGATCGAGTAGACGAGCTTGCGGACGGCGTCGCCGGACAGCTCGTCGTACTCCGTGAGGACGAGCTTCCCATCGACACGGATCCTCGGCGGAGACCCGGCGGCGAGGTGCAGGTCGGAACCGCCACGCTGCACGAGCAGCGTGAGGAGCTCTTCCATCGAGATCATGGCGTTCCCCCAATTCGCCGGCGCGTCCATGCGCCGGACCGAATCCCTTTCGGCCGCCCCGCCAGCGGCCCTTGAGAGCCCTCGGGCGATCCGCCCTTCGGCCCGCCTCGAGACCGCGGAGCAGCGGCCTCCCGGACGGTCCCGCGGCGCCCCCGAAGGGAGCGCCTCCGTACCGGCTCGATCAGTCCTCGGCCTTGTGGCCGTGGGCCGCCGTCCACTCGGTGACGATCTGCTCCTGGATGTTCGAGGGCACCTGGTCGTAGTGGGAGAACTCCATCGAGAAGGCTCCCTCTCCGGCCGTCACGGAGCGCAACTGCGTGGAGTACTGCTGGAGCTCCTTCAACGGCACCTGGGCCTTGATGATCGACTGGTCGTTCACCGAGTCCATCCCCATGATCCGTCCGCGCCGGCTGTTGAGATCGCCGGTGATCGCTCCCATGAAGTGCTGCGGCACGACGATCGTCGCGTTCATGACGGGCTCGAGCAGGATCGGCTTCGCCTTGAGGAAGGCGTCCTTGAAGGCGTTGCGGCCGGCGATCTCGAAGGAGATCCCGTCCGAGTCGACGTCGTGGAACTTCCCGTCGTAGACGATCGCCTTCACGTCGATGACCTCGCAGCCCGCGATCACGCCCTTCTCGAGAACGCTGCGCATCCCCTTCTCGATGGCCGGCAGGAACTGACGCGGGACGGATCCTCCGACCACCGCGTCCTCGAACTGGAATCCGCCTCCCCGCTCCACGGGCTCCATCCGGCAGTAGACCTCGCCGAACTGGCCCCGGCCGCCGCTCTGCTTCTTGTGGCGATAGTGCCCCTCGGACTTGCCGCGGATGGTCTCCTTGTAGGCGATGCGCGGCAGGTGGGTGTTCACCTCGAGTCCGTACATCCGGTGGAGACGATGGAGCTGCACCTGGAGGTGCATCTCGCTCAGACCGGACAGCACGAGCTCGTGCGTCGTCGAATTGCGCTCGACCGAGAGGGACGGGTCCTCGGCGCAGATCTTCCGGAGCGACTCGGAGATCTTCTGGTCGTCCTCGCGACGCCGCGGCTCCACGGCCAGGAACACCGTCGGCTTGGGGAGATCGGGCCTCTTGAAGTGGAAGGTCCCCTTCTCCTTCGAGCCTGGCTCGTGGGCCGAGATCAGCGTGTCGGCGAAGTGGAGCGACGAGGAGAGCTTCGCGAGGGCGAAGATCTGGCCGGTCCCGACGGCGTCCACGGGCTTGCGATCCTTGCCGAAGATCGTGGAGATCCCCGTCGCCTTCACCACCTTCCCCGAGCGCGGGTCGAGGAACGTCGTGTCGTGGTCGACCGTGCCGCGGACGACGCGGACGTACTGGATCTCTCCGACGGCCTTGTCGGTGACGGTCTTGAAGACGAAGCCCGCGAAGGGCGCCGAAGGATCCGCCGCGACCTCGATCTCGGAGCCCTCGGCGCCGATCGCCGGATGGGCCCCGAAGTCCTTCGCCCGGGGGAAGTAGCTGTCGACGAACCGGAGGAACTCCTCGACTCCGAGCCCCCGCAGCGCGTCGGCGAAGAAGACGGGGATCACCGTCCGAGTCGCCATCGCCTTCGGAATGGCCGCCGCGAGCGCCTCCGGGGAGACGGAGCCCTCCTCCAGGTACTGCTCCATGAGCTTCTCGTCGGCTTCGACGACGCGCTCCACGAACGTCGCGCGGAATCCGGCTGCGCGGTCCTGCATCGGCGCCGGGACGTCGGACCCGGGGGTGAGCACGTCGACGACGCGCGAGACTCCCGGGCCGAGGGAGTCCGGGATCACCACGGGAACACAGGTGTCGCCGAAGGCCGCGCCCAGGGTCGCGAGCACGCCGTCGAGCTCGACGTTGTGCGCGTCGAGCTTCGTCACGACGATCGCGCGCGCGACGCCGGCCGATTCCGCCCGGCTCCAGAGGGAACGCGCGTGGAACGGAATCGTCGTGCTGGCGGCGAGGCAGAGCACGCCGGTCTCCACGACCGCGAGGCCCGCGATGGCGTCTCCGACGAATTCCGGATACCCCGGCGTATCGATGACGTCGAGCGAGCCCGACTTCCGCGCGAGATGGAGAGCCGCGAGCTGGAACGAGTGCTTCTTCTCCTTCTCCTCCGGCTCGTAGTCGGAGACGGACGTCCCGTCGGCCACGCTCCCCTTGCGTGAGATCGCTCCGCTCGCGTGGGCGAGCGATTCCGCGAGCGAACTCTTCCCCGAGTCGGCGGAACCGATGAGGGCCAAGGTGCGAACGTCAACGGATTGGGCCATCCGAGTCAGCTCCTGTCGTCGCGGCGCCCGGGAGGGAATCCGGGGCCGTCATCTCGAATCCAGCCTCGCGCGCGCAGCGGCGCGAGGCGCGGTCGAATCGAAGAAAGAGGGCCCAGACTCTAGCGAATCCGGGCCCTTCGGGCAGCCAACGACGGGTCTCGACCGCGTCAGTCGATCCAGATCTCGACGCGGCGATTCTTCGCCTTGTCCTGGGCGCTGCTGCCAGCGGCGACCGGAACGAACTCGCCGAAGGCGGCGGGCACCATCTGCTTCTGAGGGAAGCCCGCGGCGGCGAGCTCCGACATCACCTCCAGCGCGCGGCTGAAGGAGAGGTGGCGGTTGTCGGGGTACTTGGCCTTCGTACGCTGGGGCGGATCCGCGTCCGTGTGTCCGGCGATCCACAGGCGCGCGTCCCGGGGAAGCGTCTTCGCGAGCCGCGAGCCGATGTCGCGAACGGCCTTCTTGCCCGCCGACGTGAGCTCGGCGCTGCCCGGCTCGAAGGACTCGCCGATCGGGAGCACGACGCGCACGCGCCCGTTCGCCGTGTCGACGCTCGCCTTCGTGGACGCGAGCGCGTCCTGGACCTGGCGGGCCGTGCCGCTCGCGCGGTCGCCCGAGCTGGATCCGCGCGACGCGCCGGCGTTCGTGGCGCTCGCCGCCATCTCCTCGCGTGCGACGCGGGCCGCATCCTCGGCGGCCGACGCCTTCGCCTGGAGAGTCATCTCGCGAGCCCGCGAATCGTCGCGCTCCGCGCGCACCTGATTGAGCTCGTTCTCGAGCTGGTGGTTCGCGTTCGCGAGGTCCTCGTTGCGCTTCTTGAGATCGGTGTAACAGGCCGGCAGAAGCGGAATGCCAGCCAACGCCACGAGGGCGAGGATCCGCGTCGAGTTCATCGCAATGCTCCGTGCCCGGAATCGGGCGAGAGTGGAGAGAGAAGTGGACTGGAATGGAGAGTGGAGAGGAGGACGATGGCGCCGGCCGCACCCGCGTTGCCGCGAAGACCGGACCTTCGTCGAGGAGAGTTCATCCGAGGGCCGGCCAGATCTCGGTCAGGAGGTCGACCACGCGGGCTCGCGCGACGAGGACGCTCGCGGCACCGGCTGCCAGGAACGGCCCGAAGGGAATGGTTCCGCCGGCGACGCGCGCGAGAGACCAGGAACTCCGCCTCGGGGCGCGGCGGCGCCGCGCTCCGCGCAGTCGCAGCAGCGTCGCGATGCGCACGAGGTTGCCGCCGCCGACGACCGCTCCGGCGACGGACGCGATCGCGAGCGCGAGGAGCGATCCCTCCGGGCCCACGAGGGCTCCAACGGCGCCCTGCAGCTTCACGTCGCCGAGCCCCATGGCCTCGCGCACGGTGCGCACGCGCACCACGTCGCCCGGCGCGAGCCGCTCCGCGGGATCCCGGGCGACGCGCGCGGCGGCGCTGCCTCCCGACGGCACGACGCTCACGAGGCCCTCCTCGATCCACGTGCGCACCTGCCGCCGGCCGTGCCTCGGCTTCTGCGAAGCGAGGAACGCGTCGAGCCTGCCGGAGCTCTCGCCGCCGGACACCGCATGGTCGGCCGTCGACGAGTAGGCACGCGTGCCGAGGGCGCGGATCGCTCCCACGGTGCCGGCTCCGACGGCGATTCCCGCGAAGCTCGTGGCGATGGCGCGAAGACGATCATTCGGGATCCACGGGGCTGCCTGCGCGAAGCTCCAGGTCCCGGAGAGGATCTCCGGCGCGAAGACCACGGCGACGGGCCCGAGGACCATCCCCCCGATCGTGATCTCGTCGGGAAGGATGCGGAGATCGAGATCGATCACCGCGAGCGCGAGGAGCGCGGCCAGGGCGACCCAGAGGATCACCAGGCGCACGGTGTACTCCGGCTGCGGAGCCTCGCGCCACGCCAGGACGAAGAGCGCGGCGCAGAGGAGCTCGACGAGCGGATAGCGCGACGAGATCGGCGCACGACACGAGCGGCACCGCCCGCCGAGGATCGCCCACGAGAGGAGCGGAACGTTGTCCTTCCATCCGATGGACGCGTTGCATCGGGGACAGTGCGATCGACCGGAGAGGGATGCTGCGCCGCCGTGCGGCAGACGATGCACCACGACGTTCACGAAGGAGCCGACGGCGAGCCCGAAGAGCGCCGAGAACGATCCGTAGACCAGGGAGGAGCTTTCGGTCCGCGCGAGCACCGGCTGGAAGCACACCGCAGGGGGCGAGAGAAGTCGTCGTGAGTGCACGTCCCGGAAGCCTCGGACCGAACGGGCGCCGCGGGTCGACGCGCCTTCGCAGTCGGCCGTCGTCGTCGCGGCGTCGATGTTCCGCAGCGAGATCTCGGGCTGCGTCGACCGGATTCTGTCGGCGCGAAAGTCGAATTCAACGAATCCCTGTCAGCGATCCACGGCGATCTCGACTCGATCGACGAAGGGAAGGCGCAGCGGCACCGGCGCTCGCGTCTCGGGGAGCTCCAGCTCGACGCGGAATTGGATCCGATCCGAACGCGGCACCTCCTCGGGGCGTTCGGTCCAAGGCGACGCCGAAGCGGCATCGACGACGCCCGGCGCATCGGCGAGCGAATCGGCCCCGCGGACGAGCACACGGATCCGGCCGGACCCGGCGTCTCCGATCCATCGCACGGCAACGACGTGGACGGGCACGAGGGCCGGACGGATCCAGCCCGAGGTGGCGCGGTAGGTCACCGGTGCGTCGAGCCGGACGAGGAGCGCGTCGGGGATCGGAGTCCGGAGCACCTCCCGCTGCGCCGGGAGGTTCCCCTCCAGCTCGGCCGCCGCGGGAGAGACGACCACGAGCCTCGAGCACTCGATCGACGCGCCCTTCGCCACTCGAACGGCTCCGCCCGCGGCGAGGAGGACCGAACCCGCTCCGTGGAGCCGGCCCTCGACGACGAGGTCGCCGCCGGAGACGAGCACCAGGTCGAAGCCGCCCGGAAGGGCGTCCGCGTCCGCGACGGCGGGAGGTGGCCCGTCGTCGTCGCGCGTGATCCCGAGCGATCCACGGAGCACGATCCCCCGCTGGGCACCGACGCGGGTCGGACTCGCTGCCCTTGCGCGGGAATCCACCAGCATCTCGAAGGTCGTCGCGCGAACGCGCGCCGGCAGATCCTGGGCGCCCCGGACGACGACGGGGCCGTCCTCGCCGCCGCCCGCCGCTCGGGGGAAGCGGATCCCCAGGCGCCCGTCTCCGGCCCAGGCGGCCGTCGCGCCGAAGGCGGCGGCCGCACCCTCGCGCACTTCGTGATCGCGAGGCGTGCCGAACTCCTCGATGACCGGGTCGAGGACGATCGCCCGTGGGAGGTAGGGCTGGATCCGAAAGCCACGCCCGAAGGGTCCCGCGAGGGAGTTGCCTCCGAAGTCGTGGACGTTCCGGGAGATGTCGAGCGTCGCGAGCGCGTCCGGGTCGAGCGGAGTCCGCGGCCGGATCTCCAGGCGGCTTCGCTCGGATCCGTTCCTCAGGACTGGCTCCTCGAGGAGGACGCGCCGCACGGTGCCCGCCCGATCGACCTGCGTGAGGAGGAAGTGCTCGGCGAGCAGCGTCGTCGGGTCGAGCGGCTCGTCGGTCCAGAGAACGATCGCCTGGCCCTGCTTGAGCCCCAGCTCCGGCGTCCATTCGGTGCCGAGCACGATGTGCTCCTCGAGGTCGGGAGAGAGCGTCGGCCCCCGGCCCGGACTGTGGTCGATGAACTGCGCGCCTGCATGGGACGGCCCGGTGCCGGCGGTCCGGAAGCGGAAGACGGAGGTCGACTCCAGAACCTGGCCCTGCGCCGAACGCACGCCCGAGGCGCGCGGGAATCCGTCCACGGAGACCCGGTAGTCGCGATTCGGCCTCAACCCGCCGTCGGAGAGATCGCGCTGGGACGGCAGGTCCGGCACGAACCTCACGCGACCGCCCGGAAGCACCTCCAGCCGGCCGGCCGAAGTCCGGTCGAGTCCTTCGGCGCCCTCCACCATCTCGAGGATGCGGAGGCCGCCGCCGTGCACGCTCGCGGGCTCGACGGCGTCGTTGAAACGCCAGACGAGCTCCGCGTTGAGGGGCACGTCCTGCGCGCCAGCCTGCAGGAACGACTCCAGCAGGAACCCTTCCTGCGTGCTTCGAGCACAGGCGGCCCCTGCGAGGAGCCAGCCACAAGCGCCGAGTGCCGCGGCGCGGTGCGTCCGCTGGAACGCGTTCCAGCGGTTCGTCGAGGAGGCGATGACACCCACGGCGCGCCAGGATGCCACGAGGGCGCCGCCGCCCGAGCGTTCGACCGCGCCGACGCCCCGCGGCAGCGCCGTCGCGTCCAGGCCTACAGCGTCCAGGCCCGCCGCCCCGATGCGGCCGGGCCGGGCGCGTCTCCGGATCAGTTGAACCGGAAGGGCAGCTTCAGGAACTTCAGGCGGATCTTCGGCGCGCTGGGCGTCGGCGTCGTCCCCGGGGCAATGTCGAAGGTCACGGTGAAGCGGACGAAGCGCTTGCCCGTGAGCACCGTCATGTCCGACGTCCCGATCTGCTCGGGATCGGCGGCCACGTTGGGCACGACGGTCGCGAGATCGACGCCTCCCTGCGCTGTCGCGTCCGCTCCCTGGATCTGGACGCGGATCGGCGCGAAGGCGTTGGTGGTCGGCGGAACGAAGTCCTTCAACTCACCGGTCGTGCCGAAGGTGCAGACCTCGAAGTACCGCGCGATGAGCTGCCAGGCGGTCGTTCCCGACACGCCCGCGTTCAGCAGCGTCGGGTTCCCGGCCGTGCCGTTGTCCGTCGTGAGGATCACGGAGGAGCCCACGACGCTCACGCCGATGATCGCACCTCGATTCGTCGCCCCCACGCGGATCAGATCCCCGAGGAGAGTGAGAGGCTCGTTCGCCTTCAGGTTCAACGGCGCCTGGATGACATCGCTCAACAGCAACGTGACCGAGTTCGCCGTGACGCTTCCCGACGGCACGGTTCCCGTGGCGACGATCGGCACCGAAGTGTCGATGTTGCCGAGCACGTCCGTCAGCACCTTGCCCACGGGGCCGAGCTGGGGCGTCGAGGGGAGCGAGAGACCCGACATCTCGAACGTCGGGAGTCCGCCCACCTGCTGCAGCCCGGTGTCGAACCAGAGGGACCGAGAGCGCGTGATGCCGCCGAAGGAGGCCGGCAGGAGGTGCGGCGCCGGATCGAAGTTCGAGCTCAGGGGCTGGATCGTCGCGCCGAGGTTCAGGAAGTTCGTCTTGAAGCGCTTGGTGACCGGATCGATCGGCGAGTGAATCTGGACGAGACCCTTTCCGCCGCGTCCGCCGTGGCCGAGGCCCACCGCGCTCGTCGGAGGAGCAGGATCCTGCTGGGACTGATCCTGGCCCGGCCCGCGGCGTCCACCGCGCGCGAGGAAGGAGCCGCTGACGTTGCCGACGAACGTGTCCACCTGCGTGGCGCTCTCGACGCGGACCGAGCCGCCGGCTCCGCCGCCGGACCCTCCGCCGATGCGATCGAGGAAGATCGTGTTCTCACCGGCTCCGCCGTCGCCGCCGCTCGCGTCGATCACGCCGCCGTACTGCGCCAGACCGAGGGAGAAGATCTCGATGACGCCGCCGCCGCCGCCGCCGCCGGCTCCCTTCTTGTCCTGGTTCCCGTAGAGGGGCGAGGAGATGGTCGTTGCGCCGATGGCATTGCCGCCGCCGCCGCCGCCCTGACCGCCGAGGGGCGTCACGATCTCGCCTTGGGTCGTCGGTCCGCGCCCCATGAGGATCACGAGATCGCCCGTCACGGGATTGACCGGCAGCGGAGAAGCCGCGGCGAAGGTGATGGTGCTGGAGTCGGGAACGGTCTGGATCTGCCGAACCTGCAGCTTCGAGAGGAAGCAGCTCGCCGGATTCGTGATGCCCGAGGCATTGCAGGCCGTGAGCGTTTCCTCCCAGAACCCGGACGTCCGATAGATCAGGACGTACCGGCCCGCGTCCCCCGAGGCGCCCGTCAGGAAGAGCGGCGTCGTCGTCTTGATCGTGATGGTCGACGAGCCCGTGGAGGTGATGACCGCCGAGCTCACGAGGGACACGCCGAAGAAGTCGTCGACGACCGAAGGCGTCTGGAAAGGAAGCGGACCCGGATTCCCTCCGATCGGGATCGACGCCGGATTCACGGCGCTCACACCCTGAGCCACGGAGCAGCTCCCCGTGGTGAAGGATCCGACGGGCGTTCCGTCGTTCGCCTTCTCGCCGAACGTCATGTTCGAACCGCCACCACCGCCGGCGGGGTGGCGATCCTCCTTGTCGAAGCAGGGGCCCGTGGCTCCCTGGCCGATGATCGCCGACTCGCCGCCCTCTCCGCCGCCGTTCAGCGAGTTGAACGGGCCGTTGCCGGGCCCGCCCTTCACGGACGACTGGCTCGTCACCGGATTGCCGACGCCGCCGTCGCCGCCCCCGCACTGTCCGGGCCCGCCCTTCTCGGAGAAGACGGCGGCCGTGAACAGGGTGGCGACGTCGGGGCCCTTGGCGCCGAGCGCCTGGATACGACCGGCGGGGATGGGTCCCGAGGCCGGCTCCAGGAGCACCGTCTCGTTCACGAAGAACCGCAGAGGGTTCGGACCCTGACCGAGGATCAATCCGCCCGCGCGCACCGTGAGCTTGCGCAGGAACACGCGTCCGTTCACGAACGTGGCGGGGACCGGATTCCCGATCGGGTCCTTCAGCTGGATGGTGGCCGAGTTCGTGTCGATGATGACGGTCGAACCGTTCTGGACGTCCAGCTCGAGGTCGGTCTCCTTGCCTCCGAAGGCGAAGCCCGACTCGAGGATGCCATCGCCCTCCCAGCGCGCCGGCGGCTCGATGAATCCGGGAGCGGCGTCGAGGAAGGCCGTCGAGTCGAAGGTCTCTCGAATCGCGTCGAAGTCGGGAGGTGCTGCCGCCTCGACGACGGGCTCCGTCACGGCCGTCGACGGGACGTTCTGCGGGAAGAGCGAGGTCTCGCCCTTGATGTCGCTGAAGCCCGGCGCGATGACGAAGCGGAGCCGCCGGCCGTTCGGCAGGAGGCCGAGCGGGGTGACGCGCACGCGGGCTCCCGCTGCGGTGCAGTTCTCGATCAACTGGAGCTTCACCGGGGTCGCCGCGTAGACGCCGCTCCCGGCGGGGTTCTCGAAGCGCAGCGAGATGTTGGTCGTCGAGATGTTGACGGCCGACGGATCGATCGGCTGATCGAAGGTGAGGTCGAAGAGGATCGACGGCCCGACGAACTTGTTCGCGGGAACCGGCGTCCCGCTGTTGAAGGGCAGGATCTGCGACGAGCCGTCCGTGTTCGTGACGACCATGCGAGCTTCCGACACGGAAGGCGCGGTGTTCACCTTCGGATCGAAGAAGCCGTCGAGACCGGTCGGCTTCGTCGTGAATGTGGTCGTCTTCCCGGCCGCGATCGGATCGCCGCCGGTGGACGTGACGGTGGTGCTCCCACCCTGGGCGCTCGCCGCGACCGTGATCGTGTAGCTCACGCCGCCCGCCACGAGACCGCCGACCGACGTCGTCGTCGGACACGTGGGCTGGAAGACGACGGTCCGCTTGTCGACGATCGAGTAGCTGCCGAGGGCGGGCACGCCCGTCAGAGTCTGCTGGATCGAGATCGACGCGGCCGAGATGGACGCGGGGTTGACGTCCTTGTTGAACGTGACCTCGATCGGCCGATTCACCTCCCAGATCTGCCCCTGCTGCGGCAGCACGGAGACGACGAGGAAGCTCGCGCTGTCGGGTCCCGGATTGCCGCCCGGATCGATCGTGTTGTTGAACAGCGACGATCCTCCGCCGCCGCAGCCCGAGAGCACCGCTCCGAGGAGCAGCGACCCCAGGAGCTGGGTCAGCCCCGGAAGATTCGCTCGCCGCGACCGGCGCGCCGAGGACGGCGTTCCCGTCGAGGAGAGCGAGTTCGGGGAGGGCCGGTCGAAGCCGCCGATGGGATCGGATCCCATGGACGAAACCGGAGAGGCGGCCGCGTGGGACATCAGCGCGTGATTCATGGCGAGACTCGAGCCGGAAGGAGACTCGGGTCGGTCGAGGATTCGGATCGTGTCGAGGAGGATGCCGCGGTCGGGCCGACCCGTTCCGCGGTGGAGTCGAGGCTCGCGAAGGCGCGATTCCGCGTCCCGTCGCGTAGGTCGGCTACGGATTCGAGTAGGCGATGCCCACGGCCGAGAGCAGCGGCGCCACGTTGTTCACGATGTCGTTCGTGAACGTGTAGCGCATCTGCAGGAACCGCTTCGTGTTCAACAGCGAGATGTCGTCGACGAAGTTGACGATCGACGCCGACGACGCTGCGGGGAACAGGCCCGTGAGCGCCCCGCAGGTCAGCCCTGCGGGCGGCTGCGGAATCGTCGGAGGAGTCCCAGCCGGATAGAGGTCTCCGTAGACGTCGAAGCAGCGCGCGTCGGTGAGCGAGCCGGAGGTCGCGTTGTCGGCGCCCCGGAATCCGATCACCACGGACGTGTTCGCCGGCGTGAGCGTCGGGATCCGCACGACGTTCTGGGCCTGGAAGACCGGCGAGGTGAGCCCGAGGTTGTAGAAGTGCGTGTAGACGCGGGAGATCTTCGTCGCGAAGTCCGCGCGACCCAGGTAGACCTCGGGACCGTCCGGCGGAGTCTTGTTGCCCGGGGTCCCCTGCGTCGATCCCGGCGGGAAGAAGCCTCCCGAGGGAGTGACGCCGGCCGGCGCGATGTCGGGCGTGACGGTCTGGGCCGCGCCCGAAGCATCGAGGCCTCCCGTCGAGTAGACGCGGAAGTTCGGCTTCGACGAGGAGTTCACCGCCACCGCCACCTGGAAGCCGTTCAGACCCTTCGTGTTCGGGTCGCTGGCCGGATAGATGCGGTAGTCGAGGAGGAGCGGGAGGCCGACGGACGGCACCGCGCTCGAGAGGTACGGGTGCTCGGCGGTCACGCCCGCGGGCGCCGCGGTGCCGAAGAGCACCGAGAAGTACTGCTGCGGGTTCACACCGACGCCCCCCGACCCTCCGAACTTGCGTGCGCCGTAGGAGGAGTCGCGCCACGTGTAGGTCTTCGAGAAGATCGGGAACGGCATCATCGTCGCGCCCGACGGCACCAGGAACGCCGCGTTCGGGTTGATGACGTAGAGACCGTCGTAGACCGTCTCCTCGGGGTGGTCCGCGGCCTCGAAGATGTTCGTTCCGAAGGACTGGTTCGAGAGTCCGGACGTCGGGAACGCGGGCAGCAGGTTGTTCGGGTTCACCCACTCGTCGGGGAAGAACTTCGAGTGGGCCAGATCGATCCGGACCCGCGGGAAGAAGTCGTTCAGGACCAGGCCGGCGAAGGGCGCCCAGTAGAGCTGCTCGACGTCGAGGTCCGTGTCGCTGATCGCGTTGATCGACAGGTTCAAGTCGATGTGACGCCACACGGTCATCAGACGGCTGCCCAGCGCGGAGAGCGGCGTCTGCACACCCTGCGTGAACTGAGGCATCACGCCGATGAAGACGTTCGAGGTGTCGGCGTCGCGCGCGAAGTGCGTCGCGGGCCGCGGGCCGATCGTGCCCGGGGTCGACTGCGTCACCTGGCCGGACACGACCTGCTGCGGCTGCCCCGGCGTCTCGAAGAGCGAGTCGAAGCGCAGGCTGAGTCCCCTCGTGGTGTTCGCCGGTGCATTCGGGTTCAACCGGAAGGGCACGACGAAGGAGAGCGGATCGATGGCGATGGCGTTCCCGGCGAGGTCGGTGATGCCGTCCGTTCCGGCCACGACGTAGAAGAGATACGCGGCGAGCTCGGGCACACCCTGCGTGTCGTGCCGGTAGGGCAGCTTCGGCGTGAAGGTGATCGCCTTCAGATCGGGCGACGCCGAGACGTCTCCGATGGCCAGGTCGAAGTTCGTGGCCGTCGTCGGCGTCTTTCCGGCGTTCACCGGGTCCATGACGACGACGACGTTCTCGAGCGGGTTCACCTTGGAGACGTCGACGGGCTTCGAGAAGCGCACCGTGAACCGCGTCGAAGGATCGAGGCCCGTCAGCGGATCGGTGACCACGGCGGGGAGCGGCTGCAGGACGACGAAGCACCCGGCCTTGATCGAAAGAGCGGTTTCGAAGGGCGTCGTCAGGATCGCCGGATCCGAGGTGTTGAAGGTGATCGACTGCAGGTAGGAGACCGTGACGGTGTAGCTCGGATCCGCGTCACCGACGGACGTCGGGTCGATCGAGGCGATCGTCGCGAAGTTGGGCCCCTGCTGGATCGAGTCGCCGACATGCACCGACAGGTCGCACGCAGCCTGCGTGTAGAGCACCTTGATGGTCCGCTGATCGACCGAGACGATCTCCGTGATCGTCACCGGCTGCGACCCGAGGATGCGCGGCGGCGTCGGATCCGTGAGGAATCCCTGGTTCGCGTCGGACGCTGCGCCGCCCGCGCGGAACGCGCGGACGACCCCTTCGCCGAAAACAGTGGAGGAGAACTTGGTGACCGAGGCCGTCGTGTTGAGAGCCGACCCGTCCTTGCCGAGAAGGATCTTCGTGACGCCCTTGGAGATGTCGAATTTCGAGGGCAGGAAGACGGCGACGTTGAACGTCGTGGTCGTGAGGCTCGGCGGGAGGCCCTGGGAGTTCAGAGGGAGCGGCTGCGGATTCGTCTTGTTCCCCGCGGCGATCGCCTCGCTGATGCGGCCGCTGTCGATGGCGGAGATCGTCGGGTCGATGACGATCTCGCGGGGGCTCGACGGCTTGAAGATGATCCGGCCCATGAACGTGTCGGGGGGGAGCTTCCCGGCGCCGGTCGCCACGCCGACGAAGACGCGCACCGTGTCGGGACCGACGGTCTTCGGATCGAGCTCTCGATCGAAGACGATCTTGAAGGACGCATCGCGCGGGACCTTGGTGAAGGGCGGCACCGACGCCGGTCCCGCGATCGCCACGTTCCCGAGACCCGTGGAGACTTCCGCGAGCGCGCGCTGGAAGTCGGAGCCGGAGGCCTCGCTGAAGAGCGCTCCGATCACGAGGAACGACGCACCGGACACCGGATCGGTGTCGAGTTGGAGCGTGACGGGCGGGATCACCGTCGACGTGAGCGTCTTGCTGATGCCCACGTTCTCGGCGATCAGGACGTCGAGGAACCGCGGATCGAGGACTCCTCCGCCGCCCGGGACCGTGATGGTGACCGGCTGCCCGAGCGCGTTGTGCGCGCGGACGTCCACGAGCCTCCCCCAGATCAGGCTGCCCGAGACGGCGAGGCCCGCCGCCGGCGTGTTGTCGTTGGCGCCGCCGACCACGGGTCCGACGGAGCCGCCTCCGCCACCGCCGCCGCAGCCCACGATCAGGGAACTCAGGAACGTCGCCGCGAGAGCGAGGCCGAGCGGCACTCGTGCGCTCGTTCGGCGGAGAGCACTCGTACGGGCGGGATCCGACACGGACCCGCTGAACGTTCCCGAGACCGTAGCGAGACGATTGAGCTTCATCGTTGGCGCGTCCGGTGCAACGCACCGGATGGGGAGTGGAACCAGTGGCGGACGTCGCTCGGCCGCGGGATCGCGGGGTCCGAGTCTCGATCGCCAGGGAGGAAAGCGAGATTGGCCGAGAAGGGCGCCCGGCAGAGAGCGTCGAGAGACCCGATCCGCTCGCGATCCTCAGCGAACGCGGCGGGCGCCCGGAGGGCCTGCGTCGCGTTCGCGTGGAACTGGAGAGGGTTTCGGATCATACGGCGATGCCGGAAGAGCGGTCAACGACCCCTGCCCGCGAGAGGGCGACCGCGCGCTCTCCAGGGTCGAACGGTCCGAGAATCGGGCCGAGACCGAGCACGCGAACCCGCCTCCCTCGGGGAGCGGCCTCCACCTCGCGCGGGCTCCATCCGTGGGCGGAGGAGGTCCCGATCGAAGGGCGTCTCCGAGGATCCCTCGGGAAGATCGGAGAAGCCGGTACCGGCCAAACGAATCGCGTGCCGAGCATCCTCGAGTTCCGTCACGGGGCTTCCAACGCGGCGGGTCGCCCCGCCGTGCGGGACGGCGGGTCCGACCGTGCGGAGCCGCACAGGCCCCGACCGGGCCATTCTTTCCGAGTGCCCAGGTCGACGCCCGGAGCCGCGGCCGCGAATCGGGCCAAGAACGTCAGCGGCCCGCCGACGACCCTCGCGTCGCCGCGGGGAGGTATCCGGCGGCCCGCGCCTGCTCCTCCGAGGCGAAGGCGACCAAGTTCTCGGGTTTGATCCGGTGCACTTCGAAGGAGGCCGTGGCGTGGAAGTGCTTCGTGCTGGAGCAGCCGAGGATCGGAACCCGCTGCACGCTGTCGCAGAAGCCGCAGCGGAAGCGCGTCGGATCGCGGGAGACGAGCACGAGCTCGGGTGCGAGGTACTGGCGCTCGAGCTGCGAGATGCAGTTGGCGTTCTCGCAGCCGAAGGCCGTCCGGATGCGAGGGAAGGGCGGCCGGAGCGTGCCTCGCTTCGACGTTTCCAACGGGAACCGGTCGAGCAGGTAGCCGATCGTCGCCATGCGCACGGGCACCCCGCGCGCGGCCTGACGGAAGTAGATGGACCGGGGATCCTCGTCGAGGTCGTAGGAGAGCTCGTCCACGCGCGGGAGCGGATGGAGCACGACCGTGTCGCGGAACTTGGCGCCGGCGAGGGCCGCGCGATCGACGCGGAAGTAGGGAGCCGGTCCCTCGCGCTCCTTCTCGCTGTGGCGCTCGCGCTGGGGCCTCGTGACGTACAGCGCGTCGAACTTCTTGACGTTCACCTCGCCGATCTCCGTGAACAGCGAGAGCTGGTGCGGGCGCTCGGGGGTGAAATACATCGCGTCCATCCGCGGGGCGACCGTCGCGAGGTCCTGCACCTCGACGCGGTGCGTGTCGACGCGGAACTCGTCGCGCAGCCGGTCGATCACGTAGTCGGGCATCTCGAAGCCCGGCTGGGGAGCGCAGACGAGATTCGCGCCGAATCGAGCGAGCGCGAAGGCGAAGGAGTGGATCGTCCGCGAGTACTTGAGGTCGCCGCAGAGGACGACGTCGAGCCCCTGGATCCCGCCCTTCTCGACTCGCAGCGAATAGAGATCGCAGAGAGTCTGCGTGGGGTGCTCGTGGCTTCCGTCGCCGGCATTCACGACGGGGCACGTGGAGTAGCGCGCCGCCACGCGCGCCGCGCCCTCCTTCGGATGCCGGAGCACGATCAGGTCGGCGTAGGCCGCGACGACGCGGACGGTGTCGGCGAGCGACTCCCCCTTCGCCGCGGACGACGCGCGCATGTCCGCCGCCGAGATCACGCCACCTCCGAGGCGCTGGATCGCCGACTCGAAGGAGAGCCGGGTCCGCGTCGACGGCTCGTAGAAGAGGCTCGCGAGGATGTGCCCGGGGCAGATCTGCGCGTAGGCCCTCGGGTCCTTCGCGATCTCGTCGGCGATGGCGAAAAGCCCGAGAATCTCCTCGTTCGACAGGTCGTCGATCGAAACGAGGTGTCGTCGAGGGGATTCGCCGACGTCGACCGCGGTCACTGAGCCGGAGACTACTCGGAGGCCGCGCCCCGGTAAACGGACGCCCGCCGCCGGCGGCTCGGGGCTCGACCGCTGGAGGCGGAAGGGCTCCTCGGAGCGAGCGCGAGGCCCCGGGCCGTCAAGCCGACCAGCCGTCGCGATCCATCGCCGCCTGCACGCGCACGGCAGCCTCGAGCGCACGACGACCGTCCTCACCGGAGCAGGGATTCGCGCCCGCGCCTCGAACGCAGGAGAGGAACGCCTCGATCTCCAGACGGAGCGGCTCCGTCTCGCTCGGGAAGCGCACCTCCTTCATCTCCAGCAGCCCGCCGAACACGAAGGCGCGCGGATCGGTGAGCGTCGCGGGATCGAGCTCCGACAGCCTCGCCCGCTCCGCCTCCCAGCGAGGGCCCTTCTTGACGGCGAGCGCGTAGCGCTTCTGGAGATCGAGCGACACGTAGGAGTCGGGGGAGAAGAAGCGCATCCGACGGAGAGGCTCCAGCGAGACGCGGCTCGCCGTCACGTTGGCGATGCAGCCGTTGCCGAAGCGCAGCCGCGCGTTGGCGAGATCCTCGGATTCCGTCAGGACGGCGCCGCCGGACGCCTCGACGGAGACGATGGTCGGATCGACGAGGTGCAGCAGCAGATCCAGGTCGTGGATCATCAGATCGAGCACGACTCCGACGTCCTGCGAGCGGAACGAGAACGGCGTGAGCCGATGGACCTCGACGAAGCGGGGCCGGATCCCGAGGTCGCGATAGGCGCCGATGCCCGGATTGAATCGCTCGGAGTGGCCCACCGTGAGGACGGCGCCGGTCTCCCGCGCCGCGGCGATCATCGCGTCGGCGTCGGGGAGCGATGCGGCGACCGGCTTCTCCACGAGCACCGAGATCCCGCGCCGCAGGAACGGCAGCGCGAGCGACGCGTGGGTCGGCGTCGGCGTCGCGACGGAGACCACGTGCAGGTCTTCCGGCAGATCCTCCACGCGTTCGAGGCCCTTCGCCCCGAGGTGCTCGGCGACCCCCGCCGCGCGGTCGCGCCGGGGGTCGACGATCCCGACGAGTTCGACGTCCGGGAGATCGCGGTAGATCCGCGCGTGGATCCGGCCCAGGTGGCCGGCGCCCAGGACCGCCGCGCGCAGCGGCTTGCCCGCGGCCGGTCTCCCTCGGCCTTCGGCCTCTGCGCTCACGGATCGCGCATCGTGAACGTGAACTGCGCTTCGGCGACGAGCTTCCCCGCCACGAGCGACTTGCCGGTGACGACGCCGACGTTCTCCTTGAATCGGAGCGTCTCCACCTCGAGGCGGAGCTGGTCGCCGGGATAGACGCCCCCGCGGAGCTTCACGCGATCGATCGCCCAGAGGATCGCGAGCTTGCCCGTGTTCTCCAGCTTGCGGAGAAGCAGCACGCCCGCCAGCTGCGCCATCGCCTCCAGGATGAGCACGCCCGGCATGATCGGGGCGCCGGGATAGTGCCCCTGGAAGAAGGGCTCGTTGATCGAGACGTTCTTCAGGCCGACGGCGCGCCGGTAGCCGTCCCGCTCGATCACCCGATCGACGAGGAGGAACGGGTAGCGATGGGGAAGCACCGAGAGGATCTCCCGGATGTCGACCATCGTCGGCGTCCGGAGCCCTCCCGACTCCTCGCGGCGGCGGATCTCCTCGTCGAACCGGCGCACGAGGTCCGCGTTCATCGTGTGTCCGCTGCGCGCGGCCACGATGTGGACGTTCAGATCGGCACCGACGAGCTGCAGGTCGCCGATCAGGTCGAGCACCTTGTGGCGCACGGGCTCGTCGGGGATGCGGAATTGGGGAGTCTCCCCGGGTCCCAGCACCACCGTGTTCTCCTCGTTCGCGCCCTTCCCGAGGCCCAGGGCCCGAAGCCCATTCACTTCTTCGGCGAGGCAGAACGTCCGCGCCGGCGCCACGTCGCGGAGGAACGACTCGGAGTCCACCTTGCAGAAGAAGCTCTGGGAGACGATCCCGGGGAACTGGAAGTCGCCGAGGTACTGGATCGTGAGCCCCTCCTCGCCGGGATAGGCGACGAGGGACGTATCCCGATGGCGGAGCGCCACGGGAGCGCTCGGCGTGAACGTGCGCCGGACGGATCGCTGCTCGACGATGCCGGACTCCAACAGTCGCTCGGCGAGCGGGCGTGCGGAGCCGTCCACTCCGGGCACCTCGGGTCCGTCGAGGTCGACGTCCAAGTTGTCGATGGCGAGCGCGTGGCAGCAGGCGAGGAAGTGCTCCACGGTGTCCACTTCGGCCGTGCCGACCTTCAGCGTCGTCCGGCGGTTCGAAGCCGTGATCGACTCCGCGCGAGCGGGGATCCCTGGAGACTCACCGAGGTCGAGACGATGGAACACGACGCCGTTCCCCGCGGGCGCCGGGTGGACCTTCATCCGGACGGTCCGGCCCGAGTGGAGACCCACGCCCGTCGTCTCGAAGGCGGCGCGGATCGTTCGCTGGTTGCGGGGCACGGAGCTCGGCTCGCTGACGTTCGGGTCGCCCGTCCGGCGATCAGCCGAGGAGCTTCAGCACTTCGGGGGTGACGTCCAGGTCCTTGCGGAACCAGAAGACCTCCCGCAGCAGAGCGCGCTCGTAGCGGGCCACCAGATCGCGATCCTCGGGATCCTCGTCCTGGATCGTGAAGACCATGTCCACGTCGTTGCTGGCGGCCCACTTCGCCACCGCCTCCTGGATCTCCTGATAGGCCGAGAGGAGGATCCGAAGGCGCCGCTCCTCGCGGTCGCGCTTGATCGCGTCCTGCTCGTATTGGAGCTCGGCGACCCCGAGCGCGATCTCGCGGGCGGCCTTCCGTGCGGCGTCCGTGGACGGGTTGTCGGCGAGGCTCTGCGCGTCCTTGCGCTTCTTGTCGAGCTCGCTCGCCTTCAGCGACAGGACCTCGACGCGCTCGCGGAACTCGCGGTCGAAGGCCTCGCGCTCGTTCTTGGCCTTGCCCCAGTCCTTCAGCACGGCGTTCAGGTTCACGAATCGGTACCGCATCCCCGCCACCGCGGAGCCGGGAGACGCAGCGGAGCCGGGAGACGCAGCGGAGCCCGGAGACGCAGCGGAGCCGGGAGACGCAGCGGATGCGTGCACCACGCCCGTGGCGGCGAAGGGGATGGCTCCGAGGGCGAGCGCCGAGCCGAGGAAGTCGCGGCGGGCGAAGGACGAGGTCATGCGGGACTCCAAGGGGAAGGATCAGAACTGTCCGATGGTGAACGATAGCAACTGCGTGTCGTCCGTCTTCTCGCGCAACCACGGAACGCCGAGGTGGATGGCGATCGGGAGCTGGGGGAGGAACGGAATGCGAACCCGGATCCCGACGCCGAAGGCCGAGCGGAGATCGCCGAGCCCGGGATCGTCGGGCTTCAGACCCACGGAGCCGGCGTCGACGAACACGACGCCTCGGAGGATCTCGAGCTCGTCGTCGCGCCCGGGCAGCCGCGTCGCGAAGAGCGGGAATCGATACTCGCTGGTCGCGACGTAGAAGGCCTCGCCGCCGACCGGCGTGCCGAAGACGACGGGACCGACGCCGCGGAACGAGAACCCTCGAAGCGTTCCCTCGCCTCCCATGAAGAAGCGCTCGGAGAACGAGACGTCCGCGTTGCCCCGCGTCGGGAAGGAGACGCCCGCCCTTCCCTGGAAGAAGAGCGTGTGCGGGTGGCCGTCGGCGTTGGTTCCGAGCGGCACCCAGTTCCGCACGACGGCATTCGACTTCTCGAAGTCGAGCTGACCCGCGAGCAGGCCTCCCGCGGTCTCGTGCTCGACGCGCGCCTGGAATCCGGTCCTCGGCTCGATCGGCTGGTCGACGTCGCGGTACCCGAAGCCGAAGCGCAGGGACCGGAGCTCGCTGTCGCCCCGTTGCGCGAACAACAGCGACGGCGCGCTCGGCTCGAGGCCTCGGAGGTCGATGTTCTCGTTCCGCAGCGTGACGTCGAAGGCGAAGTTGCGGTCGATCGACTTCCCGATGGTGAGCCCCTCGCCGAGCCGGTCTTCCGTGTGCGTCGAGTAGCGTCGGACGCGGAAGAAGAGGTTCGTCGAGAGGAACCACGTGCGGTGGTGGTCGCCGAAGAGGTCGGGCTCCGTGAACCGCAGGTCGAACTGCGAGAGCTGGATTCCCGGCGTGACGGAGAGAACGAGCTCCTGCCCGGCCCCAGTGAAGGCGATCGAGTCCGCGATCTCGGGGAGCGCGTTCCCCGTCGACGACGGAGCCTTCGAGATGTCGAAGTTCCGCTTCGTGAAGGAGAAGCCCGCGAAGAGCCCGTCGTTGGAGCTGATGCCGCCGGCGAAGGCGATCGCTCCGGTGCGTCCCTCGGAGAGCTCGATCTCGATGTCCTTCCAAGAGGGGTCGGGCGTGTCGATGTAGCGGTAGCCCGTGCGGCTCGACGTGGTGTCGAAGTACTGGAGCCCATCGAGGGCGAGGATCGAGTTCTCGATGTCCGTCTGGTTCACCTCCTCGCCTGGATGGAAGAGGAGCTCTCGGCGGATCACCCGGTCCTCCGTGATCCGGTTGCCCTTGACGCGCACCTCGCGCACGCGCTTCGGCGCGTTCTCCGTGATCTCGTAGGTGACGTCGACGACCGTCTCGTTCTCGTCCTGACGGAACGTCTCGCGGGGCGGGATGGCGAACCTCCAGGAGTCCGAGAGGGAGGGATGCTGGGGGAACCCGCGCTCGCCGTAGAAGCGCTGGATCGCACGGAAGTCGCGGAGCACGGCCTCCAGCGTGTAGGGCTGCCCCGCCTGCAGCTGCACGAGAGCGAGGATCTCCTCCTTCGTGAACGCGTGCGTGCCCGAGACACCGACGCTTCCGACGCGGTAGAGAGGCCCCTCGTCGATGACGATGCGGAGATCGACGAGCGACCCGTCCTCGTTGAAGGCGGGAGGAAGGCACTCCACCACCGCGTCCTTGTAGCCCTCGTTGCGGTAGTACTTCCGCACGGCGACGAGGTCCTGCCGGAGCTTGCGGTCGGAGTACTCGCTCCCTTTGAAGAAGAGGAACTTCCCGTGGAGCTCCATGGCGCTCGTCAGGTGCTTCCCGAAGCCGAGGAACGTCCGGGCGGGGAACGCCTTCTCGCCGCTGAAGGCGATCGATCGGATGCGGACGAGAGGCCCCTCCATCACCTCGAAGATGGCGCGGCGGTTCTCCGTGTCGTTCAGCCGGATGACGTCGGCGAAGAGGTGTCCGCGATCCTGGTAGAAGCGCAGCAACTCGCGGCGCAGGCGATCCGCCGTCACCTCGTCCAGGTTCTCCGTGGCCGTGACGCTCGCGGCCTCCAGGAGCTCCCGGCGGTCGAATCGCACGTTGCCACGGATCTCGACGGCGCCCGCCACGGGCGTCTCCTCGACGCGCACGACGACGCGAAGGCCTCCGATGGGAAGTCGCTCCGCGAGGATCTCGATCACGCGGACGCGCAGCAGCTGCCAGAGCGACTGCATCCCGTCGCGGACGCGCGCCGCGTCGTAGCGCTCGCCGACCTCGATCCGCAGGTATCCGAGGATCTGCTCCTCCCGGTAGGTCTGATTGCCCTCGACGCGGGCCTCGCGCACCTCGTCGTTGTCCTGCACGGCGCTTCGTGCGTGCGCCGCCTCCGGCTCCACGAGGCTGCCGGCGCTCCCGACCGCGCGACCGATCGCCGCGGGCGCCGCGACCGCGGAGCCGGCGCTCGCCAGCAGGATCGCCAGCGCCCACGGAACGCCCGGTCGGGTCACGCCCCCTCCGCTCTCCCGTAGGCGAGGTTCGCGAAGCGCGTGGAGCCGCTGTCGAAGGCGAGCTCGATGGTGTCCGTCGGCCCGTTGCGCTGCTTCGCGACGATCACCTCCGCCTTCCCCACGTTGTCGTCGGTGCGCTTGTAGAGCTCCCCCCGGTAGAGGAGGACGACGACGTCGGCATCCTGCTCGATGGAGCCCGACTCGCGGAGGTCCGCGAGCTTGGGCTTCCGCTCCTCCTTCTCCGTGCTGCGATTGAGCTGGGAGAGTGCGATCACCGGGACGCGGAGCTCGCGGGCGAGGCTCTTCAGCGAGCGGGAGATCGCGGAGATCTCCTGCACTCGGTTCTCGGCCCCGGGGTAGGTCATGAGCTGCAGGTAGTCGATGATCACGAGGTCGAGCTGGCCCTTCGAACGCAGCCGCCGCGCGCGCGTGCGCAGCGTGAAGGGCTGCTGGCTTCCGGAATCGTCGATCCAGATGTGCGCCTCCGCGAGGCGGCCCGCCGCGTCGGAGAGCCGGTGGAGCTGATCCTCCGGGAGACGGCCCGTGCGCAGCGCGTGGGAATCGACTCCGGCGTCGGCGCAGAGGATTCGATTCGTGATCTCCTCCTGCGACATCTCGAGGCTGAAGATCGCCACGTCGGCGGGGCGCGATCGGTTCGTCGCCGCGTTGGCGGCGACGTTCAGGGCGAACGCCGTCTTCCCCATGCCAGGCCGTCCCGCGACGATGATCAGCTGACCCGGCAGCATCCCCGTCGTCAGGTCGTCCAGGTCGTAGAAGCCCGTCTCGACTCCCGCGTGGCGGGACGAACGATCGCGGCTGTTCTCGATCCGCTCCATCGCCGGCTGGAGGAGCGACCCGAGCCAGGCACCCGCTCCGGAGGCATCGCGCTCCGCGATCTCGAAGATCTTGCTCTCCGACTGGTCGAGGAGATCCCGGACGCCGCTCGTGCCGAGGGGCGGAGGGTTCCGCGCGAGATCGGCGATCTCGCTGCCGACGGTCGCGAGACGCCGAAGGATCGCTTTCTCACGAACGATGCCCGCGTGGCGGAGGATGTTCGTCGACGTGGCCACCCGCTCGGCCAGCGCCGCGAGGTACTCCCGTCCACCGGCATGCACGAGCTCTCCGGCGCGATCCAGCTCGTCTCCGACCGTGACGAAGTCGACTCCGAACCCCTGGTCCCAGACGGATCGGATCGCGCGGAAGACGCGCTGATGCCGCGTGTCGTCGAAGTCCTCCGGCGCGATCACGCCGAAGACGTCGCTCATCGTGTCCCGGTCGTGCGGATCGACGAGGATCGAGCCCAGGACCGCCGCTTCCGCGTCGGGGTCCGCCATTCGACTTCGATGCTCGGCTGCGGTGCTGGTCACGGGGGACGCACTCCCGGGGACGACGCGGGAACGACGAGGCGGAGACAGACGAGGCAGAAACGCAGCGCGCCGGCGGAGCCCCGATCACCGTTGGGGCCCCCGCCGGCGCGGCGGCGCACTTCTTACTCCCGCGATGGCGCCTTCGCTACTCGCCGCTCGATCGAAGGACGCGGAACGAGTGGACGCGAGGCGCAGAAGCGGTGGATCGATCGTGGAGCGCCTGTGGAGACGACCTCCGATCCCCGGCGCGGCGGGACGAGGGCCGCGCCGGCGCTACTCGGGCTTCTTCGATTCGACGACCCAGACCTTGATCTCGGCCGACAGCTCGCCGTGGAGATGGATCTTCACGGGGAAGACACCGATCTCCTTGAGCGGGTGCTCGAGTCGCACATCGCGCTCCTCGACGGTGATGCCCTTCGACGCGAGCGCCGTCACGATCTCGCGGGCTCCGACGGAGCCGTAGAGCTGACCCGCCTCTCCCGCCGCGGCCTCGATCGAGACCTCGGTCGCCGAGAGACGGCCGGCGAACTCCCGCATCTCCTCGAGCTTCGCCGCCTCGACGGCCGCGCGGCGGGTGCGCAGCTTCTCGACGCGCTTCAGGCTCTCGGGATCCGAGATCACGGCGAGTCGCCTCGGGAAGAGGTAGTTGCGGGCATAGCCCGCTCGCACCTTCACGATGTCGCCCATGTTGCCCACGGACGAGATGTCGTCCTGCAGGATCACTTCGAAAACGGCCATGTTGGTTTCTCCTCGGTTCGGTCGACGCGATGCGTCCCGTCAGACGACGTAGGGAAGGAGGCCGATGAATCGCGCACGCTTCACGGCCTGCGCGAGCTCTCGCTGGCACTGAGCGCAGTACTTGGTCCGCTTGCGCGACACCATCTTCGCCTGCGGCGAGAGGTATCGCTGGAGGAGCGGGAGGTTCTTGTAGTCGATCGGATCCTTCGCGTCGTCGCAGCGGCGCTGCATGGCGCCGCCGGAGAAGCGCTTGAACTTCCGATCCCCACTGCTTCGTTCGCGTGTTCGTCGCATGGCTCAGTCCTCCTCCCGATCGTCGTCTCCGAACTTGCGTCCCGACCTCGCTTCCGGACCGCGGCGCGGCTTGTCGACGTCCGCGTCCGGATCGACTGCGTCGGCGGAGTCGGGGCCCTCGGACCCGTCGGCCGCGATCTCGACCTGGGGAGCGATCGCGGTGTCGAAGGGCTCCTCCATCGCCTTCTCCGGGACGGCATCGGCGCGCAGGACGAGGCAGCGGAGGAAGTCCTCCGAGAGCTGGGCGTCGCGCTCGATCGACCGGATCGCGCCGGCCTCGGCGTCGAAGTAGGTGATCATGTAGAGCCCGCGCTGCTTCCCCTTGATGTCGTAGGCGAGCTTGCGCTCGTCCCACTTGCGCACGACGCGAGGCTTGGCCCCGTGCTTGGAGAGCAGGGCGGTCACCCGCTCGCGGGCTTCCTCGAACGCCTGCTTGGTCTCCCGGGCCTCCAGGAGAACCATCGCTTCGTAGAGATTCGTCATCGTTCTTCGTGTGTCCGAATGGGTCCGGAGCTTCCGTCCGGCGCCGTACCCACTGGGTTCGGCTCGCCGATCGAATCCATCTCCGGAGACCCGAGAGGCGCGCCAGCGCCGCGAAGCGCTCGCCGTGATCTCATCGGGCCTCGGCCACGCCCCCGCCGCCTCCGGACTTCGGAGGCACGCCCGCGGGGACGTTCAGCACGTTCATCAATCGATCCAGGTCTCCGTCGATGCACCAGCGCGCCAGTTCGCGCGCGATCGTTTCGATCGACCCGCCGATCTCCCGGCGCTCGGCCGGAAGGAATCGGGAGAGGACGAATCGCTCGACGTTGCCACGCGCCTCGCCGATCCCGAGGCGAATCCGCGGGAACGACTCGGTCGCCAGGCTGCCGAGGATCGACTTGAGACCGTTGTGTCCCCCCGCTCCACCCGAAGGTCGGACGCGGATGCGTCCCAGGGGAAGGTGGAAGTCGTCGCAGACGACCACGATCGCCGAGGGCGCGACTCCGAAGCGGTCCGCCGCGGCCGCCACCGCGAGCCCACTCAGGTTCATGTACGTGGTGGGCTCGAGGAGGGCGAAGCCCCGGGTTCGGTCCTCGGCGATCTGGCCGAGGGTCTTCCCGGCGCCGGAACGACCTCGAAATCGAGACAGGGACAGAGAAAGAGCAGCCGCGACGCGGTCGACGACTTCGAATCCGACGTTGTGCCGGGTCCCGACGTACTCGTCGTCGGGGTTGCCCAGGCCCACCGCCAATCGCTGGATGGTCACGTCGTCCGCGACTCGGGGCGAAAGAGCTTAGGGATCGCGGCGAAAGGCGCAAGCAGGCCCGCGCGCCGGGTTGCGAGACCCGGCGCCGGTCCGCTCGCGGGCGATCACTTCTTCTCCTTGTCCTTGTCCTTCTCCTTGGGCTTGTCCTTCGCCTCGGCGCCCTCGCCGTCCTCGTCCGCGGGACGCTTCTCGATCATCTCGGGCTCGGCCGGTCCGGCCTCGCCGACGGCGGCCTCGGGCTCGACCTCGAGCGCCTTGGCCGTGACGGTGCAGACGATCGCCTCGGGATCCGTCGCGAGCTCGACTCCCTCCGGGAGCACGATGTCCCTCGCGAGGATCGACATGTCGAGGTCCAAGTGCTCGACGACCACCCGGATCGACTCCGGGATGTTCATCGGCAGGCAGCGAACCTCGAGCTCGCTCAAGGGGTGGACGAACTCTCCGTCGTTGGAGAGCCCCTTCGGGTGGCCGCTGAAGACGAGCGGCACGCTCACTTCGAGGCGCTCCGTCTGATCGATGCGCAGGAAGTCGACGTGGAGGATCTCGTCCCCGAGCGAGTCGTGCTGCACGGCCTTGAGGAACGCCAGAGTCGCCCCATCGCCGAGATCGATCTGGAAGACGCGGTGGTGCTTGCGCAACGCCGCGACGAAGGGCTCGGTGGGGACGGAGACGTGCGCCACGGGCTTCCCGTCGCCATAGACGACGGCGGGGATGCTGCCCGAGCGACGGATCCGCGCCGCGGCCTTCGAGCTGCCGATGGTGCGCGGCGAGACGGTGAGGGAGGAGGTTTCCATGAGATCAGCAGCGGTCCGGAGCAGGGCGCTCCGGCAGGGGATTCGAGATCAGAACTTCTCGTTGAAGAGATCGCTCACCGACTGCGCGCGGTGGATCCGGAGGATCGCTCGCGCGAGCAAGGGTGCGAGGGAGACGATCGTGACGTTCGGAGGAACGGTCGTGGTCGGGATGGTGTCCGTGAGGAAGATCCGCTCGGCGCCGCACTTCGCGAGCCGCTCGTGCGCCGGCCCGCAGAGCACCGCGTGCGTCGCGCCGACGTAGACACGACGGGCGCCGAACTTCTTGACGATCTTCACGGCCTCCGAGATGGAGCCGCCCGTCGTGATCATGTCGTCGACGATCAGGACCGACTTGTCCTCGACCTCGCCGATCACGGCCTCGACGGTGGTCTTCGTGGCGTTCACGCGGCGCTTGTCGACGATCGCGAGCTCGGCGTTGAGGTCCTTGGCGTAGGCCCGCGCCATCTTCACGCCGCCGACGTCCGGGGAGACGACCACCGGGTTGTCGAAGAGGAGCTTGCGGAAGTGCGAGATGAGGACGGGCTTCGCGTAGAGGTGATCGACGGGGATGTCGAAGAACCCCTGGATCTGCGCGGCATGCAGGTCGACGGAGACGACGCGGTCGGCGCCGGACTCCGTGATCAGATTCGCGACGACCTTCGCGCTGATGGGGACGCGCCCCTCGTCCTTCCGGTCCTTCCGGGCGTAGCCGAAGTACGGAATCACCGCCGTGATGCGGTCCGCCGACGCGCGCCGCAGGCAATCGATCAGGAGCAAGAGCTCCATGATGTTCTGATTGACGGGCGGACAGGTCGACTGGATCACGAAGACGTCGCGGCCGCGGACGTCCTCGTTCACCTTGATGTCGATCTCCCCGTCGGGGAAATCGCCGATGAAGACGTCTCCGAGGGGCGCTCCGAGTTCCGCAACGATGCGCTTCGCGAGCCCCGTGTGACCACGGCCGGAGAAGACCCGGAGGCGGTCCACTTCATCGGCCTTCAGGAGCGGCTTCTTCCGGCGCGGGCTATCGACGGGCATCTCGGTGCGAGCTCCTCGCTCCCTTCTTCTTGGCGGCGGCTCCCTTCGGGCGGACCTTCGCGGTCTTGGCGACCTTCGCGGTCTTCTCGGAGCCTCGACGCGCGGACGTCCGGTGCACGGAAGCCCGGTGCGCGGAAACACTACCTCCGGACTTCGACCGTCGGGCCGACGCGGCTCGCTCCTTCGCGGCCGCGCTCCCGGCGATGCCGTTGGAGGAGGCCTCGGCCGACGCGCCGGAACGGAGGGGCTTCGCCGGGACACCGACCCACGTCGCGCCCGCCGGGACGCGCTTCTTCACGACGATCGCTCCGGCCCCGAGGAGCGCCCCCGATCCCACGGTCGTCGGCGCGACGAGCACGGTGCCGCTACCGACGAAGACCTTGCTCCCGATGACGGTCGGCCACTTGTCGTGGCCGTCGTAGTTGGCCGTGATCGTGCCCGCGCCGATGTTCGATTCGGCGCCGACGGTGGTGTCTCCGAGATAGGAGAGGTGCATCGCCTTCACACCGCGCGCGAGCTTGCTGTTCTTCACCTCGACGAAATTCCCGACGCGGACTCCGTCCGCGAGCCGTGCGCCCGGCCGAAGGTGCGCAAAGGGGCCGACCTCGCAATCGGCGCCGACGCGCACGCCACGTCGCAGCACGGTGAAGGGATGGATCGTCGACCCGGCGCCGATCGAGACGTCGACCTCGATGTAGGTCGACGCGGGATCCACCACGAGGACGCCGTTCGTCAGATGGCGATCGAGGATGCGCTCCTGCCAGATGTCGCGCGCGAGCGCGAGCTCCGTGAGCGAGTTGACGCCCATCGTCTCGCTCTCGTCGTCGACGCGCACCTCGCGCACGAGCCCCGCGAGCCGGGCGATCTCGAGGACGGCGTCCGTCAGGTAGTACTCCCCCTGCTGATTGTCGGCGCGAAGGCGCGGCAGAGCGCGAGCGAGCGCCTCGCGGTCGAAGGCGTAGACGCCGACGTTCACCTCGCGGATGGCGCGCTCGGCGGGCGAGCAGTCCTTCTCCTCTCGAATGCCGAGGAAGCCCCCGTCGGGGTCTCGCAGGATGCGGCCGAATCCGTGGGCCTCCTCGCGGGTGACGGTGAGGAGCGCGACGCCGCCCTTCGGACGGGCGTCGAGGAGACGCTGGATCGTCTCGGTGGTGAGGCACGGCATGTCGCCGTAGGTGACCAGCACCGTCTCGGCCGATTCGGGGACCGCCGTCATGCCGACACGAACCGCGTCGCCCGTGCCCCGCGGCGGATCCTGGGTGGCGAAGACGAGGTCGGGCTGGCCCTGGAACTGCGCGACCACCTCCTCGCGCCCATAGCCGACGACCACCACGGTCCGTCGCGCGCGGACTCCCCGCACCGCCTCGATGGAGTGCGCGAGGATCGACCGCCCGCAGATCTCGAAGAGCACCTTCGGGCGCTGCGACCGCATGCGCGTACCGCGGCCCGCCGCCAGGACGACGGCGGCGACCTCATGGCGGGCTCGGGTTGCTCGGGGGGATCGGGACGAGGCCACGGGAGCGGGACGGGGAGGACCGCCCCTGCCGGCGGTTCGGAAAAAAGGGCGGGGATTGGAACCGATTCGGTGCCGGCTCGCAATCGGCCTGAGCATGGGCCAGAACGGCCACGGCGGAGTCGCGGCGAAAACGCCGTCCGCGTGAACGACCCGCCGCGCGCACGAACCTCCGCGCGCACGACCTACGGGGCCTTCGCCCCTACCCCGAGACGGGCTTCGCCTCCTTGCCGTCGGCGGTGAGGTAGCGGTAGCGGACTTCCCCCGGCGCGAGCCGGGTGTCCCCCACCGCGATCACGTTCTTCCCGCTCTTCTCCTCGAGCGTCAGGAGCGCGTCGCGCTTGACGTTCACGAGGTAGTGGAGGGCATCGGGCTGCACCGCCACCTCGACCGTGGCGAACCCCTTCTTGCGGACCGCGGCCGTGACCTCCCGCAGGACCGAGAGGCTCATCGCCTCGGGCGTCTTCGTGTAGCCGCTCCCGGTGCAGTGGGTGCAGGGCTGGAAGAGCGATCGCTGGAGCCCCGGCCCCACGCGCTGCCGCGTGAGCTCGAGGAGCCCGAATTGAGACAGACGCCCGATCTTCACCCGCGCCCGATCGTCGCGCATGGCGTCGCGGAACGCCTTCTCGACGACCCGCCGGTGGCGCGACTCCATCATGTCGATGAAGTCCACGACGACGATGCCGCCGAGGTCGCGAAGGCGGATCTGACGGACGATCTCCGGAATGGCCTCCAGGTTCGTTCGGAAGGCCGTCTCCTCCAGATCGGTCTCCCGCTTCGCCTTCCCGGAGTTCACGTCGATCGCGAGCAGCGCCTCCGCCTGGTCGAATACCAGCGAGGAGCCGTTCGGCAGCGTGATCTTGCGCAGGAAGAGCTTCTCCAGCTCCGCCTCGATCCCGAAGCGGTGGAAGATCGGCGACGGATCGACGGAGTGCTCGATCCGATCGGCGTAGCGCGGCATGACACGCTCGCAGAACTCGCGCATGCGCTTGAAGACGGGCTCCGAGTCCACGACGACGCGGCCGATCGTCGGGTTGAAGATGTCGCGCATCGTCTCGATGCAGAGGTCGCTCTCCTCGTACATGACGAGGGGCGCCCGCCCCGAGCCGAGGCGCTTCTTGAACACCTCCCAGAGGTTCATGAGGTAGTCGAGATCGCGCTGCAGCTCGCCCCGCGTGCGGTTCTCGCCCGCGGTCCGGACGATGAAGCCAAGAGTCGGGTCCGGAACCAGTTCCTTCAGGAGCTTCTTCAGGCGGCGGCGCTCCTTCTCGTCTCCGATCCGTCGCGAGACGCCGCACCGCGGGAGGCTCGGCATGAGGACGAGGGAGCGCCCGGGGATCGAGATGTAGGTCGTGAGCGTCGGGCCCTTCATCCCGATGCCGTCCTTCGTCACCTGCACCACCACTTCCTGTCCGCGGTGGAGCAGATCGGCGATGGACTTGCGATCCGGACGCCGGCCGCCATTGCCGCCGTCTCCGCGTGCAGCGTTCCCACGGCCTCCGTTCCCTCGGTTCGAGCCGCGCTCCTTCCGCTCGTCGGGATCGTCCACCACGGCGCGGACGGCCTCGGGACCCTCGTCCTCTCCGGCCTTCGCCAGGGGAAGGTCCGTCAGCTCGAAGGCGGGATCGGCGTAGGCCGCCAGGACGTCGGACGCATGGAGGAAGCCGTTGCGGCCCACGCCGAAGTCGATGAAGGCCGCTCCGATCGATGGCTCCACGTTCACGACGCGGCCGCGGTAGATGTTCCCCAGCACCGAGGTGCGGGAGATCGTGTCGACGTAGAGCTCCTCGAGGACCTGCCGCTCGCTCAGCACCGCGATCCGGAGTTCCTCCGGCTCGAGGGCGTTCACGAGCATCACCTTTCGGCCTCGCGCCTCCTCGTGCTCGGGTTCCTCGTCGACGGGCTCTTCGGAGACCTCCTCCTCGTCGTCGGAGTCGTCTTCCTCGTCGAGATCCTCGTCCTCCGAGTCCTCGACTTCCTTCGTTCGGGTCGAAGTCGAGAGGTCGCGCGTCGGCGCGCCGGACTCCGGCTCATCCGACTCGTCGGAATCGCTCCCTTCGGCGGCGATGGTCCTCGGATCGTCGCGACCCGAGGAGCGGCCCTCCGTGCTGCGCGGTGCGTCGCCGGTCTCGGCCTTCGCGCCGTCGGTCTCGTCGCGACGTCGCCCCCGGCGGCGGCCGCGGCCACCGCGGCGACGGCGCTTCTGGGCGCCCTGGCGATTCGGTCCATCGCCGGACTCGGAGGCCGTCCCATCGGAGGAGTCGGCATCGTCTCCGTCGCCGGCTGCCGCGTCCCCGTCTGCGGACACGCCCCTCGGCGTGACGTCAGACGCTGCGCTCGGGGGGATCGTGTCGCTCGATCCCTGACCGGGACCGCTCCACGTCCATGCGTCGCGAGGTGCGTCCTGGGATCGCGGAGTCGCTCCGCTCTCCGGTGCCCCGGTTTCCGGGGGCTCCGTCTCCTGGGGCTCCGCGGGCGGTGTCCATGCGGGAGGGTTCACAGGCCGATGGGCCGCGCTCGTCCCGGATTCGTCGTCGTTGAACTGCATCCAGCTTCTCGTTGTCGGTGGTTGAAACGTCCAACGGGAGCTCGCGCGAGTGCGCGTCACGGATCGCCAGCTTGCGGAGGATCAAGGGCTCCCCCGCCGGGTCGGAGATCTCGGCCGCCGCGACGAGCGCTCTCAGGAGAGCGCTCGGGCGGAACGTGCCGGCGGCCACCACGACCCGCACGGAACCCTCGCTCGCAAGTTGCGGGCGCGCGGGATCTTCCGGCAGGAAGCGCAGGTCGCTTCCGAGTTCGCTGGCCGCGATCTCCAGGGCCTCTCGGGCCGCCGGAGAGAGGGGCGTTCCGTTTCCCGTTCGGATCTCGAAGATGCCCCCGGGTTCGGACCGAAGAGGGCCGGACGCGGGGGCAGCCTCGAGCCACTCGATGCCCTGGGGCGCGAGCGCTCGGAGCCTGGCCAGGACCACTTCGGGCGCAACCGATTCGCTCAGAACGACATCGAGCTCCTCATGGTCCGACTCCAGCCCCGTGGCCAATGCGCCCGAGAAGGAGAGGCGGATCCGAGGATTGAATCCCCGGGAGAACTCGATGGGGAGCTCCGATCGGCGAAGTAGGCGCTCGAAGAGTCGCACGAGATCCAGGTGAGACAGGAAGCGGAGATCCCCCCCTTTGCGGTAGGTGATCCGCAGTCGAATCCGAAGGGAAGACGTCGGTCTCTCCTCGGATGCGGTGCTCCCGTTTCCCGGCAAGTCGGGTCCGGACGTAGTGGAACCGATGTTCATGGCCGGGAGAACGAGCGCCGAGTGTAGCCCGGCGCTCCCCCGAGCGCGATCGCCTTCCCGAGTGCGGGGTCGGGGGGCCGGCGAGACCCGTCGAGGTCCCGCGCGAGGTCTGCAGAACTCCCAGGCCCCGGTCTCCGCGTGGGAGCCGGAGCCTGGCCGGATCGAGGAGGGGGTGCTCCCCGTCCGGGGGGTCGGCGGTCGAGACGGAATCGGCGCGTTCGCGACCTGTCAGCGGATCGCCGCGGCGTTCTGGGCCGAGGCCATTTCGCCGCCGGAGCCGAACAGCCGCTCCAGATCCGATTCCATCTTCCGCTGGCGCTGATCCAGCTCGCGCTGGATCTCGTCGTGCGTCTCCGTCGAGGAGACGACGATGGTCGGGGTCACCATCACGATCATCGTCCGGCGGTCGTTGAAGTTCTGCGTGGTCTTGAACAGCCAGCCGAGGATCGGGATGTCTCCGAGCAGCGGCACCTTGGTGACCGACTCCGATCGGTTGTCGGTGTTGAGACCGCCCACCACGGCCGTCTGCCCGTTCTCGAGGAGCATCGTCGTCGCGATCGTGCTCGACGCGACGCGCGGCAGCGCGATCGAACCGAGCGACCCGGCGCCGCCGACGGTGAAGACCTCGAAGCCCGCCGGCGCCTGCGGCGGTCCCGCGGAGCCCGTGAGCGCCTGCTGCTTCGGGATCATCTCCATGATCATCCGGTCGGTGCCCGGGATGATGTGGGGCGTCACCAGGAGCTGGAAGCCGATCGAGACCGGGCTCTTGTCGGCCTCCTCGACGGAGAGCTCGAGGCCTCCTGCCTGACCCTGCTCGCTTCGGGCCTGCGCGTAGGGCACTTGCTCGCCGACGAAGATGGTGCCGGGATGGTTGTCGAGGACGATCAGCCGCGGAGACTGGATGATCTCCGTGCGCACGTCCCGCTTCAGGAGCCGCAACGCGGCCGACACCTGCGTGAAGGACAGGGCGCCGAAGATCGTCGCCGGCGCCACGGTGCTCCCGACGTTCGTCTGGCTCGGGAACGTCGTGCCGGAGCCCGGGAACGGACCCGAGTTGTTGAGGTTCGTGACGATGAAGTCGTCCTCGAACCCACCCTTGCCGAGCTTGAAGGGGAGCTCGATCGGGATCTGGCTCCCCGAGGCGGTCACCACGGGACCCTGCGCGCCATAGTCGACGCCGAAGTCGAAGACGTCGGAGTTCGACGTCGACACGAACTTCACGTCGACGAAGACCTGGCGGGGCTCGACGTCGATGAGGCCGAGGATCCGGTCGATCTCGACGATGACCGGCGGGATGTCCGTCACGACGACGGCATTCACGCGGTCGATGTAGTCGAGCTTCCCGTTCTTGGTGAGCGCCTTCTTCAGCGCGTCCAGCAGCTTGAAGTCCTTGATCGGGTCGGTCGATTCCTTCGGCTTGCCGACCGTGTAGTTCGTCTCGATCTTCGGCAGGTACGTGCCCTGCGGACGGATGTACTTGAGCTGGAAGGCGCGGGTCTCGAGTTGCTGCTCGAGGGCTTCGCGGGCCACGACGCGCAGGATGCCGCGGTCGCCCTCCACGACGGCGTACCCGAGGGTCTTCACGGCCGTGTCGAGGGCGTCGCGCCACGGCACGTCCTTCAGGCGGATCGTGACGGATCCCTTCACCTCGGGCGCGACGACGATGTTCGCGTTCGCGAGTTTCGCGATGGCGTCGATGACGACGGTCAGGTCGACGTTCTGGAACGCGAAATGGACGCGCGGCGGCTTCTCGATGCGGAGCAGGTTCGGCGCCGTCTGCACGACGACGCAGCCGCTCCGCTCGGCGACCAGGTCGAGAGCCTTGCGCCAATCGACGTCCTTCAGGTTGAGCGTGACCCTCTCGTCGATCTCGGGCGCAACGACGATGTTCACGTCGGTGCGGGCGCGGATGAACTCGACGACGGCCGTGAGCTCACGGTCCTTGACGTCGAAGGAGACGGTCTGTGGACCCCCCGCCGAGCCCTGGGTTGTCCCCGAGCCCTGAATGACGAACGGGAGAGCCGCGACTCGGGAAGAAAGGGGGACCAGAGCGAGGAGCGCAGCTGCGCACCCCGCGGAGAACGGGACTGCCATCGGGAACCTCCGAGACGCCGGCGGGACGGACTCGTCCGGGGACGCGCCGGCGTGGGATCAAAGGGGAATCACCACTTCTTCGTGATCTGCACGTCCTCGAGGACGAAGGTCACTCCGTCCTCGAAGATGTCCGCGACGACGAGGTCGTCGTCGACGAGGTCTCCGGGCTCGATGGTCCTTCCATTGACCACCGCCACCTTTCGGCGCACGTCGATGATGACTCCGCCGATCACGATGTTCTTCTCCTCGAAGCGCTGGGCGACGCGCGCTTCGTGCTCGATCTGGCGCAGCTCCGCCACGAAGGGCGCGCGCAGCGCGTCGCGCTCGATGACGGACGCCTTGTCGAGGACCGGTCGCGCCGTGTCGATCGCCTCGCGGATGTGCCCTCCAGCGAGCGATTCCCGCGCGCGGAGCACCACCTCGGCGAGCTCGCGGGCCGACGGGCCCTGATCGAGCGGCTGGTTCGAGAGGCTCTTCCGGACGCGGGCGAGGGCGTCGACGACTTCGTTGCGGAACGTGCGCTTCAGCAGCTCCGCCGAGACGATGCCCTCCTTCTCGGCCTTCGCGACGTCTGCCTCGAGGGAGGGCATCTTTTCGTCGAGGACCGAACGAAGCTCGAAGCGGCGCAGGAAGCTCGGAGCCGTCTCGATCTCGTTCGCGAGCGCGGCCACTTCATCGATGCGCTGCCGAAGGCTCGCCAGGAGCGCCGTCTGCTCCTCGAGCGGCGTGCCGCCCGAGTTCTCGCCGCCGGAGATCCGCGGGTCGATGAAGATGTCGCGTCGCCCCCGGTCTCCGGGCCACTCGACGGGCGGCTGCTCGATGGTGGCCGTCGCGAGCTCGATCTCCTCGCGGAGGAGCTCCTTGCGCTTGTCGTAGTTCGGGATCGGCTCGAGCGCGGTGCCGCGCGCCGGGTTGTAGGAGAACGTCTCGACGTCGAACTCGACGCTGTGCGTGACGGCGTCGATCGCGTTCTCGCGCTTGCCTCCCGTGATCTTGAGGCGCGGCACCATCACGAACCGCTTGAACGACTCGATGCGGTTCAGGAACTCGAAGAACTGCCAGAGGCTCCCGCGAACCTTCACTTGGTAGCCGATCTTCTCGAAGACCTTCGACTTCGTCTTGCCCGACGCCGCGCTCTGCGTCGGCTTGAAGTCGAGGATCTTCACGCCGTTCTCGCCTCGGGAGCCGGAGACCTGCGTGACGAAGTCCTCGACGTCCTTCTGGGCCGGAAGAACGCTCGCGAGCGTCGCGACGCTCTCTCGAAGGACCACGACGCGGTCCTCGAGCTTGCGGACCTCCTCGACCTTCGAGCGTGCGGCGGCGATGTCCTGGCGCTTCTCCTCGGCCACCGTCTCCATCTCCGCGATGGATCCGAGCGTCGTCCAGATTCCCCAGCCGAACCCCGCCGACGCGACCAGCGTGGCGCAGGCGATCGACAGGAGGATTTTCTTCTCGTTCACGGTTGGGGCTCCGTCGGGCTACTTGCCGTCGCCGGACTCGGCGGCCTTGGTCGGCTCGCCCGAGGCGGACTTCTTGGGGTCGCGAGGTGCGATCGTGAGGGTCAAGGGGAACTCGATCGCCTCTTGGTCTCCTTCGACGACCTTTCCCTCGGGCGTCGAGAGGCCGCTGAACTCTTCGAAGAAGGGGTCCTTCTTGATGTCCGCGAAGAACATCGCGACTTTCGCGAAGTCCGCTTCGTTCGAGAGGCCCTTCGCCGAGACGGTTCCGCCGCTCGCCTTCGCGTCGAGGGTCTGCTGGACGATCAGCTCCGTGAACCACGTCAGGTAGCGATCCTGGTCGCCCCGTTGGCTCACGAGTTCCACGAGCTGGTCGAGCTTGGTGGTCCACGTGATGCGCGAGTTGCGGAGCTCGCGAATGGCCTGGTGCCACTTCTCGCTCTCGCCGATCTCCGACGTGAGCGCCGCGTGGTGCTTCAGCTGCGGCTCGAGGGCCGCGCGGTCCTCGCCGAGGCGCGCCACCGTGTCCTCGGCCGTCACGAGCTGGCCGAATCGGAAGTACCCGAGCGTTGCGCCGAGGCCGACCACCACGATGCACGCGGCGAGTGTCGCCACGAAGATTCGGATCGGAGTCCGCTCGCGACGGCGGAACTCCTCGGGAAGCAGGTTGATGGAAACCATGTTCTAGAACTCCCTCGCGGCGAGGCCGACGGCCACCGCGAGCGACGCGGCATGGGCGTTCAGCTCCTCGACGTCGAGTCCGGCGGACTGGACCTTCAGTCCTTCGATCGGATTCCACGTGTGCGCCTTCTTCCCGGTGGTGCGCTCGATCGACTCCGCGATCGAAGGAGCCATCGAGCCTCCGCCGGAGAGGTGCACCGACTCGACGGAGCCGTCGCCCTGGTGCTCGAAGTAGTCGAAGGAGAGGCTCAGCTCGTTCGCCAGGTCGGAGATGGGAGCCGCGATGGCGCCCTCCACCTCCTCGGCACGGTCGCCCGGCGCGCACTTCACGCGCTCGGCCTCGAAGGGCTCCATCGCGAAGCGACGCGCGACGGCCTGAGTCATGTCCGAGCCCGCGACGTCGATCTCACGAACGAACCGCGAGGACCCGCCCGACAGGATGTTGATCGTGGTCTTGCCGGAGCCGATGTCGACCAGCGCGACGGCGCCGCTCGGGGGCGGCGACCCGGACACGCGCTCGTGGAGCTCGAAGGCGGTCGCGATGGCGAGGGCGTCGACGTCCACCACGAGGGGCACGAGCCCCTGGTCGATCAGCATCTGCGCGTGATCGCTGACGTAGGAGCGCTTCGCGGCGACGAGGAGGACGCGCATCTCGGCCTGCGCTCCGGGCTCCGACGACGGCAGATCTCCCAGGGAGACTGCGTCCAGCTGGCTCTCCTCGAGGGGCCAGGGGATGTACTTCTCCGCCTCGAAGGCGACGGCCCGCTGCAGCTCCTCGCGGGACATGCGCATCATCGTGAGGAACCGCGTGATGACGGCCTTGCCCGCGACCGAGGTGGCGGCGCGCTTCGATCCGAACTTCCCGCGGCGGATGCACTCACCGATCGCGTCGGCGCGGTTCGAGTCGTTCGCGACGTCCATGCGCGCGAAGCCCGTCACGACGAGGTCGTCACGGTCTCGATGGAACTCGAGGACCTTCACTGCGGAAGACCCCACGTCCACGGCCAGAATCTTCTTGCGCGAACCGAACACCCGGCGCCTCCGCTACCGAATCGATCCAGCCCGCGGGACTGCGGGTCCGGCCTCCGGCAACTGCGCACGGATCGGCAGGCAGGTGGGGTCTCCTTGAGCCTTGCTTTCCGGGTCCGTCCCGACTCGGGAGTCCCGGATGCGCACCTCGGGGTTGCGGGCGACTGGCCTCGACGGTGCATCGTGCTGGAAGAACCGGCACCGGGACTCGCCCGGCGCCGACTCTTCCACGACCTCTCACTCAGCTCCCCTCGTCGAGCTCCCCGAAGCCGCGCGCCACCTCGGCGCAGAGGGCCGCCGCCGCCTCCTCCTCGTCGTCTCCCACGACCTCGAACTCGAGCACCGCCTGGTGGGGCGCGGACAGCCCGAGGAGAGAGAGGACGCTCTTCGCGTTCGCCGAGATCGGGCCGCAACGAATCGTCACCTGCGAGCGGAACCGGTTCGCGATCTCGACGAGGCGCGTGCAGGGCCTGGCGTGGAGTCCGTGCCGATTGACGATCGTCGCGCTTCGCTGGACCACCATGGAGCCATCCCCGCCCGATCGGGCACGGGGCCTCGAGCCCTCAGCGAGTGAAGAGGTGCCGGTGACGGCCCGTCGATTCGAATCGGGCGCTCGTGCGGCGAAGAGACGCCATTCGGTCCATGGGTGGTCGAAACACCGACGAAGACGGCCGGCTTCCGGATCCGTCGCGATGCAGCGGGTTCATCGGTCCGAAACGGATGATCGCCGCGAGCGAGCGCGGAGCTTCGGCGCGCCACGCCGCACCGATCGTCGAGACCCGAGATCCGCTCGAAGGACTTCTGCCACGGGGGCTCAAACCTCGGACATCTCGTGCAGCAGTGCCATCACCTCGGAGCTCGTCCTCGTCCCGAGGAGGAACCGGCGGAAATCGCGATTGCGCCCGAGCCGCGAGATCCACTGGAGGAATCGGAGGTGCTCCGCCTGATCCTCCGTCGAGCGGACGATCATGAAGACGATCTGGACCCTCTCGCCGTCGATGGCTCGGAAGTCGAGCCCTCCGGACCTGATGCCGAGCGCCACCGCGAGTCCCTTCGCGGCCTCCAGCTTCACGTGTGGGACGGCGACTCCGTTCCCGATCCCGGTCGATCCGATGCGCTCGCGGCTCTCCAGCGACTGGATGCAGGGCTCGACGATGGACGCGTCGATCGACTTGGAAGCGACGAGGACGTCCAGGAGTTCCCGAAAGCAGGCTTCACGGGTCGCACCCGTGAGGTCTCGGACGATGTTCGATTCGGTGAAGAGTTCGGCGAAGCTCATCAGGACTTGGGGTCTCCACGTCGCGGGCCGGGAGGATGGACGGCGGCCGAAGGGCGGTCAACTGCCGCGACGCCCTTCCGCTGGATGGCCCTGCACGCGCCCGGCCGAGCGTGGGTCGCCCGCGTCCTCCACGAGGGGGTCGTCCGGAGAGCCGGAAGTCTCCGCGACTCGGTTTGTTTCTCGTCGCGAGAGTGCTCCGCTGAGCGAGCGCGAGCCCCATTCCAGGAACACCTTGACACTCAGCGCTGGGCGCGCGCCGCAGACGTGGCAGGAGGTTACGGCGAGGGCACGCGACGCAGCCCCGGGCACCGAGGCCCGCGCGTCGCTGGAATGACTTCTGCCACGGACCGTCAGGCCCGGATCCCCTTTCGGATCGCGCTCGCGAGGCGCGTCCGATGCCGATCCACGAGGCGCTCCTTGTGCCTCAGGATCTCCCGCTTCACCTCCGTCTGCGCACGGTCGATGGCCGCCAGGATGTTCTCGTCGTCCGACTGCGCGACGAGGATCGCGCCCCGATTGGCGTGGACGACGAACTCCGCCCGGGTCCTGTGCTTGCGATTGGCCACCACGCTCAGGATCACCTCCGCGCTCGTGAGTCTCTCGAAGTAGTGCGAGAGTTGCTCGACGCGCGCGTGCGCGTGGTCCCGGTCTGCTTCCGTGAACGAGGGATCGCGAAGCGTGACGATGATCTTCACCGATGAGGCTCCTCGAAGGGGGTGCGGTGGCGTGAGCCGGTCCTCCGCCTCCGGCGAAGCGCGCCGGAGGAACGGCGGCACGGTGCGACGGAAGGATCGTTCTTCGGAGCGCGAGGCGGCATTCGAGCGATCGAGAACGCGCCGCTTCGGCCCCGATGAGTCTATCCCGCACTGCGGCGCGAGGAGTCCAGGTCGCACATTCTTCAATCGCCCTCGACCCCTTCGTCGTCGGGGTCCTCGGGCCGCCGGCTCGGCCCAGGCCCGATGCGAACGCGCAGCAGGACGAGACCCTCCGGGGGAGCCGTCGGCCCGGCGAGCCGCCGGTCGCGCGACCGCAGGATCTCCGCCACGTCCCCGGGCGGCCGTTGCCCGAATCCGACCTGCAGCAGAGTTCCCGCCATGGCGCGCACCTGGTTGTAGAGGAAGCCGTCCCCCTCCACCGCGATCGTCGTGACGCGGCGTCGCCGGAAGAGGTGGATCGACCGCACGGTGCGGACGGTCGTCGTCCGCGGGCTTCCCGCCGTCGCGAATCCCGCGAAGTCGTGGCGGCCCCGGAGGCTCGCCGCCGCCTCGCGCATCGGCCCGAGGCGCGGCGCGGACGGCATCCACGCGACGTACTGCCTCCCCAAGGGCGACCGCCGTGACCCGTGCTCGACGCGATAGACGTACCGCTTCGCGGTCGCCCAGAACCGAGCGTGGAACCCGTCGGGCATCGTCCGCACGTCGAGCACCGCGACCGATGCCGGAAGGTGCGCGTTCATCGCGCGCGCGAGCGTTCCGTCGTCGAGGCGGGTGTCCACGCGCGTGCTCGCCACCTGGCCGAGGGCGTGGACTCCCGAGTCGGTCCTCGAGGCTCCCGCGACGGCGAAGCTCCGGCCGCCGCAGGAGGCCGCGAGGGCCTCCTCGACCACCTGCTGCACGCTCGTTCCGTTCGACTGACGCTGCCAGCCGACGAACTCGGTGCCGTCGTAGGCGAGATCGATCCGCAGCGATCGCTCCACGCCACCCAACTTCGCGCCCCGCGTCGACCGGGACAAGTCGGAGGGATCGTGAAGGGTGACACTGGCTCCGATTCATTCACGCCCCTCGGAGCGCCGCGGCCGCCTCCCCGGGGGCGTGCACCAATTCGGGACCAGTCTCGAGCCGTTCGCTGCGGTGTCAGTGCGCCGCGTCGAGGGGCGCTCGCCGGCACCACTTGGACGGGATGCCCAGGTCCGCGCGGTACTTGGCGACCGTGCGGCGCGCGACGAGGAAGCCCAACGTGCGCAGCTGCCGGACGACGTCGCCGTCGCCGAGAGGACAGGCCGGATCCTCGGCCGCGAACGCACCTCGGATCGCCTCCTTCAGGTCGTCCCGCGTCGCCGTCTCTCCGTGGGTCGTCGACACCGCGGCACCGAAGAAGTCGCGGAGGCGGTGGACGCCCCAGGGCGACTCCATCCACTTCCCCGCCACCGCGCGGCTCACGGTGCTCGCGTGGATCCCCAGGGAGTCGGCGAGGTCGATCATGCGGAGCGGGCGCACGTGCCGGGGTCCGTGCTGGAGGAAGGCCGGCTGGCGCTCCAGGAGTCCGCGGGAGACGCGAAGGAGGGTCGCGCGGCGCTGCGCGACGGCGTCCAGGAATCCACGCGCCGCCTCGATCCGCTCCCGGAGATGGGCCCGGATCTCGGGCGGGTTCCTTCGGTCGCGCGCGGCGTCGAGCACGGCGGGATCGATCTCGAGATCGTCCGCCGTCGAGCCTTCGAGGCGCAGGTCGAAGCCAGCGTCGCGCGTCTCGACGATCACCTCCGGGCGAACGCGCTCCGTTCGCTCCGTGGCGAATCCCGCGCCCGGCCGCGGACGGAGCCGCCCCAGCTTTCCGAGGAGGCACTCCAGGTCCTCGCGCGACACGGCGAGGGCGCGGGCGACGTCGTCGCGACGCTGGTGCGCGAGGTCGGACAGATGATCGCGGAGGAGCCTCTGGAGGAGCTCGGCGTCGGGATCGAGCGCCGCCTGCCGAAGGAGCGCGTCGAGGGGACCTTCGGCGCCGACGCCCGGGGGGTCGAGCCGCGCGAGGAGCCGTTCCGCCTCGTCCCACTCGGCGTCGCTCGGACACGGTTCGAGCGCGGACCCGAGATCCGCGCGCGACGCGGTTCGGAACCCGCTCTCGTCGAGGGACGCCACCAGGAGGTGCAGCAGCGACGCGATGCGCGTCGGCGCCGCGAGGAGGGCGATCTGCTCGTGCAGGTGCGTCGCGAGCGTGCGTGGCTTCGCGTCGGGCGCCTCCGGCAGCACGTCGGCCTCGCGCGAAGCAGCGCGGCCACGCGGATGCTCGTCGCCACGGCGCCTCGATCGGTCGAGCCTGGGATCCGTCGCGGGGGCATCGCTCCTGCAGAGCGCTTCGTTCTCGGCGAGAGCCGCCGAGACGACGTCGCCGAGCAGTGCCTGCGGGAGCTGCAGGACGTCGAGCGCCTGCAACATCCGAGGCAGCATCAGCATGCGCTGCTCGGGACGGAATTGGAGTGCGAGCTCCGGGGCGCTCATCGAGGGGAGGATCGGCGCGGCCGGGGAGCGACCGCGCGTCGTTCCTCGATCGGCGCGAGGCGCGCGCGCGCTTGAACGGGGGAGCGGCCGCGGACGACCTCGACTACGTGGGGAGCCCGATTCCCGGCCCCCTTTCGAGGCGGCGGAGGGATCGCCCCCGCGCGCGCAGACGCGGGAGTCGGAGCTCAGATCTCGCGGCGCCCTTCGAAGGCGTCCGCGAGGATCGCGCGATTCAGGTACTCGATGCCCGTCCCCGTCGGGAGGCCCTTCGCCAGACGCGTCACGCGGACGCCCGAGCCGGCGAGCGCGTCGCGGATCGCGAGCGCGGTGCCGTCGCCCTCGAGGTCGGGGTCGGTCGCGATCACGACCTCGCGGACATCCTCCGAACGCACGCGCCGGACGAGCCGGTCGAGGTGGAGGCTCTCCCGGTCGGTGCCCTCGGCCGGATTCCACGCTCCGAGGAGGACGTGGTAGAGACCCCGATGCACGCCCGCTCGCTCGATGGCGTCCACGTCGCGCGGTTGCTCGACCACGCAGAGGAGGCTTCGGTCGCGGGCGTCGTCGGAGCACAGGGAGCAGGGGTCGCGGTCGGTCACGCCCGCGCAGCGCGCGCAGCGAAGGGTCCGGGTCCTCGCCTCCACGAGAGCGTCGGCGAGCGCACGGACCGCGTCCTCGGGCGAGCGGAGCACATGGAACGCCAGCCGCTCCGCCGTGCGGCGGCCCACGCCGGGGAATCGGCCGAACTCCTCGATCAGGCGCTCGAGCGAACGCGGGTACGGCACGGCGGCCTCCGTCGCGGGGCGGAGATCAGAAGAGACCGGGCAGGTTCAGCCCGCCGGTCACTCGCTGCATCTCGGCCTTCTGGAGCTCGTCGGCCTTCTTCATGGCGGCGCTCACGGCCGCGAGGATCAGGTCCTCGAGCATCCCGGGATCCTCCGGGTCGATCGCGTCCTTGCGGATCTTGATCGAGACGAGCTCCTTCGCGCCGTTCACGACGGCGGTGACGGCGCCTCCGCCCGAGGTGTCCGAGACGTTTCGTTCGCGAAGCTCGTCCTGAACGCGCTTCACCTCACGCTGCATCTTCTGCGCCTGTCGGAGCAGGCTGCCGATGTCACCGAATCCTCCGGCACTCATGGGGTCTTGCCTCCCTGGGCTTGGTGGGGAGCCTGTGATCCGTGGGGTGCCCGGTTCGCCTCGGGCGGTCGATCATCCGGCGGCGCGACGCGGCCGACGATGCGACCCCGCGTCCGCTCCGCCACGGCGAGGACGGCGGGAGGCGGCGTTCCCTGCGGTGCGCCGCCGGCGGCGCCCGAGGATGCCTTCCCCGCCTGCGGGGCCGGCTCGTCACCGTGGGCGATCTCGATGCGGATCCCCGCGAGACGCGTTGCGAGGTGGCGCTCCGCACCTCGGCGGTTCGCCTCGTCGTCCACGAGACCGCGCTCGAGCGGCGACAGCTCCGGCAGACGCACGCGAAGCGTCGTTCCCTCGAGCACTGCGGCCGTCCGCCGATCGCGGAGGATGCAGTCGAACTTCCTGCCCCTCTGTCCGAGGAGCTGCAGGAGTTCCTCGGCGGAGCAGGGCCCGGCGGCGGGATTCGCGCCGGCCGATCCGACGGCGCGCGCGGGTTGCGGCTCCGCTGCTCGCGCGCGCGCTGGCGCACCCTGCGCGGGGGCCGGCGGCGAGGCCGGGCGCACGATGCGCGGCGCCGCCGACGCTCCGCTCGGCGCGGGAGCCGTGGCCCCGGTGCCGAGTCTCCGCTCCATCGACTCGAGCCGCGCGAGGAGCGCGCCCACGGTCGCCACCTCGCCGGCGCGCGACGCGGCGAGGAGCGCGCTCTCGACGGAGGCTCGCGAGAGCGGACCTGCCTGTCGCGCGCGTTCCCGCGCATGGACCAAGTGGCGAACGATCGCCTCCAAGCGGTCGGCGTCGGACGACTCGGCCTGGGCGGTGAGACGGAGACGGAGCTCGCCCAGCTCGGTGACGACGTCGGTCTCCGGCCCGCAGACCGAGAGGGCGAGGAGCGATCGGAAGTGTTCGGCGAGCTGCGTCACGAGCTCCAGCATCTCCCCGCCGCTCGAGGCGTGGGCCGCGACGCGCCGGAGGACCTCCGCGCGATCGCCTCCCAGGATCGCGGCCCCGAGCGCGAGGACGTCGTCGCGTCCTGCCGTGCCGGTGACGGCGGCGAGATCCGCTTCCGTCGGCTCCTGTCCCGAGAAGGCGAGGAGCTGGTCGAGGAGCGAGAGGCTGTCCCTCATCCCGCCGCGCGCGACGCGTGCGATCGACGCGAGGATCGGCTCCGCCACGGTCGCCCCCTCTCTCCGGCACACTTCGGCGAGCCGCGCGACGATCGCCGGCTCCTCGATGCGGCGGAACTCGAAGACCTGGCACCGCGAGCGAATCGTCTCGGGGATCTTCTCGGGTGCCGTCGTCGCGAAGACGAACTTGGCGTGCGGCGGCGGCTCCTCGAGCGTCTTCAGCAGCGCGTTGAAGGCGCCGCCCGACAGCATGTGGACCTCGTCGAGGATCGTGATCCGAAAGCGGCCACGCATCGGCCGGTAGGCCACCCGCTCGCGGAGCTCGCGAACGTTCTCGACGCCGTTGTTGGAGGCGGCGTCGATCTCGAGGACGTCCACGTCGTTCCCTTCCTCGATCGCGCGGCACGAGTCGCAGGCTCCGCAGGGCGTCGGCGTCGGCCCCTTCTCGCAATTCAGCGCGCGCGCGAGGATCCGCGCCGACGACGTCTTCCCCGTGCCACGCGAACCGATGAAGAGGAACGCGTGTCCGATGCGGCCGCTCGCGATCGCCTGCGCGAGCCCCCGGGAGACGGATTCCTGCCCCACCAGATCCTCGAAGGACCGAGGGCGGTATTTGCGCGCGAGGACGAGGTACACGGGCGGGCGGCGTTGTGAATCGACGGGCCGAACCCGGCTTGACCGCGGCACCCGAAGTCGAGCCCTTATGGCTGCTCGGTTCCCCGCCTGACCAGGTTCGGGTCGCTTCGTCGCACGGGGCAAGGTCCGACCCGTCGGCTCGCAGCATACGCGACGGCGCCGGTTCCGCGCGCCTCCCCTTGGCTCCCCGTCGAAGAAGTCCTCCGAGGTCGTGAAAGAATCGGCGCCGGGCTTCGGCCGGCTGCGGCTTCGTTGCTCCTCCTCCGCAACTCTCCATGAGTTGCGTCGTCGTC
>CAZJHD010000028.1:0-52991 GCA_964545855.1 uncultured Planctomycetales bacterium
ATCGGCGTCTTCGACCGCAGCCGCCCGCTCCCCACGGGCGGTCACTTGGAGCAGGCCGACGGCACCGCGTGGATGGCCTTCTACTGCTCGACGATGCTGTCCATGGCGCTCGAGCTCGCGCCCGGCGACCCGGCGCACGCCGACATGGCCTCGAAGTTCTTCGAGCACTTCGTCGCCATCGTCGACGCGATGAACGGCCTCGGCGGCACGGGGCTCTGGGACGAGGAGGACGGCTTCTACTACGACCAGCTCCACGTGGACGGAGCGCGCGTGCCGCTCAAGGTGCGCTCCCTCGTCGGGCTCGCGCCGCTCTTCGCCGTGGAAGTGCTGGAGGACTCCGTGATCGACCGCATCCCGGAGTTCAAGAAGCGGATGCAGTGGTTCCTCGAGAACCGGAAGGACCTCGCGCGCCACATCTCCTACTGCGAGGGCGAGGAGGGCACGGGCCACGGCCACCGGCTCCTCGCGATCCCGTCGCGCGAGCGGCTCGAGCGCGTCCTGCGCTATCTCCTCGACGAGGAGGAGTTCCTCTCGCCCCACGGCATCCGCTCGGTCTCCAAGTTCCACGCGCGGAGCCCCTACGTCTTCCGCGCCGGCGGCGAGGAGTACCGCGTCGACTACGTGCCGGGTGAGGGCAACACCCATCTCTTCGGCGGCAACTCGAACTGGAGGGGACCCATCTGGTTCCCGATGAACTTCCTCCTCGTGGAAGCCCTCGAGCGCTACCACCACTACTACGGCGACGATTTCCGCGTGGAGTGCCCGACGGGCTCGGGCCAGTGGATGAACCTCGGCGAGGTGGCGCGCGAGATCGCGTCGCGCCTGGCGGGGATCTTCCTGCCGGACGCGAACGGACGCCGTCCCTGCCACGGCGACGACCCGCGCTTCGCGACGGATCCGCACTGGCGCGACCTCGTGCTCTTCCACGAGTACTTCCACGGCGACGACGGACGCGGCGTGGGCGCGAGCCACCAGACGGGCTGGACCGCCCTCGCCGTGCGCTTCCTCGAGGAGCTGGCGCGGTCGCGCGGAGGCGCCGCCCACGAGCACGACCACGGCGACGAGCACGACGAGCGGGCCCCGCGGGATGCGGCGCCGTCGGCGCGACGATCGTGAGCGCGCTCCGCCAGCACTGGCCCGAATACCTCATGGAGGCCCTCGCGCTCGGGCTCTTCATGGTCTCGGCCTGCGTCTTCGGCGTGGTGCTCGAGCACCCCGCCTCGCCCGTGCGCGAGGCGATCCCCGACGAGACGGCGCGTCGCGTCCTCATGGGGATGGCCATGGGGCTCACGTCCATCGCGAACATCTACTCGCCTTGGGGAAAGCGCTCCGGCGCGCACATGAACCCGGCGGTCACGCTCACCTTCCTCGCGCTCCGGAAGGTGAAACCCCTCGACGCGCTCTTCTACGTGCTCGCCCAGTTCGCGGGCGGCCTCGCGGGCGTGCTGCTCGCCACGACGCTCCTCGGCGCCGCCGTCGCGCATCCATCGGTCTCCTTCGTGGCGACGGTGCCGGGCCCGCGCGGCGCGCTCGTGGCCTTCGCCGCCGAGATCGCGATCGCCTTCCTGCTGATGAGCGTCGTGCTGCGTCTCGTGAGCCGGCCCGAGACCGAGCGCTTCGCGGGCATCGCCGCCGGCTGCCTCGTCGCGCTCTGGATCGCCGTCGAGGCGCCTCTCTCCGGGATGAGCATGAACCCGGCGCGCACGGCGGCCTCCGCGATCCCCTCCGGCATCGCCCGGTCGCTCTGGATCTACTTCCTCGCGCCTCCCCTCGGCATGGCGCTCGCCGCGTGGCTCTTCCGCGCCGCCGACGGCGCGCGCGCGCGCCACTGCGCGAAGCTCCGACACCCCGAGGACGTGGGCTGCATCTTCTGCGGGCACGAGGCGCCGAGCGGACTTCCCGCTCGCTGAACGAGCCTCCGCCGGTCTCCCCGACCCACCGCCATGCCTGCTTCGAACGACTACGACGTCATCATCATCGGCTCCGGCGCTGGCGGCGGAACGCTCGCCGGAGACCTCGCCTCCTCCGGGAAGCGGATCCTGCTCCTGGAGCGCGGCGGCTACGTGCCGCGCGAGAAGGAGAACTGGAGCACGCGCGCCGTGAACAAGGAGGCGCGCTACAACACGAAGGAGGTCTGGCACGACAAGGACGGGAAGCCGCTCCATCCGCACACGAATTACTTCGTCGGCGGCAACACGAAGTTCTACGGCGCGGCGCTGTTCCGGCTCCGCGAGGAGGACTTCGGCGAGGTGGTCCACCACGGCGGCGTGTCGCCGGCCTGGCCGATCTCCTACGCCGAGATGGAGCCCTGGTACGACCGCGCGGAGAAGCTCTACCAGGTGCATGGAGAGCGCGGCGTCGACCCGACGGATCCGCCGGCGAGCGGTCCCTATCCGCATCCGCCGATCTCCCACGAGCCCCGCATCCAGCAGCTCCACGACGACCTCGAGCGATCGGGCTACCGGCCCTTCCACGTGCCCCTCGGCGTGATGCTCGACGAGAAGAACCGGCGCAAGAGCCCCTGCATCCGCTGCGCCACCTGCGACGGCCACCCCTGCCTGATCAACGCCAAGGCCGACGCACAGGTGGTCTGCGTCGATCCCGCCGTCGACAGCGGCCGCGTGACCCTCGTCACGAACGCGCTCGTGACGCGCCTCGAGACGAGCGCCACGGGCCGCGAGGTGGCGAAGGTACACGTCGAGCGCGAGGGGCAGACGGAGGTGTACCGCGGCGGGATCGTCGTCGTGTCCTGCGGCGCCATCAACTCGGCGGCGCTCCTCCTGCGCTCCCGCGGCGCCGAGCACCCGCACGGCCTCGCCAACGGATCCGACGTCGTGGGCCGCCACTACATGGGGCACATCAACTCCGTCGTGCTCGCGATCTCGCGCACGCCGAACCCGTCGGTCTTCCAGAAGACGCTCGCGCTGAACGATTTCTACTTCGCGTCGCGCGACTGGGAGTTCCCCATGGGGCACATCTCCTTCGTCGGGAAGATGGACGCCGACACGCTCTCGGCCGGAGCGCCGCCCTTCGTTCCGGGGATGACCCTCGACGTGATGGCGAAGCACTCGCTCGACTTCTGGCTCACCTCGGAGGACCTGCCGGCGCCGGAGAACCGCGTGACGCTCGGCCGCGACGGCGGGATCGTCCTCTCCTACACGCCGAACAACCAAGAGAGCCACAAGCGGCTCAAGGCGAAGCTGAAGAGCCTCCTGAAGGAGATCGACTGCCACGAGCACTTCCTGCCGAGGAATCTCTTCGTCGGCCAGCAGATCCCGCTCGCCGGCGTCGCGCACCAGAACGGGACGATCCGCTTCGGCAACGACCCGAAGACCTCCGCGCTCGATCGCGACTGCCGCGCGCACGAGGTGGATAACCTCTACGTCGTCGACGGCAGCTTCTTCCCGTCGTCGGCGGCCGTGAACCCGGCCCTCACGATCATGGCGAACGCGCTCCGCGTCGGCGCGCACCTGAAGGAGAGGCTGCGATGACCGGCCGCGCGCTCCCCCACCTCTTCGGCAGCTTCGTCCTCGTCGCGCTCGCGGCGGCTGGTCTCGAAACGGCAAGTCCGTTCCGGCCCACCGGGGCCGCCGCGAGCGCGGCAGTCTCCGCGGACGCGCCCCTCGTGCGCGCCGTCGAGACCCTCGGCTTCACGGTCTCCGACGCCGACCGCGCCATCGACTTCTACACGCGCGTCCTCGACTTCGAGAAGGTCTCCGACGTGGAGGTCGCGAACGAGCCGCTCGAGCGCCTCCAGGGAGTCTTCGGAGCACGCCTGCGTGTCGTGCGTCTGCGGCTCGGCAGCGAGACGATCGAGCTCACGGAGTACGTCGCCGCCAAGGGACGGCCCTACCCGGAGGCCTCGCGCAGCCACGACCGCTGGTTCCAGCACGCGGCGATCGTCGTGCGCGACATGGACGCTGCCTACGCGCGGCTCCGCGCGCACCGCGTGGAGCACGTCTCCACGGGGCCGCAACGCCTCCCCGACTGGAACCCGAACGCCGGCGGGATCTCGGCCTTCTACTTCCGCGACCCCGACGGGCACGTCCTCGAGCTGATCCACTTCCCCGCCGGCAAGGGCCTCCCCAAGTGGCAGGAGCCGACGGAGCGGCTGTTCCTCGGCATCGACCACACGGCGATCGGCGTCGCCGACACGGAGGCGAGCCTCCGCTTCTACCGCGACGAGCTCGGGCTCGCCGTGGCCGGCGCGAGCGAGAACTGGGGCACGGAGCAGGAGCACCTGAATCTCGTCTTCGGCGCACGCCTCCGCATCACGGCGCTGCGAGCGGCGACGGGCCCCGGCATCGAGCTGCTCCAGTACCTCTCCCCCGACGACGGCCGACCCTATCCCACGGACCTTCGGCCCAACGACGTGGCGCACTGGCAGGTGACCGTCTCCGGCGCCCCCGCGAGCGAAGCCGCGCGCGCGCTCGTCGAGAGCCGCCGAACGCTCGTCTCCCCGCGCGACGTGGCGCTCCCCGAGGACACGCTCGGATTCACGCGCGGCGTCCTCGCCCGAGACCCCGACCGCCATGCGATCCGATTCGTCGAGCGCTGAAACCTCCGCGAGCGCCGCCTGCGGCCTCTGCGCCCGGCCGGCGACGCCGGACGCGCTGCGCGAGGCCGCCTTCGCCGACGCGGCCGTGATCGAGCGCATCGCGCGCGACCATCCGGGCTGGCGCACGCAGGACGGCGCCTGTCCCGCCTGCGTGCAGGACGCGCTTCTCCAGACGCTCCGCGAGCACGGGGAAGCCGAGTTCCGCCACGGCGTCCAGCGCGCCTGGCCCCTCGACGCGCGCTCCGCCTTCGGGGCGCTGCCGGCGCCGCTGCGGCTCCGCGCCGACCCGCGGTTCACCGGACGTCGCATCGGCATCGCCCTCGTCGACGCGGCCTTCGTCCCCCACCCCGATCTGGCGGAGCCGCGCAACCGAATCCGCGCCGTCGCCGACGCCACGGGTCCGCGCGTGGAGGCTCGCCACTTCGGTCCCGGCGCGCACCCGCGATGGCCGCGCTCCGAGACGCCCCGCGCCGCGCAGTGGCACGGCCTCATGACGAGCTGCGCCGCCGCAGGGAGCGGCCGGCTCTCCCACGGCCTCTACCGCGGCCTCGCGCCCGAGGCCGAGCTCGTGCTCGTCGAGACGATGGACGACTCCGGCCGCATCGGCGACGCGGCGATCCTGCGCGCGCTGCTCTGGCTCCTCGACCGCCACCGCGACCTCGGCGTGCGCGTCGTGAATCTCTCCCTCGGCGGCGACGGCGACCCGGCGCTCGGCGCTTCGATCGACGAGGCGATCGATCGGCTCGCGGCCGAGCGCGTCGTCGTCGTGGCCGCCGCCGGGAACGCCGGAGAGCGACGCCTCGTGCCGCCCGCCACGTCGGCCTCGGCGATCACCGTCGGTGGGCTCGACGACCACAACGTCCTCGACGAAGGCGCGCGCACGCTCTGGCACGGGAACCACGGCGACGCTCGCGACGGCCGCCCCAAGCCGGAGCTCGTGGCCCCGAGCCTCTGGGTCGTGGCGCCGCTGCTGCCGGGCACGCCCGAGGAGCGGAGCGCCGCTCGGCTCTTCGAAGCGCGCGCGCGCGGCGACGACGGCGCTGGCGCGGCCCTCGAGCGCGCTCGGCTCGTGACGCCCCACTACCAGCACGTCGAGGGCACGAGCTTCGCCGCGCCCCTCGTCGCGGGCGCCGTCGCCTGCATGCTCGAGGCGAACCCGTCGCTCTCTCCCGCGCGCGTCCGAGCACTCCTGCAGGAGACGGCGCACCCGGTGCCCGGCGCGTCGCGCGAGCGGCAGGGCGCCGGCGCGCTCGACGCCGGACGCGCCGTCGCGGAGGCGCTCGCGGAGCGCGTCGTGGTTCAGCGCAGGATGTGAACCACTGCGGCGCCTCCGGAGGCAAGGAGGGGAGCCGCCCCGCCGCCAAGGACCCAGGCCGACGCGACGGTGCCCTGTCGGAGCACGAGCCGCGGCTCGCCGCCGGGGCCCACGTCGAGCGCCTCGATCGAGGATCCCGCGGGGAGGAGGGTCGTGGCGGACTGCGACGCGCCGAGATCGATCGAGAGGACTCCAGGCACGCGGTTCGCCGCGCCCGGAACCTCCGACAGGGCCAAGACCACGATCGGAAGGCTCTCGGAGGAGGCGAGGTGGGTCGGAGCCGGTCCGATGAGCGTCACGGGCTCGGCAATGTGGGCGATTCCGTCGGGGCCCGCGGAAGCGAGGAAGAGGGACGAACCGATGCCCTGCACCGGCGAGACGTAGGGGAGCGAGCCATTCGGGAGCGAGGCGGCGAGGAGCTGTGGAGCCGCGGAGATCGGCCCGTCGATCGGGTTCAAAGGGTCGACCAACCGTAGGCCCGATGCCGATCCGCCGTCCGTCACGAGGCGCGCGTCCGAGCCGGGGATCCGGACCGTGTCGAGGGGAACGATCGACGCGACGTCCTGGAAGGGCGGTCGAAGACTTCCGGTCTGGGAGAGATTCACGACGACGGAGGAGTACCCCGTGGGGCCGAAGTCGTGCGCCCTGAAGAAATCGAACGATCCGCTGTGACCCGCGAATCCCCAGGTCACCGTGCCGAGTCGGACACCGAGGATGATTCCTGTACCGATCCACGGGTGAAAGTTCGCGTCGCCCGTGAGGAGCTTCGCTTGCGCGCCCCCGGCCGACGTGGTGGGAGCGACGAGCACGTCGTCCTCCTCGGCCGTGTAGCCGACGGGATAGAGCCCTCCGTAGAGCCTTCGCAGGAACGCGACGCGAGATCCATCCTCCGCGAGCGCGAGCATCGGTCCGTTCGAAGTGGAAGGAGCGAAGCCTGGAGCGCGGTACCGATCACTCGCTTGGGTGACGTTGACTGCGGGCTCCGAGGGCCCAGCGACGTAGACGTCGACCTCGTCGGGGTCGTCTCCGGCAACGAAAGCGACGCGCGAGCCGTCGCGCGAGACGGCGATCTCGGGAGCGACCCAGCTCGGCACGTCTCCCCCCGACGGCGGCAGGGGAAGGGAAACGAAGGGACCGGCCGGGATGGGGGCGCGACCGATCCAGTCGCCGTCGACCGTCGCGAAGAGCGCACCTGCCGCAAAGGTCATCGACGTCGGATCGACCTCGACGCCTCCGCCGGGCGTGAGCGAAGTCTCGAGGGTGCCGTCGACGGCCACGAGTCGAATCCCCCCGCCCGCTGGTTCCTCCGTGGCGACCGCGAGCCAGAGGCCGTCGGGGGACGCCGCGACCATGGAAGAGAACGGATCCGAGTCTCTCGGCACGTACGGCTCTGCCACCGGGCCGTCGTCGGGATCGTCCGGATCCGCCTCGCCGACGCCGCCGTCGTCCGAGCCCTCCGGGAGCTCGAAGAGGATCCGGACGGTTCCGGAGGGATCGACGGCGAAGAGCCCTTGCGCCGGTGGCACGGCTCGGCGGAAGCGGAACACCCTCGCGCCTCCGGGAAGCTCCAAGTGCGCCGGCGCACCCGGGACCGCAACGCGTCGAGGGCGGCTCCGGTCGAGACGGTCCACCTGAGTCCGGCCCGTGAGCTCCAGGTCGAGGAGCGCGATTCCATCGAGAGACGCGCTCTGCGTCGCGCCGCCGGCGGAGTACGTGCGGATCGAGAGCTCGACGGCCGAGGGGCCCTCGGCGACGACGAGCGGCGCTGGATTCGAGTACGTCGGAGTCTCTTGAGACTCGGCGGACGGGGCGGCGACGAAGAGCGCCACCATTCCGGCGAGAATCGGTGGTCGGCGGGAGGCCATCGTGAGAGCCATCGGTGGATGTCGGGCGCGGGGAGGTCGACGCGCGATCGAGAATGGAGGAATGGGGAGCACTCGGCTCCGGGGTCGCCCCCGAGCCATGGCGGTGTCTTCGCTGGGACGCGAGATCACGATCGAGAGGATCCCTGAGGAGCCAGCGAAGGCCACCCCGGGCGACGTGGCATCCTCCCGGATGGCATGGCCTCCCCCGCGATCGCGGTGAGACGCGCGTGAACCTGCTCTCGACCAAGGCGGGCCGCCGCCTCCTCTTCGGCGCGCTCTACTTCGCCGAGGGCGCGCCCATCGGCTACTGCTGGTGGGCGCTCCCGACGCGGCTGCGGGCGGCCGGGGTCCCGCTGCCGGAGATCACCGGCCTCACGTCGGCGCTCGTGATCCCGTGGACGCTCAAGTTCCTCGCGGCGCCGATCGTCGACGCGACGGCCTCGGCGAAGGGACGCCTCCGCGCGTGGATCCTCACGGCGCAGGCGCTGATGGCCGCGACGCTGCTGCCGGCGGGATGGCTCGACCCCACCTCGCAGCTCGGTGCGCTCACCGTCTTCCTGCTGCTCCACGCCACCTGCGCCGCCCTGCAGGACGTTGCCGTCGACGCCCTCTGCATCGAAGCGGCCCCAACCGAGGAGCTGGGGCGACTGAACGCGTGGATGCAGGGCGGGATGCTCGTCGGCCGCGCGGCCTTCGGCGGGGCGACGCTCGTGCTCGCCTCCTGGCTCGGAGACCGGGGAACGATCCTCGTGCTGGCGGGCGTGCTCGTCGCCGTCATGGCACTCGTCGGGATCGGCGTACCGGCCGACGCGGGGCGCCGCGCGAGCGGGCGAGCGCCGATCACGGCGGGCCTCGGTGACGTGCTCCGCGCGCGGACCACCTGGCTCGGCCTCGCCTTCGCGCTCGTGGGCGCCGCCGGCTTCGAGGCCGTCGGCGCCGTCGTGGGTCCGTTCCTGATCGATCACGGCGCGACGCAGGAGGACGCCGGAAGGTTCTACGCCGGGCCCGTCGTGGTGTGCATGGCCGCGGGGTCCTTCGCCGGCGGGTGGCTCGCCGACCGCACGGGTCGTGTGCGCGCGGTCGCCTTCGTCATGGCAGCGGGCGCCGGCACCATCGCGTCTCTCGCGCTCGCCGACGGTCTCGCCGAGGCGCCGGCGGTTGCGCTGCTGACCCTGCTCGGCGGCATCGCCTTCGCGCACGGAGCGTTCACGTCGTCCTCCTACGCGCTGCTGATGGATCTCACCGACCGCCGGGTCGCCGCGACGCAGTTCAGCGCCTTCATGGGCGCGACCAACGCATGCGAAGCGTGGTCGACGAACGCGATCGGTCGCATCGCGGGCTCGGGCGGCTGGAGCGCCGGCACGCTCACGGGCTACCCGATCGGGTTCCTCGCGCTCGCGGCCGTGACGCTGCTCGCGTCGGCGCTGCTGCCGGGGCTTCGGTCGCGCGACGCGGCTTCGAGGGCTTCCACCGATCGGGAGTGAGGCCGCTGAAGGAACGCCTCCGGTGGCTGCCGACCGAACCGCGCATCGGCCGCTCTTCCCGGGGAGCGCCTCCATTGACCGAACCGGGGGTCGCGCCGACGATCGAAGTCCCCCGTACGATCGCCCTTCGGGTCGCACCCCATGCGCGCCAGCTCGTCGCGTCTCCTCCTCGCCGCCGCGCTCCTCGGCGCCCTCGCGACGACCACGCCGACCGGCGACGCCGCGTTCCGGCGCGGGCCCGCCCTCTCGGCCACGCTCGAGGCGAAGACCGTGCTGGTGAAGGAGGGCGGCCTCCTCAAGGTGCGCATGACGATCGTGAACACCGGGGACACGACGCTCGCGGGAGTCCATCCCCTCGGCACCGAGCTCGACGTCTCGGGCAGCGGGTGGCTCGACGTCGTGAAGCTGCCGAAGGCGCTCGCCGTCGTCCTCGCTCCCGGCAAGAGCGCGAGCTTCGACTTCGCCTACCGGGCGGGCCTCTGTGGATCGGTCACGCTGCGGGGAGTCGCCAAGGCGGGTCCCGTCCAGAGCGCTCCGACGGCACCACTCGTCGCGCAGATCGTTCCCAAGAAGATCGGGGACATCGGGATCACCAGCGCCACGGGAGACGTGTGGCTCAAGGTGGGCAAGGCGCCTCTGCCCATGCGCTTCGTCGATCGAAGGACGGGGAGCCCCATCGGCGGGCTCGCGGTCGCGATCACGGTGAATCCGAAGAACAAGGGAGAGGCTCTCGGGATCGCCGTCGATGGTCTGGGCCGCTACCCCGACCGGCTCTTCACGCTCCGGGGAGCGCCGGCTCACGCGGCCCCGGCCGCCAAGGTCGCCGGGAGTCCTCCTCCGCCTCCGCCCGCGCCGATCGTCGCTCCCGTTCCGGAGACGATCCTCGGCTACCTCGTCGACACGTACACGACGGGCCTTCTGCCTCCGGCCATCGAGACGGCGAAGTCGGCGGAGTCGCCCCATTGGGATCTCCTCCCCGCGACGCTGCAGAAGATCCAGAAGAGCAAGCTCGTGGCGGAGGTCTTCAAGCAGCACAAGGTGCTGAACGGCGTCCTCCATGGGGTCCTCCCGTCGGTCGAGGAGACCACGGTCCCGCTCTCGGAGCTCCCGATCTTCCTGCAGGGGAAGGCCTCCGAGCTCGCCTCCCAGGGAATCACCGACGGAGCGGTCCTCGTTCTCGTCGCCGTCGCGTTCCCCCACTTCGCGGCGAGCGCCGCCTTCCAGGCGATCCTCGCGAACGTGGCCCTCGGTTACACGAAGTCGCTCGGACAGCTCACGGCGGCGGGAGCGCTCGGAGCCCTCTTCGACCTGCTCGGAATCGAGAACGTCCGGATCGTGGAGATCCGCTGGGGCGGGAAGACCTACCTGATGGTGCTGCCCGGCCCGGACAGCCCTCCGAAGACGATCCAGGAGCTCGTCGCGGGTCTCGTGCATGCCGCCGCCGCCGACCCCCAGGGCCAGCCGATCTCCGGGGGCTGCTTGCGCATGCTGTCCAAGAATCCCGAGGGGATCGTCATCGAGAGCGTCCTCGACTCGGGCGGGAACGCGGACATCCCCGTGCCGATCGGGAGCTACGACGTCGAGCTGTGCGCCCCCGGCTACCAGCCGGTCCAGACCTCCGTGCAAGTGACTCCGGGCGGCGTGACGGTGCAGGCGATGCTTCCCGTGCACGTCGTGAAGTCCGGCACGCTCACGACGGCTGCCGCCACCACGGCGTTGCCCGAGGGATCCGAGCTCCAGGTGCAGCCGAGCTTCTTCAACACGATCGGCCAGCCCGTCCCCTGCTCCGGGATCGTGACGTACTCCGTCGAGAACCCGCTGTCGGGGCCCGTGGCCTCCGTCGATGCGAACGGCCGGGTGACGATGCTCGGCGGCTGCGGAGCCGCTGCGGTCACGGCTTGGTGCAACGGCGTGACGACGAGCCCCCTGAAGGTCTCCAGCGACTGCTCCGGCAAGCTGCCGGCGGTTTCGAAGAAGGCCTTCGTGGTGAGTCCTCCGAGCCTCGCCTTCAGCGTGGAGGAGGGAGCGAGCCCTCCCTCGCAGTCGCTGATCCTCATCAACCTGAAGCCATCGACGCTCTTCTACACCTGGCAGTGGTTCACGCCCTGGCACGTCGCGTCGCCGACCTCGGGAGGAGCACACTCCGTCTCGATCGATTCCTCCGGCTTCGCGCCCGGAAGCTACTCGTCGAGCATCGAGTTCTTCGAGACCGGCGCGCCCAAGAACCGGCAGGTGATCCCCGTCAAGCTCGTCGTGAAGGCGAAGCCGCCCGCGAGCTTCGTGGGCGTCTGGAAAGGCACGTGGTCGCGCCCCGTGGCCGGGTTCTGCGACGAGACGAGCACGCTCACGTGGGACCTGAAGCAGTCCGGCAAGTCGGTGACCGGCACCTACACGAAGGTCGTGAAGACGACGAACGGCCTCTGTCCCGATCCCGTGGGGACCGTCCTCTCCGGGACGCTCGTGCAGGGCGTGGTCCAGGGCAACAAGCTCACGATCTTCACGTCGGGCGGGACCCAGTTCTCCGGGACGCTCTCGGGGAGCACGATCACCGGAGTCGGTGGCACGAGCCTCGGGTTCGGACCCTTCAGCCTCACGAAGCAGTGAGGACGGCCAGCCGGGAAATGGGACGAGGCACCGGCCTCGCGCCCGCCCCTCAGGGGATCGAGAGCTTCATCGCGTCGCTGCTGAGCAGTCCGAAGACCGACGTGCTGCAGGTCTGGTGCAGCGGCTCGGCGTAGAGCACCTGCGCGTAGTAGGACTGGCCGGCGAGCTGGGCGTTCGCGGGGATCGGCACGGGGATGGCGGCCGCGCCGGTCGAGTCGGTCCAAACGTCGAAGGCCACCACCTCGAGCGACGCGAAGAGATCGACGTAGAGGATCGCCCCGATGGAGAAGGGATCGCCGCCGAGATCCGAGGCGATGCTCGTCACGATTCCGAGCCCGAGCGCATAGCGGGGCCCGTTGGTGCCGAGGATCGCGAAGCTCGCGTCGCCGACCAGGGGCGTGCCGGACGCGAAGAGCCGCACGCCTCCCATGCACCCGGGCGTTCCCTTTCCGAGGAACGACACACCCGCGGGAACCGCGAGCGGGTTGGTCTTCACCATCACGGTGCCCAGGAGGAGGTTCGGCAGCACCAGATCGTTCACGCCATCGTGATCGACGTCGGCCACGACGGGCCGGCCGCCTCCCGCGGCGGAGGACGTCGCCTGCGCGGGACCGAGCACTCCCCCGCCGAGATTCGTGAGGAGGCCGAGGTCGCCGAAGGTGGGAGACCCGACGACCACGTCGGGGCGACCGTCTCCCGTGAGGTCGGCGATCGACACCTGGCTCGGGATGAGCCCGACGAGCGTCGGCACCTCGACCGCCGGACCGAAGACGCCGTTCCCCTGCCCGAGCTGCACGCGGAGGGTCGAGGCGAGGAGGCTCGTCGACACGACGTCGATCCGGCCGTCGCCGTCGAGGTCGGCGAGAGCGAAGGAAGTCGGCGACGCTCCCGTGAAGGAATGGATCGGCGCGCCGAAGCTGCCGTTCCCGAGTCCAGGGAGGACCGAGATGCGGCCGCCGGGGCCGCTCGCGACGACGAGGTCGGGGATCGAGTCGCCGTTCACGGGCGCGACGGCGAAGTCGGTCACGAGGCTGCCGACGAGCGTCGTGACGGCGGCGCCGAAACCGCCGAGGCCGTCTCCCGCGTGCACGCCGACGAAGGGCTGGCCGGGATAGCTCACCAGCGCGTCGACGCGCGCATCTCCGGTGATGTCCGTGAGGAGCACGCGGCCCGGCGAGAACGCCGTGGTCACGACTCCCGACGGATAGAAACTGCCGGAGGCGTCGCCGAGGTGGATCTGCAGGATCTTCGGGTTCGCGTGCGAGACCACGAGGTCGAGCCTCTGGTCGCGGTTGAGGTCCGCCAACGCGACGCTCGCGGCGGTGAGCACGCCCGGGAGGTTCGAGACCACCGTGAAGGCGCCGGTTCCGTTCCCGAGCAGCACCGTCACGGGGAACGTCGCGCCGGCGAACACGTCGCTCCCGACGACGAGATCGAGGTACCCGTCGCGGTTCACGTCGCCCACCGTCACCACGTGCGCGCCGGCGCTCGCCGGGAAGGACTGCATCGTGAATGCCTGGGCCCCGGCGATGGACGCCGCGCAGGAGACGATCACGAGAGCGGGCATCACGGCCCGAAGGGCGAGCATGGACGGTCCGGTTCGTGGAAGTTCGAATCGGAGGCCGACGCCACCGCGACGGGGGGCCGCCAGTGCGCGCGCTCGGCCCCCCAGAGAATGTCTATCGCGCGCCACCCGTGGCGTCCATCGGGAGCGCTTGCAGGAGGGAGCCTTTGGGTGGTGGGCGCGCTCCGCCCGCTCGAATCGCCGCCTCCCCGCTCGAAGCGTACCCTGCACCCCCATGATCTGCTCCGCCGCGCTCGCCGTCCTCGCCGCACCTCTTCTCCTCCCCACGGTTCTCCACCTCCCCGCGGCCCAACAGGACGCGGCGAGGGCCGGCGCTCCCGACGAGACGATCGCGCCGGTGCGGGCCGGCGAGCCGTTCCCCGACCGAGTGCTCGAAGACCTCCAGGGGAAGCCGCGCGCCCTCCACGAGCTCGCCGGCAAGCGCGTCGTGATGCCCGTCTGGGCGTCCTGGTGAGGCTGCCGCGAGCACCTGCCCGGGTGGCAGGAGGTCTCCGACCAGCTCCGCGCCGACGAGGCCACGAAGGACGTGGAGATGGTGTCCCTCGCGGTCGACGTCGCCGGACCCGACGCGGCGCGCCCCTACGTCGAGAAGGCGAAGGTCACGTACCCCGTCTGGATCGACCGCGCACTCGCGGTGCCGTCGGCCGTCGGCGAGACGGTGATCCCGCTGGTCCTCGTCTTCGACCGCGACGGCACGCTCCTCCTCGTGACGCGCGGCGGGCCGACGAAGAGGGTCGTCGAGGCCGTCCGCGCGGCCCTCGCCTCCGCCAAGGCGCCGGCGGGTGCCGCTCCACCGTCGAGGACGGCCGAGCCGGGCTCCGCCGCGAAGGCACGGGTCGAGACACCGGTGCAGAAGCTCATGCGGCGCGCCGACGGCGAGCTCCGCAAGGGCGCGCGAAAGGAAGCGCTCGCCACGCTGCGCGAGGCCTGGGCCCTCGAGCCGATGAACTGGCTCGTCCGCAAGCAGATCTGGGCCATCGAGTCTCCCGAGCGCTTCTACGAGGGAGGCGTCGACTTCCGGTGGCAGACCGAGCAGATCGCGCGCGAGGACGCGGAGCGGGCGAAGGCGAAGCCGGTCCCGCCGAAGTCGGAGACCGCGAGCCGGCCCGCCGGCGGCTGAGAGCCGGCCCGCCGGCGCCGCGTCAGTCGCGCACGCGGCGATAGACGCCGTGGAAGAGGAAGCTCCCCTTCACGGCATCGCCGTAGACGCCGAAGCCGTCGATCCGGTACTCGTCGCCGGCGACGCGCTCGCGGAACGACTCGACGCGGAGACCTCCGGGCGCCTCGGGTCCGTGGACGCTCGACCAGAAGAGCTGGTCGCCCTCGGATCGTCCTCGGTGCGTGACGACGCTGCCGTCGGCCTTCATCACGACGCAGGAGAGCGCACCGTCCTCGCCGATGCGGTTCTCGGCCGTCTCGCGCCAGCTCTTCTCGCCGTCGCGGTTCTCCATCACACAGGTCTGCAGAGCGTCGGAGGCCTTGCGGTAGGTCTGCGTCACCTGGAGCCGCTGCACGAGCGTGCCGTCGGGGCGGCGCACGAAGAACTCACCCTTCCACGTCCCGTCGAGGGGCGCGAGGACGGCGTAGGCGGGCTTCGCGGCCGGCGGATCCTGACTCGGGACGCCGAGTGCGGCGAGGCAGGCGCCGGCCAGCGGAACGGCGAGGAGGAGCGCGCGCGTGGTTCGCATGATCGAGTCTCCAGGGAGTCGCGCGGAGGATCCGGCGATCGCGCCGCCCACGGTACCCTCCCTCCGTGATCCGCTACGAAGGCACCGTCTACCGCCCGCCGTCGGAGGCCGACAGCCTGATCCTCCAGGCGACGATCGGCTGCTCCTACAACGAGTGCACCTTCTGCGGGATGTACCGCGACAAGCGGTTCCGCGTGCGGAAGCTCGAGGAGCTCGAGGCCGAGATCGCCTGGGCCGCCGCCCGCGAGCCGCGCATCCGGAAGGTGTTCCTCGCCGACGGCGACGCGCTCGTGGCGAAGCACGCGTTCCTCGCGGAACTGCTGGAGCGGATCCGCGACGCATTCCCCTTCCTCCAGCGCGTCTCCTGCTACGCGTCGCCCCAAGCGCTCCAGGTGCGGACCGTCGAGGAGATGGCGAGCCTGCGGGAGCGCGGCCTCGTCCTCTACTACCTCGGCATCGAGAGCGGCGACGACCGCGTGCTCGCACGTCTCGTGAAGGGCGTCGACGCGGCGGAGATGGTGCGCGTCGCGTCGAAGGCCCACGAGGCGGGCGTGAAGCTCTCGACGATGATCCTGCTGGGCGCCGGCAACCGCGCGCTCTCGCGCGAGCACGCGCTGGCCAGCGCCGCCGTCGTGAACGCGATCCAGCCGCGCTTCGTGAGCACCCTCGTGATGACACCCGTGGAGGACACGCCGCTCTTCGACGAGGACGCGCGCGGCGAGGTCGACCACCTCGATCCGATCGAGCTCGCGCGCGAGCTCCGCGACTTCCTCGGCGCCCTCGACCTCCGCGGCTCGATCTTCCGTTCGAACCACGCGAGCAACTACCTCGCGCTCGCCGGCACGCTCCCGAAGGACCAGCCGCGCCTCCTCGCGGCCCTCGACGCGGTCCTCGCGTCGCCCGAGGCGGCACCGTTCCGCACGGAGTGGATGCGGGGGCTGTGAGCGAGTGCATCCGGTTGCCCCACTTCCTCCTCCCGATAGGCTGACTCCATGGACTACTCGAAGATCCTCACGATCGAGCCCGACAAGCGTGGCGGAAAGCCGTGCATTCGCGGTCTGCGAATCACGGTCTACGACGTTCTCGAATACCTCGCGTCCGGCATGACGGCCGATCAGATCCTCGAAGACTTCCCCGACTTGACGCTCCAGGACGTCCAGGCCTGCCTCTCGTTCGCGGCGGATCGTGAGCGCCGGCTGGTTTCGCTCCCGCCTGCGTGAAGCTGCTGCTCGACCAGAACCTCTCGCCACGGATCGCGGCAGCGCTCTCCGACGTCTTTCCCGGGTCGATGCACGTCCGAGACGCAGGCCTCGCCTCTCGGACCGACATCGAGGTCTGGCGCTACGCGGCCGCGAACGGATTCTGCGTGGTCTCGAAGGACTCCGACTTCCACCAACTCAGCTTCCTTCACGGACCACCACCCAAGGTCGTCTGGATTCGGCGAGGGAACTGCACGACGAAGGAGATCGAGAACCTGCTGCGGCAATCCGCGGCCGCCATCGCGCAGTTCGGGGAAGACGAAGAGTCCGCCTTTCTGTCGATCAGCTGAGAACCGGAGAAGCCACTGCACTGCGCGAGTCGCCGCGCGGAGTGGATGCGGGGGCTGTGAGGTTGCGAAGGAATCGGCGCAGGGCTTCGGCCGGCTGCCAGCGGCTCCGGCTTCGTTGCTCCTCCTCCGCAACTCTCCGTGAGTTGCGTCGTCGTCGCGCCTCGCCTCGCTCGCTCTCGCTCGGCCTCGATCCAGCGGCGGCGATTCCCTCGCAACCTCCGTGAAGTCGCGCGCCTCACACGGTGATCGTCGTCCCGTCGAAGCGCGTGAAGGTGAAGCCCGTGAACTCCGCCTCGTGGCAGTAGGAGGCGATCGAGGCGAGCAGCCCGATCGCCACTTCCTCGCCGAGACGCAGCGAGTCCTCGCCGTCGGTGCGCCAGTGGATGCCGGCCATGTTGCGGCCGACGGCGACGTTCCAGGCGAGCTTGTCGATCTCGCCGCCGACGGTGAGCCCGCCGGCATCGGCGCCGAGGTAGGGCACGAGCGCGGTGCCGAGGCCGTCGGGCACGACGGGGCTCGCGATGGGATGGTCCTCCCGGAAGAGCGCCTTCAGCACCGTCGCGCAGGCGCCCGCGACGGTGGCATGGCCCGCGCCGTAGGAGGGATGGAGCGGGCTCCCCTCGGGATAGGCCTGGGGCAGGAGATAGGTGCCGTGGGTCGAGAAGGCCTGCGCCACGGCTTGGGATCCGAGGACCGATCCGTGGAGCGGGTAGCCCGCGCCGTTGGCGATCGTCCGATGCACCCGCCCTCCGAAGACCTCGGGCCGGAGGCGCCGGTGGACGAACCACTTCTGGAACCAGACGGCGCGCAGGCCGCGGATCGCCGCCTCGGCGACGACGCTCTGCACCCACGGGTCGCCGAAGCTCGCGAAGGGCGCCTGCTTCAGGAGCGGCCCGTAGGGGTTCGACGGGTTCCGCGGCGCGCCGAGGCCGCCGCCCGTGATCGGGTTCGACGGGTCGGGCGGCGTCGCGAGGATCACCGCCGCCTGGACGAACGCCTGGAAGAGCGCGTCGCGGTGCACCCATTCGGCGAGGTCGCGCGCATTGCGCACGTGGCGCGGCGTCGCGTCGTAGGTGGCCGACGTCTCGGGCTCGCAGCCGCGCTGCGCCTCGAGCCACGCGCCGAAGGACGTGAGGTGGTCGTCGCCGGGCGCCGTCGTTCGGAGCCGCGGGTCGGTCGCGAGCGCGCCCCAGGGCACGGGCCGCAGGAGGAGCTGCGAGACGAAGGGACCCGCGAGGCTCCCGGCGATCGCCGTGCGGAAGAGGAGGCCCGGCTCCGCGGGGCCGTCGAAGGCGGGCGCCGCCGCGAGCTCCGCCGCCGCCTGCTGCGCGAGCGTGCTCCCCGCGTAGTCGGTGAACGCGACGTCGCGCAGCGCCGCCATCCAGTAGAGCTCGACCGCCTCCGAGGCCTGCGCCGCGCTCGCGAACGTCGGCGCCGGCGGCATCTCCATCTGCGCGGGGTCGTAGCCGAGGCCGTCGAAGGTGAGGCCGCCGAGGGGATTCACCCAGGGGCGGAGCTTCGCCGGGTCGGAGCAGCCGTAGGGGAGGATCTCGACGCTCCCGAGCAGACCCGACTCGAGCGCGCCGAGGTACTGCGCATAGGCAGCGGACTCCACTTCGCCGGCCGCGTCGTGGGGCAGCCCCTTCGTGAAGCTCGCGATGCGGTTCTCGTAGCGATCCTCGTCGCCGTTCGACGCGTGCTTCGGCAGCTTCGTCTTGAGCACGCGCTTGCGCGCGTCGACGACGCGCCGCACGTAGGCGAGACGGCGCCGCTTCACCGCCGTCGTCGGCGCGAGCGACCCCGAGGGCGGCGGCGGCGCGGGAGCCGGAGCGGGCAACGGGGCAGGTCGCGCGATCGCCCGCGGACCGAGCCACGCGGCGGCGGCGCCGGCGCCCGCGACGCGGAGGAACCCGCGCCGATCGAAGTTGGCTGCTTCGAAGGAAGCCGACGGCTCCTCCACGGCGTCGCAAGGCTCGGAACGGGGATCGGTGCTCATGACGCGTCTCCTCCCGCGCGCTGCGGCCGATCCACAGCCGGCGAGGCGCCGTCATGAGAGCGCGGCGGGGAATCGCCGGCAAGCGGGCGAAGCCCGGCGGCGAGAGGCTCGGCATGACGAATGTCGAGAACGCTCCTTCCCGGCGGAATGCCCATTGCTCGGGATGCCCTGCCGGTGCGGCGCGCGGCAGCCGTCTCGGAGCCGCCCGTCCCGCTCCCCGAAAGAGAGGTGTCCCGTGTTTCGAATCGTTCCATCGGTGGTGCTGTCCCTCCTCGCCGTCGCGGCCGCTGCGGCCACAGGGCTCTCCCAGCAGACGATCCAGAGCTGGTCTGGCACGTTCGTGGAGGGGTTCGGCATGTCCCTCTCCCCGGCAGGCGACGTGGACGGCGACGGCTTGCCCGACGTCCTCGTGGGTTCGGACGGCGCCTTCGTCGGCGCCCACCGCTATGCGCGGGTCTACTCCGGCACCACGGGCGCGATCCTCCTCGCGATCCCGATCCCCGAGATGGACGTGGGGCCGATCTCCGTCGGCCGCGTGGGAGACGTGAACGGAGACGGCCGCGACGACGTGATCCTCGGCGCGTTCGCCCAGGACGCGGTCGGGATCGGGAGGGCCCGGGTCTGCTCCGGAGCCGGCGGCGCGGCGATCCACGATCTCGTGTCCGACGCGCCCTTCGACGGCCTCGGCTGGTCAGTCTGCGGCACCGGCGACGTCGACGGCGACGGAGTTCCCGACTTCGCCGTCGGTCTCGTCGATCGCCACGCCGTGGCGAATCCTCCCGTGCTCGACCGCGTGCGCGTGTACTCCGGCGCGACGGGCCTCGTGCTGCACGAGCAGGTGGGCGGCGCGCCCGGCGAGCGCTTCGGCTTCGCCATCGCCGACGCGGGAGACGTGAACGCCGACGGCGTCCACGACCTCGTCGTCGGCGCGCCGCAGTACGGGTCGGGCGCCGGCTACGCGCGCGTCTACTGGAGCGGGGCGGCCGCGGGACACCTGCTCGTCTCCCCGCACGCCGGCGTGCTCGCCTTCGGCGCCGCCGTCGGATCGCCGGGCGACCTCGACGGCGACGGCTCCTCGGAGCTGATCGTCGGCGCGCCCGACAGCGGGCCCGCTGCCGTGGGACGCACGGAGATCTTCGACGGGAACTCGGGCGTCCACGTCTCCGGGTTCACGACGGGGGCCGCCGGCGCGAACTCGGGCTCGTCCGTCTTCTCCGCGGGCGACGCGAACCTCGACGGCGTGCCGGACTTCGGGATCGGGAGTGCATTCGGCGTCGGAACGTTCAGCGGCGCGGACGAGAGCCTCCTGCTGTGGCCGTCCATCGGCCTGTCGAAGCCGGGCGCCGGCAACTACGGACGCGTATGCGCCGGAGTCGGAGACACCGGCGGCGACGGCGTGCCCGACGTGGCGCTCCGCGAGTGGGAGCAGCCGGCGCCGAGCACCGTCGACCTCGTCTCGCTGCTCCCGGCGGGAACGAAGCTCTACGGCGCGGGATCGCCGGGCTGCTCGGGCCCCCACCGGCTCCTGCCGGTCACGCAGCCGGTGCTCGGCTCCGCAGTCTTCCGCTTCGCCGCGGATGGCGTTCCTTCGAGCCGCCGTTGCTTCGTTCTCCTCGCTCGGACCGCCGATCCCGCCGGCAGCGATGCGTTCGGTCTCGGGATTCCCGTGCATGTCGGCCTCGGCGGGCGCCTCTTCGCGCTCCACCTGACGGCCGGCCTTCCGGGCTTCGCGGCGGCGAGCTTCCCGATCTCCCCGAACCCTGCGCTCGTCGGAACGACCTACTACGGCCAGGCCTTCTTCCTCGAGACACCCGGCTGCGCCGCGGCTCCCTTCGGGCTCAGCTCCTCGAACGCCGTCGAGGTGGAGATCCTCCCGCCGTAGCTCGACCCTCCGGGCGGCCGGACGCGCGGTGCGCCGGAGCGACTCGCGGAGGACACGGGCGGCCCCGGGGTACCCTCGGCCCGCATTGGATCGCTCCCGCCGACACCGCCGCACGTTCGCGCTCGTGTTCGCCGCCCTTCTCCTGGCGGCGGCCGGATGCGTCCTCCTCGTGGCGCCGGGCTGGCTCTACGAGCAGTACGAGCGCGCCGACGCGCTCGGACCCTTCTGGGGCGCCGCCTACCTGGTCGCCATCGGCCTCGGAGCGCTCCTACTGATCGCCGAGGCGATCTGGCTCGTCGGGATCGTGGTGCGGAACACGCGCACCGAGCGCGCCAAGCGCCACGCCGCCGCGCGCTCCACACGCGACCTGGGGCTCCACGAGAAGGCCGAGGCTCTCGATGCGAACCTCGCCGAGGCGCGCGCCCTCGCCGAGCACGCCGGAGCCGGCGAGACCGCGGAGGCGATCGAGGAGAGCGCCGCCGGACTCGAGGCGAAGCTCCGCGCCGAGACCCTCGAGATCGTCGCCTTCGGCACGATCTCGAGCGGGAAGAGCTCGGTGCTGAACGCGCTCGCCGGAGACGACCTCTTCGCCACGGACGTGAGGGGCGGGACGACGCGAGCACGGCAGGAGATTCCCTGGCCCGGCCGCGATCGCGTCGTGCTCGTCGACACGCCCGGTCTCGGCGAGGTGCAGGGAGGCGACCACGCGCGGCTCGCGCGGAGCGCCGCGAAGGACGCCGACCTCGTCCTCTTCGTCGTCGATGCGCCGCTCAAGGACTTCGAGCACCGCACCCTGTCGGTCCTCTCGGAGATGGAGAAGCGGATCCTCGTCTGCCTCAACAAGGAGGACTGGTACGTGCCGGAGGACCGCGAGCGGCTCCTCGCGCAGATCCGCGCCCAGGTGGCGGCCTTCGCGTCGAAGGACGACGTCGTCGCCGTGCGTGCGCGCGCCGGCGCTCGGGCCCGCGTGCGCCGCCTCGCCGACGGCTCCGAGCACGAGGAGACCGTGGAGGTGGCCGCCGACATCGCGCCGCTCGCGCAGCGGATGGTTCGCGTGCTCGATCGCGAGGGGAAGGACCTCCTCCTCGCGAACCTCCTGCTCCGCTCCCGTGGCATGGTGGCCGAGGCGAAGGCGCAGATGCGCTCCGTGCTCGACGCCCGCGCGCGCACGACGATCGACCGTGCCACCTGGCGGGCGGCCGGCGCCGTCGCCCTCACGCCGATCCCGGCCCTCGACGTGGCCGTCGGCCTCGGGTTCACGACGAAGCTCGTCCTCGATCTGGCCCGCGTCTACCGGCAGCGGATCACGGCCGCCGCCGCCGAGCGGCTCGTCCTCGAGCTCGGCCGCAACCTCGTCGCGACGGTCGGCGCGAGCACCGTGGCACCCGTCCTGGGCGGGATGATCGGCTCGGCGCTGAAGGCGGTGCCTGGCATCGGCACGATCTCCGGCGGCCTCCTGCAGGGGCTCTCGCAGGCCGTCGTGATCCAGTGGATCGGCCGCGTCGCGGCGCGGCACTTCCGCGACGAGATGGTGGCGCCCCCCGGCGGTCTCGCGCAGATCGCGCGCGACGAGTGGGACCGGCTCACGAGCCCGAGCGAGCTCCTGAACCTCGCCCGCACGGGTCTCGAGCGGCTCCGAGAGGAGCGGCCATGACCGCCGAGAAGGACCGCACGGAGCAGCACTACCGCGACGCGATCGCGTCGCTGCGCGGCACCCTCGCGGAGATCGACCGCTGCAGCGACGGCGAGAGGAGCGCCCTCACGGCGGAGCTCGCCGAGGTGGGCGGCGTGACCGAGAAGCTCGCCTCGGGCCGCGTCGACATCGTGGTCTTCGGGGAGATCTCGACGGGCAAGAGCGCCCTCATCAACGCGCTCGCGGGCTCCCCCGTGGCGCACGTCGGCGTCGAGGGCGGCGTCACGCGCGCGGCGGGGCGCGTTCCCTGGCGCACCTGCACCTACAGCCTCGAGGGACACGCCGACTCGCGCGTCGACCTCATCGACACGCCGGGCTTGAACGAGGTGGACGGCGCCGAGCGCGCGCGCCTCGCGCGCGAGCAGGCGCGCCGAGCCGATCTCGTGCTGTTCGTCACCGACTCGGACCTGAACGAGATCGAGTGGGCCACGCTGCGGGAACTCGCGCACGTCCACAAGCCGACGCTCGTGGTGCTGAACAAGGCCGACCTCTACACGCCGGAGCAGCGCGCGCGTCTTCGGGACGTGATCGCGGAGCGCGTCGCGGAGATCGTCGCTCCCGAGGACGTGGTCGTCGTCTCCGCCGATCCCATGCCTCGGGAAGTGATCGTGCAAGCACACGACGGGTCGGAGCGCTCGGAGTTGCGCCGGCCGAAGCCCGACGTGGAGGAGCTGATGCTCCGGATCCTCGCGATCCTCGACCGCGAGGGGAAAGCGCTGGTCGCTCTGAACGGATCCCTCTTCGCGACCGACCTCGGCGACAAGCTGCGCTCGGCGAAGGTGCGGCTTCGCGACGCGGAGGCCCAGAAGCTCATCCTCCGCTTCGCGGCGTTGAAGGGCGCCGCCGTGGCGCTCAATCCCGTCCCCATCGCCGACATCGCCGGCGGCTTCGCGGCCGATGCGACGATGGTGGCGGCCCTCGCACGGGTCTATGGCGAGCGCATCTCGCTCCGCGGCGCGGGACGCCTCGCCTCGCGGATCGCCCTCAGCGTCGGCTGGGTGACCCTCGCCGAGTGGCTCGCTCATGCGGCCGCGGGCCTCGTGAAGGGCTTCACTCTCGGAGCGGGCATCGTCGTCACCTCGCTGCCCCAGGGCATCGCCGCGAGCTACGGCTCGTGGATCGTAGGCCAAGCCGCCAAGTACTACTTCGAGCACGAGAGCGGATGGGCGGGACAGAGCCCGAAGAAGGTCGTTCGGGCCATCGTCGCGTCGACCGACAAGGGCTCCGTCGTGCGCAAGCTGAAGGACGAGATCCTGGAGCGCCTGCGCGGGAACCGGCACGCGAGCGACCTCGACGCGGATGCCGCGCGCGCCGCCGACGCGATCGCGGAGCGGCTCGGCGACCCGACGGGCGGCAGTTTTGGCCGTTCGTGAAGGGACCCGGCGCCGTTCTTCGTTCGTCTCCGCTGCACCCAGTCCACGCAGCGCATCCCCCACGATTCGGCCCCTACCCGGCAGGCTCCACGATGCAGCTCCGATTGCACCTCCGCTCCGTCCCCATCGAGCTCGGGCGTCTCGGCGCCTGCGCGCTCGCGATCGCGGCCCTCTCTACGGCGTCCCTGCGCGCGCAGGAGACGGACGTCACGCAGACTCCGAACTCGGTCCAGGCCGGGATCCAGAAGTCCTTCGCGGAGCAGGTCGGCGCCGGACGCGGCGACCTCTTCACGCCCGGCTCCTCGGCCTTCCTCATCGCCCGCGATCCATTCCGCGCGATCGCGCGCGGACGGCAGATCTTCCAGCGCAAGTTCCAGCTCGCCCAGGGTCTCGGCCCGCGGACGAACGACGGCACCGGCGATCTCGATCGCAACGCGTCGCTCGCCGCGGGACTCGCCGACAGCTGCGCCTCCTGCCACGGCCGCCCCCAGGGATCCGCCGGCTTCGGCGGAGACGTGTTCACGCGGCCGACGAGCCGCGACGCGCCTCACCTCTTCGGCCTCGGGCTGCACGAGATGCTCGCCGACGAGATCACGTCGGACCTTCGGGCGATCCGATCGCAGGCGCTCTCCGAGGCGGCGGCCCTCGGCACACCAGTGACGGCGGCGCTCCACTCGAAGGGCGTGAGCTACGGCTCGATCACGGTCCATCCGGCCGGGAGGGTCGACACGGACGCCGTCGTCGGTGTCGACGCGGACCTGCGCATCCGCCCCTTCTTCGCCCAGGGTGGGACGATCTCCATCCGCGAGTTCCTCGTGGGCGCCTTCAATGCGGAGATGGGGCTCGAGTCGGCCGATCGCGACCTGCTGCTCGCGTCGATCGGCGCGCGGATCGTGACGCCCGCCGGCATGGTGCTCGACGGGAGCCTCGACCGGATCGAGGCGCCGCCGGCGCCGAGCACGGCGGCCGACCCGGACGGCGACGGGATCACCGACGAGATCCCCCAGAGCGTCGTCGACTTCATGGAGTTCTACCTCCTGAACTACTTCAAGCCGGCCGTACGGTCGGAAGCTCGCAGCAACGAGGGCCGGAAGGGGCTCGCCACGATGCAGGCGATCGGATGCACCGTCTGCCACGTTCCGACCCTCACGATCGATCACGATCGGAGGGTCGCCGACGTGGAGACGCGGCTCGATCGATCCGCGGGGAATCCGTTCAATCAGCTCTTCGCGACGGCGAGCCCGCTCTTCGACGAGACCGACGACAGCTCGGGGCTCCCGACACTCAAGGAGGCGAGCGGCGGGCCGTTCGCGGTGGAGAACTTCTTCGCCGATCTGAAGCGCCACGACCTCGGGCCCGGATTCTGGGAGCGGAACTTCGACGGAACGATCCAGAAGCAGTTCATGACGGAGCCGCTCTGGGGTGTCGGCTCGACGGCGCCCTACGGCCACGACGGCCGCAGCAACACGCTCGAGGACGTGATCCTTCGCCACGGGGGTGAGGCACAGGCGTCGCGAGACGCCTTCGCCGCCCTCGATCCGACGGAAGCGGAACAGGTGCTCGCCTTCCTGCGGACTCTCGTCCTCTTCTCGCCGCCCGCGACGGCGTCGAACCTCGATCCGAAGGATCCGGCGTTCTTCCAGTACCCGATGGGCGGCCACGGAAGCATCAAGCTCTCCGTGCTCTTCGTCGATCCGCGGGACAAGGAGTAGCCGGTGCGCTGGTGCGTCCTCTCGGCGGCGTCTCGCAACCCGCCGCCGAGAGGGCGTCGGCGCAGTCCCTTGCGCGCGTTGCGGCGCGGGCGCTCGCCGTCGATGATCGCGCGCGCGACCCGCGCCATGACCTCGAGGCCCGACCCTTCCACGACGCGCCTCCTGAATCGGTTCTTCGCGGGCGAGGAAGGGGTCGAGGACGAGCTCGGCCACGTCGTCTTCGAGGAGCTGCATCGGATCGCCGGAGGCGCTCTCGGACGCGGCGCGCGCGCGCTCGAGCCGACGGCCCTCGTGAACGAGGCCTGGCTCCGCTTCCGATCGGGCTCGACCCGCTTCGAGCATCGCAGGCAGTTCTTCGCGCTCGCTGCCCGCGTCATGCGGTCGGTGCTCGTCGACCACGCGCGCGCGCGCCGGGCGAGGAAGCGCGAGGGCGGCGGCGAACGGGTGACCGTCTCCGAGGCGTCGGGTCTCTCGAGTGGAGGTGCCGTCGACTTCCTCGACCTGGAGGACGCACTGCAGCGCCTGCGCGTCCTCGACGAAGCCCTCCATCGGCTGGTGGAGCTGCGCTTCTTCGCGGGGCTCGCCCACCCGGAGATCGCCGATCTCCTCGGCATCTCCCTCTCCAGCGTCGAGCGGCGGTGGCGGCTCGCGCGTGCCTGGCTGCGCGGAGAGCTCGACCGATGAAGCCGGAGACCTGGGCCGCGGTTCGGCGCGTCTTCGAAGCGGCTCTGCAGGTGCCCGTGGCCAGCCTCCCGGAGTTCCTGGAGAGCTCCTGCGGCGGCGACGAGGAGGTGCGCTCGGAGGTCGAGCGGCTCCTGCGCCTCGACGAGAGCGCCGGCTCCCTGGATGCTCCGGCCGTGCTCCTCGCGTCGGGACCACCGCCGAGCATCGGGTCCCGCATCGGGCGCTTCACGATCCTCCGCGTCCTCGGCACGGGAGGGATGGGGACGGTCTTCGAGGCGACGCAGGACGAGCCGCGCCGCACCGTGGCGCTGAAGACGCTCTCCCTCGGCATCGCCTCGCCTACGCGCCGCGCGCGCTTCCAGCTCGAGGCGGAGGTGCTCGGGTCGCTCGGCCACCCCTGCATCGCCCAGATCTTCGAGGCGGGTACACACGAGGCGTCCGGCGAGGTCTTCCCCTACTTCGCCATGGAGCTGATCGCGGGCGCGCGAGCGATCACGCACGACGCCGAGGCGCGACGGCTCGACGTGACGGAGCGCCTCCGACTCTTCCTCGACGTGTGCGACGCCGTGCAGCACGGGCACCAGAAGGGCGTCATCCACCGCGACCTCAAGCCGTCGAACCTGCTCGTCGACGCGGAGGGACGCGGCAAGGTGATCGACTTCGGGATCGCGCGCGTCACGAGCTCCGATCGCGCCTGGGCGCACGGCGAGACGCAGGACGGCCAGCTCCTCGGCACCCTGCAGTACATGAGCCCGGAGCAGCTCGCGGGAGACCCGCGCCAGGTCGACGCACGCACCGACGTGCACGCGCTCGGCGTCGTCCTGCAGGAGCTGCTCTCGGGCACCTTCCCCCACGATCTGCGCGGCCTCTCCCTCGAGGAGACGGCGCGACGCATCCGAGAGAGCAGCCCCTTCGTTCCTTCGACCGTCCCGAGGGATCTCCGCTGGATCGTGCTCCGCGCCATCGAGAAGGATCCCGCGAGGCGGTACGCCTCCGTGGCGCAGCTCGCGGAAGACGACCGCCGATTCCTCGCGCATGAGCCGGTGAGCGCGGGTCCTCCGAGCACGCGCTACCGCATGGCGAAGCTGCTCCGGCGGCATCGCTGGTTCCTGGCAGCGGTCGGCGCCGTCGTTCTCGCTCTGTCGATCGGCCTCGTCCGCGCCGAGCAGAGCGCGCGAGCGGAAGCAGCCGCGCGGCGAGAGGCAGCCCGGAAGTCGTTCCTCGCCAGCTCCGTCGGCCGCTTCCTCAAGCGCACGCTGAACTCCGTGTCCCCTGGGCTGGAGGGCGAGGACGCCCGCATGACGGACGTGCTGAAGGACGCGTCGCTCGCCGTCGCCCGCGCCGAGCAGGTCCCGGCGGTCCGCGCCATCCTCCACTCGGTGATCGGTGCGAGCTTCGACTTCGTCGGCCGTTCCGCGGATGCCGAACCGCACTTCGCCGCCGCCCGGGAGATCACGTCCGCGCATCTCGCGACCAACGATCCGATCTCCCTCGAAGTCGATGCGCATCGCGCGCTGCACCTCTCCCGCACGGGCAGGTCCGCGGAAGCGGAGGCGCTCGCCTCCGAGCGTCTCCCCGAGGTCCGAGTGCGCCAGGGCCTGGTGGACGACGTCGAGATGCTCTTCCGCAATGCGCTCTTCGAGGCTCAGTTCCACCTCGACCACTTGGAGCAGGCGAGGGCCACCTGCGAGGCGATTCTCCTGCTCCTCGCGCCCGTCGAAGCGGCGGACCGGCGCGATCTCGTCTCCATCCTGACCCGGCTCTCGCTCGTCGAGTCCCGGCTCGGATCGGGCCGCCTCCGGTTCGCCGCCGAGCACGCGGAGAAGGCGGTCGCGATCGCAGGATCGATCGGCGACGAAGGCACCTACTGGCTCCAGCGCGCACGCAGCGCACTCGCCGATGTCCGCATGCTGCAGGAGCGGATCGCCGAGGCCGAGGATCTCCGGCGAGAATCCCTCGCCTGGTGCCGCACCACCCTCGGCGAGGACCACCCCGAGACGCTGAAGGCACGCACGAACCACGCGCTCTCCCTCCTCGCTCTCGGCGACCTCGGCGGAGCCTACGACGGCCTCGTCTCGATCGTGGTGCCGATCGATGCGCGCCTCGGAGCGGATTCGATGGACGGCCTGGGCGTGCGCGCCAACCTCTCCGCCGTGTGCCGCAGTCTCGGCGCCAACGACGAGGCCGCGCGATGGGCGAGCGAGTCAGCCGACATCGCGGGCCGTCTGCTGCCAGCGCGCCATCGTGTCCGACTGCGCGTGCGAGCGATCCTCGCCTCGGCGGTCCTCGCAGACGGGCGCCCGCAGGAGGCGGAGCGCCTGCTGCGCGAGCTCCTCCCCGACGCTGAAGCCGTCTTCGGAAAGGCCGAACCCTTCGTCCTCGACGTGATCACGGAGCTCGCATCCGCCGGCGCCGCGCTCGGCGACCGGGACTGTGTCGAGGAATTGGCGCGGGACCTCGCGGAGCGCGCACCAGGCGATGCTCGGCGGCGCGCGACCGTGGAGTCCCTGAGGGTCGGGCTGCATGCGCCGCCTCCGGTCGAATCCGGCGGCGGCGCACGCTGAAGCGAGATCGATCTCCTACTTCGCCCGCCGGTAGTGCCCTTCCATCATCGGGCTCCAGGTCTTCCCGTCCTGCGACATCAGCACCGCGAACCGGTAGGTGCCGTCGGGCTCCACGTCGTAGACGTAGCGGTTCGACATTCCCTTCTCGGGACACGACTGCTCGAACGTGAGCCGTTTCCCCTCGAAGCGGCCCGTCGCCGGATCCTTCGGGATCATCCCCATCGAGTCGAACCAGAAGAACTTGTAGGTCTCGCTCGGCGCGTCCCAGCCGATCACGCCGTGGCCGCGGAAGCTCGCGGCGCCGTTCTTCTCCTGGACGTAGTCGGTCAGCAGGAAGAAGCCGTCGACGTCCATGCGCGACTCGATGCGCGCCTTCGCCGTGCTCCCCTTGGGATCCCAGGGCGAGGGGTGCATCTTCTCCTCGCCGCGCCAGGATCCGGCGAGGGCGGAGAGCTTCACGTGGGCTTCACTCGGCTTCGGCATCTCGAACTGCATGGTCGTCTCCGTGGGAGGGATCGGTGGGGAAGGCGGAAGTCGGTTCCGGGAGACTCGGCGCGCCTCACCGGGCGCCGTCCTCTACTTCTTCTTGGTGTAGGTGGCGGAGAACGTCTCGAACGGATTCGCCGCGCCCATGACGGACGTGCCTACGGCGCGCTTCCAGGAGCCGCTCTCGTCGAGCTCGATCACGTACCTCGCGACGGCCGGCAGGCCCATGACCAACATCGCGCCCGTCTGGACCATCGATTTGCCGTCCTGGGAGAAGCGGCACTCCATCGTGCCGACCTCTCCCATGTTGGTCACGACGGCGACGATGTAGCAGCTCCTCGCCGCGTTCCAGCCCATGAAGGACTCGGCCTCGTAGGTCTCGGGCATTCCCTCCGCCGCGCCCGTCGTGCGCACGTGGAGGAGCGCGCCGCCGAAGAGAGCGCGCGCGGTCTCGGTGCCGCGGATCTTCATCGGCGGCATCTCGGGGCTCATCGAGACGCTGCCCTCCATCGCGTACGTCCCCGCCGAGCGCACGACGCGCGCCATCGGCTCCGCCGGCGGGAGCATGAAAGGGCCGGCGTCGAGCGCGGGCTCTCGCCCCGTCTCGGTCCGCGTGAGCGTTCCCTCGACGAGCGGCATCATCGGCCCCGTGGGAGGGAGCAGGTCCATCGCGAACGTCATGGTCTTCCCGGTGACGCGCGTGATGAGACGCTCGGCACTCGGCATGCCGTCGCGCACCAATCGATTCACCTGCACCATCGATCCGTCCGGGAGGAACGTGAGCTCGTTCAGGTGCACCTCGCCTCCGTTGCCGGCCATCAGCGAGACGTGCCGTCCGTTCTCGCGGTCCCATCCGAGGTAGCTCCGCAGCACCATGGGAGCCTCGATCCCGTCGAACTGGATCCGGGAGTCCTCCTGGACGAAGTGGCCGCCGAGCGCCCACTGGTAGGTCGAGGTGCACTCCCATTTCGTCGGCGGCGCGCTCGGGTCGAAGTTGGCGGTCCCCGATCCCTTCCAGTGGCCGATCATCGGCTCGAGCTTCTTCAGCTCCGGCGCGGGCGCGGGAGGACTCTGGGGCGCCTCCTGCCCGAACGACGCGGGGGCGAGCATGCCACTGAGGACGAGGAGTGCTGCGGGAGCGCGAGGACCGCGTTCGATCATGGGAGGCTTCCGGGTTCCAGAGGGGCGATGGTAGCGGCGGACGAGGAGCCGGGGGCGGCTTTCGTCCGGCGCGCCGGATCGCGCGTTCGCGCGTGGCGCCGAGACCCATTCCGCGGTCGCGTCGGCGCTGCGCCGGTCGCACGGCGCTCCTCGAACCTCCGCACTGCCATGATCGATCGGAGGACGCCGGCTCAGAGCACGTCGCGGCTCGTCGCGTCAGCGCTTCAGCTCGAAGCGCTCCACCTTGCCGCTCTCCCCGTGCGGGTCGTCGAGCGTGATGACGAGTCGGTCGTCGGCCACGCGGTGGTAGGTGATGCGCGTGGGATAGTCCTTCTTCGGGTTCTCGAAGACCGCCTTTCGGCCCTTCGCGTCGTGGCTGAGGAGCGGGAAGCCGACGGCCTTCTTTCCGCCGGGGAAGGGCTGCAGGTAGACCGCGCCGTCCCGCGGCTCGAAGACCTCGAACTCGAAGAACGTCTCGCGGCCTTCCTTGAGCAGGCGGCTGTGGCTCAGGATCTTGCCGCCGGCCGGGCTGCTGTAGAACGCGTGGAACTCGCCGCCCCACATGGAGCCGGACCAGCTTCCCGCCAGCCACTCCATTCCGGCCAGGACCTTGGTCGGCTCGATCCGGTCGTCGCGAGAGCCCGCGTCCGGAGAGATGGATGCGAAGAGGGTGGCGAGCGCGAGAAGGCTGGCGGCGGCGTGGAATCGGGTCGACATGGTTCGAGGTCTCCGAGAGAAGCCTTGCGAACACTAGGTCGATCGTCCGGCTAGGGATTGGAAGAACGCGACGAATCGAGTTCGAACGCCGCGGCCAGGTCGGTGCGCTCGGCCAGGTAGCGAAGCGGCGTCACGCCGGCGAGGAGCTGGAAGTCGCGGATGAGGTGCGGCTGATCGAAGTAGCCGTGCTCGAGGGCGACCTGCGCCCATCCGCCCCTCGGAAGTCCGGCCTCGAGCGCTCCGACCACGGCTTGGAGGCGCTGGATGCGGAGGAAGACCTTCGGCGAGAGCCCGACCTCGACGCGGAAGTCGCGCTCGAGCACGCGACGATGCACGCCGAGCGCGCCCGAGAGTTGCTCGACGGTCGAACGGCCCCCGGCCGCGAGCCGCGCGGCGTGGCCGACCAGCCCGCCGCGTCGCGCGGCGCGGCCACGCTTCTCCAGTTGGCGCAACAACGCCCGCTCGACGCCTTCGACCCGCGCGGCGAGGGTGACCCGCGCGCTCGCCGCGCGGAGCTCGGCGACGAGCGGAGCCGCCACCTCCGCGAGGCTCATGTCCACGTCCACCAGCTCGTGGGCCGGAACCCCCAGGAGCGCGAGCAGACCGCCCGGACGGAGTCGAATGCCGAGCAGGTCGACGGCGCCTTCGGGCGCGATGCGGATCGCGCGCCGGAGCGGGCCCACCAGCAGGATCTCGGACTGACGATGGGAGCTCCCGTCGTCGAGGATCCTCCGAAAACGGTCGGCGCGGTTCACGACGATCTCCGGACAGCCGTCGGGCAGGATCCGGTCGGCGGCCACGAGCCCGTTCTCGTGGGCGTGCGCGGCGCCGCGCAGGCTCCAGACCACCTTGACGACGCGCGCCAAGGCGGGGGTCGGCTCGATCTCGTCGTACTTCAAGCGTTCCCGAGGATAGGCGGAGGAGCACGAGTCGCGCGAATGCTCGGCGAGCGGTCTCGCGTGCTCGATGGAGCTCGGCGGTACGCTCTCTTGGCGAACCCTCCTGGAGCCGCGCGGCCCCCACGACGTCCCCTTCCCCCGGCGATGAATCGAGAAGCCTTCTTGTCCGACAGCTGCCCGCCGATGGGCATCTACGAGACGCTCTACGCCTTTCGCGACGCCTTCGGCCGGTTCATGGGCACCGAGGGCACGCACCCGTGGTCGCAGGGGTTCCCGCTGACGACGCAGCTCGAAGGGGGCCCGCCGCTGCCCGATGGAGTCCAGGTGACCTGGGAGGACCGGTTCTATCCGAAGGCCTGGGGGCACCCCCGCCTGCGCGAAGCGATCGCCGGCCACTACAACGACTTCTACGGCACGAGCATCGCGCCGGAGAACGTGATGGTCTTCGCAGGCGGCCGCCACGGCATCTTCGCCGTGCTCGCGTTCCTGAAGGCGCACGTCGAGGTGCGGATCGCGAACGCCGAGTGGCCGGCGTACCTCGACATCCTGACGCAGACGGAGACCTCCTGGCGGGTCGTGCCGTCGAACGCGGAGAACGGATTCCACCCGCCCAACTCGGCGTACTTCGATCGCCAAGGGCTCAACGCCAAGACGCACCTGCTGCCGATCCTCTCCAACCCGGGGAACCCGACGGGCCACACGCGGGTGGATGACGAGCTCGAGGAGTTGATGGCGATGGCCGAGCAGCCGAAGAACGGCATCCTGCTCGACGAGGCGTACGAGATGTTCCACTCCTCGAGGGGCGTCAGCGGCATCCGATACGTCAGGGATCTCGACAACAGCAACGTGTTCCTCGCGGGCGCGTGCACCAAGGGGCTCCAATGCCCCGGCATCCGCATCGGCTGGATCATCGCGAGCAAGCACAACGTCGAGGTGCTCTCGAACTTCTCGAGCTTCGGCATGGGCGGCGTGAGCCACCCCTCGCAGCTCTATGCCGTCGAGCTGCTCGAGCGCGGTCGCGTCGCGCAGGCGCGCAAGGCGATCGACGCGCACTACGGCAAGCAGCGCGCGCGCTACGGCGCGGCCTTCGAGGACATGGGGCTCCGCGTCGCCACCGGCGACGGCGGCTTCTACCACTGGATGCAGCTGCCCGAGGGCTTGAACGCGAGCGAGCTGAACCGCCGGTTGTTCCGGCACGGCGCCGCCATCCTCGAGGGCATCGACTGCGACATGGCCCGACCGCACGCGAAGGACCCGGAGTACGTGTCGCCGTACGACGATTGGTTCCGCTTCTCGTTCGGGCCCCTTCTTCCCGAGACCTTCGAGAGCGACGTGGCGATCTTTCGGCAGGTGTTGGAGGAGTACCGCGCGGACGTGCGCGGGGGCGGCTGACCCGAAACGAAAAGAGGCCGCGCGATGCGCGGCCTCATGTTGGTAGCGGGGGCAGGATTCGAACCTGCGACCTCCGGGTTATGAGCCCGACGAGCTGCCAGCTGCTCCACCCCGCGGTGTTCGGGCGATCAGTGTACGGACGGCGCGCCGTCGGTCAACGGCTGCGGAAACCCGGCGGTGTCCGAGCTCCCCCATCGCGTTCCCACCGCACGTTCCGTCCAGCCGCGGCGAACGATCCGTTCGGCGGGAGGGCGCGTCCGATGGCCGTCCCCGGGCATGCACGGCAACGCAGGCTCGGCACGCATCGTGCGAAGGGGCCGCGGCCATGCTTCAGGAGACCCTCGGACCCCTCTCCTTCCTCGCGATCGCGAGCCTCCTCGCGCCTCAGGACGGCGGCACGCCGCCGGCCGCGGTGCCGGCGACCGTCGAGAGCCGCCGCGATTCGGCCGCCGTGGAGGCGGTCCGCCGGGCGCGCGCGCACACCGTCGCGCCGGAGTCGTCGGGGCTGCGCGGGCTGCGCGCCCGCTTCACGCTGCGCGTCGGAGACGGCCGCCCGACGCCCGACCGATCGATCGAGGGCTCCCTCTCCTGGAGCGCTCCCGGCCCCGTGCGCGCGAGCGTGCCCGAGGAGCACTCCCTCGCGAAGGACGCGCGCCGCGCTCTGGAGGATCACCTGCGGCGCGCCCTCGTGGGGAACGTGATCGAGGAGATCCTCCACGACGACGACGGCGTGCGGCTCGCCGCCGACGGGTCCGTCGAGATCACGCCCTGCGACGCGAACGCCTGGCAGGCGCCGATGCGCGAACAGGGCTGGACGCGGGTCGACTCGATCACCGCGCGCTTCGACGCGAGCGGGAACCTGGGGCGCGTGGAGGTCCGAGGCACGGCGTCGCGCGAGCTGACGAGCCTCGTGCAGCCTCTGCAGACGCTGGTCCTCCACTGGAGCGACCGAGGCGGGCGCGTCGTGCTGGCGTCGGTCGAGACGACGACGGGCCTCTATGTCCTCACGCAGCGCCTTCGCTACGCGGAGGTCGGCGACGTGCTCGTGCCCGTCGGGATCGAGCGCGACCTGCACCCCACGGAGGCGTCGCGCGGCCTCCTGGGATCCGCCACCACGCGACGCGAGGAGCTCCGCCTGCACGAGCCGGTCGTGAACGGCGAGAACGAAGGATCCGGACTCCCGGAAGCTGCCACGACCAAGCCTGCGGGCTCGGACCGTCCTCTCTGAGGCCGGTCCCTCTCCTCCGGCGAGCCTCAGCCCCGCGACTCGTCCGACGGCCGCGGGTAGTAGTGGTCGAGGCACGTCGAGCAGAGCACGTGGCTCGTCGTGGGCGGAGGCTGCGCGACCCATTCGGCGACCCAGTCCCAACGAAAGGCGACGCGCAGGTTCTCGACTCGGCGGCAATGGGCGCACTGCCGGACGATCTCGTCGGCGTTCGCATAGTCGGTCGTGGCGAGCGTCGCGGACCTCGCTCCTGCCGCGGGATGCGGGATCTCCACGCGCAGGGAGTTCACGACGAGGATCTCCTCGCCCCGGCCGAGCGGATAGAGCGTCATCGCGAACCTCCGGAGGTGCGAGGGGCTCGAGCACTCGTACTCGTGCTGGAGGGGCGGCTCCGCCGAGCCGGCGCGCCCGCGGCATGCGGCGAAGCGCTCGCGGTAGGCAGCACGGAGCACGGGCGGAGTCGCCTCCATCACGGAGGCGCCGAGCCCCCATCGCGTGGAGATCCCGGGCTCGCCGTCGTTCGCCTCCGCGAAGCGGAAGTAGGCGGGGTTCAGGTAGGCGAGCCGGTCCTGCGCGTCGATCCCGAAGATCGTCCCGTCGGCCCACTCCAGCGCGTCTTCGGAGAAGCCCGCGAGCAAGGGGCGAAAGGCGTCGGTACAGCGAGCAGAATCCACGGAAGCGCCTCCTCGGGTCGTCCCTGGCGCCGCTCGATCGTAGCGTCAGCGCGGCGCCAGGGGCCGCGGCATCCGCAGGCTCGGATCGCCGAAGACCATGAACTTCATTCCCTGGAAGAAGACGCTCGCCGGGTACCAGTCGGGCGTCGGCGCGAGGGTCGCGAGGCGCTCCTTCTCGAAGTAGTGGTCGACGGCGCGCGCCCAGACATCGCCCAGCCGCGGCTCCGCCGCGTCGCGCAGCGCCGCGACGAAGCCCTCCAGAAGCGTCAGCCCGCAGGGCTGGCTCCCGGTGTTGCAGCCGATGTAGGCGACGGCGCCCGCGTCACCGTCGCGAAGGAGACGCTCGCCGAAGCCGGTCTTGTCGTGGTCGCCGCGCGCGTAGGGCGCGGGCGGTGGCGGGAACGTGGAGAAGACCTCTCCCGCATTCGTGCCCGGATGCTCGGCGCCGAGGACGTCCTGGTAGGCCTCGTAGGGAGGCAGCGTCGCGAAGCGCGCCGTGGAGCAGCCGGCCGAGAAGACGATGGGGAGCCTCGCACCGTTGAGGAGCTTCGGGATCGACGCAACGGAGAGGCTGTGCTCCCAGCCGTCGTCCCAACCGTGCCCCGCGTGGACGAGCAGGCCGAGCCCCTCGTCGAGCAGCGCGCGCACGTCCGCCTCGTCGACGCGTCCGGGCCGCGACGCGGAGCCTTCCGCGGGCTCGACGACGGCGGGTGGACCGTTCTCGGGCGCGGCCGGCGCGCTCGCGCACTGCACCGACGTCCAGCCCGCCGGCAGCGATGCGGCGAGGCGCGCCATGGAGCCGCGCGTGTCGATCCAGCCATCGACCGACACGAAGGCCGCGCGCCGCAGGCCCGGCTCGAGCCCCGCCTGGAGCGCGCGCTCGTAGGCGATCGTCTTCGCCGCGACGCGCGCCGCCTCCTCGGGCGTGCGCACGGGCCAGCGCCCGACGCCGATCTCGGGGCGATAGTCGATGCCGTCGTGGTTGATCGGCCCGTCCTTGTTCTTCTCGCCGTGCACCTCGCCGAAGTAGTGCGCGTGGATCCCGTCGCGCGACGCGTTCCAGTCGTCGAAGGTGCCGTCGCGCTTCGCCAGATCGGCGAAGTAGAGGTCGCTCGGGTAGAAGGCGATGTCGAAGGCCGGCGCCGTCACACGGTCGAGGACCATGTAGCGCACCGGCAGCACGCCCGCGTCGCCGACGAGGAGCGACCAGCGCGCGCCGCGCGCGCGCCAGGCCTCGAAGAGGAAGCGCTTCAGCTTCTCGGGGTCGTCGACGCCGGGCGTCTGCGCGAGCACGCGCTCGAGCTCGACCAGCTCCACCTCCGCGTCCTTCGAGCGGTGCGCCACGTAGTCCGCGAGCGCGGCGTGGAACGCGCGCGGCGCCACGACGACGTGCCGCGGGCGAGCCCCGGCGCCGGCGACGGCCGGAGCCGCCGGCGCCTGGGCGACGAGGGACAGCGCGAGGACCGCGGCGGTCCATCGACGGAGCCGGGGATTCCCGTTCGAAGCGGAGGGACGAGCCATGCTCACTCCTCGGGCTCGCTGCCGAAGCCGCCGGCCGAGGCCACCTGGTCCTGGCGCACCTTCGCCACGTCGAAGCTCTCCGCCTTGGCGCGCATCTTCTTCAACAGCTCCTCGGGAGACATGGTCACCTCCTTCGCGAAGCGCACGGGATTGATCCGCGCCGTGACGAAGGCCCGCAGGTAGGGCGACGTGAGGCCGCGCTCCTTCAGCGCCGCGATGATCTCGGAGACCTTCGCGTCGAGCTCCAGCAGGAGGACGCTCCGCGCGACGCGCACCTCGAGCGCCTTCGCGAGCGGCTTCTCGAGGAACTCCTCCGTACGCCGGAGCGCCGGTCGGTAGGCGCCGCCGGCGAAGCGCCCGTTCTGCTCGTAGCAGAGGCCGATCGTCAGGTACTCCGGCTCCTCGAACTCGAGCGCCATCTCCGATTCCTTGCGCGTGGTGCCCGCCGCCGCGAGCGCGCGCTCCATGCGGATCACCTCGAGGGACTTCTCCTTCAGGTTGTGACTCTTCTCCGTGTTGAGCGCGAGGATGCGCGTCGCGATCTCCGGGTCGGGCACCACGAGAGCCGTCACGCTCCGCGCCCCGAGCTTCGAGAGCGCGGCGCGGCGGTGGTTCCCGTTGGGCGTCCAGTAGCACTTCGGTCCTTCACGCGTGGCGACGATCGGATCGAGGAAGATCCCCACCTTGTCGACGACGTCCGTGAGCCGCTTCAAGTGCGCCTCCGAGAGGTCGCGCTGGTAGGGAGTCGGCTCCACTTGGTCGAGCGGGAGCGCCGCGAGTACGACCCAGCGGCCCGCCAGCGGCTCGCGGTAGGGCGCCAGCACGACGCCGCCATCGGCCTCGATGTCGCGCGCGAGCGCCGCGATCTCCGGCGGCGCCTCCCCCCGCATCTCGGCGGGAGCGAGACCCCGCGACTTGGGCTCGGCCTTCTTGCGACGGGGCTTGCGCGGTTTCGCGGGCATGTCCGATGGCGGCGTCGGGGACGGAGGAGGGTCGCGAGCTTCTCCGCGGGCGGGCCGCCCGGCGAGGAGATTCCCCCGCGTCGGGCCGGCGCCTCCGTGCCATCGTGCGAGGACCGGGCCTTGCTCGGGAGCGTGCGCTCGCTCTGGCAGCCCCCATCTCTCATGAATACCCGCGACGCACGCCTCGTCGCTCGTCTCCGCAAGGCCTGCGCCGGGGAGCGCGCGGCGGCGCTCGCCTACCGCGGCCACGCCCGCACGCTGCATCGCGCCGACGAGATCGAGGGAATCCACCGGATCGAGCGCGAGGAGTGGGCGCATCGGGCGCGCGTCCGCGGAATGCTGGCGGAGCTGAGCGCGGCGCCCTCGCGCTCTCGCGAGCGCGTCTTCCACCGCATCGGCCGCGTGCTCGCCGCGCTCTGCCCCTGGAGCGGCTGGACCCTCCCGATGGCCGTGGCCGGCGGTCTCGAGTGCATGAACATCGGCGAGTACCGCGCGGCAGCGCGTAGCGCCCTCGCGGCGGGGCGCCCCGCCATGGCGGAGGAGCTCGGCCACATGGCCGACGTGGAGCGGGAGCACGCGCAGTGGTTCGGCCGCGTCCTGCGGAGCCGATGGTCGCCCGCGCGGACCGAGCGCTCCCTCGCCGCGCCTCCGGAGCCCGGGCCGGCCCCATCACGATTCCCTGGGCGGACGTAAGCTGCGACCTTGCCCGGCCTCCCCGGCCCCCCGGCCGACTTCCCGACCCCGACCCGAGCCGACCGACCCCGTGACCGACGTCCTCGCCGTTTCCGAGCGCATCAAGTCCGAGAGCACCTTCCTGCGCGACGTGATCCGCGAGGTGGAGACCGTCATCGTCGGGCAGCGGGAACTCCTCGACGGAATGCTGATCGGCCTGCTCGCCGACGGCCACGTCCTGCTGGAGGGAGTGCCCGGCCTCGCCAAGTCCCTTGCCGTGAGCTCCCTCGCCCAGGCGATCGGCGGCACCTTCCGCCGGATCCAATTCACGCCGGACCTGCTCCCGAGCGACCTCGTGGGCACGCAGGTCTACAACCCGCGCTCGGGCGAGTGGTCGGTGCGCGAGGGGCCCGTCTTCGCGAACTTCGTGCTCGCCGACGAGGTGAACCGCGCTCCGGCGAAGGTGCAGTCGGCGCTCCTCGAGGCCATGCAGGAGCGCCAGGTCACCCTCGCGGGCGAGACGCGCACGCTTCCGGCTCCGTTCCTCGTGCTCGCGACGCAGAACCCCGTCGAGCAGGAAGGCACCTATCCGCTCCCCGAGGCGCAGCTCGACCGCTTCATGCTGAAGCTCGTCGTCGGATACCCGACGAAGGACGAAGAGCGGAAGATCATCGACCGCATGGCGACGACGGGCGAGAAGCCGCGCGCGCGCGCCGTCGCGAGCCCGGAGCAGCTGCTCACGGCACGGCGCCTCCTCGACACCGTCTACGTCGACGAGAAGATCCGGAACTACGTCGTCGACCTCGTCTTCGCGACGCGGCAGCCGGCGGACTACGGCCTGAAGGAGCTGGCGCCCCTCATCCTCTACGGCGCGTCGCCCCGCGCCTCCCTCGCGCTCACGCAGGCGGCGCGCGCGCGCGCCTTCCTCGAGGGACGCGGCTTCGTGACGCCGCAGGACGTGAAGTCGATCGGCCTCTCCGTGCTGCGTCACCGCGTGATCACGACCTACGAGGCGGAGGCCGAGGGTCTCGGCTCCGAGGACGTCATCCGGAAGGCCTTCGACCACGTCCCGGTGCCGTGATGCCGGTGCCGGCGGCGCGCCGTCGCCGCCGGAGCCCGACCGATCGCCGCCCCCGATGATCGACCCGGAGATCCTCCGCCAGGTTCGCCGCATCCAGGTCCTGACGAGCCGCCTCGTCACGGACGTGATGTCCGGCGGCTACAGCTCCGTGTTCCGGGGCTCGGGGATCGAGTTCGAGGAGGTGCGCGAGTACGCCGAGGGCGACGACCCGCGCTCCGTCGACTGGAACGTCACGGCGCGCACGGGACGCCCGCACGTGAAGAAGTTCGTGGAGGAGCGGGAGCTCACGGTGCTCTTCCTCCTCGACCTCTCGGCCTCCGCGGCGGCCGGCATGCGCGGGCGCTCCGTGCGCCGGGCCGCCGCCGAGCTCTGCGCCTGCCTCGCGCTCTCGGCGAGCCGCAACAACGACAAGGTGGGGCTCGTGGCCTTCACCGACCGCGTGGAGCGATGGGTGCCTCCGAAGAAGGGCGTGGGCCACGTGATGCGCATCGTGCGCGACTGCCTCGCCCTCGAGCCCGTGGGGCGCGGGACCGACTTCGTGCCGGCCCTCGAGTTCGTCGCGAGCGTCGTGCGGCGGCGCGCCATCGTCTTCCTCGTGTCCGACTTCCTGACGGACCGCCTCTACGACCGGGTCCTCTCGTCGGCGGCGCGGCGGCACGACGTGATCGCGGCGCGCCTCCTCGCCTCGGAGCTCTGCGTCGGCGAGGGGCGTCCCGTGCGCGCGCGCGGACTCGTTCGTGTTCGAGACCTCGAGTCGGGCCTCGAGCGCCTCCTCGACTTCTCGTCGCCGGCCGTCCGCGACGCGTGGCTGCGCTCCGTCCTCGAGTGGCGCGAGCGCACGCGCGACGATCTGCGGCGGCTGCGCGTCGACCTCATGGACGTCCCCGTGGAGGAGCCGGTCGTGGAGCCGATCCTCCAGTTCTTCCGCCGGCGCGAGCTCCGCGCGGGAGCCGGACGGTGAGCGTCCGCGCGCTGCTCGTCGCCCTCGGGCCCTACGCCCTGGCGCCCTTCGCGCTCGCGCCCCTCGATCTGCGCGCCCAGGCAGCGACGGGCGGGCCGCCCCCCGTCGAGGTCGCCGCCGAGGGACCGCGCGAGCCCGTCGAGCTCGGCGCCGCGTTCCCGCTCGTCGTCCGCCGGTCCTGGAGCGCTGCCGACGCCGAAGCTCCCTGGAGCGACGCGGCCCTCGCCCCGCTCGTCGTGCGGCTCGGCTCGCGGGATCGGCGCGTGCGCGAAGGACGCATCGAGGAGACGCTCCGCTTCGAGGCGCGCGCCTTCGCGCTCGATCCGATCGAACTCCCTGAGCTGGGGCTCCGGATCGACGTCCGCAGCGTGCTCCCGGCGGAGCCGGGCCCGCCGGAGGCTCCGCCGGGTCCCTTCGACCCGCCCTTCCCGTGGCGCACGGTGCTGCGCATCGGCGCCGTCGTCGTCGCGGCGTGCCTCGTCGCCTGGCTCGTCGGCCGGTGGCTGCTGCGGCCGCGACCGCGAGCCGAGGCCCCGGCTCCCCCGCCGATCCCTCCCCACGACCGCGCCCTCGCGCGTCTCGCGGCGCTTCGCCATGGCGATCCCGAGGGTCCCGAGGCGCTGCAGCGCTTCTACGTCGAGGCCTCCTCCATCGTGCGCGACTACGTGGAGGACCGCTTCCACGTCCGCGCGCCGGAGATGACGACGGAGGAGTTCCTCGCTTCGCGCGACACGGCGCGCGTGCTCGAAGCGGCGCACCGCGGGCTCCTGTCGGACTTCCTCTCCCGCTGCGACCTCGTGAAGTTCGCGCGCGCCGCCTCGACGCGCGAGGAGCGCGACCGGCTCCTGCGCTCGGCGGAGCGTCTCGTGCAGGAGACGCGCATCGACCTCGCGCGGGAGCGCTCCATGAGCGCCTCGGGCGCCCCGCCCGTGCGCCGGGAGGCCTCCGCGTGAACCGCCTCCTCGAGGACCTCTTCGGATTCGCCTTCGCCGATCCGTGGTGCCTCCCGGCGCTGCTCCTCGTGCCCCTTGCGCTCTGGCTTCGGAGCCGCTGGCGCCGCCCGGCGATCGGGATCGGCGCCGGGATGCTGCTGCACTCCGTGCCCGACACGTGGCGCGTCGTCCTCCGGTGGGTCCCCGCGGCGATGCTCGGGCTCGGCCTCCTGCTCGGCGTGCTCGCCCTCGCGCGCCCCGTCGCGCGCGACCGGATCCCGATGGCGACGGAGGGCATCGACGTGATGCTCGCGATCGACGTCTCCTCCTCCATGTCGATCGCCGATCTCGAGGCGGGGACGCGGCGCACGCGGCTCGACGTCGTCAAGGAGACGGCGCGGCGCTTCGTCGAGGGACGCGCGCACGACCGGATCGGGCTCCTGCTGTTCGCCGCGTTCCCGGAGATCCGCTGCCCCCTCACCCTCGACGCGCGCGCGCTCCAGGACCTCCTCGCGGCGGTCCAGACCGTGGCGCCGCGCTCGGAGGAGGACCGCACGGGCATCGGCCTCGGCGTCGCGCGCGCGGCGCGCGTGCTGCGCGGCAGCGCGGCGCGCTCGAAGGTGGTGATCCTCCTCACGGATGGACAGGAGAACGTCTGGGAGATCCCACCCGAGGAGGCGGCGAAGCTCGCGAAGGAGTTCGGCGTGCGCATCTACACGATCGGCGCCGGCCGCGGCGTGCCCCACCCCTTCGGCGGCGTCCAGGAGATCGACTTCTCGGAAGTGCAGCGCGTCGCGGAGGTGACCGGCGGCCGATTCTTCCGGGCCGCCGACGCCCAGGCGCTCCTCGCGACCTTCGAGGAGATCGACCGCCTCGAGAAGACCGAGCTCGACGACCCGCGCTTCCGCACGACGGAGCGCTTCCTCCTCTTCCTCCTGCCGGCCCTCGCCGCGATCGCCGCCGCCTGGCTCCTCGAGTCGACGGTCTTCGCCGAGTCTCCCTGACGCCGCGCCTCCGTGACCGCCCTCTTCGAACGCCTCGACCTCTGGCCGCTCCTCCTCGCGCTCGCGGCGCTCGCCGCCGCCGCCGCGTGGTGCACATCGCGCCGCCGCGCACGCACCGAGCGCGTGCTCGCGCCGGATCGGCTCGTGCACCTCGCTCCCGGGCTCTCGCCGGGCCGGCGGCGCGTGCGATTCGCCTGCGTGCTGGCGACCCTCGCCACGGGCGTCGCCGCGGCCCTCGACCCCGTCTGGGGGGAGGAGGTCCTCCTCGTCGAGCAGCGCGGTGTCGACGTGGTGGTCGCCCTCGACGTCTCCCGCTCCATGCTCGCGCGCGACGTCGCTCCGAGCCGGCTCGAGCGCGCCAAGCTCGAGGTGGCGGCCCTCGCGGCGCGCGCGCGCGGCGATCGGCTCGGGCTCGTCGTATTCGCCGGTGAGGCGAGGCTCTCCGTGCCGCTCACGCACGACCTCGACACGTTCCGCGGCCTCGTCGAGCCCGTCGATCCGTTCAGCGTGCGGCGCGGCGGCACCGACCTCGGACGCGCTCTCGACGCCGCCACCGAGGCCCTGGCGGAAGCGCGCGGAGAGGCGAGGGCGGGACAGTACGAGGTGATCCTCCTGCTCACGGACGGCGAGGACCTCGAGGGCCGCGGTCTCGCGGCCGCGAAGCGCGCCGCCGCCCAGGGCATCACGATCCACTGCGTCGGCTTCGGCTCGACGCGCGGCAGCAAGATCGCGCTCGAGGGCGGCTCCGGCGGCGAGTCGTTCCTCACGGACGACCGCGGCGAGGAGGTGGTCTCCGCCATGGACTCCGAGAGCCTGCGCCGCATGGCGTCCGAGTCGGGCGGCGAGTTCCTCCGCGCCGACGCCGTGCCGCTGCCGCTGCTGGAGATCTACGACAAGCGCATCCTCCCCAGCGCGCGCCGCGTCTACGACGCGCAGGAGCAGTCGTCGAAGAAGCACCGCTTCCAGTGGCTCCTCTTCCTCGCGATCCCCCTCGGCCTCGTCGCGCTGGCGCTGCCGGAGAGGAAGGGGCTTCCCGCGGGCACTCGACCGCGGTCCGATTCCGTGAGGTCTCCCCGCGCCGCCATGACCGCGTCCCTCTCCCTCGCGCTGCTCCCGCTCCTCGTCCCCGCTCCGGCGAGGGCCGACGACTTCGCCGACGGCGTGAAGGCGCTTCGGGAACGGCGGTATGCCGACGCGCTCGCCGCGCTGACGCGCGCGGAGGAGGAGGCTGCCGGCGAGGCGCCGCCGGAGCTCCTGTTCGATCGGGCGCTCGCCGCCCTCGGCACGGGCGATCCCCACGGCGCCGAGGCCGCTGCCGAGCGCGCCGCCGCGCGCGGAGGCGCCGTCTTCGAGCGTGCGCGCGATTTCCTCCGCGGAAACACGCAGTTCCTCCTGGCGGAGGCCGCCGAGCAGCGCGTCGAGGCGGCCCAGGCGCCGCCGGCGGCTCCGGATGCGCCGCCGCCGGCGATCGATCCCTCCGCCTGGGACGAGCCGATCCGTTTCGCGGAAGGAGCGCGCGACGCGTGGATCGCCGCCGCCGCGGCCGGCGCGGAGGACATCCCCGCGGCGCGCCGCAACGTCGAGCGGGCGCTCCGCAAGATCGAGGAGCTGAAGCGGAAGAAGTCGGACGCGGAGCAGCAGAAGAAGGAGCAGGACGAGCAGAAGGACGAGCAGAAGCAGGACGAGCAGAGCCCGCCCGAGTCGCAGCCGAAGGACGGCGAGAAGGGCGACTCGAAGCCCGACGAGCAGCCGAAGGACGACCAGCAGCCGAAGGACGACGAGCCGAAGCAGGATCCGGGCGAGCCCGAGCCCGAGGCGTCGGAAGAACCGATCGCGCCGGGCGAGACGGAGACGAAGGAGCTCCCGGCGGAGCAGGTGCAGCGGCTCCTCGACAAGCTCGACGAGAAGGAGAAGCAGCGGCTCGAGCTCCGGAAGGCGAAGGCGCAGAAGGTCGTCGTGCCGAGGGACTGGTGATCGCGCAGCACGCACTGCTGGCGGCGGTCCTCGGATCGCTCCCGCTCGCCCAGACGCGGCCCGAGCTCACGGTCCTCGGCCCCGATCCCGCCGTGGTGAAGGTGGGCGACTCGGCGTCCGTGACGATCAAGGTCTCCGACGTCGACGGCGGCGAGCTGCTCCTGCCGCCGCCCGTGCCGGGCCTCACGATCGGCCGCGGCCAGCAGGGCATGAGCCTCACGTCGATCAACGGCCGCCGCAGCGTCTTCACCTCCTGGACGCTGCACCTCGTGCCGTCGCGCGAGGGCCGATTCGAGGTGCCGCCGATCCGCGTGACCGTCGACGGCACGACGCTCGAGACGCCGCCCATCCGCCTCGAGGCCGTGAAGGACGTGACGGGCGCGAAGTACGCGTTCCTCGAGATGGACGCGCCGCAGCGGCCCCATTACGTCCACGAGCCGATTCGCGTGAAGCTGCGGCTCGGCGTCGACGAGAAGATCGCCGGCAACCTCGTGCTCCCGATGTCCCGGCGCATCAACCTGCCGCTCTTCGTCGAAGCGTCCTGGTTCACGGACCTGCCGGGTGCGGTGCCGATCGAGCCGGAGCCGAATGGCGCCGCGGCCCAGGGGCTCGTCCTCTCCGTGAACGACGCCGACGTGCGGTGCGCGAGCCTCGGGACCGTCGAGCGCGACGGACAGCGCTTCCGCGTGTTCGAGGTGGAGCGGTCGTTCCTCCCGAGCCGCGCGGGCGTCCTCGAGCTCCCCGCAGCGCTCCTCCGCTACCAGTTCGCGACGCGCTTCACGCAGAACCTCTTCGGCGAGCGGATGGTCGCCGCCGCGGAGACGGCCTTCGTCTACGGGGAGCCCGCGCGGACGAGGATCCTCCCGATCCCCGACGCGGGGCGGCCCGCCGGCTACACGGGCGCCGTGGGCCGGTTCCGCGTGTCGGCCGACGCCACGCCGCGCGACGTGAAGGCGGGAGACGTCGTGAAGCTCACGCTCCGCATCGAGGGCGAGGGCAACCTCGAGTTCCTCGATCCGCCGCGCATCGAGCCCCTCGAGGGATTCCACGTCTTCGGGAAGCTCGAGGAGAAATCGTCGCGCGCGCGCGTCGTGACCTGGGACCTCTCGCCCCTCTCGGAGGCCGTGACGGAGATCCCCGCGATCCCTTTCTCCTTCTTCGACACGACGGAGCCCGCCGGCTTCCGCACCGTCGCGACGGACGCGATTCCCCTCGTCGTGCGCCCGCTCCCTCCCGGAGCGGCGCTCGCGCCCCTCGACGGCGAGACGGCGCGTCGCGCGATCCCCGGCGTGGACGACATCCACGACATGAAGCCGCTCATCGCGGACGCGTGGCAGCGCCCGGCGCCGCCCGGAGGGGTCGCCGCCGCTGCCGTCCTCGGCGCGCCCCTCGCGCTGGCCGCCGGCGCGTGGCTCCTCGTGCGGAGACGGGAGCGCGACGCCGCGCACCCCGAGCGCGTCCGTGCGCGCCGAGCAGCCGCGCGCTTCCAGGAGTCGGTGCGCCGAGACGCCGACGCGGCCTCGGCCTTCACGGGATACCTCGCCGACCGCCTCGGGTGCGCCGAGGCCGCCGTCGTCTCGAACGACCTCGCGGCCCGTCTCGCCGCGCGCGGGATCGGGGCCGACCTCGCCTCGCGCTCGGCGACGGCGCTCCTCGGCGCGATCGAGGCGCGCTACGCCAAAGGCTCGGCGACGGCGCGTCTCGATTCCGATTCCGCGGCGCGGCTCGTCGAGGAGCTCGAGACGGCCTTCGCGGCGGAGGGCTCGCGATGAGTCTCCGGCCCGCGATCGCGCCCGTCGTGCTGGCCCTCGCCTGCGCGTTCGCGGCGCCCGCCCGCGCGGCCGACCTCGCCGCCGCCGAGCGGAGCTACCGCGCGGGCGACTACGAGGCGGCGCTGCGCGCGATCGAGGCGGAGATCGCCCGAGCGCACGACCCGTCCCCCGCGCTCCTCTACGACGCTGGCAACTGCCGCTTCCGGCTCGGGCGCTTCGCCGAGGCGGCGCTCGCGTACCGGCGCGCGCTCCTGCGCGACCCGCGCGACGCGACCGCGCGCTTCAACCTGCGGCTCGCGGAGAGCCGGCTCGGCATCGCACCGCCGCCGCCGGAGACGCTCCTCGACGCGGCGCGCTCGGTCGCCGACGACACGGATCCCTGGGCGTTCCTGCTCGCGGCGGCGGCCCTCGAGTCGGCCGGTCTCGCGCTCCTCCTCGCGGCTCGCCGGCGGCGCGGGCTCCGCGTCGCGGCCCTGGCGGCCCTCCTCGCCGCGGCGGTCGCCGCCGGGCTCTTCGTGCGGCGCACGGCGTTCCCGCGTCCGCCCGCGGCCCTCGTGCTCGCGCCGGAGGCGAAGCTGCGCGCGGAGCCGCGCGCCGATCTCCCCGTCACCCTCACGGTGAAGGCCGGCGAGGTGGTGACGCTCCTCGAGCGCACCGACCGCTGGGCGCGCGTCCGCTTCGACGACCGCGTCGGCTGGACTCCGTCGGACCACGTCGGCGCGATCGACTGAAGCTGCCGGTCCTGACGCCCCTGCAACGACGCGGGCGCCGCCTCGTCGGCGGCGCCCGTTCGTGCCGAGTCTCCTCGGACGGTCAGCGCATCAGAAGTTGAGCGACCAGACCATCGTCGAGACGTAGAGCGCTCCGTAGCCGATCGCCACGTAGGGCGGAGGCGGGATGAGCATCATCGAGTTCACGAGATCGATGAAGTCGTGGCTCGCGATGCCGGTATTCTGCAGGATGCCGATGTCGCCACCGCTCGTCGCCGAGCCGTAGACGAGGTGGAACGGGAAGTTGTTCGCACAGACGTCGGGCGCGTTGGCCGCGCCGAAGCCGATGGAGACGGCCTCGCCGCTCGGGAAGACGGCGAACGGAACGCCCCAGGTGCCGAGCGGGAACCAGGTGAGCCCCGTCGGAGCGAGCCCCGGCCACGGGAGCGGCTGGTAGCTGTTCGTCGTGGGCGCGATGCAGTCGTAGGAGAACTTGAGATCGGTGTGCTCCCAGCGCGGAGGTGCGGCCGTCGACGTGGAGCAGTTGCACGCCGTCTGGATGAGGGCGTGGAAGCCGTTCTGGACGGGAACCTCCGAGACGCAGTCCCACTGCAGGTTCACGAGGTTCGTCCGCGCCGCACGCACCGCATCGGCGATCACCGGCCCCGTGGGCGTCGGCACGGGCGCGCCGAAGAGGAACGGCGCCGGCGCCGCGAAGGCGAAGAGCCGGCTCGGATGGGAGAAGGCCGTGGGTCGTCCGCTCAGGGCGCCGTGGGCGTAGTCGCCGCACATGTGCGCCATCGCGATGGCCGCGCTCCAGAGGATCGTGCCGCAGTCCCGCGCGTAGTCGAGGTGTCCGACGAAGTGGACGGGGAGTCCGCCGCTCGAGGCGCAGACCGGCGTCGGGCACGGCGGCGCGAAGGGCGCGACGTAGTTGACGTCCGTGTTCACCTGGAACCGCCAGACCTGGCGAGCGACCACGGGGGACACCTCGTCCCAGGTCCGGAGGTACTTCCCGATCATGATGTTGGGCGTCGTCGAGACGCCGCCCGTGATCGAGAGCGGGATGATGTAGAGGTCGCAGAAGAGGGGCGCCGGTCCGCCCATCGCGATCGTCGCCGGGAACACGGCTTCGACGTTGCAGTCGAGGAAGCACGCGCCCTGGGCAGGCAGCGTGAGGGCGGGGAAGTTCGGGAGCGTCGGGGTGACGGTGACGCAGCAAGCGCCCGGGACGGAGAATCCGTCGTCGCCGAAGCACTGTGCGCGAGCGGGGCTCGCGGCGAGAAGCGTCGCCGCGAGGAGGATGGCGGGGAGGAGGGTCTTCACGGTGGGGTTCGTTCCTCGGGGAGGAATCACGGTCCCGAAGCGGGACCGTCGTCTTGCATGATCCTCGGGCCCGGTCTCCGCCGATAGGGGGGTGGAATCGCCGAGCGAACGGCCCGTGAAACACCGAGGGCGCTGTCCGCGGACCCTTTCCGGCCCCCGGACGCGCCCTCGCGCGGTGCGTACCGCCGATGTTCCGCTCAGAAGTTCAGCGACCAGACCATGGTCGAGACGTAGAGCGCGCCGTAGCCGATCGCGACGAAGGGCGGCGGCGGGATCAGCATCATCGAGTTCACGAGGTCGATGAAATCGGTCGTGACGATGCCCGAGTTCGGCAGGATCGCGAGCTCCCCGCCCGACGTGGCGACTCCATAGAGGAAGTTCGCCGGGAAGTTGGCTCCGCAGGCGTCGGCCGCCGAGGCGAGTCCGAAGCCGACGGCCACGGCTTCCCCGGCCGGGTAGACGGAGGCCGGCACGGCGTAGCGTCCGAGCGGGAACCAGGAGAGCCCGGTCGGCACGACGCCGGCCCAGGGAATGAGCGTGAAGTTCGCCCCCTGCGCCGCATTGCAGCCGTAGCTGAAGGTGAGGTTCGTGTGCTGCCAGCGCAGCGGCGGATTCGCCGAGGTCGCGCAGTCGCAGGCCTGGGCCACGAGCGCGTGCTGCCCGTTGAAGACCGGCACCTCCGACAGGCAGTCCCACTGGAGGCTCGCGAGGTTCGTGCGCGCGCTGCGGAAGGCATCGGCGATGACGGGGCCCGTCGGCACCGGCACGGCGGCGGCGAAGGCGAAGGGAGTGGGAGCGGCGAAGGCGAAGAGCCGGCTCGGGTGCGACGCGGTCGTCGGACGGCCGCTCAGGTTGCCGTGGGCGAGGTCTCCGCACAGGTGTGCGAGGGTCGTCGCCGCGCTCCAGTTGCCGCCGAAGCAGTCGCGCGCGAAATCGAGGTGGCCGACGAAGTGCACCTTGAGCCCCGCGCTCGACGCGCAGACGGGCGTCGGGCAGGGCGGCGCGAAGGGCGGCGCGTAGGTCAGGTCGGCGTTCACCTGGAAGCGCCAGACCTGACGGTTGTTCACTCCCGTGGGATCGACCTCCTCCCACGTACGCAGGTACTTCGAGACGAGGATGTCGGGCACCGTCGTGACGACGCCCGAGATCGAGATCGGGATGATGTAGAGGTCGCAGAAGAGAGGCGCGGGGCCTCCCATCGCGATCGTCGCCGGGAAGACCGCCTCCACGGAGCAGTTGAGGAAGCAGGCGCCGTCGGCCGCGAGCGTCAGCGCCGGGAAGTTCGGCAGATTCGGCGTGACGGGGACGCAGCAGGCGCCGGGGACGTTGAAGCCGTCGTCTCCGAAGCACTGCGACCATGCGGGGGGCGCGGCGAGGAGCATCGAAGCCGCGAGGATCGTCGGGAGAGCGAGTCTCATGGGGTGACATCCCGGTTGCGGAAGCGCGAGTTGAGAGAGCTGCACCTCGACGAGTGCGAGGCGCGACTGGGTTCCATGCTCCTCCTGTAGCTGCTCGATGTCGTGCGCGAAACTGATGCTCGGCGCGCCGCTGCCCGGCAATTCACGCACCGTCGCCGGGATTTCTCGGTCCCCCCGACGGCCCAGACTAGGCTCGTCGGCGTCCACGATGACGAGCGCCTTCGACCCCGCCCGCGCCCCCGTGGCGCACACCCGGCGGGAGCGCGTGCCCGGGAAGGCGCGCGCCCTCGGTTGTCTCGCGACGGCGGAGCTCCTCGCGATGGCGCTCTGGTTCTCCGCGTCGGCCGTGCTCCCGCAGCTCTCCGAGGAGTGGGCGCTCGGAGAGTCGGCGCGCGCGTGGATGACGACCAGCGTGCAGATCGGCTTCGTCGCGGGCGCCCTCGCGAGCGCGCTCGCGAGCGTCGCCGACCTCGTGCCGAGCCACCGGCTCTTCGCCGGGAGCGCCGTCGCCGGCGCGCTCGCGACGGCGGCGATCCCGTTGCTCGACGTCGGTCCCGGCGGAGCCGTCGCGCTGCGCTTCGTCACGGGCTTCGCGCTCGCGGGCGTCTATCCCCCGGGGATGAAGCTCGCGGCCTCCTGGTCGCGGGAGGATCGCGGCCTCGCGATCGGTCTCCTCGTCGGCGCGCTCACGCTCGGATCCGCGCTCCCCCACCTCCTGAACGCCCTGCCGATCCTCGGAGAGGCGGGCCTCCCGCCCTGGCGGTCCGTGCTCCTCGCCACGTCGGCCCTCGCGATCGTCGCGGCGGCGATCGTCGCGCTCTTCGTCGCTCCGGGCCCCTTCCTCGCGCGCACCGCGCCCTTCGACTGGCGGCTCGCGACGCGCGCCTTCACGGTTCGCCCGCTCCGCCTCGCGAACCTCGGCTACCTCGGCCACATGTGGGAGGTCTACGCCATGTGGACGTGGGTGCCGATCCTCCTCATCGAGAGCTACCGCGGCGCGGGTCTCTCCCTCGCGTCGGCGCGCCTCGCCGGCTTCGCCGCGATCGGCGTCGGCGCCCTCGGCTGCGTCCTCGCCGGGCTCCTCGCCGACCGTCTCGGACGCACGACGATCACCATCGGCAGCCTCGCCGTGTCGGGCGCCTGCTGCCTCGCCGCGGGGAGCCTCATCGCGCATCCCCTCGCGCTCACGGCGCTCTGCCTCCTCTGGGGCCTCGCCGTCGTCGCCGACAGCGCGCAGTTCAGCGCCGCCGTGAGCGAGCTCGCCGACCCCTCCGCCGTCGGCACGGCGCTCACGGTCCAGACGTGCCTCGGCTTCCTCCTGACGCTCGTCTCGATCCAGCTCGTGCCTCCTCTCGTCGAGGCATGGGGATGGAACGTCGCCCTGCCGGCCCTCGCCCTCGGCCCCGCCGCGGGGATCGCCGCGATGGCGACGCTCCGCCGCGCGCCCGAGTCGACGAGGATGGCCTCCGGCCGCCGCTGATCGGCCGGCTCTCCGACCCACGCCGCCATGAACGCACGTCTCCGGCTCGCAACCTCGTTCCTCCCGCTCGCTCTCCTCGCCGGTTGCGCCGCCACCGGTGCCCCGGCCGGCGCCGCCGCGCGCGCCGACGACGCCGCCGCGCGCAACGCCCGCATCGCGTTCCCGACGGGCGGCGCGCCCGTGGAGCTCACGTTCTTCGCCGGAGACCTCTCCGACGACGAGCGCGCGCAGATCGCCGCCGCCGCTCCGAACGTGCGGATCGTGACGGGTCTCTCGCGGGCCGACGCCCTCGCGCGGGCCGGCGAGGCCCACGGCGCCGACGCGCGCTTCGCGACGCCGGAGTTCCTCGCGCGCGCGACGAAGCTCGTCTGGGTGCAGGCCATGAGCGCCGGCGTCGAGCGCTACCTCCGCATCGCGCCTCTCGCCGAGAACGACGCGATCGTCCTCACGAACCAGCAGGGCGCCGGCGGACCGGCCATCGCCGACCACACCTTCGCGATGCTGCTCGCGCTCACGCGCGACCTCCGCCCCTTCCTCGAGCACCAGTCCGAGGGCCGCTGGTCGCGCACGGGGTCCGACGCGGGCGCGATCGCCCTCGAGGGGCGCACGCTGCTGGTGGTGGGCCTCGGCGGCATCGGCACCGAGATCGCCCGTCGCGGAGCGGGCTTCGGCATGCGCGTGCTCGCGACGCGGCGGAGCGACGCGCCGGGTCCGGCCTACGTGGAGCGCGTCGGCCGTCCCGACGACCTGCTCTCCCTGCTCCCCGAGGCCGACGTCGTCGCCATCGCGGCGCCGCTCACTCCGGAGACGGAGGGGCTCTTCGACGCGCGCGCCTTCGCCGCCATGCGGCGCGGCGCCTTCCTCGTGAACGTCGCACGCGGACGGATCGTCGACACCGATGCGCTCGTCGCGGCACTGCGCGAGGGCCGCCTCGGCGGCGCGTGCCTCGACGTCACGGACCCCGAGCCGCTCCCGGCGGGACACCCGCTCTGGAGCTTCCGCAACGTCGTCGTCACGCCCCACGTCGCGGGGCGCGCGGAGCTCTCGGGAACGCGCGCCTTCGCCGTGCTGAAGGAGAACCTCCGGCGCTTCGGCGCCGGCGAGCCGCTCCTGAACGTCGTCGACAAGGTGGCCGGCTACTGAGAGCGAGGGGCCGCCCCCTGCCGGAACGCGGCGGGGGCGCGAGAATCGGCGGCCGACGCGCGGGAACTCTGGGACGCATTCCCGCGGGCGGGATCCTCTTCCCTGTCGTGCCTCCTCCCGACCCTCCTCCCCTCTCCGTCGAGCAGATCCTCTCCGAGCAGGACTGGCTCCGGTCCCTCGTCCGGGACGTCGCCGACGGAGAGGACGCCGTCCAGGAGGCGCTGCTCGCCGCCCTGCGCAAGCCTCCCCGGCACGCCCAGGCCCTCCGGGTCTGGCTCGCGCGCGTCGCGCGGACGCGCGTCTGGAAGGGCGCCCGTTCGAAGCGTCGCCGCGTCGCGCGGGAGCGGATCGCCGCGCGGCCCGAGGCGCTGGCGTCGCCCGAGACGCTGCTCATCTGCATGGAGGCGCAGGAGCGCGTGGCGGCCGCGGTGCGGCGGCTCGAGGAGCCCTATCGCAGCGTCGTCCTCTGGCGCTACTCCGAGGAGCGCAGCGTGGCGGAGATCGCGCAGACGCTCGGCATCCCGGAGTCGACGGTGCGCACGCGGATCTCGCGCGCGCTCTCGCAGATCCGCGAGGAGATGGCGCGCCAGTACGGAGCGGACTGGCGCACGGCCTGGCTCCCCTTCCTCGCCCTCGACGGCATGGGACCCGGGGCTCCCCGCGGGCTCGCCGCCCGGATCGCGCGCTTCGGAACGACCGCGCGACTCGGTCTCGCCGCCGCCACGCTCGGCGTGACGGCCATGGTGCTCGTCGCCCTCGGCGTCGTGCCGACGGCGCCCCGGCCTCGGACCACGGACCCGGCGCTCCCGACGACGCCGCGCGCCGAGCCTCGTCCCGTGGCCCAGGTGGGGCTCTCGGACGCCGCCGCGCCGCGCGATCCCACGGCGCCCCCGGCGCCCGCGCCCGCACCGCTCCGGGGCCGCGCCGTC
>CAZJHD010000029.1:0-50883 GCA_964545855.1 uncultured Planctomycetales bacterium
GGCGCGTGGGCGGCGCCCTGCGTCGCGCTGCTGGCGGTCGGCTCCGCGGCCGCCCCCTTCGCGATGGCCGTCGAGTCGGCGCCGCCCGCCTTCGTGCGCGGCGCGACGCGGCTCCTCGCGGTGGCGCCCGTCGCCGCCGCGGCGCGCGCGCTCGACGTGGATCTCGTCCGCAACGCACGGCTCTACGCGATTTCGACTCTCGGGTCGTCCTTCCCCGTTCGATATCCTTCTCCGGCACTCCAGGGAGCCGTGCTCACGGTCTCGGGGCTGGTCCTCCTGGCGATCGGTCTCTGGCGCATGGGCCGCCCCTCGGGGACGGCCGACCTCGAGCCCCCTCCATGAAGAAGCGAATCTTCGGCAACTTCCCACCGGCGGTCATCAAGGAGCCGATCCTCAGCCAGACGCTGCCTTCGATGTTCCAGGTGAGGACGAACATCCGGGGGGCCTCGATCTCCGACGAGATCGCCCTCGTCTATGTCGACATCGACGGCGAGGACGGAGCCATCGGACGCGCGATCGAGTACCTGAAGTCGCGCGGCGTCCAGGTGCGCGAGGTCGATCCGAACGCGCCGATCAATCAGCCGCCCACGTCGGAGAAGCCGTAGAGCGTTTCCGGGCGGGGGCCCGCCGGAGCGCGACGGGGGCGGTAGTCCGTGAGCCACGGCGGCACCGCGAAATTCGAGCTCGACGCGCCCTTCGAGCCGCGCGGCGACCAGCCGGCCGCCATCGAGGAGCTGTCGCGGCGGTTCGCGGCCGGCGAGAAGGAGCAGGTCCTGCTGGGAGTGACGGGCTCGGGGAAGACGTTCACCGTCGCGCACACGATCGCGCGGCTCGGGCTCCCGACGCTCGTGCTCGCGCCCAACAAGACGCTCGCGGCGCAGCTCTTCGGCGAGTTCCAGGCGCTCTTCCCGCGCAACGCCGTCGAGTACTTCGTCAGCTACTACGACTACTACCAGCCCGAGGCGTACATCCCGTCGTCGGACACGTTCATCGAGAAGGACGCCTCGCGGAACGAGCAGATCGAGCAGATGCGCAACTCGGCGACGCGATCGCTCGTCGAGAGGCGCGACGTGATCATCGTGGCGTCGATCTCGTGCATCTACGGACTCGGATCGCCGAGCAACTACCGCGACCTCGCGCTCGAGCTTCGGGTGGGCGAGCGCATCGAGCGGGAGGCGCTTCTGCGGCGTCTGGCGCAGCTCCAGTACGCGCGCAACCACGCCGACTTCCGGCGCGGCACCTTCCGGGCCCGGGGCGACGTGATCGAGGTGTTCCCCGCCTACGAGGACTCGCTCGCGATCCGCATCGAGCTCTTCGGCGACGACGTGGAGGCGATCGAGGAGGTGAACCCCGTGACCGGCGAGGTGCTCGGCCGGCGGGAGTCGACCACGATCTACCCGTCGAGCCAGTACGTGACGCCCGAGGATCGACTGAAGATCGCCATCGACGCGATCGAGGAGGAGCTCGCGGGCCGGCACGACGATCTGCAGGCGGCGGGCCGCTTCCTGGAGGCGCAGCGCGTGCTCCAGCGCACGCGGTTCGACCTCGAGATGCTGCGGGAGACGAAGATGTGCCCGGGCATCGAGAACTACTCGAGACATCTGGACGGCCGTTCGCCGGGGCAGCCGCCCTCGACGCTCGTGCACTACTTCCCCGAGGACTGGCTCCTCGTGGTGGACGAGAGCCACGTCGCGATGCCGCAGGCGGCGGGGATGTTCCGCGGCGACCGCTCGCGCAAGGAGACGCTCGTCGAGTACGGCTTCCGTCTTCCCTGCGCGCTCGACAACCGGCCGCTGCGTCTCACGGAGCTGGAGGAGCTCCTCGACCGGGTCCTCTACGTCTCGGCGACGCCCAGCGCCTACGAGCGCGAGCGCTGCCGCGGGAGGACCGTCGAGCAGATCGTGCGTCCGACGGGACTTCTCGATCCCGAGATCACCGTGAAGCCGGCGCGCCACCAGGTGGACGACCTCGTGGGGGAGATCCGCACGACGGTCGCCGCAGGGCACCGCGTGCTCGTGACGACGCTCACGAAGCGGTTCTCCGAGGAGCTCGCCGAGTACCTGACGGACCTCGGCATCAAGGTGGAGTACCTCCACAGCGACATCGACACCCTCGAGCGCACGGAGATCCTGCGCGACCTGCGCCTCGGCACCTTCGACGTGCTCGTCGGGATCAACCTGCTGCGCGAAGGGCTCGACCTCCCGGAGGTGGCGCTCGTCGCCGTGCTCGACGCCGACAAGGAGGGCTACCTCCGTTCGGCCACGTCGCTCGTGCAGACCTGCGGCCGCGCGGCGCGGAACGTCTCGGGGCGCGTGATCCTCTACGGCGACACGGTGACCGACTCCATGCGGCACGCCGTCGACGAGACGCGCCGGCGCCGCGCGATCCAGCAGCGCTGGAACGAGGAGCACGGCGTCGTCCCGAGGAGCGTCACGAAGCAGATCCGCGAGCTGCTCACGATCGAGGACCTCGACTGGGGCGCGATCCCCGACGCCGAACGTGCCGAGGGGCGCGGCGGCCGGGGCCGCGGCCGCGGCCGCGGGAAACCCGGCGCGCGCGGATCGGCGGCGGCACCGGCGAAGCTGCGGGGCGAGGCGCTCCGGGTCGAGATCGCGCGGCTGCGCGCGCGCATGGCCGAGGCGTCCGCGAAGCTCGACTTCGAGGAGGCGGCGCGGACCCGCGACGAGGTCTTCCGTCTGGAGGCGGACCAGCTCCTCCAGTGAGTGTGCGCGAAATCGCGCGCGACCCCGTTCCTCGGCGCCTTCGCGTCGCCACAATGCGCGCCTCTCCGTCCCGAGAACCCATGCGCCGCGCGACCGCCGTCCCGCACCTCGCCCTCTCCGTCCTCCTCGTCGCAGTCCTCGCGGCGTCCGCCGCCGCGCAGGGCGACCTGCAGAAGCGCTTCGAAGCCCTCGACGACGCGGGCGATCACGCCGGCATCGTCGCGCTCTGGCGCGACCACCCCTTCCAGACGATCGGCACCATCGACTCCTACCTCGAGGGCTTCCTCGCCCTCGTCGAGAAGCCGGGCGAAGCGGATGCTGCGAAGATCGAGGCGATGAAGAAGCGGGCGCTGCGGGGCGCCCGAGCCGCGGACGAGGCCTTCGGCAGGCCGATCTTCGGCGACTATGCGTCGTCCTTCGTCGGCTGGTCGCCGGAGCAGCAGGCGGCCTTCCGGGAGGGGCAGAAGGCGAACGGCGCCGCGCGCGGCGCGCTCCGGAAGAAGGACTTCGAGGCGGCGCGCAAGCAGGCGCTCCTCTGCATCGAGAAGGCGCGGCCCCTCGGCGACTGGTGGGGGACGGCCTCCGGTCTCTCGGCCCTCGGCCAGGCGGAGCGCGGTCTCGGGCGATCCGAGGCGGCGCTCGACGCGCTCCAGCAGTCGCGGATCCTCTTCCACGACCTCGGGCTCGCGAAGGACGCCGCGCGCGACGCCGCGGAGATGGTCGAGCTGCTCCTGGAACTCGACCGCCCCGTGCGCGCCGCCGTGACGGTGGAGCAGGGCCTCGGTCTCGCGAAGGCCTGCAAGGACGCGGCGCTGACGGCGCGCCTGGAGGACCTCCGGACGTCGGTGCAGGAGCGCGGAGGCTTCGAGGGACTGCCGGGCGGCAAGTGAGCGCACGCTCCTCGCGGAGGCGTGGGGCCGACCGCGACGACGCGGGGGCCGAGGAGCGCCGTCTCGGCGAAGCGGCGCGGCGGGAGCGGAACTGGCAGCGCTTCGGCCCCTACCTCGCCGAGCGACAGTGGGCGACGGTCCGCGAGGACTACTCCGCCGACGGCACCTGCTGGGACTACTTCCCGCACGACCACGCGCGCAGCCGCGCCTACCGCTGGGGCGAGGACGGACTGCTCGGGATCACCGACCGCGAATGCCGCCTCTGCATCGCGGTCGCCCTCTGGAACGGGCGCGACCCGTTCCTGAAGGAGCGCCTCTTCGGGCTCACGGGTCCCCAGGGGAACCACGGCGAGGACGCGAAGGAGGTGTGGTTCCACCTCGACTCGTCGCCGACGCATTCCTACATGGCGGGCCTCTACCGCTATCCGCAGGCGGTCTTCCCCTACGAGCGACTCGTCGAGGAGAACCGGCGGCGCGGGCGCAACGCGCCGGAGGCGGAGCTCGCCGATCTCGGCGTCTTCCGCGAGAACCGCTTCTTCGACGTGCTCGTCGAGTACGCGAAGGCTTCGCCCGACGACGTGCTCGGTCGCATCACGATCACGAACCGCGGTCCCGAGCCGGCGGAGATCCACTGGATGCCGACGACCTGGTTCCGCAACACGTGGACCTGGGGCTGCGCGCACGAGGGCTGCGAGCCGAAGCCCTACCTCGGCCGCGGCGGCCCGAGCTCCTTCGCGCTCCGCCACGTGACGCTCGGAGAGATGCGTCTCGACGTGGAGGCCCTCGCCGGCGCCGGTCCGCCGCCGCTCCTCTTCACGGAGAACGAGACCAACTTCGCGCGGATCTTCGGGTCGGCGAATCCGTCTCCCTGGGTGAAGGACGCGTTCCACGAGTGGGTCGTGCGCGGGAGGAAGGACGCCGTGAACCCTGCCGAGCGCGGGACGAAGGGTGCCGCGCACTACCGGAAGGTCCTCGCGCCCGGTGCGAGCGTGACCTCGCGGCTGCGGCTCACGGCGGCCGCGGAGGCGGGCGCCGATCCGCTGGGGCCGGCCTTCGAGCAGGTCTTCGCCGACCGCATGCGCGAATGCGATGCCTTCTATGCTTCGCGCATCCCCGAGGAGGCGACGGACGAGGAGCGGTCGGTCGCGCGGAGGGCCTACGCGGAGCTCCTCTGGGGGAAGCAGTTCTACCACTTCTCCGTCCGCGACTGGCTCGACGGAGACCCCGAGCAGCCGCCGCCACCGGCGTCGCGGCGCGAGGGACGCAATCGGGAGTGGCGTCATCTCTTCCTGCGCGACGTGATCTCCGTGCCCGATCCGTGGGAGTACCCCTGGTTCGCGGCCTGGGACCTCGCCTTCCACATGGTGGCTCTCGCGCCGATCGATCCCGAGTTCGCGAAGAACCAGATCGTCCTGATGCTGCGCGAGTGGACGATGCACGCGAACGGGCAGATGCCCGCCTACGAGTTCGAGTTCGGCGACGTGAACCCGCCGGTCCACGCCTGGGCCGCGTGGCGCGTCTACAAGACGAGCGCGCCGAAGGGTCATCGCGACCGTCGCTTCCTCGCGCGCGTCTTCCACAAGCTCCTCATCAACTTCACCTGGTGGGTGAATCGGAAGGACGCCTTCGGGAGGAACCTCTTCGCCGGCGGCTTCCTCGGTCTCGACAACGTGGGCGTGTTCGACCGGTCGAAGCCGCTCCCGGGCGGCGGCGTCCTGGAGCAGGCCGACGGCACGGCGTGGATGGCCTTCTACTGCGCGACGATGCTCGCGATCGCGCTCGAGCTCGCGCGCGAGGACTCGGCCTACGAGGACGTGGCGTCCAAGTTCTTCGAGCACTTCGTGACGATCTCCGACGCGATGAACACGCTCGGAGGCACCGGGCTCTGGGACCCCGAGGACGGCTTCTACTACGACCTGCTCCACGCGCCCGACGGCCAGGCGCAGCGTCTCCGCATCCGCTCGATGGTGGGCATCATCCCGCTGTTCGCCTGCGAGGTGCTCGACTTCGGGGAGATCGACCGGCTGCCGGGATTCACGAGGCGGCTCGAGTGGTTCCTCGAGCATCGCGGCGATCTCGCCGGGCAGATCGCCTACCTCGAGTCGGCGGGGTCGGCACGGGGCCGGCGGCTCCTCGCGATCCCGTCGCGCGAGCGGCTCGTGAGCGTGCTCCGCTACGTCCTCGACGAGCGCGAATTCCTCTCTCCCTTCGGCGTGCGGTCGCTGTCGGCGATCCACGGCTCGCGCCCCTACGAGATTCGGATCGGAGGGGAGGTCCTGCGGCTCGACTACGAGCCGGGCGAATCGTCGACGGGGCTCTTCGGCGGCAACTCGAACTGGCGGGGTCCGGTCTGGTTCCCCGTGAACTACCTGTTGGCCGACGCCCTCGGTCGCTATTACTACTTCTACGGCGACGAGCTGAAGGTCGAGCTGCCGGCGGGCTCGGGCCGGACCGCCACGCTGCAGGAGGTCTCGGACGACCTCTTCGCGCGCCTCTCGCGACTCTTCGTGCCGGGGGCCGACGGCCGGCGCCCGTGCCAGGGCGACGATCCCCGCTGGAGCAAGGAGCCGCTCTGGCGCGGACACTTCGACTTCCCCGAGTACTTCCACGGCGAGACGGGGAAGGGCCTCGGCGCCTCGCACCAGGGCTGGACGGCACTGGTCGCGCGCTGCATCGAGAAGGTGGCGAAGGCGCGGCGGCGCTGAGCGACGGCTCGCGCGCCCGCGCCCGCCGCGCGACGTTCCAGGAGCCTGCGCCACGGGAACGGACCGAGCGCCCGACGGGCTGCGCCACGGTGGCAGCGACCGTTCGAGCGCAGCTGCCCGCGGCAGGAGTCATCCGAGCTCCGCGTGGGCCGCGACACTCGTCGGTTCGTTGCGCGTCCTCACTGAGACCTCCTGCTGCGCTTGCGGCGCGCGCCTCGCCCTTTGACTTCCCACGGTCGCGAGCAGAGCGTGTCGCGCCCTCATCCCTCCTTTGCGCCGTAGCGACGGCCGCCGCGAGATCTCCCTCCGTGCAGATCGACGTCCGCATCAAGCTCGATCGCCTTCGGGTCGTGCGCCAGAACGAGTCCTCCGACGAGCCGTTCCTCTGGGTCCTCTACTTCAAGTTCGACGGCAGCACGGCGAACATCCTGCTTCCCGATCAGGCGACGATCGGCGTGCGCGCCCCCTCGGGCGCCCATCACAACCTCGGCAAGCCCTCCGAGGGCGTCGGCTCCGGGCAGTCGATTCCGATCCCCGCCGCGATCGGAGAGTGGGAGACCTCGCTGCGTGGATTCGACGGCGCCCTCGAGCTCACGCAGTTCGCGACGCTCTCGCTGGCGGTCGCGGGGCTCGAGGAGGATCAGACGACCGATACGCATGCCCTCGAGGCGCACCGCCGGGTGGTCGCCGACGTGAAGCAGAGGCTCACGGCCGAGATTCGGCGGGTCATCCGCGACATCGTCGCCGCTCGAGCCGCGGGCGAAGCGGGCCCAAGCGCGCAGGACGTGGAGGAACGGCTGCGCGACCAGGTGAACGCCGACCGGATTCGAGAGGTGATCGACGGCCTGATCTCCGACGTGCTGCCGTTCGCCATCGTCGGCGCCTTCTTCAACCCGGTCTCCCTCATCAGCGCGGCGGTCGAGGGGTCGGATCCGGACGACCGGGTCGGCTACGCCGTCCCCGACCCCTTCACGTTCCCGCGCATCCTCGCGAACTCGCTTCTCGGGATTCCGTTGGTTCTCGAGCTGACGAAGGACCAGAGCTTCCTCGAGTCGATGAAGCAGAGGTTCCCCCAGATCACGTTCCCTCCCGAGGTGAAGGACCGGATCCTGCGCAGCGAGGACGGCAGCTATCGCGTCACCGGACGCGTCGAACGGCGCGACATCCAGGAGCCGCCGACGTTCTCCGGGCTGTGGCGGGCGAAGGGTCGTCTCGCGATCTGCGCCCGCAGCTCCGGTAGCGGCGTCTACCTCCAGCGCAGCTCGGACGGCGGCACGACCTGGGGCTTCAACAAGCGCGTTGGGAGCGGCGTGGTCTCCTCGGGGCCCGCGGCAGCCTGGACCGCCGACGGCGCGCGCGTCTCCATCGCCGGGAGGGGAAAGGATCATCGGATCTGGTTCTGCATCTCCGACCCGGATGGGAAGCCGCTCGACGACTGGGACCCGATCCAGAAGGCCGAGTTTCGAACGGGGCCCGGTTTGGCCTGCTCCGCCGACGGGAAGCACCTCTGGCTCGCGGCCACGGCCGAGGACGGACGCGTTCTGATCACGCGCAATGCCGAGGGAGGCCGCAACTGGACCGACAAGTGGGATCCGCTGTCCGACGAGACGTTCCTCACGTCTCCCGCTCTCGCTTGCTCCGCGGACGGATCGAAGGCCCACTTCGTGGCGCTCGACGCGTCGCGGCGCATCCGGCACGCCTTCACACCGGACCGTGGCCGCACGTGGGACCCGCCTTTCACGCGGCGGCTCGGGAAGACGTTCCTCTCCGCGCCCTCCTGTGCCTGCTCCGCCGACGGCAGCCTCCTGTGGGTGGCTGCCCTGGGCGACGATCACAAGTACCTCATCCGGCGGCTGGCGAAGTTCGGGGCCGATGCATCGGCCGACTGGCTGCCCTTCGGCGGGTCCTTCGTGTCGGCCCCGGCCCTCGCGTGTTCGGCGGACGGCGCGGAGGTCCACGTCTTCGGCATCGCCCGGGACCTGACGATTCGCCACCGCTTCAGCACCGACGCGGGGAAGAACTGGACGAAGTGGGAGCGAGCGGCCGGCGGGGCGTGGTTCTGACGCAGCGCTGCGGAGACGCGCTATCCTGCGCGGCTCGTGATCTCCCTCTCCAACGTGGTGAAGCAGTACGGCCGGCAGGTCGTGCTGCTGGATGCCTCCTTCCAGCTGAACGCCGGCGAGCGCGTCGGGCTCGTGGGCCCGAACGGCGCCGGCAAGACCACGCTCTTCCGCCTCGTCGCGGGTGAAGAGGCGCCGGACGACGGCACGGTGAACGTGCCGAAGCGGATCGCCATCGGCTGGTTCCGCCAGGAGACCCACGACATGGGCGGGCGCAGCGTCCTCGAGGAAGCGATCGCCGGAAGTGGACGCCTGGGAGACCTGCACCACGAGCTCGCCGATCTGGAGCACGGCATGGGCGATCCCGAGCGCGCCGACGAGCTCGACGCGATCCTCGCGCGCTTCGGCGAGGTGCAGGCGGAGTACCAGACCCTCGGCGGCTACGAGATCGAGGCGCGCGCGCGGTCGGTCCTCCACGGCCTCGGATTCGACGACGAGCGCGTCGACGCCGACTGCGGCGCGCTCTCGGGCGGATGGAAGATGCGCGTCTCCATGGCGAAGGTGCTGCTCACGGACGCCGACGTGCTGCTGCTCGACGAGCCGACGAACCACCTCGACCTCGAGTCGATCCTCTGGCTCGAGTCGTTCCTGCGCGGCACGAAGGCGGCGCTGCTGATGACGTGCCACGACCGCGACTTCATGAACCGCGTCGTCTCGCGCATCGTCGAGATCGACGGCGGGGAGCTCGTCTCCTACTCCGGCGACTACGACTTCTACGAGAGCCAGCAATCGCTCCGTGCCGCGCAGCGCGAGGCGGCCTACGCGCGCCAGCAGGCGATGCTCGCCAAGGAGCAGCGCTTCATCGACCGCTTCGAGAAGCACGCGGCGAAGGCGGCACAGGTGCAGAGCCGCGTGAAGAAGCTCGAGAAGATCGAGCGGGTGGAGCCGCCGCGGCGCAGCGTCGTCGTGCCCTTCGAGTTCCGCAGGCCTCCGCGGTCCGGCGACGACGTCGTGAAGATCCAGGGTCTCGGGAAGCGCTACGGGAAGCGGATCGTCTACGACGGATTCGACTTCGAGATCCGGCGCGGCGAGCGCTGGTGCGTGATGGGCGTGAACGGAGCGGGGAAGACGACGCTCCTCAAGATGGTGGCCGGCGTCGTGCAGGCCGACGCGGGAGCGATCCGCCTCGGAGCGAGCCTGAAGGTCGGCTACTTCGCGCAGGAGTCTCTCGAGCTCCTCGACCCCGACCTCACGGTGGACGAGCAGATCGAGCACGACTTCCCCCTGGAGACGATCGGTGCGCGCCGCAGCCTCCTCGGAGCGTTCCAGTTCTCCGGCGAGGACGTGGAGAAGACCATCCGCTTCCTCTCGGGCGGCGAGAAGTCGCGTCTCGTCCTCGCGCGGATGCTCCTCGATCCGCCGAACTTCCTCGTGCTCGACGAGCCGACGAACCACCTCGATCTGCTCACGAAGGAGATGCTCGTGAAGACGCTCTCCGGCTTCGAGGGGACGATGCTGTTCGTCTCCCACGACCGGACGTTCCTCCGCGGTCTCGCGAACCGCGTGCTCGACCTCGGGAGCGGCGCCGCCGCGCCGGGCGAGCGTCCGCCGGAGCCGAAGCTCTTCCCCGACAGCTACTCCGAGTGGGTGCGCCACACGGGCCGCGAGGCGGCGGGCGTCCACGCCTGATGCGGGCCGGAGCCGGCCGGGGGGAGCGCGGTTGGGCCGCGCCCGCCGCCGCTGGCTCTCGGGAGCCGGCAGTGGTAACAAGACTGCCCCTCGGCCCAAGAGTCTCACCTCCCCAGGAGCTCGATCGTCATGCTTCGAATCGCCCTGCTCGCCTCCGCAACCCTCCTCTCGATCGTCGTCGTCGACGGCGACCGCAAGCGCCTGCAGCCCGGAGACGCCGCGCCGGACTTCCACGTGAAGACGCTCGATGGCAAGGACCGCGACCTCGCGTCCTTCCGCGGCGAGAAGAAGGATCGGATCGTCGTCGTGAATTTCTGGTCGCACACCTGCCCGTGGTCGCGCGCGTGGGACGCCGAACTCTCGAAGATCGCGAAGGACTTCGCGTCGAAGAACGTCGTCTTCGTGAACATCGACTCCAACAAGGCGAGCAACGGCGACGGAACGAACAAGGACACGCCCGAGGACATCGGCCGCTACACGAAGGAGAACGATCTCTCCTTCTCGGTCTTCGTGGACGCCGAGAGCCGCGTGGCCGACCTCTTCGGCGGAGAGACGACGCCGGACATCTTCGTGATCGGCGCCGACGGGAAGATCGCCTACACGGGACGCATCAACGACATGCAGAGCCCGGGCAAGGCCGACCGGTTCGAGAAGAACTACCTGCGTGACGCCCTCACGGCGCTCGTCGCCGGCAAGGCTCCCGAGCTCCGTTCGACGCCCCAGGCTGGATGCTCCATCAAGCGCGCGAAGCGCGAGAAGGGAGAGAAGGCGAAGTCCTGAAGGCCGTGAAGGGAGTCGTCTCCCGCGTCCTCGCCGGCGCGCTCCTGGCCCCGCTCCTCGCGTGCGGCCGGGACGCGCCGGCGCCCGTTTCCCCGGCGACCGAGACGCCGGCGCCCGGGGCAGCGGCGGCCGCGGCGCGGGACTTCGCGCCCGCTACCGTGGCGGCCGACGGCGCCGCGCTCGCTGCGGCCGCGCGGCCGAAGGGCCGGCCCCTCGTGGTGAACCACTGGGCCACCTGGTGCGGTCCCTGCGTCGACGAGCTGCCCTACCTCGCGGAGGTGGCGCGCCGCTTCGAGGGGCGCGTCGACTTCCTCGGCGTCTCCTGGGACCGCTTCGCCGACGACGAGCCGCCGCTCCCGGAGGCGCTCGCGGCCGTCGATCGCGTCCGCCGCGCGGAAGGCTCCTTCTATCCGTCGGTCGTCGGACCGCCCGGGTCGGAAGCGATCGCGGAGGCGCTCGACCTCCCGAGCGAGGTCATCCCGCAGACCTACGTCTTCGCGGCGAGCGGGGAGCGCCTCTGGGAGTTCCGCGGCGAGATCCTGGAGGACTCCGACAAGGCGGCCTTCGTCGCGGCCCTCGAGCGGGCGCTCGCCGCGCGCTGAAGCTGCGGCGCGGGAGCGCCGGCGCCTGGATTCAGCTCTCCTTCTTCCTCTGCAGCGCGATCCAGGTGTTCGCGAGCAGGCCGGCCCCGAATCCGAGAGCGAGGATCACGAAGAGGAGCACCGCCTGGGGCATCTCGATCGTCGCGAAGAGGACGTGCGTCTTCACGCTCCCGGTGTTCTGGAGCACGAGGATCACCGCGAGGATGATCAGGACGATGAGGCCGATCTTTCGAACGTTCTGCATGGTGGGAGCCGGGGCCGGGATCCTACTCCGGGGAGACGGGGAGCCCGCGGCCCAGGCTCCTCGGTCCTGGCCGGGATAGGCTCTCTTCGTGCCCCCCGAGAGACCTCCCCTCGGCGCCGACGACGAAGACCTCTTCGACGAGTACCTCGACGCGGCGCTCCGCGGCGAGGCGACCGACCCCGAGGCTTTCTGCCGCGAGCGCGGCGAGGTGCCGGGCGCGCTCAAGTCCTGGATCGAAGGGGTGCACCGGCTCCTCTCCTCGGACGCGCCCTCGCCGCCGGGGAGAACCGTGGCGCCGGCGCTCCCGGCGGAGGAGGGGCTCCCCTACGAGCATCTCGGGGAGTTCCGGCTCCTGCGCCGCCTCGGCGAGGGAGCGATGGGTGTCGTCTACCTCGCGGAGCAGGGGGCCCTGAACCGGCTCGTCGCGGTGAAGGTGATCCGTCCGGAGCTCGCCGGCTCCGCGACGGCGACGGCTCGCTTCGACCGGGAGGCGCGCGCCCTGGCGCGGCTCGCCCATCCGCACCTCGCCGCCATCCACGGATTCGGCGAGCACGAGGGCGTGCGCTTCTTCGCCATGGAGCTGGTCCCCGGGGAGAGCCTGGCCGAACGGATCGACGAGGCGCGCCGGCGTGGCGAGCGGATCCCCGTGCCGGAGGCGGTCCGCATCGGCCGTCAGATCGCCGAAGCCCTCGACCACGCGCACAGGGCGGGCGTGCTGCACCGGGACGTGAAGCCGTCGAACATCCGCCTCGGGCCGGGAGGACGTGCGGTGCTGATCGACTTCGGCCTCGCCCGCGCCCTCGGCGACGTCGAGGCGACGCTCACGCGCTCCTTCGCCGGGTCGCCCGCCTACGCGTCGCCGGAGCAGGTGGCGGGGCGTCGCGATGCGATCGACGCGCGAACCGACGTCTACTCGCTCGGTGCGACGCTCTACGAGGCGATCACCGGCGACCCTCCCTTCGGCGGCGACAGCGTCGAGTCGGTGCTCCATCGGATCGTCTCCGACGAGCCGCGGGCGCCGCGGAGCGCGCGGCCCGACGTTCCGCGCGACGTGGACGTCGTGATCCGCATGGCGCTCGAGAAGGATCCGGCGCGGCGCTACGCGAGCGCGCGGGCCTTCGCCGACGACCTCGCCGCGATCCTGGATCTGCGCCCCGTGCGAGCGCGGGCGCCGGGGCTCGTGCTGCGGCTGGGGAAGTGGTGCCGGCGCAACCGCGCGTCGGCGGCGGCGATCGGAGCCGCTTGGGCGGTCCTCGCCGGCGGCGCCGCCTGGCTCGCCGTCGACGCGCGCGCGCAACGCATCGAGTCGGAGCGCCGTGCCGCGGAGATCGTCGCGGACGTGCGCGCGCGTCTCGAGACGGTCGACGCCGACCGCGGGCGGTCCGAGGCGGCGGAATGGGACGCGCAAGGGCTCCGCGCGGCGCGGCAGAACCGTTGGCTGCGGCCCGAGGAGACGGCCCGTCTCCGCGAGAAGGAGCGGCTCGTGGAGGACTCGCGCCGCGACGAGGAGGGCGTGCTCGCCTTCGCGAACGAGCAGCTCCTGGCAGCGCGCGATCTCGATCCGCAGGCGCCGGGATGGAGCGACGCACGTGCGCTCCTCTACTTCCTGCAATGGCGCCACCGCAGCGATGCGCGGAGCGACGCGGCGTCGGAGCACTACCGCGGTCTCCTCCGAGCCACCGACCCGTCGGGTGCATGGACGCGACGGATGGAGGGGCGCGCGACGGTGCACGTGTCGACGGAGCCGCCGGGCGCGCGGCTCTTCCTCTTCCGCTGCGTCGAGGAGTCGTCGTTGCTCGAGGAGGGCGACCGGCGCCTCGTCCCGGTGCCCTACGTCGACGACGCCCTCGGCACGCGTCCGGCGCGCTTCGCGCTGCGCGTCGTCTCCGGCGCGGGAGAGATCCCGGCGGGGGACTGGATCCTCGCCCTGGAGGGCGCTGCGGTCGGGGGCGACTCGGATCCCGGACTCCGGACGGCGCGGGAGGCGGCGGAGCGCGGGGGGATCGCGGCACGTCTCTGGCACGACGGCGTGGCGCGCGAGGCGACGTTGCCCGCGGGACTTCGCGTTCGCGCCACGGCGGCGCCGCTCTTCGTCGATCCCGCCTTCGTCCTCGGCACCACGCCGCGCGAGCCGCTCCTGCTGCCGCCCGGGAGCTGGGTGCTCGTGGCGCGTCTCGATGGCCACGAGGAGCAGCGGCTTCCCTTCCACGTGGACCACTCCGCCGAGCCCTGGGCCCGGGAGCTGCGCCTTCGCGTGACGCTCCAGCCGGAGGGAACGACGCCCGAGGGTTTCGTCCGCGTCGCCTGCGAGGGCGCCGGCCAGGCGGGGGAGCGTCCCTTCTGGATGATGGAGCGGGAAGTGACGCTCGCGGAGTACCTGGAGTTCGTGAACGACCGGGACGTCGAGGCGCCGGAGGAGTCGGCCGGAGGACGCGCGATCGTCCGCGACGCGGAGGGCCGCCGCGCGCTCGCCGACGCGGCAGAGGCGGACCTTCCCGTGCGCGGCGTCTCCTGGGCGGAGGCGCGGCGCTACGCGCGGTGGAGGACGCGCCGCTCCGGTCTCGATGCGCGGGGCTTCGTCCTCGATCTGCCGACGCGCCTCGAGCGCGACCGCGCCGCCCACGGAGGCGACGGGCGCCGATTCCCCTGGGGCGACCGCTTCGATCCGAGCTGGACCCACTCGCGCTTCGCGCGGCCCCAGGTGGAGCTCGAGCCCGTGCTAGGATTCCCGATCGACGAGTCGAGCTTCGGCGTGTTCGACCTCGCCGGCAGCGTGTCGGAATGGTGCGTCGGCGCCGCGTCCGGGAAGGCGAGCGGGGAGATCTGGCTCGCCGGAGGCCGCTTCGACACCGGTATCGAGATCGACTTCCTCACGAGCTCGGTGCAGAGGGTCCTCGCCGATGGGCCGAGCGAGGGAGTCGGATTCCGGCTCGTCGCGCGGCGATCGACGGAGGACAACGACCGGGAGGCGGGCCGGTGAGCGAGTCGCTCGCCGCGCACCTCGAGGCGCACCGGCCGGAGCTCCGGCGCTTCCTGGAGCGGGAGGCCTCGTCCTGCCTTCGCTTCGAGGCGGTCGACGACTTGGTGCAGGGAGTCCTCGTCCGGGCGCTCGCCGAGGATCGGCAGTTCTCGTGGCGCGGCGTCGCAGCGTTCCGCTCGTGGCTCTTCACGATCGCGCGGCGTCACGTGGCCGATCGGCGCGATCACTGGATGTCGATGAAGCGCGGCGCCGGGCGCGTGCTGCGGATCACACGGAGCGGCACGACGACGCGCGCCCCCGGCTCGGCGTCGGCGCCCCGCGCGGGCGGACCCGGCCCGGGAACGCTCGCCTCGGGCCGGGAGCAGCTGCGCCTCGTGACCCAAGCGTTGGCAGCGCTGCCACCGCGCGATCGCCAGCTCGTGCGATGGATGAGCGAGGCCGTCCCCGTCGACGAGCAGGCGGCGACCCTCGGCATCAACCGCGAGGCGGCGCAGCGCGCGAGCCAGCGCGCCATCGAGCGGCTGCAGAAGACGTTTCGCCTGATCCTGCAGCGCCGCGCGGAGCCCCCGGGCCTCGCCTGACCGCTGCTCCCCCGACCGGACGCGCCTCGCACGGAGCAGCGACTCCTCGCGCTCGCACCGCGATGCGGATGCGCGTCCTCAGCGGCCGCTATCGGACGCCGATCTCCTTCGCGCGCCGCACCAGCTCGAGGAACTCGGCCCGGTAGCCCTGGGGATCGACGGCCGAAGCTTCGGCGCCGAGCTCGAGGACGCCGTCGAGGGAAGCGGAGCCGCGGTACGGCGACTCGCGGAGGATCATGCCGAAGGCCGCCACGGCCGCCGCGAACTTGAAGTCGTCCGAGGCCTGCGCGTAGGAGAGGCGCGCGTCGACGACCGGATGGAGCACGTCGCGGCTCTCCGACGCCTCGGGCTCCTTCCAGCGGATGCGCACGGCGAGGAGCTCCTCGGAGCGCGCGGCGTCGGTCGGCACGAGGGCGAATCGCTGGTAGCGGAGCGCGGCGACGCCCGGGAGGTCGGCGGCGATCGTGCCGGGAGGCGCCACCTCGTAGAGGGCCGTCACCGAATGGCCGGCGCCCACCTCGCCCGCGTCCTTGCGGTCGTCGGCGAAGTCCTGATGGGCGAGGGCGCGATTCTCGTAGCCGATCTGCCGCCAGGAGCCGACGAGCACGGGGTTGAACTCGAGCTGGATCTTCACGTCCTTCGCGATCGTGACCAGCGTCGCGCTCATCTCGTCGACGAGGACCTTGTGCGCCTCGCGCACCGAGTCGACGTAGGCGTAGTGGCCGTTCCCCTTGTCGGCGAGCTGCTCCATGGTCGCGTCCTTGAGGTTGCCGACGCCGAAGCCGAGCACGCTCAGGAAGACGCCGCCCTTCGCCTTCTCCTCGATCCGACGCGTGAGTGCCCTGCGGTCGGTGATGCCGACGTTGAAGTCGCCGTCCGTCGCGAGGAGGACGCGGTTCGTGCCGCCGGGGACGAAGCCCGCGGCGGCCATCTCGTAGGCCATCTCGATGCCGGCGGCGCCGTTCGTGGAGCCGCCCGCCTTCAGCCCGTCGATGGCCGCGAGGATCGTCGCCTTCTCGCCGCCGTGGGTCGACGGGAGAGCGATGCGCGTCGCACCCGCGTAGGTCACGATCGAGACGCGGTCGTCGTCGCCGAGTCGGTCGACGAGCATGCGGAGACCCTGCTGCACGAGAGGGAGCTTCGCCTCGTCGCGCATGGAGCCCGAGACGTCGACGAGGAAGACGAGGTTGCTCGGCGGCCGCTGGTCGACCGGCACCTCGCGGCCCTTCAGCGACACGCGCACGAGGCGGTTCGCGGTGTTCCAGGGGCAGAGCGCCACCTCAGCGTGGACGCGGAAGGGCTCGCCCGTCGAGGGCGGGAGGTCGGCGTAGGGGAAGTAGTTGACGAGCTCCTCGATGCGCACGGCGTCCTTCGGCGGCCGCACGCCCTGGCGCAGGAAGCGGCGGACGTTCGCGTAGGAGGCCGTGTCGACGTCGATGGAGAAGGTCGACAGCGGATCGACGTCCGTGCGCACGAAGGCGTTGTCGGTGACGAGGTCGTAGGTCTCCGTGTTCCCGGACGTGACAGCCGAGAGCTCGTCGACCTCGAAGACGTTCTTGCCGAACGACTCCAAATGGAGGCCCGTCTTCGCGAAATCCTCGGCGGCCTTCTTCAGGCCGTTCTCCGCGTCGGCGGGGAGCACGCGGGCCGCGGCGGGAGCGCCCGCGGTCGCGGACTCGGCGGCCCGCGGCGGGAGCGCCTTGCCCTCGGCGGCGAAACGCACCTCCACCGAATCTCGGGGACGAGCGGCGGACGAAGGATCGAGGGCGAGGACGTCGTTCTCGAGCGCCGTCTGCGGCACGGCGACGGCGCCCGTCACGACCGCCACCTTCGCGCGCGCTTCGACCTGCGCCTCCGCCGGCGCCGGCGCGTTCGCGCCGACCTCGACCCGTCCTCCGTCGGCCTGGCCTCCGCCGCCCACGGGGATCGCGCGCCGGACGATCTCCTGCACCTGCTGCACCGCGGGCGATGCGGGCCCCGCCGGGGCGCCCGCGCCGTCGCGCCGATCCTCGGAGGGCGCAGCCGCCGTCTGGAGTGCCTTCCCGGAGGGTGCCTCCGCGCTGCCAGCGCCCCGCTCCCACTCCCCGCCGAGCTTCGACGGCGCGAGGCCGTCGTCGGCCGAACGCGCCCGAGTTTCTCGCGCCAACGCCTCCTGATCGACCGCCTTCGAGCGGGGGGCCGGAGCCTTGGAGTCCCCATCGAAGCTCCTCGCGCGCGGATCGCTCTCCAGACGCGCCGCGTCCGCCGCGAGGTACCCGACGAGCGCCATCTCCTTCTCCCGCTCTTCCTTGGCCGTCTCGTCGAGACGTTCCTGGCCACGCTGCCGATCGACCGCGGAGCCACCCGCGAAGCGCAGGTCCGAGCCGTCGTTCTTCCGGAAGGACTTGTCCTTCGGGGAGTCCTCCTCCGGCGCGGAGGGGCGCCTCGCGAACGCGTCGAGGTCCGCTCCCTCGAGCGACGGCTCGGAGGCCGGCGCGTGGAAGCGCTCGTCGCGCGGCACCGCGTACCAGATCGTGACGGCCAGGAGCAGGCCCGCCGCGAGGAGGAGCGCGCCCCGGGCCTGGAACCACGCCGTGTGCACCACGGGACGTCCCCCCATGCGCGCCTCGAGGGCTGCCCGCTGCTCCGGCGAGAGACCCGGCGCCGCCTCCGTCTCCAGCTCCTTCGTGACGCGGCCCGCGAACGCGCGGATCGCGTCCACCTCGCGCTGCAGCTCCGGATCGCTCGCGAGCCGAGCCTCGAACGGCGCGCTCTCCTCCGCGGAGAGCTCGCCGAGCGCGAAGGCGGTGAGCATCGGGTCGTCGTCACGGAACTTCATGGCAGTGGTCTCGGAAGGGTGCTCGGGTGGAGTGACGAGCTCGAGGGTGAGCGATCGGTCAGTTGAGGCGCGAAGCGCCGTGGAAGGGATGCCGCGACATGCGCGCGCGGAGCGTCTTCAGGCCGTTGTGCAGCAGGACGCCCACGTGGTTCACCGTCCGGTCGGTGATCGAGGCGATCTCCTTGTAGGAGAGTCCCTGGCGGAAGCGGAGGTGGATCACCTCCTGCTGGCTCGCGGGGAGCGTCGCGAGCTCCCGGAGGATGTCGCTCGCCGCTTCCCGCCTCTCGAACTTCGCGCCCGGCGTCGGCTCCGCGTCGAGGGGATCGATGAGGCCGCCCTCGGGATTCGCCACGAGGCGCTTCGCCTTGCGATACACGTCGATCGCCCGGTTGCGGCAGACGGTGTAGAGCCACTCGGCGAGATGCGGCTCGAGGTTCCGCCGCGCATCCTCCGTCCGCGCGTTGTCGCAGAGCCGCAGGAACGTGTCCTGCACCACGTCGCGCGCCTGGTCCACGTCCCCGAGGAGCCGCGCCGAGTAGGCGATGAGGGGTCGCTCGAAGCGGTCGAGCGCGCCGCGGAGCCAGGCTTCCGGGGGCATCGGCGAGTCCATCGTTCGTGGTTGCGGATCCGGCATCGATCGACGGTGCCCCCCACGCTTCCCGGCCGGGCGATCTTATCGTCCCGATCCGAGCGCCGCTCGCGGGGCCGCGGCCTCGCTCGTCCGTTCGGTCTTCCTTTCGGGAAGACTTCCAGGAGAGTGGATGCTCTTCCCCCCGCGCCGAGGTCCCTTGACCCATGCGACATGCCGCTCTTCCCCGATTGCTCCTCCTCGCGGCGCCTGTCGCATTCTCCGCGCCGGCGTCGGGCGCGCAGTTCACGCCCTCCCAGAGCTACTCGACGGGCTCGGCCGCGGATCACTTGGCGCTCGCCGACGTATCCGGAGACGGCCTCCTCGACGTCCTGACCGGGAACTCGACCTCTGCGGTCTTCACCCGGCTTCTCGGGACGGCCTCCGGATGCCTCGTCTCGGCATCTTCGATCTCCGCTCCTGGGGGCTCGCTCAACCTTCGCGCCGAGGATGTGAACGCCGATCAGATCCCCGATCTCGTCTGGAGGGCGGAGGAAGACAAATATTTCCACTGGCGGCTCGGGAATGGCGGCGGCGGATTCGGCAGCATCGGAACGCAGACCCTTGGTGGCTCCGGAAGCCAGGGGCTCTTCTCCCTCGAGATAGCCGACTGGAACTCCGACGGGAGCACCGACGTGCTCGGCGACCGAGGCGACCTTCGCCTCTCCCTCGGAGATGGATCGGGGACCTTCGCTCCCGCGCTGTTCCTCGACGTCCCGCTCGGCAGCACCCTGGTCGACATCCGCTCCGGTGACGTGGATGGGGACGGACTGCGAGACGTGGCCTTCTCTCGGAACGGGAAGGACTTCTTGCAGATCGTGCTCGGGAACGGGGGGGGGAACTTCCAGGCGCCACTGCTCTTCGGGGCCGCTGCGAACTTCAACAACAACCCCGGCACGGCGTCGCTCGACCTCGCCGACCTCGACGCCGACGGGGACCTCGACGCGGCGATCGCGATCGCCGGCAGCGCCGATCAGGTTTGGACGCTCTTCAATTCGGGCGCTGGAGCGTTCACCGTCGGGGGCGGCTACTCCGCAGGCGGCGTGCCGGGAGACCTGGAGGCGGCGGACCTGGACGGCGACGGTGACGCCGATCTCGCCGTCGCCCACGCGACGACGAGCACGATCGCCCTCGTCGCGGGGATCGGCGCCGGCGCCTTCGGATCCCCGGCGCTCTTCCCCATCGGCGGCGCTGGTGCCCAACTCGCATTCGGCGACCTGAATGGCGACGGCCATCCCGACCTCGTCACGGCGAACGGCGCGGCGAACTCGGTCTCGGTCCTCCTCTCCCATGTCCCGGTCTCTCTCCCCGACTGGCTCCCGCTGTTCCCCGGGACCGGCACGGCGACCGGTGGAACGACGCCGCGGGCCGTCCTCGCGGCCCGGCTCGACGCGGACCTGCTCCCGGAGGCCCTCGTCGTGCATGCGGGATCGAACCACGTCGCCGTCCTCGCGGGGAAGGGGAAGGAGGGCTTCGGCGCGCCCGCGCTCCACGCGACGGGATCCGGACCCGCTTGTGCGGCCGCCGCCGACCTGAACGGCGACGGAAAGCTCGACTTGGTCGTGGGGAACGCCGCGGCGTCGAGCGCGACGATCTTCCTCGGCGACGGCGCCGGAGGTCTCGGCGCGGGCGCGACGATCGCCCTCGGCGGCCCGCCCACGTCTCTCGTGCTCGAGGACGTGAACGGCGACTCCAAGCGCGACCTCCTTGCGGCGCTCGGCACGGCGAACAAAGTGCGGATCTTCTCCGGCAACGGCGACGGCACCTTCGGCGCGGGAATCGTCGGCCCCGCGGGAGCCGACACCCGCAGCATCGCCGTGGGGCGCTTCGACGCGGACTCCTTCCCGGACTACGCGGTCGCGAACTTCGCCGCCGACACGGTGACGATCGCCTTCGGCGACGGCACGGGGGCGTTCCCTGCGTCGACGACGCTCACGGCACTCGACGGCCCATCGTCCGTCGTGCTGACGGACCTGAACGGCGACCTGTTCGACGACGTCGCCGTCGCGAACCGCAACTCGGGCAAGATCCGCCTTTGGTTCGGGAACGGCGCGGGAGGCGTCGTCTTCGCATACAACATCACGGTCGGAGGGCAGCCCAACTCCCTCGTCGCCGGCGACGTGGACGGCGTCTTCGGCTGCGACCTCGTCGTGAACGACGCGGCCGGCGCGAACGTTGGGGTCCTTCGCAACGACGGCTTCGGCAGCTTCGATCCGCCGGTCGCATTCCCGCTCGCGACCCAGGAAGGCGGGCTTGCCCTCGCCGACATGGACGACGACGGCGCCCTCGACCTCCTCGGCTGCTCCAGCGCCGACGGCACGCTCCATGTGCTCTTCAACGCCGGCGCGGGGAACTTCGGGTCGCTCGCGCCCTTCGTGGGAAGCGATCCGCGCGCGCTCGCGCTCGCGGACCTGAACGGCGACGAGCGGCTCGACGTGGCCGTCGCCAATCGCGGCGCCGGCACCGTCACGGTGCTGCTCACCGACGGCGTCGGCGGATTCGAGACCCCGTCGAGTCACGCCGTCGGGCTGCAGCCGGCCGGCGTGGCGGCCGGCGACCTGGACCAGGACGGGGAGACCGACATCGTCGTGTCGAACGAGACGTCGGGCACGCTCTCGGTGCTGCGCGGCTCGGGCTCCGGAGTCCTCTTGCCGGCGCAGTCCGCGCCCGCGGGGGCGGCGCCGACGGCAATCTCCCTCGCCGATCTGAACGGCGACGGTCGCCTCGACGCGGCGGCCGTGCGGCGCTCCTCTGGCGCCGTCTCGATCCTGCCCGGAGATGGGCTCGGGGGACTCGGCGCCTTCCAGACGCTCGCCGTCGGGAGCGATCCCGTGGATCTGGCGGTCGCCGACCTCGACGGCGACGGGAAGCGCGACCTCGCCGTAGTCCACGGGAGCCCCGGATCGGTGACGATCCACCACGGCGACGGCGCGGGGAGCTTCGTGCTGTCGGCGACCAACCCGGTCTGCGCTTCCCTCGACGAAATCCGCCTCGCCGATCTCGACGCGAACGGCGTCCTCGACTTCGTCGTGCGTTCGGCCGCAGAGCGGCGCATCGTCGTCGTCCGCCGCGACGCGGGAGGCGCCGTGCTCTCGGCGCCGACGCTCGCCGTCGCGGACGCGCCGAGCGGCCTCGCTCTCGAGGATCTCGACGCCGATTCGATCCCGGACATCCTCGTTGTGTTCTCGGAGAGCGGCACGCTCGCCGCCTACCACTCGACGGGCGATGGCAAGTTCGACGCCGTCACCGTGTCGCCGACGGGGGCCGTGCCGCTCGCCGTCGAGGCCGGTCAGCTCGATTTCGACGCGCGCACGGATCTCGTGGTCGCGAACAGCTTCGACGGCACGGTCTCGATCCTGCTCGGCAATGGGCCGAAGAAGTTCAGCGCCGGAGGCGGGAGCAGCTCCTGCATCGGCGGCATCCCCAAGGCCGTCGGCGTGGGCGACCTCGACAAGGACGGGCGCAAGGACACGGCCGTCGTCGTCGGCGGCGCGAACAAGGTGGCCGTACTGCTCACGCAGCCGTCCGGTGCGCCGCAGTGCGCGGGCACGTACGCGACCGGCGCCTCGCCGAGCGACGTGGCGCTTACCGACGTCACGTCGGACGGCAACCTGGACGTCCTCGTGACGAACCAGGGGTCCAATAGCCTCACGGTCCTGCGGAACGACAGCGGCACGGGGCTCGCGCTCGTCCCGTCCGTGGGCTCTCCGTTTCCCGTGCCGGGGAGCCCGGTGTCGATCCGCGTCGCGGACCTGACGGGCGACGGGAAGGTCGACGCCGTCCTCACGCTGACGGGAAGCCCGTCGAAGGTCGCCGTTCTCCCGGGCAACGGCGACGGGACCTTCGGCGCGGCCATCCCGAGCTCGCTCTCGGGCGCGGGTGGCTCAGGACTCGCGCTCGCCGACGTCGACTTCGACGGCGACCTCGACGCCGCGATCGGCATCGCGAGCCTCGGAGACGTCGAGATCGTCGCGGGAAACGGCGCGGGCTCGTTCCAGGCGATGGCGCTGCTGCCGTCGGGGAGCTCTCCCGGGTCGGTCGCGTTCGGCCACTTCAACGGCGATCCGATCGTCGATCTCGTCGCGAGCAACCAGGGCTCCGCGAGCGTCTCGCTGTTCCTGGGGACGGGCTCGGGGACCTTCGCGTCGGCTTCGGTCTTCGCGGCCGGCTTAGCGCCCGGAGCGCTCGTCGCCGCCGACGCCGACGCCGACGGGAGGGCCGACGTGGCCGTCGTGCATGCGACCTCGCACTCGATCACCGTGCTCCTCGGGAACGGTTCGGGAGGCTTCGCGAGCCCCGTCGTGAAGCCGCTCGCGCCCGGCTCCTCGCCTTCGGGCATCGGCGCGGGGGACGTGAACGGCGATGGCCGCATCGATCTCGCCGTCGGCACCGTCGACCCGGCGACGCTCGACGCGGGGGCGACGCTGCTGTTGAACCAATCACCGAGCCCTGCCGGAGTGGAGGCGTTCGGCGCCGGCACCGCGGGCTGCGACGGCGCGCACGGGCTCACGGCGAACGGTCCGCCGGCCGTCGGGAACATGGCGTTCCGTCTGCTGTGCACGAACGCGCCGAAGGGCTCGCTCGGTCTCGTGCTCGTGACCGATTCCGCGAGCGTAGGCGGCGATCCCTTCGGGATCGGGGTGAACCTGCTCGTCGACTTCTTCCAGGCCACCGAGGTCCTGACGCTCGATCTCTCGAGCGACTTCAGCGGCTACGCGACGGCGGCGGCGCCGGTGCCGTCCGTGCCGTCTCTTGCGGGCAAGCAGTACCACGCGCAGGCGTTGTTCCTCTGGCCGCCCGGAGCCTGCCTGCCGCTGCCGAGCCCGCTGGGCCTCAGCACGTCGAATGGAGTCCACCTCACGGTGCAGCCGTAGACGCGGAAGGGTTCCGACTACTGGGCGTCCGCACCGCGCTCGAGTGCGCCGACTCGTGCTTCGAGGGCGGCGATCCGCGCACGCAGCGATTCGATCTCGCCCGGCGGAGCGGCCGCGGGCGCCCGGGGCGCAGGCTCCGCGTCGTCGGCGGTCTCCCGATGCGACTCGCGCGCGATCACGGCGAGCAGCTCGGGCTCCGGGTAGAAGCCGTGCGTCCAACGCACGCCGCGGGAGACGCCGCTCGGCGTGAGGCGCACGACGAAGGGCGGGGAGGTCGAGGCGAGCCGCTCGAGGATCGCGGCGAGCTCCCCGAGGTCGGCGATCGGCTTCATGCGGCTCGCGCGCGCGCGCAGCTCTCCCTCGGACTGCGCGCCGCGCAGCAGGAGCTCGCCGAGGACGGCGATCTCGACGCCGCGCAGCTCGAAGACCCGTCCCATCTGGGAGCTGAAGCGCTCGACGCGCCCCGAGAATCCCGTCGCGTTCGCGGCGAGCCCCTTCGCGATCATCGATTGGAGCGCCTCCTCCACCTGCGAGTCGGTGTAGCTCGAGACGGGCTCGCGATTGCTCTTCTGGTTGCAGCCCGTGACGAGGGCGTTCAGCGTGAGCGGGTACTGATCGGGCGTCGTCATGCCCTTCTCGATGAGGACGCCGAGCACGCGGCGCTCGACGGGTCCGAGACGGGGCGGAGGTGTCGGGGGGGCCGAAGGAGTCGGCGGAGTGCTCTCCGAGGTCATGCGCACAGGGGGACGAGGAAGTCGGTCCGCGATTCTCGCTCCTCCTCGCTCCAGCCGAAGGGTCTTCGCGCGCCGGCTTCCCGGCCGCGGCGGCGAGCGATAGGGTGCCGGGACGAGAGGAATCCCATGAGCAAGACCACGACGACGCGATTCTCCACGACCCTCGCCGCCGCTTTCCTGGCGGCAATCTCGCTCGCGAGCGGCGCCGCGCAGGCGCGGCAGGGAGAGGATCCCCAGGCGATCTGGGAAGCTGCGTCGAAGGCGCACGTCGACAAGGACTACGCGACGTCGACGGCGAGCTTCGAGAAGCTCTACAACCTCCTGCCCTCGGGGAACCCGACGCGCGGGGCCTGCGCCTACAACGTCGCCTGCGGGCTCGCCCTCATGGGCGAGCGGGCCGACGACGCGTTCCACTGGCTCGATCGCGCGGCCCTCGCCGGCTTCGGCCGCCAGGCCGGAGGCGATCCCACGGAGCGGGAGCTCGTGAAGATCGACACCGATCTCGACTCGCTCCGGAAGGACCCGCGCTTCGCGAAGTTCCTGGAGTCCGTCGCGTCGAACTGGCGGAAGGCTTCCGGTGCGTCGGACGCGGCCTCCGACGACACGAAGGAGGCGCTCCTCTACGCGCCGGAGTCGCTCGACGCGAAGACGCCGGCGCCGCTCCTGGTCCTCTGCCATGGCGCGGGCGGGAACAAGAAGCAGTTCCTCGAGCAGAGCTGGAAGGACGTGGCCGACGCCGCCGGCATCCGGCTCGCGAGCGTGTCGGGGAGCGTCGAGCGCTCGCCGGGCCGCATGGCCTGGTTCGCCGGCACGGCGGCGGCGGGCGCCGCGGGACGCGAGGCCTACGAGCCGCGGATCGTGGCGGCCGTGGAGCAGGCGAAGAAGAGCTTCGCCGTCGATGCGGAGCGCGTCTGGATCTCCGGCTTCTCCCAGGGAGGCCTCGTGGCGCTTCTCACGGCGGCCCGCCGTCCCGATGTGTTCCGCGGCTCGATCGTCGTCGCGGGCACCTCCGACCCCGAGGCCCTCGGCGAGGCGCTGGCGAAGCCCGCGGTGAAGGGCGTGCGTTTCGTGCACCTCGTCGGGACGCAGGATTCCTACGCGCTGAAGTCGCTGACGGAGGCCCACGAGGCGCTGCGGAAGGCTGGCGTCACGAGCGACCTGAGGACCTTCGAGATGCGCCACGAGTTCCCGAAGGAGCGGCTCGTCGAGCTCCGCTCCGCCCTCGAGTTCCTGGGCGGCGATGCGGCGAAGGCCGCGTCCGCGCCCGCCGACGCGGGCGGCAGGAAGTAGGGCTCCGAGCGCGCGCGACTCCGTCCCCGCGCGTCGGTGCGCGACGGCTCCGTGACCGACCCGGGCGACGCCCTGCTGCCGCCGCTCGAAGCGATCGAGGGCGTCCACGCCACCCACGGAGGCCGGCGCGTCCTCTCCTTCGCAGGCTGCGATTCCCTCGGCCTCGCGCGCCACCCGGAGGTCGTCGGCGCGGCGCGCGAGGCCCTCGCGCGCTACGGCGTCGGCGCCGGAGCTTCGCGCGTGACGACGGGCACGGCGCGTCCCCACGTCGAGCTGGAGGCGGCGCTCGCGCGGTTCCTCGGCGCCGAGGCGGCGTTGGTGCTCCCGGCCGGCTGGCTCGCGGACGCAGCGGCCGCCACCGCCCTGGCGCCGGACTGCGACGGCGTGCTGATCGATGACCGCGCGCATCCGTCCCTGGAGGCGGCGGCGCGGCTGGCGGATCGGCCGGTGCATCGCTTCGCCCACTTCGACGCCGAGGACGCGGACCGCGTCCGCGCGGCGGCGGGCCTTCGGGCGCCCCTCGTGCTCACGGACGCCGTCGATCTCGCGTCGGGCGCGCTGGCGCCGCTCGCTGCACTGCAGCGGATCGCCGCCGGCTCGGGGGGGTGGCTCCTCGTCGACGACGCGCACGCCGTGGGCGTGCTCGGCGAGCGCGGGCGAGGCGCCCTCGAGGAGGCGCGCGTCACGACGGAGCGGGTCGTCGCGACGACGGTGCTCAGCAAGGCCCTCGGGACGCACGGAGGGTGCGTCTCGGGAACGGCGGACCTCGTCGCGCGCGTGCGCCGGCAGGCACCCGTCTTCGCGAGCGCGACGCCGCTCCCTCCGGCCGTCGCCGCCGCGGGCGCCGCCGCCGTCCGGCTCGCGGAGGGCGGAGACTCGCTCCGCGCGCGTCTGCGCGAGCGAGCGCGTCGGCTGCGCGCCCGATGGACGCTCCTCGGCCTCGCGCCGCCGCGCGACGCCGTGCCCTGGTTCTCGATCACGGGGCGCGCCGAGGGAGATCTGCGCGCGCTCTCGCTCCGGCTCCTGGAGGCCGGGATCCTCGCGCCGCACGTCCTCTACGCCGGCGGTCCACCGGGCGGCTTCGTGCGCGCGAGCGTCTGCGCGCTCCACGAGCCCGGGCACGTCGATGCCCTCGCCGATGCGCTGGCGCGCTGTCTCTGAGGCCGCGGCGGCGGCGGCCGCGTCGCTCCTCGTCGCCGCCTGCGCGGCGCCGGGGATCGTGCGCGACCCCGCTCGCGCGACGCCGCTCCTCCTGGAGCTCCGCGCCGTGGAGCCGACGATCCGCATCGACCTGCGCTACGCGGGCCATCGGAACTTCCTCGGAGAGCCGGTCTACGGCGCGCCGCGCGCCTTCCTGCGGCGCGAGGCGGCCGAGGCGCTCGCGCGCGTGCAGCGCCGGCTCCGCGACGAGGGCCTCGGGCTGCTCGTGTGGGATGCCTACCGACCGCTCGCGGCGCAGTGGCTCCTCTGGGAGCGCGTCCCCGATCCCGACTTCGTGGCCGATCCGCGCCGCGGCAGCCGCCACAACCGGGGCGCCGCCGTCGACGTGACGCTGGTCGATCTCCACGGCCGCGAGCTCGAGATGCCGACGGGCTTCGACGACTTCACGCCGCGGGCGGCGGCGGAGGCGGTGGAGGTCGCTCCCGCCGCGCGCCGGCACCGCGAGCGTCTTCGGGAGGCGATGGCGCTGGAGGGATTCCTCGTGCTGCGCACCGAGTGGTGGCACTTCGACTTCGCCGGGTGGCAGCGGTTCCCGCTCCTCGACGTCGCGCTGGAGGCGCTGCCGTAGATCCGGGCGCCACGAGGTGATCCCGTGGCGCGGGCTCCTGCCCGCGAGGAGCTGCGTCGCGGTCTCGTCGGGCGCGGGGTCCGCGGCGTCGATCGCTCCGCTCGTCTTCAGGCGTGGATCTCCGAGCCCTCCCTCGAGAAGCGCAGCTCCCCGTCGGTCGCGACGCGCACACCGAAGGCCGCCCGCGCGGCCGGTCCCTCGATCACGCTCCGCGCCGGACCGTCGGCGACGAGGCGGCCGCGGTGCAGCAGGAGCGCGCGCGGGAAGTGGTGCCAGGCGAGGCGGAGGTCGTGGATCGCCGCCACGATGGTCTTTCCCTCGCGGTGGAGGCGCAGCAGGATCTCGAGCAACTCGATCTGGTGGCCGATGTCGAGGGCGCTGGTCGGCTCGTCGAGCACGAGGAGTGGGGAACCCTGGGCGAGGGCGCGCGCGACGAAGACGCGCTGGCGCTCGCCGGCCGAGAGCGTGGGCAGCGTCCGGCGCGCGAGATCCTGCACGCCCACCTGCTCCATGGCGGCATGCACCGCGTCGCGGTCGGCGGCCGTGGGCGAGCGCCAGGCGCCGAGGTGCGGGTAGCGGCCCATGGCGACCACGTCGGCCACGGCGATCTCGAAGTCGGACCAGGTGTTCTGCGGCAGGTAGGCGATCCGGCAGGCGATCTCGGGGCGCGGCACGTGGTCGACCCGCCGGCCGTCGAGCAGCACCGTGCCCGCGCTCGCGCGGCGCACGCCCGTGAGGAGCCGCAGCAGCGTCGTCTTGCCGGAGCCGTTCGGACCGAGGAGAGCCACGCACTCGCCCTCGGCGATGGTCAGCGTCACGTCCGCCAGGAGCGGTCGGCCGGAGACGGCGAAGGTGGCGCCGCGGGTCTCGAGGGCCACGGCGCTCATGTCGCGAGCCGCTTGCTGCGGATCAGCAGCGAGAGCAGGAAGGGGACCCCGAGGAAGGCCGTGAGGATCCCGAGGTGCAGCTCCTGCTCGCGGGAGAGGACGCGGGCCGCGAGATCGCAGAGGACGAGGAACGCGGCGCCTCCGAGGAAGCACGCCGGCAGCAGTGCGCCGGAGCGCGAGCCCACGAGGAACCGGATCGCATGGGGAACGATGAGGCCGACGAAGGCGATGGAGCCGGCCACGCTCACGGCGGCGCCGGCGACGAGCGCGCAGGCGAGCAGCAGGAGGAGCCGCACGCGGCCGACCGAGAGACCGACGGAGAGCGCGTGGTCCTCGCCGAGGGCGAGCACGTCGATCGGACGGTGCGAGGCGAGGAGGATCGCGGCGCCCGGGAGGATGAAGGCGCCCGCCAGCTGCACGTGGCTCCAGGTGCGGCCCTCGGCGCCGCCCACGAGCCAGAAGATCACCTGCTTCACGCGGTAGTCCTGCGTGCCGACGAGGAGCACCGACATCCCGGCGGCGGCGAGGGAGCCGATGGCGATCCCCGTGAGGAGGAGCGTCGTCGTCGACGGTCGCCCGCCCAGGTAGGCGAGCACGTAGACGAGGAGCGACGCCGTGCAGGCGCCGGCGAAGGCGAAGGCCGGCAGAGAGAAGGGCACGCGGTCCGCGACGCCGAGGTAGATCGCGAGCACCGCGCCGAAGGCGCCGCCGCCGGTCACGCCGAGGATGCCCGGGTCGGCCATGGGGTTCTGGAAGATCGCCTGCAGCGTCGCACCGGCGAGGGCGAGGGCGCCGCCGACGAGCGCCACGAGGACGACGCGCGGGAAGCGCACGAAGAGCAGGATCGTCCGGTCCGTCTCGGAGACGTCGGAGGCGTCGGCGAGGCCGACCTGCGCGAGCAGGATGCGCAGGACGCGCGCTGGATCGATGTCGACCGTTCCCAGCCCGACGGCGAGGGCGGCCGTCAGCAGGAGGACGATCGAGCCGAAGCGGACGATCCGGCCCGGGTTCATCGGGGCGTGCCGGGGAAGCGCTCCGGGTGGAGCGCGCGCGCGAGGGCCTCCACGCCGGAGACGACGTGGTGGGAGATGGCGCCGAGCGCGCGGCCCGGGATGTGGAGGACGCGGCCCTCGCGCACGGCGCGCAGGCCCCGGAGCTGCGGCGGCAGCTCGCGCCCGGGGAGGTCGGCGAGGGAGTCCCGCGCGTCGAGGACGAGGACGTCGGGATCGAGCGCGAGCACCTGCTCGAGGGAGAGCTCGAACATGCCGGAGCGGCCGCCCTCGGCGGCGGCGTTCACGGCGCCCGCGCGTCCGATGAGCTCGCCGATCGTCGTGTCGCGGCCGGCGGTCCAGCCGGCGGCCCAGTAGTAGACGCGCGGCCTCGACGCGACGCCCTCGAGGGCTCGCGCCACCTCGGCGAGCCGGCGGTCCATGGCGTCGACGAGATCGCGTGCGCGCTCCTGCTCGCCGACGCGCGTGCCCAGGGCGAGCACGCCCGCGCGGATCCCGTCGAAGGAGGTCACCTCCTCGAAGCGGAACGTGGCGAGACCCGACTGGTGCAGGACCTCGAGGAAGTCGGCCGAGTTGTAGGGATTCGTGCAGACGAGGTCGGGGTGGAGCGCGAGCATCGTCTCCAGCTCGGCCCGGATGCGCGGAACGTGGTCGGGATAGCGTCCCGCCGCGTTCGAGAGCCCCGGGTCGTCCACGTAGGCGCTGACGGCGACGACGCGCTCGGGAGGAACGAGGTCGGCGAGGATCTCGTCGGCGGCGACGTTGACGGAGGCGATGCGCCGTGGGACGCCGGCCGCGCCGGTGGGCGACCCATGGGGCGTGCAGGCGGATCCGAGGAGAGCGAGCAGCACGCCCGCGAGACGCGCCGCGCGGAGGCCGACGGATCCGGTCACGCGTCGTCCCAGGGATGGAGCGTCAAGTCGGAGTCCACCTCGATCACGGCCTTCGCGTACTGCGTGCGGAACTCGCGGAACTGCTTCGGGTGGAGGCACGAGGCCAGGATCTCGACGGAGTCGGCGATGCGCGGCCCCGGCCGGTTGAAGTAGGCGTTGCCGTCGGCGAGGAAGACGCGGCCGTAGAGGACCGCCGACCACTCGTCCCAGGGGAGCATCTCCTTCAGGCGCGGGAGCTCCGCGAGCGTGCGCGCGAGCGAGTAGCCGCAGGGCTTCACGACGACGGCCTCGGGATCGATCTCCTCGAGGAACGCGCGGTCGACCGTGGGCGCATTCTGCCCCGGCTCCACGCCCAGGGGATTCCCGCCGGCGATCGTGAGGATCTCGGGCATCCAGGTGCCGCCGAGCATCACCGGCTCGATCCACTCGATCGAGACCACGTCGACGCGCTGCGAGAGCTGCTGGGCGCGTTCCCGAATCGACTCGACGCGCCCGCGCAGGCTCGCGACGAGGTCCTTCCCCTCGGCGCTCCGCCCGATGGCGTCGGCCACGCGCTGCACGTCGGCCCAGATGTCGTCGATGTGCGTGGGGCGGAGGCTCACCACCTGAACCTCCTTCCCCGCGATCTCCTTCGCCGCGCGGCGCACGTCCTCGGCGGAGACGGCGCAGACGTCGCAGAGATCCTGCGTCACGATCACGTCGGGGGCGAGCTCCTTCAGCTTCGCCACGTCGACCTCGTAGACGGCGAGCGCCTTCTCGAGGACCGCGCGCACGGAGCGGTCGATGGCGGCGCTCGTGGACGCCGGCTCCATGCGGGCCGAGGTGAGCACGGGCAGCGACTCCACGTCGGCGGGCCAATCGCACTCGTGGGAGCGGCCGACGAGGCGGTCGCGCGCGCCGAGGGCGCAGACGATCTCGGTGGCGGACGGGAGCAGGGAGACGATGCGCTGGGTCATGCGGTGCGGGGAGCGAGTGGGATCGGTCGCGGGCGTGCGGGCGTCAGGCGCGGCTGTTCCAGCAGGGGTCGACGATGCCGCGCCGGTGGTTCTCCCAGCGCGCCATGACGAACAGCGCGTCCGACAGACGATTCAGGTAGCGCCCGGCGAGCGGGTTCACGGCTTCGGCGCGTCCGAGCGCGACGACGCTGCGCTCGGCGCGGCGGCAGACGCAGCGCGCCACGTGCAGGTGCGCCGCGGCCGCCGAGCCGCCGGGGAGGAGGAAGTTCTCGAGGGGAGCGAGATCCCCCGACAGGCGGTCCATCAGCGATTCGAGGGCCCTCACGTGCCGGTCCTCGATGCGCGGCACAGGGACGCGGGTCTTGTCCTCCTCGCGCACGCAGAGGTCGGCGCCGAGATGGAGCAGCTCGTTCTGGATGCGCGCGAGCTCGGCGTCGAGGGGCGCCGTCACTCCGCTCGCGAGCGCGACCCCGATCACCGAGCCGAGCTCGTCGACGGTGCCGTAGGCCTCGATGCGGGGCGAGTCCTTCGGGACGCGCTGGCCGCCGCCGAGGGCGGTCGTGCCGTCGTCGCCCGTCCGGGTGTAGACCCGGGTGATGCGGGGCATCGGATGATCCTCTTCGTGGAGTGGGTGTCGGAACCTCGCCGATTCGAGACCCCGCGCGGCGTGTCCGGCGGGGCCGCCGCGCACACTCGAAGGAACTCCGGCCGCGCCACGGAGCCGTGGCTCCGAGCCCGGCGCGGTCGACTCCTCGGAGCGCGCACGGAAGGCTCCCCCGGCTCGGTCTTCTGGCTCGTGGGTCGATCTCGCGCGGCCGCCTTCCCGGGCGCCGGCCGCTGCCGGCGCCCAGTGGCCCCCGCGGAACTGCGGGGATGGGCCGCGCTCGTCGCCACTCACAGCGGCGGGTCCGCGCCGGATTCGCACCGGCTTCCATGACCGATCGCACCGCGGCGGAGCCGCGTGGGGCGGATCCGTGCCGGCGCATTCGGTCGAACCGAGGGAGCGCTCGTCGAGAGAAAGAGCGCGGCCAGTATGGGGCGCGCGTTCGAGGCTTGCCAGCCGCCCGGGGCGCTCGGTTCGGCGCGCGGGGCGTGTAGATTCGCGCCGGATGCCCCCGATCGCACCCCGCGAGGCCGCGCGCCGGATGACGCACGCGAGCGTCGGCCTGCTGTCGCTCTCGCTGCGATGGCTCGCCTGGCCCTGGGTGGTCGCCGGGTGCGTGGGAGGGATCGTGCTGAACGCGGCCGTGCTCCCGCGCGTCGCGCCCTGGATCTTCCGCCCAGGGGAGTCGTCCTTCGCCGGCGTGCGCGCCTATCCCATGGCGGTGCTGCTGCTGGCGCTCCTCTTCCCGGTGCGCATCGCCGCCGGCGCCTGGGCGATCCTCGCCCTCGGCGACGCCATGGCGGCGCTCGTCGGTCGCACCTGGGGGAGCGCGAAGCTCCCCTGGAACCGTGACAAGAGCTGGCAGGGGCTCGTCGCCTTCGTCGTCTTCGGCACCGCCGCGGGCGCGATCTCCTACGGGTTCGTCGAAGCGCGCTCGGACCGGACGTTCGGCGCCTTCGGCGAGGTCTACGCCGCGCTCGGATCGAGACCCTGGCTCGAGACGATGAACGCGATGCTCTGGGCGAGGGGAGGCGGCGCCCTCGACTACGCGATCGCGCACCGACCCGAGGGAGGCGGGCTGCGGCTCGACGTCTGGATCGCCGCGGCGTCGGCCGCCGCGTGCGCGTCCGTGGCCGAGTCGATCCGCGTGCGCATCGACGACAACTTCCGAACGGCCCTCGTGGCGGGCACCGTGCTGCTGCTGCTCGATCCCCTGGCGCGCTCCATCGCGGGCGCCGTGGTCTGAGGAGTGGAGCCCCGGGACGTCGCGCTCGCGCTCGGCGCGAACCTCGCTCTCGGGCTCGTCGCCTTCGTGGGACGGGCCGTGGGCCGATCGGGACTCGTCGCCGGGACGCTCCTCGGCACGGGCCTCTGGCTCCTCGCCGGCTGGCGGGGCTGGTGCCTCCTCGTCGGCTTCTTCGTGATCGGATCGGCGCTGACGCGCTTCGGCGCGAAGGAGAAGGAGGCGCGCGGCATCGCCGAGGCCGAGGGCGGACGCCGTGGAGCGCGGAACGCCCTCGCCAAGGTGACGCCCGGGCTCGCGGTGGCCGCGCTCGCAGCGTGGCTCGGGGATCCGGAGGGCGCCCTTCACGTCGCCTTCGCGGCGACCTTCGCCACGGCGGCGGGGGACACGGCGGGCACCGAGGTGGGGAAGGCGATCGGCCGGACCCCGATCCTCCTCACGAGCTTCCGGCGCGTGCCGCCGGGGACGATCGGCGCCGTCTCCGTCGAGGGCACGCTCGCGGGCCTCGCCGCCTCGGCGATCCTCGCCGCGCTCGGCGCGGCGCTCGGCTACTACGCGCCGCTCGGCGCGGTGACGGGCGCCGCCTGCGTCCTCGCCGGCGCCTTCGGCGGCAACGTGTTCGAGTCGTGGATGAACGCGTTCATGGCCGGCCGCCGCAAGCTCGATCACGAAGTCTCGAACTTCCTCCTGTGCGTCGTGGGCGCCCTCCTCGCCTACGCTGCCGCGCGCATCGCCTCCGGCACGGCCATTCCGCCGCCGTGAGCGGGACCGACCCGAGCCGACCCACCGTGCAACGAGACCGCACTCCCGAGCCCGCCTCTCCGCCGGGCGCCGCACCGCGGCGCGAGTCGACGATCGCGCTCTACTGGCGCTATGCGCGTCCCTTCACGCTGCTGCCGCCGCTGCTGGGGATGCTCTCGGGCTCCTTCTCGGCGCTCGGCGCCGTGGCCCAGCACGAGGGCAGGACGCGCCTCGACCTGCTCGGCGACCGTTGGCACTACCTCCTGATCGGCTCGCTCATGGCGGCGGCGCTGAACGCCGCGTCGAACGTCCTCAATCAGTGGACCGATCTGGAGAACGACCGGATCAACAAGCCGACGCGGCCCCTGCCGGCCGGCGAGGTGACGGTGCGCGAGACGATCGTCTACTTCTGCGCGCTCTACTTCGTGTCGCTCGCGGCGGCGTGGTTCGTGACGCCGCTCTCGGGCCAGGGGCTCGGCTGGCTCGGCACCCACGAGTGCTTCGTGATCGCGGCCCTCGGCGCGATCGGCACTCTCGCCTACTCGCTGCCTCCGGTGCGCACGAAGCGCTGGGCGTGGCCCGCGCAGGTGACGATCGCGATCCCGCGTGGATGCCTCCTGAAGGTCTGCGGCTGGAGCTGCGTCGGGACGGTCTTCGCCGACGTGGAGCCCTGGTACATCGGCCTCGTCTTCATGACGTTCCTCCTCGGCGCGTCCGCGACGAAGGACTTCTCGGACATGAAGGGAGACGCCGCCGCCGGCTGCCGCACGCTGCCCGTCCGCTATGGAGTGAAGAGCGCCGCATGGCAGATCGCGCCCTTCTTCGTCTTCCCGTGGCTCCTCATCCCGCTCGGCATGTGGATCGAGCGCGACTACCGGGGGGAGTCGCTCCCGATGCTCACCGGGAGCGCCTGGGTGCTCTGGGGCCTGACGGCGTCGCTCGTGCTCTACGGCAGCTACACCGTGTGGCTGATCCTGCGCGACCCCGAGGCCCTCGCGAACGTCGAGAACCACCCGTCGTGGGTGCACATGTACCGGATGATGATGCTCGCGCAAGTCGGCTTCGCCGTGGCGTACCTCGTGTAGCGATCCGGCGCGGGAGCGCGCGGGATCACGGGAGCTCAGCGGATCCGGATCCCGACGTCGTCGCCCTTCACCTCGGAGACGCGCTCCGTCGTCTCGAGGACTCCGTCGCGGCCCGACGAGACGACCCAGCCGCGATCGGCGCTCCCGGCGGCCGGGAGGATCACCACGTAGGCGTGACCCCAGGGGTCGGCTCCCACCTCGCCGAGGTAGGGACCCTTCCAGGCGGAGGCCTGGGCCTCCTTCTCCGCGGGGCGCGCCAGCATCTCCGAGAGGCGCGCGCGCGGCACGGCCGGCAGCCCCTGCGGGTGCGCGCCCGAGGTGACCAGGACCGCCGGCGCTCCGGGCCGCGCGGCGGCGCCGGGGTCGTGGCCCAGGTCGCGGACGTAATGGTCGACGGCCGTCGCGATCCGACTCGCGTCGCCGAGGGCCCGCGAGAGGCGCGAGTCCTCCACCTCGGCCGACAGGATCGGCATCACGACCCCGAGGAGCGCGACGATGATCGCGAGGACGACGATCGCCTCGAGCATCGAGAAGCCGCGCTGGCGGTGGGTTCGGGAGGTGAGCGCCATTCTCCGACGGAGCGCTCCGTCCGGACCCGGGGCCCGGCACGTCGCGCGACCGTCTCGTTCGGCGCTCCGGCGCCGGTGGCTTGAGGCGCCGGTCAGCGAGGCCGACGTTCCTCGGGTCGCACGGCGCGCGCGGGTCAAGTCGGGAGGCCTCGGCGGCCGATGCCTCCGGGGAGCTGCGCGCTCGTCGAGGCTCGGGACGCAGCCGCTCGCGGAGCCTCCCCGGAATGCCCATGTCGCAGCGAACTCGCCCTCACGGCTTCACGATGGTCGAGGCGGCCATCGTGATCGCGATCCTGGTCCTCCTGGCGGGAGTGCTCGTGCCCATCGTGACGAGCGAGATCGCGAGCTCGCGCGGCGGAAGGGCCCAGACCGAGCTGCGGGCCGTCGCGGACGCCTTCACCCGCTACCACGCGGACACGAGGAGCTGGCCCTCGAACGAGCCCTTCGACGGGCAGCGGAGCCTCTCGGGCGAACTCCTGGGCCTGCCCATGCTCTACTCGAACACCGAGGCGCGCAGCGGCTGGGCCGGTCCCTATCTCGCGACCGGAGTGAAGGAGGGCGTCGGCTGGCGCGTCGCCCGCGCCGTGGGCGGAGGCGAGAAGGCCCAGGGCCTCGTCGACCCCTGGTCGCGCGCCTACCGCGTCTACTACTTCGGCCGCTCGAGCGCGATGGGGGAGGACGGCGGGATCGCCCTCGTCTGCGTCGGCAAGAACGGCACGCTCGACTCCTCCCTCCGGGAGATCGCCGAGGGGACTCCGGCGAGCGACGACGTCGTGCAGATCGTGACGCGCCGTCTCTGAGCCGTCGCGCGACGATGTGATCGGCGACAACGCCCGCGCGCAGTTCGAAGGTCTCCTGCGGCGGCCCGCTAGAAATCGCGGCGCTCGAACTTCCAGAGCGCGGCGCCGAAGAGCACGGCCGAGCCCGCCAGCAGGCCGAGGTCGAGCGCCCAGGGAAGCCGGTGCTGCGTGACGATCGGAAGCATGACGGTCATCTCCGCCAGCTTGTAGATCGACCAGTTCGACGCCTGCTTCACGACGAGCAGGGCGAACTCGATCAGGGCGATGCCGAGCACCCAGAACGCCACGTGGGCGGGGTCGGACATCCAGGTGGAGAACAGGAACGTGAGCGAGTAGAGCAGCAGCAGGAAGAGGCTGCTGTGGATCGTCTCGAGGAACAGCGCGTAGCCGGAGACCGGCTCCTCGATGTAGGCCGCGAGCGGAATCGCGAGAGGCGTGACGATCGCGAGCGGCAGGAGGAGGCCCGCCGCGCCGACGAGGTACTTCGTCGCGAGGATCCGCCTCCGCGAGATCGGCCGCGAGAGCGTGAGCTCGATCGTCTTCCGATCGACTTCGCCGGCGACCGCGAAGGCCGCGAAGAACACGGCGGCGAAGGTGCCGAAGGTGTTCACGGCCTTCGCGAAGTGCTGGACCATCAGGTAGCCGTCGAGCCCCTTGCTGGCCATCACGTCGACCATCTTCTTCACGATGTCGAAGGGCACGAGGCGCTTCAGTGAATCGGCCTCCTGCTGGAAGTCGTGGAAGAAGAGAACGGCGAGCACGAGGTGGAACCCGAGCAGCGCGGTGCACGCCACCGACTTCCACACGGTCTCCTGCAGCGTCTTGCGGAGGATCACGGGCTCGTCTCCGAAGCGCCCGCGCCGTTCCCCGAAGCGCCGATGCGCTCGATCGCGTACAGGTCGGCGTAGACCTCCTCGAGGCGGAGCTGCCGGTACTCGAGCCCCTCGATGTCGAGCGCCGCGAGACGACGCAGGACCGGGAGAGGATCGCCCGACGCGACGACGACCCATTCCTCCTCGCGGCGGTGGACCTCCGCCACGCCCTCCACGCGGAGCACCTCGGGCGCGAGGCCCGGAGCGAGCCGGACGCGGATGTTGCGTGCGGAGCGTTCACGGATCGACGGGAGCGCGTCGCAGTCGACGAGACGTCCCGCGGCGAGGAAGGCGACGCGGTCGCACACGCGGGCGACGGCGTCGAGCTGGTGCGAGGAGAGCAGGGTGGTCCGCCCCGTCGACTGGAGCCTCCGCAGCACGTCCAGCAGGATGCGCCGCGCCGTGGGGTCGAGTCCGTCCTCGGGCTCGTCGAGGACCGAGAGCGGCACGTCCGGCACGAGAGCCTGGACGATGCCGATCTTCCGCTTCATCCCGTGGGAGTAGGTGCGGATCCGCTTGCGGAGCGGGAGATGGAACCGGTCGACGAGCTCCTCCTGCAGCGCGCGGTCGATCCGCGGATGACACGCCGTGGCCTCCCGGAGGAACGCGCCGCCCGTGAGGCGCTCCCAGAGCTGCCCGTCGCCGGGGAGGTATCCCATGCGGAGCTTCGCGGCGACGGGCTCGCGCTCGACGGAGATCCCGTCCACCCAGCAGCCGCCCGTGGAGGGCCGCACGACTCCCGCGAGCGCCTTGAGGAGCGTCGTCTTCCCTGCGCCGTTCGGACCCACGAGACCGAAGATCGATCCGCGCGGCACATCGAAGGTGACGCCGTCGAGCGCGACGAAGGAGCCCCAGGTCTTCCCGAGGCCCTCGATGCGGATCATCGCGGGGTCCGCGCCCATCGCAGGAAGCCGGCGAGGATCTCCGATCCCTTCGGCGTGAGGAACGATTCGGGGTGGAACTGGACGCCCGCCACGGGGAGCCGCGCGTGCTGGACCGCCATGACGTCGCCGTCCTCCGCGCGCGCGGAGACACGGAGCTCCGCGGGCAGCGAGCGCTCCTCGAGGACGAGCGAGTGGTAGCGGGCGACGCGCATCGGGCTTTCGAGCCCCGCGAACATACCGGCTCCGTCGTGCCGCACCGCCTCGGCCTTGCCGTGGACGAGCCGCTTCGCCGGAGCGATGCGGGCTCCGAGCGCCACGCCGAGGGCCTGGTGCCCGAGGCACACGCCCAGGACCGGCCGGCGCGCGATCGAGGAGCGGATGGCGTCCACGCTCGCGCCGGCCCCCGACGGATCGCCGGGCCCGGGAGACACGAGGAGCATCTCCGGGGCGCGCTCCTCGACGCCGCCCGCGCCGAGGGCGTCGTTCCGCACGACATCGACTTCCTCGCCGAGCTCCTGCAGCGCGTGCAGCAGGTTGAACGTGAAGGAGTCGTAGTTGTCGATCAGGAGCAGCACGGTGCGGCGCGGAGTTCCCGTGGCGCGGGGACCTCGGGCGGTCGCAGCGTACGCGCGCGTCAGCGCCGGTCGATGTCGTCGCGCGCCGGGAAAGCGCGGTCGCGACCGCGTTCGTGATCCCGGAGCAGGAGCGGCGCCAGATCGCGGGGACCGAGGAACGTAAGCAGGTCGCGCCGCGATCCGGAGGCGTCCTGGAAGCGCACGACGCCGGTCACGAGACCGACGAGCCGGTAGCGGGAGTCCTCCCATCGGAAGAGACCCGCGCCGACGGCGGAGCCGTCGAGGGGGAAGCTCGACGGGCGCTCCACCAGAGTCCCGGAGACGCCCGGTCCGTCGGCGACGCGCGTCGAGAACGTGCGGACCCGCTGATCCTCGGCGACGGCGAGCACGAGGTCGTCCGACGGGCTCGGGTAGGTGCCCGAGACCTCGCTCCAGGGCACCCGGAGGCCGAGGACGGCGCGCGCGAGCTGGGAGCCCTCGATGGGGTCGACGTGTCCCGGCTCGATGCTCGGGCCGTCGCCGAAGAAGACCGTCACGTCGCAGCGTCCCGCCTGCGCCGTCCGGGCGAGGAAGACGATCCCGAAGTTCGTGGCGACGCCCTGCTCCTCGCCGGCCGAGGTACGCACGAGGACGCTGCCGGCCGGCGCTCGCGACGTGAGGCACGCGGTCGTGGACGCCGTCGCGAGGAGGGCGAGGAGGAGGCGGGCGGGAGCGGATCTCATGCGCGGGTCGCCGTCGTCGGCGCGGCTGTTCTACCGACCGGCCGGGCCCGGAGCGACAGCATCCCTATCGGCCGAGGAGCCTGCGCCACGGGAGTGGACCGAGCGTCGCGCCGTGCGCCGCTGCCTCGCACTCGCTCGGCGGAGCACTCTTGCGGCGGAGCGGACAGCTATCGGATGCCCTTGTCCATGTAGGCCTTCCAGGAGTCCTCGAACTCCTGCATCTTCTGGCCCTTCAGGTTGCGCAGCGCGAACTCCACGGCGTCCTCGAGCTTCTTCGTCTCCGAGAGCTTCTCCAGGTAGTCCGGGAGGATCCGATCCCAGTCGTCGTTCCAGGGCCTCCAGCCCTGGTCCTTCGCGCGCATCAGGAAGTAGATGATCGACCAGCCCTGCGCATAGCACAGTCCGGCCTTCGCGTAGTATTGCTGTTGCGTGTAGCGGAGGATGTCCTCGAGCGGAACGTACTCCGCCTTGCGCACGGCCTCGCGAATGGTGGAGAGCCGGTCGACGCCGCCCGCCCACGCTCCGAGCGGCTTGATCTCCCAATGGTCGTGCCCCTTGTACTGGAAGCCGGCGTAGTAGTCGCCTGTGCCTTCGTTGTACCAGGAGTGCGGAGAGAGGTCGCCGAAGAAGGTGTGGATGAACTGGTGGAAGCCCTCGTGGTTGAGGATGGCCCACGTGAGCGTGAGGCCGATCTCCTTGAAGCAGGGCACCACGAGCTCTTCCGTCTGGGAGTTGAAGTAGCCGCCCGAGCCCGGAGGACCGCCGTACTGGAAGTACTCGTCGAAGTTCTTCGTGACCCGCAGCACGGGCTTCTTCAGGAGCTCCTTCGGCTCGCCCTGGGGGAGGAAGCGCGCCACGTAGACCTTGCGGATCGCCTCGATGCGCTCCTGGAGCTCCTTCAGGAAGCGCGCGTTGTCGACGCTCGTCTTGATGAAGTAGTGGTCGGTCTCGATGAGCTGCCAGCCCGGAGTGAGGTTCACCTCCTCCTCGTGGCGCATGCGATCGCGCTCGAGGATCGTCAGCCCCTCGAACCGGTTGGGGTCGTCGTTCTGCTTCTCGATGAATTGGAACGTCTCGGCCGAGCGCACGAAGACCGGCTTCCAGTCGTCGTACTTGAACTCCGGCATGGAGAACTCGAGGACGATCTCCGACTTGTCGGGGTGCTTGAAGACGACGGCGAAGAAGCGGTAGTTGATCCCCTTCTGCGAGCTCGGCGTCTCGAACTCGTGGACGACGGCCTGGTTCTTCTTGAAGCGCTGCTTCTTCGGCGGCTTCTTGTTCTTCACGCGGTCGCCGAGGTCCTTGAGGTACTCCTCGTAGCTCCGCTTCCGGAGCTGATCGCGCATCCGGCGGATGTCGTCGGGGGTGAGCTTGCCGTCGCCCTCCTTCCCTTCTCCTTCCTTGCCCTCGCCGCCCGTCGTCGGACCGCCGGTGCGGCCCTGATCGAGGTTCGCCGCCGACTTGCCCTCGGCATCGAATCGAAGCACCTCGAAGTTGCAGTGCCATGCGCCCGTCTTGTGGGCCAGCGCCTGCGGCGCCTCGAACTTCGCGACCTGGTACTCCTCGTCGGGCTGCGGCGGGACGGCGTTCCACTTGGCGAGCGGGTAGAAGGCGAAGCCCCAGCGCGCGTTCTCGTAGATCTCGTTGTCGATGTCCTTGCGCCCCTGCGCCGAGGCGGTGGCGCCGACGAGCAGCGTCGAGGCGAGGAGTGCGGCCGCTGCAACGGCGAGGCGGATCGCGGCGGGCGTGCCGAGGATGGCGAGCGGGGAATTGCGGCGCATCGAGAGTCTCCGTGGGGCGGGAGTCGAGGGCATCGGCCGACGCTGGGTTCGGTGCTCGGGACGATCCTGTTGGTTCCTTCTCGCTCGGCGGGCTCCGCTCCGAGTCGCGTGACCGTGGCCGCGTGGCCGCGCCGAGTTCTCCGATGATACCGTTCGAGGCTCGGGCACAACTGCAGCCTGCGTGGCGCCGGTCCAACGTCGCGGGAAGCCTCTCCGTAGCACGCGCCCTCGGCCCGCCGGGGAGCACCCCGCTCCCGCAGCCGACGCCCCCAGCGCAGGCCATCCCATGAGCAAGAGCCTCCTCCTCGTTTCGGTCCTCGCCGTCGCCGCCGTGGGAGGCGGTCTCTTCCTCGCTCTCGCGAACACGGACACGGAGGGCACGAAGGAGAGCCACGTGGAGGGGAGGGATCCGGCGCGCGCGACACCGGCGGCGGCGGAGGTGGCGGCCGTCGAGGGAGGCCCGGAGGCTCGCTCGGAGCTCGCGCCCGCGGGAAGCGCGAGCGGATCGGGCGCGCTCGCGACGAGCGCCGCGGCGGTCCTCAGGGGACGCGTCGTCGCTGCGGGCTCCACCGTCGGCCTCTCGGGAGTCTCCCTCTGGATCGAGCGCGCGGGAGCGTTCCGGACTCTGTTCGACGACGCCGTCTCCGCTCCCGCGGCGCCCGACGCGACGAGCGACCGCGATGGCCGATTCGAGCTGCGCGATGTCGACACGGGCGCGCCGCTGCGGCTCCGCTGCCGCGGCGAGGGGAGGTCGCTGCATGTCGCCGACGTTTCGCCCGTCGGCGCGCGCGAGCAGCGTGACCTCGGCGACGTGGTGCTCCATCCCGGCGCGTCCCTGGAGGGTCGGGTCACCGACGCTTCGGGCGTTCCTCTGGCGGGAGTTCGCGTGATCGCCTCGACGCAGGTCCCCGGTCAGGACGGCAGGCTCGGCGTGCGCTTCGAGCCGGCCGGGTGGAGCGATTTCTCGGCGAAGTCCGATGCGCAGGGCCGCTACCGCGTCGATGGTCTCTCGCCGGGATCGCGCGCCGTCGTCGTCGGCTCGGCTCCGAACCGCGTGCGGGCCGTGAGCGAGCCCGTCGACCTGCGGCCAGGATCTCCCGTTCTCGTGCCCGACTTGATCCTGCGCGAGGGTCTGGCGATCTCCGGCCGGCTCGTCGACCGCGAGGGCGCGCCCGTCGCCGGCGCGACGGTGCGCCAGTTCGGAGGCTCCTACGGATTCGTGATCGACCTCCCGGGCTTCGGCGGCGGACGGGATGGCGTGAAGACCGATGGTGACGGCAACTTCCGGATCGCGGGTCTCTCCCAGGGCCGCGTGAACCTCTCGGCTCGCGTCGACGGGCGCGGCATCGCGCGCAAGTCGGGCGTCGAGCCGGGCACCCATGACCTCGTGCTCGTGCTGGAGCAGCTCGGCTCCATCTCCGGAAAGGTGGTGGCGGCCCTCGGCGCCGATGCGCAGGCGATGGCACCTTCCTTCGAGAGCTTCCGCGTGGGCGCGGAGAAGGAGGAGAGCCGCGGCGGGAGCGGCATCCGGATCATGGGCCCGCGCCAGCTCGTCGACGGGCGCGTCGCGGGCGGGGGCGCCTTCGAGATCGAGGGCCTCGAGGCCGGTCGGTGGCGCGTCCACGTCGAGGGCGAAGGATTCGCGCCGGCGTCGTCGGAGCCGATCGAGGTCTCGGCGGAACGGCCCGTGACGGACGTGCGGATCCCCGTGTCCCCGGGCGCGACGCTCGCCGTGCGCGTCGTGCGCGCCGGCAGCGGGGAGCCCGTCGCGAACGCGCGCGTCACGCTGCGGGAGGCGCGCGCGCTCACGCCGGAGGAAGAGATGATCGAGGCGATGCACGCGGCGGAGCAGGACGCGGACGACGCGGGACATGACGGCCACGCGCCGGCCGGATTCCGCGGCGCCGTGCGCAGTCGCAGCGGAGGCGCGGAGCGCGACGTCCGTGTGGCGAGCTCGGCCGGTCCGAGCCGCATCGGCGTCGCCGTCGGCGGATCGGGGCCCGACGGGGGACCGGCCCCCGTCCGCAGGACGGCGGAGACCGACGCCGCGGGCCGCGCGCGCTTCACGGGGCTCCCGGCGGCGGACTACCGCGTCTCGGCGAGCAAGAAGGGTCTCGCTCCTTCGGCCCCGGAGTCCGCGGCGGTCGATCCGTCGGGGCCGCCGGCGCCCGAGCTCGAACTCGCGGTGTCGGAGGGCGGCGTGCTGGAGGGTCGCGTGACGCGGGGCGGGGCGGAGACCGTGAGCGGCGCGACCGTCGAGCTCGTCGGCCCCGAGCCGGAGCAGCAGCGCAAGCGCCAGGTCACCGACGTGGAGGGAACCTACCGATTCGAGTCGCTGCGGCCGGGCACCTATCACGCGACCCTCGCGAAGAACGAGGCGCGCGACTTCGGATTCGTGTCGATCGACACCGACCGTCCCGTCGAGGGCATCGCCGTCGCCATCTCCGACGGGAAGACGGAGATGCTCGACCTCCAGGCCGCGCAGACGGGAACGCTCCGTGGCACCGTGACGCAGGCGGGCCTGCCGGTGGCGGGCGTGCGCGTTTCGCTCATGGAGCGCGGCGACGGCCCGTCCTTCGGCATCCCCGATCTCGCCGAAGGCGGGCGCAGCACGACGACGGGCCCCGACGGGAAGTTCGAGTTCCTCGACGTCGAGGAGGGGCGCTACACGCTGCAGGGCATCAAGGCCGGTGGAGTGAAGCCGGCGGAGCGCCTCGTGGAGGCGACGGGCGGGATCGATCGCGCCGACCTCGTGCTGCCGCGCGGCGTCATCGAGGGGCGCGTGCTGCGCAAGGACGGCAATGCGCCCGTGGCCGGCGCGACCGTGAAGCTCGTCGACTCCGAGGCCGCGGGGCCAGGACGCCGCATGGTCGCCCTCACGATCGACGCCTCCTCCGACGGCGCGGCGAACGTGCAGACGTTCGACGGCCGCGTGCCGATCACGACGGATGCCGAGGGCCGTTTCCGGCTGGAGGACGTCCCGGCGGGTCGCTACCGCCTGGACGCCGTGGCCCAGGGTCTCTGCGAGATGACGGGAGACGAGATCGTGCTCGGCGAGGACGCTCGCGTGACGGGCGTCGAGCTCGTGCTGCCGAAGGCGGCCGTCGTGCTGGGCCGTGTCACCGGCCCGGGCGGCGCTCCTGCGACGCAGACGATCGTCATGGTCGCGAAGGTCGGAGCCCCGCCGCCCGGGAAGCTCACGATGACCGACGCCGAGGGACGCTACCGCGTCGGCTCGCTGGAGCCGGGCGAGTACCGCGTCGTGCCGATGGATCCGTCGCGCGGGATGCGCCTCGGGCTCGGCGCGGATGCACCGGGATCCCGCACGGTGACCCTCGAGTCGGGTGCGGAGTCCACCGTCGATCTGACGGTCGAGTAGCGCCGGGTCCTATTGACGGTCCGCGTGCTGGATCGCGGCGGCCAGCATCGGCTGCTCGCGCACGAGGCAACCCTTGCAGGGAGCCGGCGGGTCGTTGCGGTGCATCGCTCCGCGGAGACGCTGCGCCGCCTCGCCGTTCCAGACGGCGTCGAGACCCTGCTCGAAGACGTTCCCGAGCCGCAGCTCCTGGGGCGCGCGGCAGCAGGGGAAGGCCTCTCCATCGGGGTTCACCTTGAGGTAGTTCCCGACCATCGGGCAGAAGCCCGGACTCTGCGTCGCGTGCGCCTCCTCGAAGCGTTCCACGACGAGCGCCTCGTGGACGCGGGTCTGCACCGGGACGTTCACGTGCCGGCCCGTGAAGGGCGCCGCCAGGAGGAGCGTGAGGTTCACGTGGCGCTCCGTCGCGCGCGCCTTCATCCGGTCCAGGAGCTCCGCGACCCGCGCGGTCCCGAGGACCTTCACGGCGTCGTGCTGCACCGCCTGCGTCGAGCAGTCGAGCAGGTCGAGGATCGTCAGCTCCTTCGCTCCGCGGTCGGCCGCCCAGTCGACGAACTCGGGGAAGTGCACGACCGTGTCGCTCATCATCACCGCGTTCAGGATGCAGGGGATCGACAGCTCGTTGCTCCGCCGCAGCGCGTACTCGACGTGGGGGAAGATCCTCTCGGCCTTCGCCGGGTGCCGCACGCGCTCGAGCACCTCCGGCACGTGCGAGTCGATCGACATCGTCAAGCGATGGATGCGCGGCGCGATCTTCTCGAAGCGCTCGGGAGTGAGCAGCGTCGCGTTCGTGTAGAGCTCGAGCCAGACGCCGTGCTCCTCGCAGAGGCGCACCATCTCGTCGACGTCGTTCAGGAGCGGCTCGCTGGTGGCGGACGGATTCCAGATCACCACGCTCTCGAAGGCGCTCTTCAGGAAGGGTGCCGCCGTCTCCTTCGACGACTTCACGATGGGAGGCGCGTCGCTCTGGTTGCACATCACGCAACGCAGGTTGCACGCCGACGTCCAGGCGAACTCCAGACGCGAGGGACCGTGGGAGAACTCCGTGGCGCCGAGCGCCACGGAGCGAACGGCCTGGACGAAGTTCTCGAGCTCGCGATCGACCTTGCCGGCGATGGTCATGTCTCTGGAGGCTACCCCATGGGGCGGCCGCGGCCGCCGGTGCGCGAGGCGCCTCTCAGTCGCAGACGTCGGGCCCGGTCTTCCCGCAGGATCCGCAGGACTTGTCGTCGGCCGAGGCTCCGGAGCCGCCCTTCTCCGACGAGCCGCTCTTCTCGCCGGACTTGCTCGGAGCGCTCGCGCCCTTCTCGCCCGAGCCACTCTTCTCGCCGGAGCCGCCCTTCTTGTAGTCGGTGATGTAGAAGCCCGATCCCTTGAAGATGATCCCCGCACCGCTGCCGATGAGGCGGCGGAGCTTCTTCTTCGAGCACTTGGGGCACTTCTGCAGCGCCGCGTCGTTCATCGACTGGAAGTGCTCGAACGCGTGCTTGCAGGCATCGCACACGTAGTCGTAGGTCGGCATGGAAGCGTGTCGTTCGTGGCTGCGGGACTTCGGAAGGGGCGTCTCAGGAATCCGATGCGGAGGGTTCGTCGCCGCCGGCGGGCGCGCTCGCCCCGGCGGCGACGACGACTTGCGGCGCCCGCAGGACTCGGTCGCCCCAGAGCCAGCCCTTGCGCTGCTCCGCGACGATCGAGCCGGGCGGTGCGTCGCCCGCCGGCACCTGGGCGATGGCCTCGTGCACTTTCGGATCGAAGGGCTCTCCGACCGAAGGGATCTCGCGGACGCCCTCGCGTCCGAGAGCCTCGCGCAGGGAGTCGCGGATGAGGCCGACCCCTTCGGCGAGCGGGCCTTCGGACCCGGCGGCCGCGAGGGCGCGATCGAGCTCGTCCACGCCGTCGAGCAGCGCCAGCAGGAGCGGCTCGGCCTTGCGACGCGACCGCTCCTCCACGTCGCGCTCCATGCGACGGCGGAAGTTCTGGAGGTCGGCCGCGACGCGGAGCGCGCGCTCCCGATGCTCCTCCGCCTCGTCGGCGAGCGCCCGCAGGCGCGTGAGCTCCTCGGCCGCCACCGTGGCCAGGAGGCCGCCGCCCTCGCCCGAAGCCAACGACTCGTCGGCCGCGGCCTCGTGGTCGCGTTCGGGTGTCGGGTCGGGATCGGGTCGCGGCGCCTTGGACATCGTCTCGTGTCGGATCGTCTCGCGTCGAACGTTGCGTGGACCGGCGGTGGAGCCGGTCACTCGGTGAAGATGTCCTTGAAGCGGTCGAAGAAGCCGCGCGGCTTGCCGTCGGAGTCCTTCTTCTCGATCTCGCCGAACTCCCGCAGGAGCTCCTCCTGCCGGGCCGACAGCTTCTTCGGGATCTCGCAGAAGACGCGCACGTGGAGATCGCCGCGCGTCCTGCGGTCGCGGGCCGTGAGACCCTGTCCCTTCAATCGGAACACGCGGCCCGAGGGAGTGCCCTTGGGGATCGTGAGTGTCGCCTCGCCGCCGTGGAGCGTCGGCACGTCGATCTTCGCTCCGAGCGCGAGGTCGACGAAGGTGATCGGCACTTCGCCGTAGAGGTCGGCGCCGCGACGCTGGAACTGGGCGTGGGGCTCGACGGCGACCACCACGTAGAGGTCGCCCGGCGGGCCGCCGTCGGGCGGCGCGTCGCCCAGGCCCGGGAGGCGGAGCTGCGACTCGTCGTCGACGCCCGGAGGGATCGGCACCGAGATGCGCCGGTGCTTCGCCTGCAGGCCCTCGCCGCCGCAGGAGCCGCAGTTGCGCTCCACGGAGACGCCCTGGCCACGGCACTGGGGGCAGGTGCGCTGGATCCGCAGGAATCCCTGTCCCTGCACGACCATGCCGTGGCCGCCGCAGAGCTTGCACGTCTTCGGCGGCTTCGAGTCCTTGCTGCCGGTGCCCTTGCACGTGGGGCACGCCTCGCGACGGTCGACGTCGAAGGTCTTCTCGGCGCCCTTGTCGGCCTCCTCCAGCGACACCGTGATGTCGACGCGGAGCGAGGCGCCCTGCCGCGGGCGCCCGCGCTGCGCGCCCCCGGTGAACAGCTCCTCGAAGATCGAGCCGCCGGCGCCGCCGCCGAAGAAGTCGCCGAAGGCGCGGCGAAAGACGTCTTCCGCCGACTCGAATCCGAATCCCGACCGGCCCTGCGCGCCGGCGCCGCCCTTCAGCCCCGCGTGGCCGAACCGGTCGTAGACGGCGCGCTTCTCGGGGTCCGAGAGGACGTCGTAGGCCTCGGCCGCCTCCTTGAACTTCGTCTCCGCCTCGGCGTTGCCGGAGTTGCGGTCCGGATGGAACTGGAACGCGAGCTTTCGATAGGACTTCTTGATGTCCTCGGCGGAGGCATCCCGGGCGACGCCGAGGACCTCGTAGTAGTCGCGTTGCGTCATCGAGCCGGAAGAGGATGCCATGCGAGGAGTTCTGCCGCGACGCCGGGAAGCGACGCGGCGAACGCATCGAGGCCGTTGGCGCGTTCCGCGCGCCGCCGTCTCCGCGTTCGCCGCCGGGAACCGTGTCGCGTGGGGTCAGACGGTCGAGCCTTCGACCCTCGACTTCTTGTCCTTCAGGTTCGTCACCAGCGTGTCGGTCGTGAGCATGAGCCCCGCGATCGACGCCGCGTTCTGGAGGGCCGTGCGCACGACCTTCGTGGGGTCGAGGATGCCCGCCTTCACGAGGTCGAGGTACTCGCCCGTGAGCGCGTCGAAGCCCTCGGCGCCCTTGCGCTCGCGGATCTCCTCGACGACGACCGAGCCGTCGTACCCGGCGTTCTCCGCGATCTGGCGGACGGGCGCCTCGAGGGCCCGGCGCAGGATCGCGACGCCGAACCGGACGTCGCCCTTCGGGTTGAGCTTGTCGAGAGCCTCCTGGGCGCGAAGGAGCGCGACGCCGCCGCCGGGGACGACACCCTCTTCCACCGCGGCGCGCGTGGCGTGGAGAGCGTCCTCGACGCGCATCTTCTTCTCCTTCATCTCCGTCTCGGTGGTCGCACCGACACGGATCACCGCCACGCCGCCGGTGAGCTTGGCGAGCCGCTCCTGGAGCTTCTCGCGGTCGTAGTCCGACGTCGTCTTCTCGATCTGCGATCGGATCTGCGAGATCCGGGCCTCGAGCTCCTCCTTGGTGCCCGCGCCGCCGACGATCGTGGTCTTGTCCTTCTCGACGGTCACGGTCTCGGCGGTGCCGAGCCACGAGCCGTCGACGCTCTCGATCTTCACGCCGAGGTCGTCCGTGTGGGCCTTGCCGCCCGTGAGGACCGCGATGTCGCCGAGCATGGCCTTGCGGCGGTCGCCGAACCCCGGCGCCTTCACGGCGCACACGTTCAGGATGCCCTTCAGCTTGTTCACGACGAGCGTCGCGAGGGCCTCGCCCTCCACGTCCTCGGCGATGATCAGGAGCGGCCGGCCCTGCTGCGCCACGCGCTCGAGCACGGGGAGGAGCTCCCGCACGTTGGAGAGCTTCTTCTCGGTGATGAAGACGAGCGCTTCCTTCAGGACCGCCGTCATCCGACCGACGTCGGTGATGAAGTAGGGGGAGATGTATCCCTTGTCGAACTGCATGCCGTCGACGAGCTCGAGCACCGTGTCGACCGCCCGGCCCTCCTCGACGGTGATGACGCCGTCCTTCTTCACCTTGTCGACGGCGTCCGCGAGGAGGCCGCCGATGAAGGAATCGTGGTTCGCCGAGATCGTGCCGACCTGGGCGATCTCCTCCTTGCGGGTGACCTTGTGGGAGCGCTTCTCGAGATCGCTCACGACCGCTTCGACGGCCTCGTCGATGCCCTGCTTCAGCAGCATCGGGTTCACGCCGTGCGCGAGGAACCGCAGCCCCTCGGTGTAGACCGCCTCGGCGAGCACCGTGGCCGTGGTCGTGCCGTCGCCGGCGATGTCGTTCGTCTTGGAGGCGACCTCGTTCACGAGCTTCGCGCCCATGTTCTCGAACGGGTCGGAGAGCTCGATCTCCTTCGACACCGTGACGCCGTCACGGGTGACCGTGGGGCCGCCGAAGGAGCGCTCGAAGATGACGTTCCGGCCCGCCGGGCCGAGCGTCACCTTCACCGAGCGCGCGAGCTTCTGGATGCCGGCGCGGACCTTCGCGCGGGCGTTGTCGTCGAAGAGCAGTTGCTTGGCCATGGATCTCTCTGTCTTTCGTTCTTGCGGGACGTTCGTCTTTCTCGTGCGTTCGATCGTTGCGGGGATCGCTCAGCCGATCTTGGCGAGCAGGTCGCTCTCGCGGAGGACCTTGTACTCCTCGTCGTCGATCTTGATGTCGGAGCCCGTGTACTTGCCGAAGATGACCTCGTCGCCCTTCTTCACGGTCGGCGTCTGACGCTTCCCGTTCGGGAGGAGCTTGCCGTTGCCCACGGCCGTCACCTTGCCGCGCTGCGGCTTCTCCTTGGCGTTGTCGGGCAGCACGATGCCGCCGGCGGTCTTCTCCTCGGCGTCGAGGACCTTCACGACCACGCGGTCGTCCAGGGGATTGAGCATTGCCATGGTTTCGTCGTCTCCAGTCGTTCGTTCGTTCGGGGGATGTCTCGGTCGATTCGATGGGCGCGGCGGCCGGTGCCGCCACGCCGTGGATGCAGGGTCGTCGCTGCGTGGGCTGGTGCGACGGGACGCGTCTTCGCGCCCGGTGTCGCGGCTCGGATCAGAAATCCATGCCGCCCATGCCGCCCATCCCACCCATGTCGCCCATGTCTCCGTGGTCGTGGCCGTGGTGGCCGCCCTTCGCCTCGGACTCCTCCTTCGGCTTGTCGCAGATGATCGCGTCCGTCGAGAGGAGCAGCGTCGCGACGCTGACGGCGTTCTGCAGCGCCGAGCGCGTGACCTTCGTCGGATCGACGATGCCTGCGGTGAAGAACTCCTCGTAGACGCCGGTGCGCGCGTTGAATCCGAAGGAGGGGCTCTTCTCCTTCAGGATGCGGCGCTCGACCACGGCTCCATCGAAGCCCGCGTTCTCCGCGATCCGATGGAGCGGCTTGACGAGGGCCTCGCGGAGGACCTCGATGCCGATCGCCTCGTCCTCGTCCACCTTCACCTTGTCGAGCGCCTTGCGCGCGCGCATCAGCGCGACGCCACCGCCCGGGAGGATGCCCTCCTCGACGGCCGCGCGGGTCGCGTGGATCGCGTCCTCGACGCGTGCCTTGCGCTCCTTCACCTCGGTCTCCGTCGCGGCGCCCACCTCGATGAGGGCGATGCCGCCCGTCAGCTTGGCGAGCCGCTCCTGGAGCTTCTCGCGGTCGTAGTCGGAGGTCGTGATCGAGATCTCGTTGCGGATCTGCTTCGCGCGGCCGCTCACGGAGGCGGCGGAGCCGCTCCCCTGGACGACCGTCGTGTTGTCCGCGTCGACGATCACGCGCTTCGCGCGGCCGAGGTCCGACAGCGGGATCGTCGCGAGGTCGACGCCGACGTCCTTCATGATCGACTTGCCGCCGGTGAGGATCGCGAGGTCCTCGAGCATCGCCTTGCGGCGGTCGCCGTAGCCGGGCGCCTTCACGGCGCAC
>CAZJHD010000030.1:0-50025 GCA_964545855.1 uncultured Planctomycetales bacterium
CGCCGGGCGGCTCGTTCATCTGGCCGAACACGAGCACGGCGTTGTCGATGACCGATGCCTTGGTGCCGTCGGGGCGCTTGAACTCCGCCTCGCGCATCTCGAGCCAGAGGTCGTTGCCCTCGCGCGTGCGCTCGCCGACGCCGCAGAACACCGAGAAGCCGCCCTTCTCGACGGCCGTGATGCGGATGAGCTCCTGGATGAGCACCGTCTTGCCGACGCCGGCGCCGCCGAACAGACCGATCTTGCCTCCCTTCGCGAATGGGCAGAGCAGATCGACGACCTTGATGCCCGTCTCGAAGATCTCGGTGATCGGCTGCTGCTCCTCGAAGCTCGGGGCCGCGCGGTGGATCGGCCAGAGAATCGAGCGATCGACGGGACCCATCTTCTTCGAGGCGTCGCCGACTCGCTCCGCCTCGGTGTCGAGGGGACGGCCGAGCATGTCGAAGAGCCTGCCCTTGGTGACGTCGCCCACGGGCACCGAGATCGGCGCGCCCGTGTCCACGGCAGCCATTCCGCGGACGAGTCCGTCCGTCGTCGACATGGCGACGCAGCGCACGCGGTCGTTGCCGAGGTGCTGCGCCACCTCGATCACGAGGTCGATCCCCTTCTTGGGGTCGACGACGCTGATCGCGCTGTTGATGGCGGGGAGCGTGTCCCCGAAGGAGACGTCGACGACGGCGCCGATGACCTGGGTGATCTTTCCGACGTTCTGCGCTTTCGTGGTGGCCACGTTCGATTCCAGAGGTCCGGGACGAGTCGATCGAGTGAGTGCTGGTGGATGGAGTCTGTGTTCGGGGGACGCCGCGCGCGTCACCTCAGCGCTTCCGCGCCGCCGACGATCTCGAGGAGCTGCTTCGTGATGCTCTCCTGCCGCACCCGGTTGTAGGTGCGCTGCAGGTTGCCGCGCATCTCGTCGGCGGCGTCCGTCGCGTTCTTCATGGAGACCCGGCGGCTCGCGTATTCGGATGTGAGCGCCTCGAGCAGGAGATTCCACAGCTTCATCTCGAGGTACTTCGGGACGAGGCGGTCGAGGAGGAATCCGGGGCCCGGCTCGATGATGGCGTCGATCTCGGCGCGTCCCTTCTCGCCCACGGACGACGCGGGCACGACGGGGAGCCACTGCGCTCGGCGCGGCTTGAACGTGACCATCGACTCGAAGCGCGTCGAGAAGACATGCACCTCGGACACGAGGCCCTTGCGGAAGTCGTCCGTCAGGAACCGGGCGGCCACGCGGGCGTCCTGGTAGGTGTACTTCTCCAGCACCGGCTCCGAGAAGATCCGGGCGATCTCGTAGCCGCGCTTCGCGAAGTAGGTGGAGCCCTTGCGCCCGATGACGTAGAGGCGGAGCTCCTTCGGGTCGGGACGGCGCTTCGAGCCGCGATCCTCGAGGCCGCGATCCTCGAGGTATCGATGCACCTCCGAGAGGAGGTTCGTGTTGTAGGCGCCGCAGAGTCCGCGATCGGAGGTGACGGCGACCACGCCGACGGCCCCCTTGCGCGCGTTCGCGCCAGCGGCGGCGACCTTCGCGTCGTCGGCCCCGGGCTCGGCCTGCCTGGGGGCGATCAGCGGCGAGGAGCCCTCGGGAGCCACGGCCGCCAGACGCCCGACGATCGTCTCGATCTGCTCCGTGAAGGGGCGCGAAGCCTGGGCGCGGCCCTGGAATCGGCGCAGCTTCGTCGTCGCCACCATCTCCATGGCGCGCGTGATCTGCTTGATGTTGACGACGCTGCGGATGCGTCGCCGGATGTCGCGGAGGGAAGCCATCGGTTCGGAGTGCGCAGGCGGTGAGAGCCGGGAGGCCCTACTTCGCGAACGTCTTCTTCGCCTCCTCGATGCACTTCTTGAGGAGCGCCTCGACCTCGTCGGTGAGCTTCTTCTCCTCGCGGAGCTTCCTCAGGCACTCGGCGTACTTGCTGCGGGCCGTCGCGAGGAGGTGCTCCTCGAAGCGCCGCACGTCGCGAGCCGGCACGTCGTCGAGCTGCCCGGAGTTGCCCGCATAGATCGAGACGATCTGCTCCTCGACGGGGACCGGCCGGTACTGGCCCTGCTTCAGCAGCTCGACGAGGCGCTCGCCGCGCGTGAGCTGGGCCTGGGTCGACTTGTCGAGGTCGCTTCCGAACTGCGCGAAGGCCGCGAGCTCGCGGTACTGCGCCAGGTTCAGCTTCAGACCGCCGGCCACCTTCTTCATCGCGGGGATCTGCGCGGAGCCGCCGACGCGCGACACGGAGATGCCGACGTTCACGGCCGGACGCACGCCGGCGTAGAAGAGATCGCCCTCGAGGAAGATCTGCCCGTCGGTGATCGAGATCACGTTCGTCGGGATGTAGGCCGAGACGTCGCCCTCCTGGGTCTCCACGACGGGCAGCGCCGTGATGGAGCCGCCGCCCGCCTTGTACTGGGCGGGATTGAACTCGTGGGCGCGCTTCGAGAGCTTCGAGGCGCGCTCGAGGAGACGGCTGTGCAGGTTGAACACGTCGCCCGGGAACGCATCGCGGCCCGGAGGCCGGCGCAACAGCAGCGACATCTGCCGGTACGCCAGCGCGTGCTTGTAGAGGTCGTCGTAGGCGATGACGACGTGACGGCCGCGGAACGCGAAGAACTCGGCCATCGTCACGCCGGAGTAGGGCGCGATGAACTGCATCGACGCCTCGGCGCCGGCGGGTGCCGCGACCACGATCGTGTAGGGCAGCGCGCCGTTCTCCTCGAGCTTCAGCACGACGTCCTTGATCGTCGACTGCTTCTGGCCGACGGCGACGTACACGCAGAGCACCTGCTCGGGGTTCTTCGGGTCTCCGCCGCCGGTCGTCTTCTGGCTGATGAACGTGTCGACGATCAGCGCCGTCTTGCCCGTCTGGCGGTCACCGATGATCAGCTCGCGCTGACCGCGGCCGATCGGGATCATCGCGTCGATCGCCTTGATGCCCGTCTGGATCGGCTGCTTCACGGGCTCGCGCTCCACGACGTTCGCGGCGCGGCCCTCGATCGGCATGAAGTCCGGGAGATCGACTGGCCCGCGGCCGTCGATGGGCCGACCGAGCGCGTCGACGACGCGGCCGACGAGCGCCTCTCCGACGGGCACCGAGATGACGCGGCCCGTGGAACGAACGGTCGCCCCTTCCTTCACGCCCGTGTCCGATCCGAGGAGCACGACGCCGACGCTGTCCTCCTCGAGGTTCAGCGCGATGCCGAAGATGTCGTCCCCGAAGTCGAGCAGCTCCGACATCATGCAGCCGTCGAGGCCATGGACCCGTGCGACGCCGTCGCCCACCTGGAGGACGGTGCCGACGCTCTCGACGCCGACCTTGCTCTGGTAGCCCTCGATCTCCTTCTTGAGGATCGAACGGACTTCGGCGGGTCGCAGATCAGCCATGTTGGAATCGTCGGGTCAGTGCGCCGCGTCACGCGGCACCGGGAAGACGGAAAGGACGAGTGTGTCGGAGGGAGTGGCGAAGGACGCGATCGGCGAGGTGGTGGGCGGGTCGGGCGCGGTGCGTCGGGCGGCCGAGTCCGAAGACCTCAGCGCGCGCCTCCCGATTCGAGACGCGCCGCGAGCATGCGCGACCGGAGGTCCGTGAGACGGGTCTGCACCGAGGCGTCGTAGCGGAGGCTGCCGACGGTCGCGCGGAGACCTCCGATCAGGGAGGGTTCGAGACGCGCCTGCAGGGAGACCTTCCGCCCCGTTGCGCGGCCGAGGCGCTCCTCCACGGAGCGGAGCTCGTCGGGCTGGAGCGCCCTCGCCGATTCGACGATGCCCTCCGCCTCGCCGCGCGCCTCGAGCGCGAGCCGATGAAGGGAATCCGCGAGACCGAGGAGCACGGCGGCCCGCGAGCGGTCGATCAGCAGGGCGATCGTGTTGCGCACGAGGTCCGTCGCGAGCCGGCCCTGGAGCGGAGCGAGGACACGCGTCCGCAGCTCCGCCGCGTCGGCCGCGGCGTTCCGCAGCAGCGCGGCGACCTCGGGCTCGCTCACGGCCGCGCGGACGACCTCGAGATCGGCCTCCACCTCGGCGGTCTTGCGGGCGTCGACGGCCGCCGCGAAGAGCGCTTCGGCGTACCGACGTGTCACGACCGGTGCGAGCATCGGGTCGATCCTCCTCGGGCCCGTCAGCGGCCCGAGGACTGGACGAACTCGCGGACGAAGCGCCGCTGATCGTCGTCGCCGAGGGACCGTCCGACCACCTTGGAGGCGGCATCCAGCGTGAGGTCGACGACCGACTCGCGGATCTCGGCAAGGGCCTTCACCTTCTCGCGCTCGATCTCCGACTTCGCCCGGTCGAGGGTCTGCTGCGACTGGAGCTGCGCCGCCGCGAGGGCCTCGCGGCCCTGCGCTTCGCCGACCGCTCGGGCCTCGGCGATGATGCGCGCCGACTCCTTCTGCGTCTCCAAGAGCCGCTTCTCGGTCTCCGACTGGGCCTTCTCGGCGGCCGCCTTCGCGGCCTCGGCCGCCGCGACCGCCTGCTCGGCCTGCCGGTCGCGGTCCTCGAGAGCGTGCGCCATGGGCCCCCAGACGATCTTCCACATGAGCGGAAGCGCCACGAGGAAGATCACGACGGTCCAGAGGGCGTTCGAGAGATCGGAGAAGCGGATCGGATTGAATCCGCCCTCCGTCTCGGCGACGAGGCGCCCCACGGGAGCCACGAGCGATCCGAGGAGAGGTGTCATCGCAACGAGGGGAAGGAACGCGGCGTGGGATGGAGGAGGAGCGATCGCAACGGATCCGGTGGAGACGCGCCTACTTCTGGCTGAGGAGGAGCGTCACGAGGATGCCGAAGAGGGCCGCGCCCTCGATCATGGCGGCGAGGATCAGCGAGCCGCCGCGGATGTCCTTCGCTGCCTCGGGCTGGCGCGCCACGCCCTCGGCCTGGGACGTGCCGATCTTCCCGATGCCGATGCCGGCGCCGATCACGGCGATGCCGGCGCCGATGCCGGCGGAGAGATGGGCCGCGTTGAAGTGCTGGGCGGTTTCCTGGAGAAGGGACGCGAGCATGCTCGGGACCTATGACGAGAGGAAAGGTGAGAAGGTGATGAGAGGTTTCGAACGAGGATTCGAGACTGGAGCCCGGTGCTGCGACCGGCGGCGCGCCGATTCCGTCGCATCCGGGGTCCCGTCGATTCGGGGCTCAGTGCTCGGGATGTAGCGACGCGCCGACGAAGAGGAGCGAGAGCAGCGTGAAGATGTACGCCTGCAGCAGCGCCACGAAGGACTCGATGATCATGATGAACACGGCGAATCCGACGGCGGGGACGGCGACTCCGTAGGCGCCGCTCCCGAGCTGCTCTCCGAAGTAGAAGATCAGTCCCATGAAGGAGAGCACCACGAGGTGGCCTCCGGTCATGTTGGCGAAGAGCCGGATCGTGAGCGCGAAGGGCTTCACGCAGAGGCCGATGATCTCGACGACGAACATCAGCGGCCAGAGCGGCAGCGGGATGCCGTGAGGCACGAGGCCGAGCCAGAACTTGATCGGGCCGTTCACCATCATTCCGCCGACGATCATCGTGAGGAACGTGATCGCGGAGAGTCCGGCCGTCACCCAGATGCAGGCCGTCGACGTCGCCGTGAAGGGGAAGATCCCGATGAGATTGCTCGCCGTGACGAAGAAGAAGATCGTCAGGAAGAACGGGAAGAGGAGGTGCGCGTGATGCTTCCCGAGCGATGGGACCACCATCTCCTCGCGAATCCAGAGGACGAACCCCGTGAGGACGCGCTGCACACGGTTCGGACGTCCCGACTTCAACCCGGCGAGCGCGTAGGCGAAGAGCCCGAACACGATCGCCATCGAGAGCACCTGGAACAGCTGCAGGTTGTAGTAGGGAATCTCCAGGCCACCGATGCGCACCGACCCCAAGGGATGGGCGAGGACGTGCGCGTAGAGCGTCGTGAAGATCTCGCCTCCCTTCGGCGCGTGCCCGGCATCCGCCCCATGGCCCTGCTCGAGGGCGAGGCGTGCGGTCGTCGCGAGGATGGAGGGGAGGATCACGGGGAGTCGGGTCGCGTCGGATCCGCGTCGTGGCGGGAGCCGCGACGCAGGGAGAATCTCGGGAGCCGGAGGATCGTGGGAGTGAGCGTGAGAGGGTGAGTGCGTGAGAGCGTGCGTGAGAGCGAGCGAGCGTTCACGGGATGCAGCGCCACGGACCGAGCCGCCGCCGGTTCGCGTCAGTCCGCGCCCTTGGAGGGCGCGAATGCCGAGAGGCCGATGGCCGCCGCGAGCGCGGCGCCGGCGACGAAGGCGACCCCGAAGGCACTCGCGTCGGCCGGGGAATCGGGCCGCTGCAGGAGCAAAACTCCCGCGACGAGGACCAGCCCCTTCGCGAAGAATCCCGCGACCATCGCGCCGTAGGACGCGCTGGAAGCCGGACGCCGCCGAACCAGGGCAACTTGTGCGCCAGTGCTGCAGCCCGAGAGAAGGCTGCCGGCGCCGCCGCCGAGCACGATGCCCCAGGCCTCGGCCGCGTGAGCGCCGTCGCCGCGCGCGAACCAGATCGCCGCGACGGAGGCCGTCGCGACGAGTCCGAGGAAGGTGCCCGCGATCGGTCGGATCACCGGGTGCGGTCCTTCGCCGAGTCGCCGCCTGGCGCCGCCTTCTTCGATGCCCCTCCGACGCTGCGCGTCATCGAGACGAGCGCGCCGAAGAAGCCGAGGAAGAGGAACAGGACGAGGAGCCAAGGCTTCGTGCCGAGCCGGGAATCGAGCCACCATCCAGCCCCGACGAACACGAGGATCGTCAGACCGAATTGGAGCCCGATGCCCGCGTGGCGCATCGCGTCGACTCCCGGTCCTCGACGAGGCTCCGCGCGCTCCTCCTTCGACGGAGGATCCGGCGGCGGTGTCGGAGATTCGGGGGTCTCCACGGAAGCGTGCGGTCGGAGCAGGGGATCCGGACGAGAGCGGAATTGCCGGGCGAGAGACGCGTCGCCCGGATTCGATCGCCGGAGGCGCCGAACGAGAGCCTCGGGAGCGCTCGTTGCCGGGTCGCCAAAGAGCGCCCGAAGGACTCCTCCATCCGGCATCACCATCGACGCGAACCGCGCTGCGTCCGGCGATTCCGAGAGGGGTGAGCCTCGGAATTCGAGGGCGAGGAAGCTACCGGTGCCCCCCGCCTCCTACAAGACCGTGGCACCGGCGCCGCACGCGAACGAGCGCCGGGTTCTCCCCTTCCGGCGCGCCTCCCCCGTGGCGCGGGCCGCTCCGAGCCGCTACGAACGCTGCGCTCCGTTCCTCTCCGCTCGACTCCGCGATCCGCGAACGTCCCCTCCGCCATGCGCGACCTCACGCCCCGACAGATCGTCTCCGAGCTCGACCGCTACATCGTCGGGCAGGCCGCCGCGAAGCGCGCCGTGGCGGTGGCGGTGCGCAATCGATGGCGCCGCATGCAGCTCGCGCCCGAGTTGCGGCGGGAGGTGACGCCGAAGAACCTCCTCCTCATCGGCAACACCGGCGTCGGCAAGACCGAGATCGCACGTCGCATGGCGTCTCTCGTGGGCGCGCCCTTCCTGAAGGTGGAGGCCTCGAAGTACACGGAGGTCGGCTACGTGGGGCGCGACGTCGAGTCGATGGTGCGCGACCTCCTCGACGTTGGCATCGAGGAGGTGCGCGCGGAGATGGCCGAGGAGGTGCGCGAAGCGGCGCAGCGCCACACGGAGGAGAGCCTGCTCGACACTCTCGTGCCCGGATCGAGGCGCGCCGCCTGGGAGCCCGATCTTCCCCTCGGCGCCGAGGATCCCATGGCCGGCCCGCGGGCGATGCGCGAGGAGGCCCGCCGGAGACTCGCCGCCGGAGAGCTCGACGCCGAGCCCGTCCTGATCGCGGTGGTCGAGGGGATGGCGCCCCTCGCGCAGGTCTTCTCCACGAGCGGCACCGAGTACATGGGCATCGACGCCCAGACGATGGCCGCCCTCCGCGGCGGAGCGGTGCCGAAGAAGGCGAAGCGCATGCGCGTCGCCGACGCGCGCCGCGCTCTCGAGAAGGAGGAGCAGGACGCTCTCCTCGACAAGGACCGCCTCCTGGCGGAGGCGATCCGGCGCGTGGAGGAGAGCGGGATCATCTTCCTCGACGAGATCGACAAGATCGCCGGGCGCTCGAAGGACGGAGGCCCCGATGTGAGCCGCGAGGGAGTGCAGCGCGACCTCCTTCCGATCATCGAGGGCTCCACGGTGAGCACGCGCTTCGGGCCGATCCGCACCGATCACGTTCTCTTCGTCGCCGCGGGAGCGTTCCACGTGTCCAAGCCCGACGACCTCATCCCCGAGATCCAGGGGCGCTTCCCGATCCGCGTGCAGCTCGACTCCCTCACCCACGAGGACTTCGTCCGAATCCTCACGGAGCCGGTGAACGCGCTCCCCCGGCAGTACGCGAAGCTCCTGGCCGTCGACGGCGTCGAGCTGCGCTTCGCGCCCGACGGCATCGAGGAGATCGCGCTCCTCGCCGACCGGGCGAACATCGCCCTCGGCGAGATCGGCGCGCGCCGGCTCCACACGGTCGTCGAGCGGCTGCTCGCGCAGGTGAGCTTCGCCGCACCCGACGCGCTCCCCTCGAAGACCGTGCTCGTCGACCGTGCCTACGTCCGGGAGAACCTGAAGGCCCTCTACGACGAGTGCGACCTCACCCGGAGGACCGCGCGGTAGGGTGCCCGAGCGCAGCCGTTGACCGGCACCGCCAGGACGGCAACGCTTGCGCGGTCCGTCTCCCCACGGCGCGGCGCAGTGCGGGCAGCGAGCGCTCCCCGCGGCGTACGTCTCGAGAAAATCCCCCGGCCCTTCCCCATGAGTCCTCCTATCAGGCCCCGGCTGCCCGACTTCGAGCGCGGCCGGATGACCGAGGAAGAGGTCGCCATGGTGCGCGGCGCGATGGCGGGCGACCCCGAGGCGTTCCGGAGCCTGGTCGAGCAGTACCACCGCTTCGTCCTCGGGTCGGTCTATCGGCTCCTCGCGCCGAAGACGCCCCAGGACGCGGAGGACCACGCGCAGGACATCTTCGTGAAGCTCGCCCGGACCATCCACACCTTCGACTTCTCCAAGCAGACGCGCTTCTCCACGTGGTTCTACACCTTCGTCCGCAACCACTGCTTCGACGCGATGAAGAAGCGTCGGCTGCGGACGGTCTCCCTCACGGTCCGGCGCGAGGGCGAGACGATGGAGATCTCGACGCCCTCGGGCGAGCCGACCCCCGCGCGCCGCAGCCAGCAGTCGGAGCTGCGCGTGCTGCTGGCGGACGCCATCGCCGAGCTGCCGGACGGGGAGCGTGAGGTCTTCGTGATGCGCGAGATCGAGGGGCGCGACTACCGCGAGATCGGGGAGACGCTCGGCGTCGCCGAGGGGACCGCGAAGGGCCGTCTCTACCGCGCGAAGGAGAGCCTGCGCACGCGTCTGCGCTCCTATCTCCGCGATGGCTCGATGCCCCAGGCCGACCTGAGGCCCCTCGCACGGCCGAGCCCCGATGCCACCGCTGACCTGCCCCTGCGCGAGTCCACCGAATCCCCATGACCCGACCCGACTCCCTCACCTGCGCCGATGCCGCCGCCGAGATGGTCGCCTTCCACGAAGGCGACCTCGACGCGGCGCGCCATGAAGCGCTCGCCCGCCACCATCGATCCTGTCCCCCCTGCGCCGGAGCGCAGCGCGAGCTGGAGACGCTTTCGCACTGGATCGGCCTCGAGGCGGAGCCCCAGGCGTCGCCACGCTTCGTCGGCGCGACCGTCGGCGCGATGCGCGCCGCCGTCGCCGGATCCGCGCGCACGGAGCGCGCGACGCTTCGCCGGCTGCTCCCCGTGGTGGCGCTCGCTGCGGCGCTCGTCATCGCGTTCCTTCTCTTCGTCGAGCAGCCCCGCGCCCCGATCACGCTGCCGACCCTCGCGCGCCAGGCCGTTCTCGCGACGGGAGGCCGCTCCCTCTCGAACGTCGCCTTCGTGGGTCTCGATTTCCCCCGCGCACCGAGCGACCAGGTGGCATCCCTCGTCGTGGCCCTGGGGACGCGCTGAGCCCATGCGGCAACGCACCCGCTCGATCCGCGCGTCCCTCGGCGGAGCCCTTCTCGTCGCCGCCGGAGCGCTCGGCGCAGGCTCCTCGCTCGCGCGCGCGGCGCACGCACCCACACCGCGCGCCGGCGAGCCGGCGCTCCGGGGGCTCGAAGCCTCCGACCTTCCGCCGCTGCGCGAGGCCGTCGCGCGTCTCGACGCCGCCCTCGTCTCCGGCGGCGCCGCGGCGCTCTCCGAGCTCCTCGTCGCCGAGCCGACGGCGGCGCGGGAAGCCTTCCGCCGCATGCGGGAGATGATCGGCTCGAAGTGGATCGTGGTCGATCGACGATCGGAGATCCTCGCCGCGGAGCGGATCGGCGCGACCGACGCGGTCTACGTCCGCTCGATGGAGCGACGCCGGCCGCGCGAGACCGAGCGACGCGCGAGCGCCTTCGACGAGCGACTCGACGAGGGGAGCGTGCTCTTCTTCCGACGGACGAGCACGGGCCCGCGCCTCGGACGCGTGGAGCGTTTCGAGCCCCGCGCGGCCCGCGTGCTCGCGGCCGTGGAGGTGGGTTGCCCTCCCTGCGCGTGGAGCTTCCCGCGGCCCGAGGGCTGGTTCCTCGTTCCGCGGACCGCGGCTGAGGGCGGGTCCTTCGACGCGATCTCCTGCGTGCATCCCGACCTCGAGGTCTCCATCGACTTCGACGCGCAAGCGATGCCGGAGCCGTGGGCGCCGGCCGACGCGAGCGTCGGCGACGAGCTGAGCCTCGCCGATTCCCTCGGCGTGCCGCGCTCCGCGCTGCTCCACGTCTCCGAGTCGCAACGCGAGGAGCCGGGCCCCCTCCCCGGCACGTCGGTCCGGCGCGCCGAGCGCATCGCCGACTATCCGCTCGGCGCGACCCAGGCCTCGGCGATCCGCTACTTCCGCATCTACCGGAGCGTCGGCCCCTTCCTGTTCACGCACGTGACCCACGGACTCGCCGGCGCCGTCGCCGGCCTCGAGCCCCAGGCGCGCGCCATCGCCGATTCGCTGCGCATCCGCGAGCGCGCCTTCGGCGGTGCCGAGCACGTCGCGCGCGTGGCCGCGGCCCACGAGCGCGGCTCCGGAGTCGAGGCCGGTGACGCCTTCGCCTGCGGCCAGCTCGGCATCGCGTTCGATCCACCGGCGGGCTGGAGAGCCACGCGGCAGCCGGGCCTCGGACGCTTCTGCGTCCGCTACGAATCGGAGTCCGATCCGGGAGCGACGCTCACGGTCCTCACGCGAGAGGGCGACGCCGCGGCCTACGGAGAGTCGGCCATCGAGGCCTTCTTCGCGGCTCGCATCGCGAGCCTTGCACCGCCGATGCAGTCCTCCTGGAAGGAGACCGGACGCGTCCGCTTCGATCACGGGAACGGAGTCGACGTCGCCTTCCAGGTCGACTCCCGCTGGACCGAGGGCTCCTCCGCGCGCCGTGAACGATTCGTCGCCGTGCCGCTCGGGAAGGTCCTCCTCTGCTTCGTCGCGCGCGCGCCGGAGGGGACCTTCGACCAGCAAGCGCCGGTCTTCGACGCCGTGGTCGCGTCGCTGCGCAGGGCGCCGTAGCGGCGGGAAGGCAGTAGACTTTCCGCCCTTTTTCTCCCCTTGCTGCCGGAGGCACGGCCCCGGTTCTCGCCCCCATGGCCTCGATGGAACGCACGCTGATCCTCCTCAAGCCCGATGCCCTCCAGCGCCGCCTCTCGGGACGCATCCTCTCGCGCTTCGAGGAGAAGGGTCTCCGCATCGTCGGCCTGAAGCTGATGCAGATCACGCAGGAGCTCGCGGCGAAGCACTACGAAGCGCACAAGGCGAAGCCCTTCTACGGGGGCCTCGTCCGCTTCATGACGTCGTCGCCCGTGGTCGCCCTCGTCCTCGAGGGGAAGGACGTGATCGCGATCGTCCGCAAGCTCGTCGGCAAGACCTTCGGCCCCGAGGCGGAGCCCGGCACGATCCGCGGCGACTTCGGCGCGAGCCGCTCCTTCAACCTGATCCACGCGAGCGACGCGCCCGACACGGCGCGCCACGAGGTGGAACTCTTCTTCCGCGCCGAGGAACTCCTCGCGTGGAAGCCGACGGATCTCGAGTGGGTCTACGACGTGAAGGACGAGCTGCAGTAGGCGCCCTCCGCGGAGCCCCGCCATGAGCCTCGGGGCTCGGGAGATCGAGACGGTGGTGGCGGAGCTCGCCCCCGCCGTCGCCGGCTCGACGATCCAGGACGTGGGCGGGAGCGGCGACGCGGAGGTCCTCCTCGTGCTCGCGCCGCAGGATGCGCGGGAGTCCGAGCCACGTCGTCCCCTCCGCGTCCTCCTGTCGTTCCGCGAGGGCTGCGTCCGCCTCCACCGCCTCACGCTCCGCGCGCCGGAGGGGCTCGCCCCCCCGGCGGCCGCCATCGCGCGCCTCGCGGCGAAGCTCCGCGGCGCGGAGGTGGTGTCCCTCGCGAATGCTCCCGGCGACCGCGTCGCGACGTTCGTGCTGCGCTCCGCCGGACGCTCCCTCGTGCTCCGCTTCGAGCTCTTCTCGACCCGGCCGACGTGGGTGCTCGTCGGCGACGACGGCCGCATCCTCGACCTGCGGGCGCCGGTTCGAACGCGCCACCGGACGCTCGCCGTCGGCGCGCCCGACGCGCCGCCGGTCGCGCCCCCCTTCGAGCCGCCCCCGTCGCGCTTCCCGCCGGCCGGACCGCGCTTCCAGGCGAACGACGCCATCGAGGCGCACTACGCGCCGCTCGCGCGCGTGGCCCTGCTGGAGGAGGCCCGCACCACGTTGCGGCGCCGGGTGCGCGACCGGCTCGCGAACCGCGACGACCGCATCCGCGGCATGCGCGTGCGCCTGGAGGAGTCGGCCGGCGCCGACGACCTGCGCCGCCGGGCGGAGCTCCTGAGCGGAGCGCGCCACGGGATCCCGCGCGGCGCGAGCGAGGCGCGCGTCGTCGATTGGTTCGACCCCGCGACACCGGAGGTCACGATCGAGCTCGACCCCTCCGTCGATCTCGCCGTCGCGATCGAGCGCCTGTTCACGCGCGCGCGACGGCTGACGGAGGGGATCGACCGCGTGCGCGAGGAGCTCGCCGCGGCGCAGGCGAGCCGCGCGGTCCTGGCGGCGGCCCTCGAAGCGATCGATGCGGCCGACGGGCCGGAGCCCCTCTCCGCCCTGGAATCGTCGCTGCTCCGCGACGGCCATCTCTCCGAGCCGACCGGTCGGCGCGCCGCCGCGAAGCGTGCCGTCTCCCCTCCCGGCTCGCGACGGTTCGTGTCGCGCGACGGCCTCACGATCCTCGTGGGCAAGGGCGCGCGCGACAACGACCGCCTCACGTTCCAGACGGCGCGTGGCAACGACCTCTGGCTCCACGTCTCCGGAGGCGTGCCCGGCTCCCACGTCGTCGTGCGGATGCCGCGCGAGGCGAGCCCCCCGGAGGAGACGCTCCTCGACGCCGCCACGCTCGCCGTCCACTACTCGAAGGTGCGCGGAGCCGGACGCGCCGAAGTGCTCTGGACGCTCCGCAAGCACGTCACCAAGGCCCGGGGCGGACCACCGGGGCTCGTGCATGTGGCGGGCGAGAAGCGGATCCTGGTCGATCTCGACCGGGCGCGGCTCGAGCGCCTTCTGCGCGGCGACGACGCCGGCGCTTGATGCACACCGCGTTGGGCGTTGCTCCACCCTCCGGCGGATAGCATCCTCGGCCCGATGTTCCCCGACGCGCAGTGACCGACGAGACCTTGACGATCCTCCAGCGGAACTGGCGGTCCGTGACGGAGCGGATCCGCCGGGCCGCCGCCGACGCCGGCCGGCGCGCGGACGCCGTGACGCTCGTCGCCGTGACGAAGTCGGTCGGCGCCGACGTGGCCCTCGCGCTCCGCCGGCTCGGCCAGGAGGACCTCGGCGAGAACCGCGTGCAGGAGCTCGAGCGGAAGACGGCGGCCTTCGCGGACGCCGGCGCCATCGCCCGCTGGCACCTCGTCGGCCCGATCCAGGCGAACAAGGTGCGCAAGGCCGTCCGCGCCGCCGATCTCCTGCACGCCGTCGACGCGGCCGACCTGCTCCCGCGTCTCGATCGGATCGCCGCCGAGGAGGAGCGGACGGCGCGCTTCCTCCTGGAGGTGAACGTGAGCGGCGAAGCCGCCAAGCACGGCGTCGCGCCGGCCGACGTCGCGGACGTGCTCGCGGGCGCGCGCGGCCTCGCGCACGCGAAGGCGGCCGGCTTGATGACGATGGCGCCCCTCGACGCCGACCTGGGCCAGCAGCGCGCGATCTTCCGGACGCTGCGAGGTCTGCGCGACCGAGCCGCCGACGGCGGCCTCCTGCCCGGGGCGGGCGAGGGTCCGGGGGAGCTCTCCATGGGGATGTCGGGCGACTTCGAGACCGCGATCGCCGAGGGCGCGACCCTCGTCCGCGTCGGCACCGCGCTCTTCGAGGGCCTGCCCGGGAGACCGGTCGCCGCGTGAGCCGCCTCACGATCGTCGCGGGGCCGAAGGAGGGAGCGTCGATCGAGCTCCCGAACGGGAGCTTCACGCTCGGCAGCGAAGGGAGCCGCGTCGACTTCGCGCTCGAAGGAGAATCCGTCTCGTCGGTCCATTGCCGGATCGCTCCCCTGAAGGGCGGCGGCTTCGGACTCCAGGATCTCGCGTCCTCGGCGGGCACCTTCGTGAACGGCGAGCGCGTGACGACGGTGCGCCTGAACGAGGGCGACCGCATCCGCGTCGGCGCCGTCGAGATCCGCTTCGGCGGCGCGGCGGATCCCGCGCCCGCCGACGCTCCCGCTCCCGCCTCCGAGGACTCCGTTCCCTCCAAGTCCGGGCTCTCGGCGCGCGCCATCGTGCAGCAGGTGCGCGCCGCGGAGTCGGGCCGCGCGACGGAGCCGGACCGCACGGGCGAGGAGATCGGCGGATACAAGATCGAGTCGGTGCTCGGCCGCGGCGGGATGGGCACGGTCTACCGCGCGACCCAGATGTCGCTCCACCGCACCGTCGCCCTGAAGGTGCTCTCATCGCAGATCTCCGGCGACCCGAGGTTCGTCGACCTCTTCCTGCGGGAGGCACGGGCGGCGGCGCGGCTCCACCACCCGAACGTCGTGACGATCCACGACGTCGGATCGCTGGGAGACGTCCACTACTACTCGATGGAGCTCTTCGAGGGCGGCAGCGTCGAGTCGTCGCTCCGCAAGCAAGGACGCCTCGGCGTCGAGACGTCGCTCTCGATCGCGCGTGACGCGGCGCGCGCCCTCGAGTTCGCGGAGGAGCACGGCCTGCGTCACCGCGACGTGAAGCCCGACAACTTGATGCTCACGAGCCGCGGCGTCGCGAAGCTCGCCGATCTCGGGCTCGCCGCGACGACGGCCGAGGGATCGGGCGCCGCCTTCGGCACGCCGCACTTCGTGGCTCCGGAGCAGTCCGTCGGCGCGTCCGCCGATCACCGGGCCGACCTCTACTCCCTCGGCGCGACGCTGTTCCGCATGCTCACGGGGCGCACCGTGTTCCAGGGGGCGACGGTGCAGGAGATCCTCGACTCCGTTCGCTCCTCGCCCCCGCCCCGCGTGCGGAGCCTCGTGGAGGACGTGCCCGAGGCCGTCGACGATCTCGTGGCGCGGCTCCTCCAGAAGGACCCGGCCGAGCGCCCCGCCTCGGCGAAGGAGGTCGTCGCCGCGATCGACGCGATCCTCGCGCCGTCGGTGGGCGGGATCCCGACGCGCGTGCTGCTCGCCGGCGGCGTCGGCATCGCGGCCGTCCTCGGCGTCGCGATCTTCTTCGCCCTGAAGGGGGGCGAGGCGCCTTCGACGCAGCCCATCGTGATCGTCGACACGGCGGAGACGGAGCGCGTGCAGCGCGAGAAGGACGCCATGGAGCGCCAGCTCGCCGAGCAGGCGGCCGAGAGCGCGTTCCTCCAGACCCAGCTGCGGGGCGAGATCCCCGCGCTCGAGCTCGCGGCGGCCTACGACCGCGTCGCCGCGGAGCACGCGGGCACGGACGCCGCCGCCCGCGCCGCCACCGAGGCAACGCGCCTCCGCACCGCCGACGCCGAGGCGCGCCGGCTCGCGGCCGAGCGCGCGGCCCTCGCGGCCGAGTTCCGCGACCTCCTGGAGACGGCCTTCGCGACGCAGATCGAGGCGAACCGCTACCTCGAAGCCCTCGCACTCCCTCCCACGATCCCGGGCTACGAGGCGGCGCTCCAGGATCCCGAGGCGCGGTCGGCGATCGACGCCGTCCCGGGACGCGTCGCGTCCGCCGCCGAGCTGCGCGCCCGGGAGCTCCTCCACTCCGCCGAGACCGCCCTCGCGGAGAGCCGCCACGAGGACGCGCAGCGCGACGCACGGAAGGCGAAGGAGATCCTCGATCGCCTCGTCGAGACCTCGGAGTCCTCGATCGCGCCGACACTCCTCGAAGGCCTCCGGGCGCTGCACACGACGGCCCTGCAGACGCTCGCCCAGGCCGGCGAGCTGAAGCGCGATGCCGAGACCGACCGCTTGCGAGCGGCGTTCCTCGACGCGCAGCGCGCCGTCGAGGCTTCCCTCGGCGATCTCCGCGCGGGCGACCCCTCGGCGGCCCTCGCGCGCCTCGAGACCCTCGCCGCCCCGGGATCGCCGTGGCACGCGGCCTTCGCCGGCGCCCGCGACGACGCGTCCGCCGCGGTCCGGCTCCTCGCCGACCTGCGCGCCGCCGCCGCCGCGCGCGCGCTCCCCGCCGACTCGATCGCCGATCCAGCGACGGGCAAGAAGCACCGCATCACGGCTCTCGACGCCGACGGCGTGCGGCTCGAGGGGCCCTCCCCGTCCGGCGAGCCGACGATCCTCGTCCGCTGGAGCGACGGTCCGTCGGTGGCCGCTCTCGGCGCGCTGCTGCGTCGGCCCGACTCGCACGATGCGTCGCTCGAGATGCGCATCGCGCGCGCGGCACTCCTCGACGCCGTCGCCTCGAACGGTCTCGCGCTGGCGGGGCACCAGCGGGCGATCCGCGCCGACGCGCCGCTCGTGGCGGCGCCGCCCGCGCTGCGCCGCGCGAGCCTCGGCCGAGCCCGCGAAGCCCTCGCGGCGGCGCGCGCTGCGGGCGCTGCCGAGGAGGAGGCAGCCGCCCTCGAGACCCGAGTGGCCGCGGAGGAGCGCGCCCTCGCGCTCTGGCACGAGGGCCTCGAGGCGCTTTCGACGGGCGCCTTCACGGGCGCCGAGACGGCGCTCGCGTCGCTGCTCGCCCTCGAGCCGTCCCCCGTCGCGCTCTTCCTCGCGAGCGACGGATCGACGCTCGTCGCGCGGGGACGCAAGGGCGCCGTCTCGGCGGGACGATGAGCGCGCGCGCATCGGCGGTGGACGTCCGCACGAGCGCCCTCGGCGCCCGTTTCGTAGTGAAGGCGAAGCCTCGCGCTCGACGCGTGGGGATCGGCGGCCTCTGGAACGGGAGCGTCCGCGTCCTCGTGCGCGAGCCCGCCGAGGGAGGGCGCGCGAACGCCGCGGTCCTGGCCGTGCTGGCGGACGCGCTCGGCGTGAGGGTCGCGTCGCTCCGACTCGTCGCCGGAGCCGCCTCCTCGCGGAAGGTCGTGGAGGCCGAGGGCCTCTCCGTCGCGGCGCTGCGACGAAGGCTCGCGGAAGCGCTCGCACCGGTGGCGGAGACCTGACGTGGCCGCATCGGAGCAGCCGCTCTTCGACCGCATGGTCGCGGCGAGCGAGGAGCTGCGCGGCCGGCTGGGACGCGCTCCGAAGATCGCGTGGCTCGCCGAAGGGGGCCTCGGCCCCCTGGAGCGGCGTCGCGTCGCCGGCGCCTCGCGCGACGCGAGCGACCTGCCGGGTTTCGCGCCCGGATCGCCCGGACGATTCCTCCGTCTCGCGATCGACGCGCGCACGGAGATCGTCGCCTTCGAGGGAGGCGTGCTCCTCGCGGACGGAGCCGCGCCGGAGGACGTGGCGCTCCCGGTCTGGATCCTCGCGCACCTCGGCGCCGAGGTCTGCATCCTCACGGGCGGCGCGAGCGCGCTGGAGCCGTCCCTCGACGTTCCCTCGCTCCTCGGCGTCGAGGATCACTGGAACCTCGGCGGCGCGACGCCCCTCCCGGCGCAGGCCGACGAGCGCTTCGGTCCTCGCTATCCCGATCTCGCGCAGGCCTACGACGGCACGCTCCTCGCGCGCGCCACGCGGCACGCGGCGCGTCTCGGCATCCCGTTCCGCGCGGGCGTGCTCGCAGCGAGCCGCGGCCCGAGCCTCGAGACCTTCGCCGAGCGATCCTTCCTCCGCACGACGGGAGCGCATGCCGTCGCCCAGTCGATCGTCGTGCCGGCCCTCGCGGCGGCCCATGCCGGGCTCTCGACGCTCGCGCTCGCCGGCATCGTCGAGGGCGTCCGCGGCCGCGGCCGCTTCGCCGATCCCGCCGCCATGGCGCGCGCCGCCGTGGTGGTCGCCGACCAGACGGCGCGCCTCGTGGAGGCTCTCGCTCCGGAGCTCGCGTCGACGCCATGACGCGACGCATCGCTGTCTTCGTCTCCGGAGCGGGCCGAAGCCTCCTGAACCTCGCCGACCGCATCGCGGCGGGCGCCCTCGACGCGGAGATCGTGCTCGTCGTGTCGTCGTCGGCGACGGCCGCGGGTCTCGCGCACGCGCGCAGGCTCGGGCTCCGCGCCGAGGTCGTGGCGCCGGGTCCCGGCGGCTGGCCCCGGGAGGGATCGCGGCGCGCCTTCGAGCTCGCCGACGCGGCGCGGGCGGATCTCGTCGTGCTCGCGGGCTTCCTCAAGGTCGTCGAGGTGCCGGACCGCTTCGCGCTCCGCGTCCTCAACATCCACCCCGCGCTCCTCCCGAGCTTCGGCGGCAAGGGCATGTGGGGCCACCACGTCCACGAGGCGGTGCTCGCGAGCGGAGCGCGCGTGAGCGGCTGCACGGTGCACTACGTGACGGCCGAGGTGGACGGAGGCCCCATCGTCGAGCAGCGCGTCGTCGAGGTGCGCGACGACGACGACGTCGACGCGCTCGCCGCGCGCGTCTTCGAAGCGGAGAAGGAAGCACTCCCCTCCGCCATCGCGCTGCACCTCGAGGGACGGCTCGAGGTCCGCGGCCGCCGCGTCGTGCGGCGCGAGGGCGGCACCGGCCCGTGAGCGCACCGAGCCGTCGGCTGCGACTGCCGAGCGCGGCCGCGCTCATCGTCCTCGCCGTGTGCCTCCTCGGCGCGCCGCTCGCGCTCGTCCATCCGATCGGAGACTCGCCCGACGAGGCGGAGAACCTCCAGTACGTCGAGCTCCTGATCCGCGAGCACCGTGTGCCGCGACCGCACGACGCGATCCGACAGGGTATCCATCCGCCGCTCTCGTTCCTCGTGCACGCCGCGCTCTCGCGGCCCCTGGAGGCGATCGCGCCGGCTCTCCCCGCGGAGGTGATCTGGCCCTTCGGTCTCTGGATCGTGCTCCCCCTGAACCAGCCGAGCACGATCTCCATGAGGAACACGCTCGGCGGGTTCCGCGAGGGGCCGGCGTCGTGCACCGCCTTCACGCTGTACGCCCTGCGCCTCGCCTCCGTCGCGATCACGGCGCTCGCCGTCGCGCTCGCGATCGCCGCCGCACGCACGCTCCTGCCGGAGTCGCCGCGCGCGGCGGCGGGCGCCGTCGGGTTCCTGGCTCTCACGCCCCAGGCGATGGTGCAGGCGTCCTCCATCGCTATGGAGCCGACGCTCCTCCTCTTCCTCTCGTGGGCGGCCCTCGAGCTCGCGCGCGGCCTCCGTCCGGAGGGCGCCTATGCGCCTCTCCGAGCCGGCATCGCGATCGGGCTCGCCGCCGCGACGCGCCATGCGGGGCTCGCCGCCCTCCCGCTGGTCGTGCTCGTGGCCGTCGCGCGCCGTGGGAGGATCGGAGCCCGCCGCGCCGCCGTCGAGGCGCTCCTCGTCGTCGCGATCGCGCTCGTGCCGTCGGCCGCCATCGCGACGCACAAGTTCGTGCGCACGGGCGAGTGGATCGGCCTCGGAGGCGTGCTGGAGTCGAACCCGGAGATGATCCGTCCGACGGCGGCCACCTGGGCCGACTGGGACCGCTGGCTCCCCGACTCCGTGCAGACGTTCTTCGGCCTCGAGGCGCCGGGCCACCAGCCGCCGAGGACGCTGCACCTGCTGTGGCTGCTGGGCGCAGGCGCTGCCCTGGTCGGGGCCCTCGCCGCCGCGCGGAGGTCGGCCGGCGACGCGCCTCCCGTCTCTCGGCGCGCGATCCTCCTCTTCGCCTGCGTCCCGACGCTCGTCATCGCCGCGATCCCCATCGCGGGGAACGTCGACTTCTACCAGAGCGCCGGGCGCTATCTCCTGCCGGCGATCCCCTTCGTCGCCCCATTGCTCGCGGCCGGCATCCTCCACGCGACGCGGCGGGAGCCCTCGTCGGCCTTGCCGCTCGCCGGAGCGCTCCTCTCGGCGGCGGCGACCTTCGTCGTCACCTACTTCTCGCTCGCGCCGCTCTACGCGCCCCCGGCCGCGCGCGTGGCCGGCGCCATCGCCTACGCCGACGCCGGAGGCACCCACGACCCGGGACGGCGGCGCGGACTCCCCGTCCGCCTGCCGACGCTGCTCCCCTTCCCGAGCCCCGAGAAGGACGCGGCCGTCGACACGGAGCGCGTCGAGTACGAGTTCCTCGTGCCCGGGGGCACGGAGGGCGTCTGGCTCCACGTGGTGCTGCTCGGCGGCACGATCGGCCGCGAGGCCCACGCCCAGACGTTCTCGCCGCTGCCGCTCGACTTCGCGTTCCCCTCCTGCCGGATCCTGTGCGGAGACATCGTCGTCGCCGAATGGCTGACGCCCCCGCCGGAGGCCCGCTCCTGGAGCTACCGCGTTCCGCCGGAGGCGATCCGCGACCGCACGCTGCGGCTCGCCTTCGAACGCGTCGGCACGGCGCCGATCGTCGCCGTCGCGGAGATCCGCCTCGACCGCATCCACCCCTCGGATCCCGAGCGGCTCGGCCCGAGGGTGCGCATCAGCGCCGCCGACGCGCGGGCCGGAGTCGGCACGCGCGTGGCCGACCCGGGCGCGCGCACTCGCTACGTGCGGCGCTCGCCGAGGGGCGCGGCGGGCTCCGTGTGCGAGACGCCCCCCATGCCTCTCGCCCCCGGGAACTACCGGCTGCGCGCGCGTCTGCGCGTTCATGGCGGCGTGGCGGGCGAGCCCGTCGGGTTCCTCATCGCCGGCGACGGCTCGCAGCCCTTCTCGAAGCTGCAGCCGATCCGTTTCGACCCGCGGCGGGCCGGCGAGATGCGGGTCGTCGCGCTCGACTTCACGGTGCCGGGCCCCGACTCCTGGAGCCTCACGGCGCGCGTCGAGACGAATGGCTCGGGCGCCGTCGACGTGGACGACCTGGAGCTCTGGGGTCCCTTCTGATGGGAGCCTGGACACCCCGCGTGCCGCGCGCCTCGGCCTGGATCGTCCTCGGTGTCCTCCTGCTGGGCGGCTTCCATGCGGTGCTCCATCCGCTCGGCGACGCGCCGGACGAAGCCGAGGACATCGACGTGATCGCGACGATCGTCCGCGAGGGCCGCCTGCCGCTGCCGGAGGACCGCCTGCGCCAGTCGGTGCATCCTCCGCTCTCCTTCGTGCTCTACGCCCTCGCCTCGCGTCCGCTCGAAGCGATGGCGCCGTGGCTCCCGGAGGAGATCGTCTGGGACACGGGCCTGCGCGTGGCCGTCCCCCTGCACCAGCCGAGCAGGATCTACCGGCGCGACACGACGCGCGACTTCGCGCCGGGCCCGGAGGGCTTCTCCGCCTGGACGTTGCTCGCACTGCGCCTCCTCTCCGTCGTGCTCACGGCGCTCGCGGCCGCCCTCTGCCTCGCCGCCGGGCGCACGTGGCTCCCGGAATCGCCGCGCGCCATCGCCGGCGCCGTCGGCGCCCTCGTCCTCGCGCCCCAAGTGCTCCTGCAAGGCTCGTCGATCTCGATGGAGCCGCTGCTCCTTCTCTGCGTCGCCTGGGCCGCCCTCGAGATGGGCCGCGGCCTCCGCGGGGCCGAGAGCTACTCGCCGGTGCGCGCGGGGATCGCGTCGGGGCTCGCGACCCTCGTGCGGCACTCCGGCTTCGTGATGCTCCCGCTCCTCGCCGTCGTCGCTGCCATGCGCTCCCGACGGGTCGGCGTGCGGCGCGCCGCCGGCGAGCTCGCGCTCGCGGGGTCGATCGCCGCGGCTCCCGCGATCGGCCTGGCGATCTGGAGCACGATCCGAACCGGCGAGATCTTCCCGGCCCGGAGGATCCTCGAGGTCCACCCGGAGATCCTCCGGTCGACGCCGGTCACGGTCTCCGACCTCGACGCCTGGCTCCCGCAGATGGTGCAGAGCTTCTTCGGCGTCGGCGTCCCGGGGCTTCGCCCGCCCCAGACGCTGCTCCTCCTCTGGGTGGTGCTCGTCGGAGCGTGCATCGCCGCCGGATTCGCGCACGCCTTCTTCGGCGGGGCACGCGCGGAGCGCCGGGTGTCCCCGCGCACCTCGGCGCTGTTCGCGGCGATCGCGCTGGGAGCGACGCTCGCGCTGCCCTTCCTCGGGAACCTCCAGTTCCACCACGGCTCGGGGCGCTACCTGATCCCGGCGATCCCCTTCGCGGTGCCGATCGTCGCGGCGGGCCTCCTCGCCGCATCGGGGCTCCGCGACGATGCGCGCTGGCTCCCGAGCCTCGCGTTGCTCCCGGCATCGGCGACCTTCGTCGTCGTCTTCTTCTCCCTCGCGCCGCTCTTCCACCTCCCGGCGGACCGACAGCGCGGCGCGCTTGCCTACGCCGACTCGGGAGGCTTCCACGATCCGGGTCTCGCGCGAGGGATCTCCGTGCGGCTCGCGAGCTTCGACCCGTTCCCGAGCCCCGAGCGCGACGCGGCCGTGGACATCGACCGCGTGGAGTATCGGTTCGAGCTGCCGCGCGAGATCGAGGACGCGTGGCTCCACGTCGTCCTCGTCGGCGGCTCCGCGGGCCGGACGGTGCAGTTCCAGACCTTCTCGCCGAGGACGCTCGACTTCGCCTTCCCCTCCTGCCGCATCTCCGCCGGCGGCCTCCTCCTCGCCGAATGGGTCTCCCCGCCGGCGGGTCCCGCGTGGCTCGGATATCGCATTCCACCCGAGGCCTTCCGCGACGGCGTGCTCGATCTCGCCTTCGAGCGCGTCGGCACGGCACCCTTCGTCGCCGTCGCGGAAGTGCGGATCGACCGCTCGGCGCCGCGGGGCGCCTTCACTCTCGGCCCCTTCGTGCGCGTCTCCGCCGCCGACGCGCGCCCGGGGATCGGTGACCGTCTCTCCGATCCGGAGGCACGGTCTCGGTTCGTCCGGCGCGCCGCCCGCGGAGACGCGGGCACTCTCTGCGAGACGCCGCCCGTCCTCCTCCCTCCGGGCGCCCATCGCGTGCGGTCCGGCGTGCGCCTGCGCGAGGGTCCCGCCGGCGGCGCCGTGGGCCGCCTCGTCGTGGCGGACGCGAGCGGCCGCGTCGTGGCGGAGCAGGCGCTCGTCTTCGATCCGATGGGAACGAAGGAGCACACCTCGGTCCGAGTCGAGTTCGAGGTGCCTCGCGGCACGACGGACTCCTTCTCGGCGCGCATCGAGGCGAACGGAGCGGGCGCCTTCGACGTGGACGACCTCGAGATCTTCGGGCCGCGCTGACCGCGCGGCGAATCTAGCACCGCTGCGCGACCCGCCGGCGGAGCACGCCGATCCGCGCGCGCAGCTCGTCGCGGGCGCGCCCCGCGGGCCAGTCGGCACTGAGGCTCTCCGCGCGGTCGAGCCGCGCGACGACGCGCTCGGCGGTCTCGCCCTGCAGCACCGCGTCGCGCGCGAGATCGAGGGCCGCCTTCGGGCAGCCCGACTCGGCGAGCGCCACGAGCCAGGGCTGCTCCGCCTCCTTCCCCTCCAGGCGCCGGGCGGCGTCGGCGAGCCCACGCAGCGCCTCGCGCCGCTCGGCCGTGCCCTCCACGCCGCGCGCGCGGAGCGACAGCGCGCGGACGCGGGCCCAGTCTCGAAGGGCGCGCGCCGCCTTGGCGCCCGCGAGAGCCTCCCGCGGATCGCCGTCCTCGAGCGGCCGGGCGCATCGCTCCAGCAGCGTCACGAGCGAGAGCACGTCGTCGCGGTTGTGCTCGAACACGCGTGGCAGAGGGCTCGGCCGGCCCGCGAGCCAGTCGAAGTAGGCGGCTGGCGCCTCGGAGCCCGGGAGATCGTCCGGGCGCTCGATCCCGAGGAGCGATCGCTCCACGGTGCGCAGCTTCCCGTCCGCGAGCTTCCAGCCGAAGCGCGCGCGCGTCACGTGGTAGAGGTCGGCGTGCAGGTCCACCGGGAAGCCGGAGTCGAGACCGTGGATGCGGAACTTGTCCTCGAGGCGGTGACGGTCGAAGGACTTCCCGAAGAACGTGACGACACTCCGCGCCGACGCGAGCTCGCGTCCGACGGCGGCGAGCGTCGCGCGCTCGCGCGCGGGCGAGGCGAGGAAGTGCTGGCGCAGCACGAAGGAGCCGTCGGCGTCGAAGCGCCCGAGCCCCACGAGGAACACGAGGACGCCGGCGCCCCCGGAGAGCGACGTCGTCTCCGTGTCGAGGAACAGCGCGCTGCGCGGGTCGAGCGCGAGGAGCCGCGCGTCTCGCGCGAAGAGCGCCACCTGCGCGACGTCGGCGGCGAGGGCGCGCGCGAACGCGTCGGTCGGAGGGAATCGCTCCGTCCGCACGAGGACCGGCCCCTCGGGCCCCGCCTCCTCGCGCAGGCCCTCGGGAGGAGCGTGCTTCAGCATCGGCTCCGCGGCGGCTCCCGCGCTCCGGCCGGCGGCGGATCGGCTGCCGGCGCGGGCGGCGCGCGCTCGCAGGCTCGCGCGGAGATCGTCCGCGCTCGCGCCGGCACCGTCGTGCGACGGACTCTCCGGCGCCGCCGGCGCGGGAACGACGCCGCCGTAGCGGCGGAGCCGCTCGCGGAGATCGCTGTGGCGGAGCCGCTCGCGGAGATCGCTGTGGCGGAGCCGCTCCTTGAGATCGCTGTGGCGGAGCCGGTCGCGGAGATCGCTCATCCCGCCGCCGCGTCGAGGGCCGCCCTGTCGCGACCGACGTTGCCGATCGCCCGGAGGACCTCCTCGGGTCGTCCCGCCAGCAGCGCGCCGAGGGCGAGCGCCGTCGCCTTGCCCCGCGAGCCCACCTCGTCCGGCGGCCCGATGCAGCTCGGGCAGCCGTGGGCGCAGGGACAGCGCGCGAGGACGCCGTGGGCGGCGACGAGGAGGCCGCCGAGGTTCCGGTAGAGCGCCTCCGAGAGCCCGACGCCGTCGCGGTGGCGGTCGAAGAGCGTGATCGTCGTCCGCTGGAAGTGCGGCGAGCGGAGCTCGACGCAGTGCCCGAGGTCCGACGGCTCGCAGCGCACGAAGAACGGCGCGAGCTGCTTCAGGAGCGAGGCGAAGCCGCGGACGCCGCCGCCGCGGCTGCCCTCGGCGAGCCCGACGGCGCGCGCCACGTCGTCGGAGAGCACGAGCCCGAAGCCGTCCGTGAGCATCTCCTCGGGCGGGAGGTGGATCTCCCCGCAGCCGACGTTCTCGCGTGTGTAGAAGCGGATCTTCTTGAAGATCGTCGCGACCGTCCGGACGTCGACCTCGCCGAGGACGAGGTCGTAGCTCCCGGTCTCGCCGTTGCCCTCGGACTCCGTGGGGAGCGCGACGGAGCGCGTCTCGCGCAGGTCTTCGCGGAGCCACCGCACGTCCGTGTCGGTCTGCGCCTCCGTGTAGAAGTCGCTCACGACGGGCTTCACGTAGGCGCGGCGCCCCGGGTAGTCGAAGCGCTCCACCTGCAGCGTGTCTCCCTGGTGGCCGTAGATCGCTCCCGCGTAGAGCTCGACGATCGACGCCGGCCGCGCGAGGAGGCCGATCACCTGCCGCGTCTCCGCGTGGACGATCGTGACGTCGTCGCAGTCCTCGCCCTCGAGGGACACGTCCTGCGCCGGATAGGCCTCGGCGGCCCAGTGGTAGGCGCCGGCGTCGCGATGGAGGAGCGACGCGTCCTCGGCGAGGTAGTCGAGGACCTGGCGCAGCGACTCCGCCCGCGGCCCGAAGGCGCTGCGGCCCGCGGCGTCCATCGGCTCCGTCTCCGGCGCGCGGAACGGGAGCTCGAAGGCCGCGCACTTCACCTGGTTGGCGAGGATCACCGGGTTGTCGGCGTGGATCGTCGCGTTCTCCCGCGTCGCTTCGAAGAGCCAGCGCGGCTCGCCGGCGAGGTACTGGTCCATCGCGCCGGAGCGTGCGACGAGGAGCGCGAGGGAGGGCTGCCCGCGGCGCCCGGCGCGGCCCGCCTGCTGCCAGGCCGAGGCGACGGTGCCGGGGTAGCCGACGAGCACCGCCACGTCGAGGCGACCCACGTCGATGCCGAGCTCCAGCGCATTCGTCGAGACGACCGTCTTCACGGCGCCCGACCGGAGGTCGCGCTCGATCTCGCGCCGCAGGTCCGGCAGGTAGCCGCCGCGATAGCCGCGAATCCGTTCCGGATCGCGCCCGTGGTGGCGCGCGGCGTCCTTCAGGTACTTCACGAGCACCTCCACCTGCGGCCGCGTCCGCACGAAGAAGAGCGACTGGTGGTCGTCGCCCGTGAGGTGCGGCGCGAGACGCCGCGTCTCCTCGAGGGCGTTCGCGCGCAGCCCCGCGACGGCGTTCACGAGGGGCGGGTTGTAGATCGCGAACTTCTTCTCGCCGCGCGGCGCGCCGTCGCGAGAGACGATCGCGACGGGACGGCCGAGGAGCCGCTCCAGGTGCTGCTCGGGATTCGCGATGGTCGCGCTCGAGGCGATGAAGCGCGGGTCGGCGCCGTAGTGGCGCGCCACGCGCACGAGCCGTCGCAGGACGTTCGCCACGTGCGAGCCGAAGACGCCCGTCAGCGTGTGCACCTCGTCGACGACGATCGTGCGCAGGCCGCGGAAGAGATCGACCCACTTGGCGTGGTTCGGGAGGATCCCCTGGTGGAGCATCCAGGGGTTCGTGACGACGAGGTTGCCGCGATCGCGCAGCGACCGCCGGATCGACGGCGGCGTGTCGCCGTCGTAGGTGAAGCAGCGCAGGTCGAGTCCCCGCTCGATCTCCGCGACGCGCGTGAGCAGATCGGTCACCTCGGCGACCTGGTCCTGCGAGAGAGCCTTCGTCGGGAACAGGTAGATCGCGCGGTCGGCGCCCTCCGTGCGGATCGCCGCGTCGAGGACCGGCAGGTTGTAGCAGAGCGTCTTCCCCGAGGCCGTCGGCGTGACGACGCAGACGTCGCGCGCGGGCTCGCCGGGGTGCGCGCCGTGGGCGACGTCGACGGCCTCGCGCTGGTGGCAGTAGAGGCGCTCGACGCCGCGCGCGGCGTAGGCCTCGCGCAGCGCGGGGTGCGCCCACTCGGGGAACGCCGCGAACTCCCCCGGCGATCCGGGGAGCGTCTCGACGTGGACCAGATGGCGGCCGAAGGACGGATCGGCGCGAAGCCGCGCGAGGATCGAATCGACGTTCACGGGGCGCAGAATCTAACAGAAGGCGAACAGGCGCAAGGCTGGCAGAAACGCCTCGTTCGTCCGGTCTTGCGGCCGTTCCCCCCGACTTGTCCACAGGAGAGTCGGCGGAGTCCCCGGCCGCTACCACGGCGGCGCCTCCCTACTTCTCGCCGTCCTTCACGGGCTCCGTCGACCCGTCCTTCTCGCCGTCCTTCGGGTCGGTCGCGGGCGCGCTCTCCGGCACGGCCGGCGGGAACGCGAGGGCGAGGATCGACGCGGGAGTCTTCGCGTCGACACGCATGGCGAATCCGCCCGAGGTCGCGCTCCCGGTGATGCCCTGGCCGAGCCAGCCCGCTTCGCCGTCCGGCGCGAAGCGGAGCGTCGCCACGCGCTCGCGCTCCTTCGCCTCGGCGTCGAGGTCCGCGCCGTGCCGCCGATAGACGCGCACCTCGATGGACGGCGTCGCGAGCGGGGTCTCCCCCGGATCCGTCGGGAGGACCTCCGTCGCCTTCGCGTGCCAGAGCGATTCCGAGAGGTCGCGGAATCCCGTGTGCTCCGCGGCGCCCCCCTTCGCCTTCCAGACGTTCGAGGAGTCCTTCTCGAACAGGAGCGTCTGCGCCGCGTCGTCCCGACGTGCGTCGATCTCGACGTGTCCCGCGACGAAGCTGTCGATCGACACGAGGTCCTTGGAGACGAACTCCTCGGGGCGCTTCCCGAGGAACGGGAGCGCGCTCGCCGCGACGCGCAGCACGTAGTCGTCTCCCTCGCGCCGCAGGTGGAGGTTGCCGTCCACCGTGGCACCGAGACCGATGCGCGTCGATGCCGAGGCGCCCTTCAGGGAGAGCTCGAGCCAGCGCGACGGCGGCGAGAGCTCGAGGGCGGCGACGTCGACGTCCTGCACCTGCAGCAGGGCATCGGCCCGACGGTCGTCGAGGCTCTTCCACACCTCCTCGATGGCGTCGCGGTCGGTCTCGGCGTCCCGCGGCCGCAGCAGCCGGATCTTCCGCGTCGTGGCGTCGCGCTGGAGGGCGATCTCTCCGTGGGCGCCCGTGAAGGAGAGCCTCTCGACGGAATCGTGCGTGAACCCGCCGACGATCGTCGCGTCGCGGAACTCGAGCGCCGGGCGGCGGACCTCCTCCAGCTCGGAGAGGGCGACGGTCCAGACGGCTCCGAGCCCCTCGCGCAGCGCGTAGGTGCGGTCGGTCTTGTCGCGCCCCACGTGCACCGTCTGCGACTTCTCGCCGGCCCGGAGCGTGACGCGCAGGGCGGGCTCCGAGAGGCCGTAGGCGCCGAGGTCCTTCGGGCTGTCGTCGGCGAAGTCGAGGACGCGCGCGCTCCCGAATCCCGACAGGAGCTTGCCCACGCGCGCCGCGTCGGCGCGGCCGGAGAAGGGCGCCGTGATCCGCCAGTCGGCGCCCGACTTCGTGAGCACCGTCGACGTTCCCGTTCCGGCGAGCTCCACGGTCGTGACCTCCCAGGACGGGATCGTGAACAGCCGGTGATCGCGGAACTCCTTCGAGGACTTCGCGAGCGTGTTGTAGATCGTGCGCGGCGCGCGGAAGACCTGCGTGCCGACCTGCAGGAAGAGGTCGTTCGACTGCTGGAGGTCGTCGCCGCCGATCTTCACGACGATCGGAGCCTCTCCCACGCCCTCGATGGTGAGGGTCGCCCTCGGCAGCGCGAGCTCGAGCGTCTCGGCGTCGGCGCGGGCATCGCCGACGTTGCCTAGGAGCCTCCCTTCGTAGGTCTCGAAGTACTCGGCGAGGAAGCGCGCCTGGGTCGCGTCCGCCGGCGCGCGCACGGGCTCCTCGAGCACCCACTCGGCGCCGTCGCGCGCGAGCACGAGCTTCTCGTTGCGCTCCACGTTCTCCACGCGGAGCCGCGTCACCTTCGCGGCCTCGTAGCCCGCGATCATCCTCTGCGACTCCCGCGCGGTCTTCTCCGCGTCGCCGTCCACGAACCAGAGGATCGCGACGAGGGCGGCGAGGAGCGCCACGAGAACGAGGGTCGTCTTGGAATTCACGGCCGGCGGATTCGAGGGACAGCGGCGCGGGAACGGCGCGGGGAGCGCGTCCTCACGGCGCGAGGAGGTAGTAGAGACCGAGGATCGCCGGAATCCCGCCCACGACGAGCCCCGCGCCGAGGCCGAGGACCGACTGGCGCCGGCGCCACGCCACGAATCCGGCGAGGGCGAAGGAGAGACCGCCGAGGAGGTAGGTGGCGCCGGCGATGCGCGGCTCGAGGCCGCGGACGTCGGTCATCGACTGGCCCCGGACGGGGCGCGGCCCGATGCCGGCGGCGAACTCACGGCCCGCGAGGTACTCGATCGACCCGACCACGAGGTCACGGCCGTAGGCGAAGCGCTCGTTGCGGAGCGGAGTCGACGTCCCGAGGACGAGCGCTCGGCCCTCCTTCGCCTCGCTGCCCGGGAGCGCGGGCGCGCTCTCGGGGCCTTCGCCGCCGTTCGCCGCCGGAGCGTCCGAGGAGCTCCAGGTGGAGGCGGCCATCACCGTCTTCGGCTCGAAGGGCTCCTTGTCCTTGGTGGGACGGAAGTCCCAGGGCGGGACGTCGAGCCACGCATCCTCCGTCGTCCGCGCGAGGTCCTCGACGAGCGCCTTGCTCGGGCTCTCGATGTTCCGCGCGAGCGCGCGCGCGCCGTCGAAGAGCAGCACGAGCTTCTGCTCGAAGAAGCCCTTCGTCACGGGATGGGCGGAGGAGAGGTTCTCGCCGAAGATCTGCAGCTCGGCGCACTGGGGCGTTCCGGCGAGGAACTGCCGCGTGAAGGGATCGAGCAGCGGCTCGCAGACGATCCCGAGGGGAGACTTCAGCGAGAAGTCCGCGAGGACCGTCTGCACGTCCTCCTCCACGTCGAGGGACGGCATCGGATCGATCGCCACCAGGAAGCGGCCGCCCTGCCGTCCCCATTCACGGAACGCCGCGAGCTCCTTCGGGAGCATCGGACGCTCGGCGCCGACCCAGAGGAGCACGGCCGCATCGCTCGGCACGGATCCCTTCTCGGCGAGGACGAGCGGCGCCACGTCGTAGCCGCTCTGCCGCAGGGTCTCGGCGAGCCGGGAGAGCCCGCCTCGGTTCGTGTCGTCGATCGACGCCTCGCCGTGGCCGGTGACGACGTACACCTTCGGCCGCGTCGCCTCGAGGATGGCGAGCACGTTCGAGAGCAGCGCCTCCTCGATCCGGTTCTCGCGGATGCGCGCGGGCTCGTCGCGCCCGCCGTAGAAGCTGCCGCGCGTGGAGTACTGGATGCTCACGAGCTCGTCGAGGCGGACCCGGCGCGAGCGGTCTCCAAGCACCACGAGCACTTCGTTCCCGGGGTCGGACACCTTCAGCTCCTGGAGCTTGGCGCGTGCCTTCAGGCGATCCTCGATGGGATCGAGCATCGTCACGGCCACCTGCCCTCCCGCCTCCACGCGGACGGCCTCGAGCATCTTGCGCACCATGCCGATCGCCTTCGCCTGCACCTCGGAGTCGCCGCGGACGGGCGAGTCGGGAGCGAGGATCGAGACGATCTCGAGGACGCGGTCCTTCCCCTCGGAGTCCTTGCCGAGCTTCGCCGGGAGGCTCCGGAGGATCGAGCGGCTCTTCGGCGTGAGCGTGTTCTCGCCGAGCGACGTCGCGTCGAGGATCGTGCGGAAGCGCGACTGCGACGCGAGGAAGTTGACGACGCCGAAGATCCCGACGGCCGCCAGCACCATCACGGCCACGTTGGCCGCCGTGCGCGTGCGCGCGCCGGCCGCGAAGCTCCGGCCGCCCGTGGGTCGAGTCATCGCCATCGCCGGAACTCCAGGCTGCGGGTCGCGAGGAAGAGGAAGAGCCACGTCGCCGACGCGAAGAAGACGAGGTGGCTCGTGTCGATGATGCCGGCGAGGAACGACCGCTCGAGCATCGTGTAGATCGAGTAGCGGTCGGAGATCTGCTCCGCCACGGGCCACTTCGTGAGCAGCCGCAGGAACATCAGGAAGAAGAAGCCCATCTCGATCAGGAAGGCGACGAAGGCGCTCAGGATCGGGTTCTCCGTGAGCGCCGACGTGAAGACGCCGACGGAGAGGAAGAGCGCGTAGACGAGGAGCGCCGCCAGGTATCCCGCCGCGACGACGCCCCAGTCGAAGCTCGCGCCGAAGGCCGAGGCGATGACGAAGAAGAGGACCGTCGGGATCCAGAGGAGCGCCGTGTAGGCGTAGGCGGCGAGCCACTTCCCGAGCACGACTCCCGAATCGCTCGAGGGCGCCGTCATCAGCGTCTCGATCGTGCCGAGCCGGAACTCGTCGGCCAGGAGCCGCATGGTCACGAGGGGCGGCACCACGAGCGCGAGCAGCCAGAAGTGCAGGAACGTGAAGAAGAGCTGCGTCACGAGCTCGAAGTCGCCGCCCGGGATCCCCGCGAACAGGAAGAAGTAGATCCCGTTCACGAGGAGGAAGAAGCCCGCGATGGCGTAGGCGAAGGGCGAGACCAGGAAGGAGAGCAGCTCCTTCCGAGCGAGGAGGAGGGCCTGCGGGATCACGCCGCCACCTCCGCGTCCTTCGCGGCGGTCTCGACGGGCGCGACGGGCTCTCCCGAGACGAGGCGCGAGAAGATCACTTCGAGGGGCGTCGCGTCGGAGGCGAGCTCGCGGAGCCGGATCCCCTCCCGCGCGCAGAGGTCGAAGACGAGCGCGCGCGGATCCTCGCCCTCCGTCGCGACGAGCTCGAAGCGGCCGGCCTCGTCTCCCGGCGCTCCCGCCGTGCGGAGCACGGCGGCGACTCCGGCGACCTTCGGCAGCAGCCCCTCCAGCTTGCGCGCACCGGACACGGCTTCCACGTGCAGCCGGTGGCCGCCGTGCCGGCGGATCAGCTCCTCCGCGTGCCCATCGGCGACGATGGCCCCCTGGGCGATCACGAGGAGCCGCTGGGAGACCGCCTGCACCTCCGAGAGGATGTGCGAGCTGAAGAGGATCGTCGTGGCGCCCTCCTGGCGGAGACCGAGCACGAGGTCGCGCACCTCGACGCGCTGGAGCGGATCGAACCCCGAGGTCGGCTCGTCGAGGATGAGGACCGGCGGCTTCGCGAGGAGGGCATCGGCGAGACCGACGCGCTGACGGAAGCCGCGCGAGAGCGCGCCGATCACCTTCGTGCGCACCTCCTCGATGCCGCAGCGCCGGCTCATCTCGTCGAGCCGCGCGGCGCGCTCCCGCCGCGGCAGGCGCTTCTGCGCGGCGCGGAACCGGAGGAACTCGTCGACGCGCAGGTCCGGATAGAGCGGAACGTTCTCCGGCAGGTAGCCGATGCGCGCCCGCACCTCGTCTCCCTGGCGGAACACGTCGAAGCCGGCGATGGAGGCCGAGCCCGAGGTCGGCGGCAGGTAGCCGGTGAGCATGCGGATCGTCGTCGTCTTCCCGGCGCCGTTCGGGCCGAGGAAGCCGACGATCTCGCCCGGCTCGATGCGGAACGTCGCGTCGCGCACGGCGGCACGGCCGCCATACAGCTTCGTCAGACTCTGGACCTCGATCATCGGGACACGCTCGATTTCGGACGGAGGGACGGGCTTCGCGCGGGGGAACGGGACGAAGCGGGAGCCCGGGGGACTCCGGAGCCACGGGAGCCCCGCGGCGCCCGGCCGCGGGGAGCGGGAGTCTACGGAACGGACGGCGTCCCGTTGGGAGCGCGCGCCGCCGCTGAGGCGCCGCCAGCCGCCGTCAGCTCTTGACTTCGAACTCCGCGTCCTGGACGTCCTCTCCGCTTCCCGCGGTGGCGCCGCCGGAGGCGTCGCCGCTGCCGGAGGACGCGCCGCCCGCGCCGTCGCCGGACGCACCGGCGCCGCCTACGCCGCCTGCGCCGCCCGACTTCTTCGCGGCCTCGGCGTAGAGGATCTCGCCGATCTTCTGGAGAGCGGTCTGGAGGGCCGAGAGCGCGGACTCGATCGCCGCCGTGTCCTCGCCCTTCACGGCCTCCTCGACGGCCTTGCGGGCCGTCTCGATCGACTCGCGGTCGGCGGCCTCGAGCTTCGAGCCGTGCTCCTTCATCTGCTTGTCGGCCTCGTGGAGGACCGAGTCGGCCCGGTTGCGGAGCTCGACGAGCGCGCGGCGCGCCTTGTCCTCGTCGCGGTGCGACTCGGCCTCCTTCGCCATGCGGTCGATCTCCTCCTTGGAGAGCCCGCTCGACGCCTCGATCCGGATCTTCTGCTCCTTGCCGGTGCCGACGTCCTTCGCGCTCACGGAGAGGATGCCGTTCGCATCGATGTCGAAGGCGACCTCGATCTTCGGAACGCCTCTCGGCGCCGCCGCGATGCCTTCGAGCGTGAAGCGGCCGAGCGTGCGGTTGTCCTTCGCGAACTCGCGCTCGCCCTGGAGGACGTGGATCTCCACCTGCGGCTGGTTGTCCGACGCCGTCGAGAAGACCTCCTTCTTGGAGGTCGGGATGGTCGTGTTCCGCTCCACGAGGCGCGTGCAGACGCCCCCGAGCGTCTCGATGCCGAGGGAGAGCGGCGTGACGTCGAGGAGCACGATGTCGGTGCGGTCGCCCGCGAGGATCGCGCCCTGGATCGCCGCGCCGATGGCCACGGCCTCGTCGGGATTGACGGAGCGGTTCGGCTCGCGGCCGAAGATCTCTTTCGCGATCGCCTGGGCCTGAGGCATGCGGGTCGAGCCGCCGACGAGGATCACCTCGTCCACCTGCTTCGGATCGAGCCCGGCGTCCTTCAGCGCCTGGACGCAAGGCTTGCGGCATCGCTCGATGAGGGGCTCGCTCAGGGCCTCGAAGCGAGCGCGGTTGAGCGTCTTCGAGAGGTGCTTCGGCTCGCCCTTCACGGCCGTGACGAAGGGAAGGTTCACGGTGCTCTGCAGGTTCGAGCTGAGCTCGATCTTCGCCCGCTCGGCCGCCTCCTTCAGGCGCTGCAGCGCCATCGGGTCCTTGCGCAGGTCGATGCCGTTCTCCTTCTGGAACTCGTTCGCGAGCTCGTCGATGAGAGCCTGGTCCCAGTCGTCGCCGCCCAGGTGGCTGTCGCCGTTCACGGCGAGGACCTCGAAGACCCCGTCGCCGAACTCGAGGATCGAGATGTCGAAGGTGCCGCCGCCGAGGTCGAAGACGGCGATCTTCTGTCCCTTCTTCTTGTCGAGGCCGTAGGCGAAGGCCGCCGCCGTGGGCTCGTTCAGGATGCGCTCCACCTCGAGTCCCGCGATCCGGCCGGCATCCTTGGTCGCCTGGCGCTGGCTGTCGTTGAAGTAGGCGGGCACCGTCACGACGGCGCGCGTGACCTTCTCGCCGAGGTGTGCCTCGGCCGCCTCCTTCATGGCGGTGAGCGTCATCGCCGAGATCTCCGGCGGCGTGTACTCCTTGCCGCGGACGAGGACCTTCACGCTCTCGTCGCCGGTCCCCTTCACGTCGTAGGGAACGAGCTTGATCTCGCGGTCCACCTCGTTCCGGCGGCGGCCCATGAACCGCTTGATCGAGTAGATCGTGTTCTTCGCGTTCGTGACGGCCTGACGCCGCGCCGGCGCTCCGACGAGCCTCTCGCCGCTCTCGGTGATCGCGACCACCGACGGCGTGGTGCGCGCGCCCTCCAGGTTCGGGATGACGGCGACCTCGCCTCCTTCCATCACGGCGACGCAGGAGTTCGTGGTGCCGAGGTCGATGCCGATGATCTTGCCTTTTGCCATGGTTCCGATGCCTCCGCGGGCCCTTCGCCGAGCAGGAGGGCTGGCCTCGTTCACAAATCCGGTGCCACCGCGCGGGGGTCTTTCCGCGCGCGCCGGAGCCCGGCAACTCGCTGGGACCGTGGAGCTTGCGGCTGCAGGACCGGCGGCGATCCCGGCGGAGCCTCGCCACAATGGCAGGCCCGGCGCAGCGCTCCGGGAGCGCCTGCCGGAGAGGCAGCCCGGGCGGTCGGCGTCGCCTCAGGAGAGTCCGTAGAGCTTGAGCTTGCGATACAGCGTCCGCTCGCCGATGCCGAGGACCTGCGCGACGCGCTCCCGATTGCCCTCGTGGAGGGCCAAGTTCTCCTGGATCGCCTGCCGCTCGATGTCCTCCAGGGACCGGTCCGCGAGGGACGGCGTCGCCGGCGCGTCGAGGGGCCCCGGCCGCGCCTCGGAGATCGGGTAGGGCACGTCGTCCACGTCGAGCGTGTCGCCCTTGGCGAGCACCACCATCGTCTCGATCTGGTTGCGCAGCTCGCGGACGTTCCCGGGCCAGTCGTATTGCAGCAGGAGGTTCCGCGCCGCCGGAGTCACGCCTCCCACCTTCTTCCCGTGGCGCTGTCGGAACTCCGCGAGGAAGTGGTCGATGAAGAGCGGGATGTCGGACTTCCGCTCCCGCAGCGGCGGGAGTCGAAGCTGCACGACGGCGAGGCGGAAGAAGAGGTCCTCGCGGAACTTCCCCTCGGCCACGCGCTCGCGCAGGTTCTGGTTCGTCGCGGCGACGAGGCGGAAATCGACCTGGACCGGGCGGTTGCTCCCGACGCGCACGATCTCCCGCTGCTCGAGGGCGCGAAGGAACTTCGTCTGCGTCGGCGCGGGCATGTCGCCCACCTCGTCGAGGAAGAGCGTGCCCTCCCTCGCGTACTCGATCTTCCCCTCGCGCGCGCCCGTGGCGCCCGTGAAGGCGCCGCGCTCGTGGCCGAAGAGCTCGCTCTCGATCAGCCCCTCCGAGAGCGCCGCGCAGTTGATGGCGACGAAGGGCCGGCTCCGCCTGGGGCTGTTCGCGTGGATCGCGCGCGCCACGAGGTCCTTCCCCGTGCCGCTCTCCCCGAGGAGGAGCACCGTGGCGTCCGTCGACGCGATGTGCTGCAGCGTCTCGAAGAGCTTCTGCATCGGGGGCGAGTTGCCGACGATCCCCTCGAAGCCATAGCGACGGTCGAGCTCGCGGTGCAGCTCCTCGTTCTCGCGCTGGAGCGCCCGATGGCTCGCCGCCTTCTTCACGCGGACGCGAAGCTCGTCCATCTGGATCGGCTTCGTGAGGTAGTCGAAGGCCCCCTCCTTCATCGCCGCCACGGCCGTCTCCACGGTGCCATGGCCGGTCACCATGATCGCGACGGCCTCGGGGTCGCGAGCGCGCGCCTGTCGGAGCACCTCGAGCCCGGAGCCGTCGCGCATCACGAGGTCCGTCAGGATCACGTCGAATCGACCGCGCTCGAGGGCCGCCACGGCGGTCTCGGCTCCCGTGGCCGTGACGCACTCGCAGCCCACGCGCTCGAGACCCTCGCAGACCGTCTCCGCGTGCGTCTCGTCGTCGTCCACCACGAGGACACGCGTCGGGGTCCGCGCCCCGGTCGATGCTTCGGGATCGGTGGTCTCTCGGTCCGAGGGTGTCGTCACGTCGCGTCGCCGCTGCGGGGAATGGGGAGCCGGATCGTGAAGCGCGTGCCGCGGCCCCGCTCGCTCCACACGTCGGTCGTTCCTCCGTGCTCCTCGAGGATGCGCTTCGTGAGGGGGAGGCCGTAGCCGGTGCCTCCCTTGCGGGTGGAGAAGAAGAGCTCCCAGCAACGCTCGCGCACCTCGGGGTCCATCCCCATGCCGGTGTCGGTGATCTCCAGGACCGCCGACGAGCCCTCGCGGCGCGTGCGCACGAGCAGCTCGCCACCGTCCGGCATCGCCTGCCGCGCGTTCGAGATGAGGTTCAGGACGGCCTGCTTCAGATGGTCTCGATCGAGCGAGAGCTCCGGGAGATCCGTCGCGAGCGCGGCGTGCACCCGCACTCCCGCCCGCTCGTTCTCCGCCTCCGTGAACTCGAGCACCTCGCGCACGACGTCGTTCAGCTGGTGGAGGGCGAAACGGTAGTCCTCGCCTCGAGCGAAGGAGAGGAAGTCCTTCACGATGTTCTCGAGACGGCGAACCTCGCGCTCGAGCAGCTCCACTTTCTTCAGCGTGCGCACCTCGCGGGGCCCCGACGCGTTCTGCCAGTCCTCCCGCAGCAGCGCGAGATTGAGCGCGATCGTGCTGAGGGGGTTCTTGATCTCGTGGGCGAGGCCTCCGGCGAGCGCCCCGAGGTACGCGAGCCTCGTCCCGCGGAAGCCGGGAGGCGGCGCGAAGGCCGTGGGGCCGCCGGGCTCCAGGAGGAGCGGCGCCCGCTCCGTCGGCGTCGCTCCCTCGCCCCCTTCGCGGCCTCCGGGCTTCCCTCCGCGCTCAGGGCGCTTGCGTTCGGTCGCCATGGTCGATCGATCGAGGTGGCCGCGGATCGCGGCTCGCAAGGACGCCTGCGCGGCGGGCTCGCAATCGGCCCGCGGCGTCGTTGCGGGGAGCGTGCATGGTCGCGAGGCTATCGGTCCACGCCGAGCCGATCCACGGCGGAGCGAACCCACCCGATCATGCCGACCGATCGCGAGTCCTCCCCGACGCCTCCGCGCAACCGGAGGGACGCGGACGAGACGGACCAACCGGGATCGACGATCGAGGAGGCCGTGAAGGCGCTGCGCGCGGGCAGGGTTGTGGGGTTGCCGACGGAGACGGTCTATGGGCTCGCCGTGCGCGCCGACCGCGCGGACGCGGTCGCGGCGCTCCGCGCGACGAAGGGCCGGTCCGCGACGCACGTCTTCACGCTCCATCTCGCGGATCCCGAGGACGCCGACCCCTTCGTCGCGCGGTGGCTCGCGCCGGCGCTCCGCCTGCGGTCGCGGTACTGGCCCGGTCCCGTCACCCTCGTGCTCCCTGGGTCGGAGAGCGTTCCCATCGGCGCCCTCGACGCGGACGCGCCGACGGGAGCGGCGCGATGGGTCGGGCTCCGCGTCCCGGCGACGGACATCACGCGCGAGATCCTGCGGCGCGCGGAGGTCCCCGTCGTCGCGACGAGCGCGAACCTGTCGGGCCGCCCCCCCGCCACGACGCGGGCGGAGGTCCCTCCGGAGATCCTCGGCCGTCTCGCCGCCGCCGTGGCCGACCGGGGCTCGACGGTCGCGACGCCCTCGACGGTGGTGGCCGTCGGGCCCGGGCGTTTCGAGGTGCTGCGCGAGGGCATCCTCCGGGCCGAGGAGATCCGCCGCACGGCGGGCCGGCGCATCCTGGTCGTCTGCACGGGGAACACCTGCAGGTCTCCCATGGCGGAGACCTATCTGCGCGCGCGCCTCGTGGAACGTCTCGGCGGCGCCGAGGGGATGCCGGTGGAGCGCCAGCGGACGTTCCTCGACTCCTTCGGCTACGCCGTCGCGTCGGCCGGCGTCTCGCCGGAGCCCGGCGCTTCCGCCAGCGAGGGCGCCCGCGTCGCCATCGCGGAGATCGGCCTCTCCCTCGAGGGACACCGCGCGCGCTCCTTGGACGCGGAGATGCTCGCCCCCTTCGACGTCGTCTGGACGATGTCCGAGCGGCACGCGGAGCGCGTGCGCGAGCTCGGCATCGAGGCCGACCGCGTCGAGCGGCTCGACCCGGAGCGCGACGTCGCCGATCCCTTCGGCGCCCCGCCGGAGCAGTACCGGCGGGCGCTGGCGCAGATCCGCGAGGCGATCGACCGTCGTCTCGGGAGTCTCTGATCGCGGGAGTGCGCGCGCCGAGACGTCGCCCTCAGCGCGCCGCGGACGCCGCTTCGAGACGCCGCCTCGCCTCCGCGAGCGTCGGATCCTCCAGGGCGAGGGCCACCTCGAGAGCCGCCTCGGCTTCCTCGACGCTCCGCGCGACGACGGTCGCCGCTCGCTCCTCCACGGCGAGCGCCAGCGCCTCGCGGCGTCTCGCGAGGGTCGTCGCCGCGACGACCCGCTGAAGGGGCTCGCGGGATGCGAGGGCGCGCGCCACCTCCTCCAGGGTCCGGGGCTCGGGAGGCAGCCGAGGGAGGAGCGCCGCTCCGGCGGCGACGGCCGCCACGAGATCGGGGTCCTCCTCCTTCCCGGCGAACTCGCGCCACTCCCGCGCGAGGAGCGTCGGCGACGCGGGGTGGAGCGCGAGCGCCGTCGCCGCCGCGACGGCCGCGTCCTCGGTGCGAGAGGAGGCCTGGAGCGCCTTCGCGAGCGCGAGGAGAACGAGCGGATCCCGCGTTCCGCGCGCCGCCCTCTCGAGCGGCGCGAGGGCGAGCTGGATCTCCGACCGGTCGAGCTGCCGGCGGCCCTCGAAGGAGTCGCGCCACCAGGCGAAGCGCCGGCCGTCGAGCGCGGCGAAGGGATGCGCCGTCGCGTCGCTGAGGGCGGCCGACGACGCGGGATCGGTCGTGGCGACGCCGCCCATCACGGTCCCCACGGCTTCGACGGCCGCCTTGCGCGCGCGCAGGTAGGCCGCGCCCGCCGCCGCCCTCGCGTCGCGCTCGCCCGGCGCGAGGGCCTCCATCCCTGGGAGGACGTCGCCCGCGGCCGCTTCGCGCGCCTGCAGGATCGCCTGGAGGTTCTCCGACTCGTAGCGGCGGAACTCCGCTTCCGGGAGGAACCGAAGCCGCTCGATCGTCGCGGCATCGTCGCCTAGGGGATGGGTCGTCACGAAGGCGGCGAGACCGCCGTCACCCAGGGCGCACTGCGCGACGAGGTCTCCCGCGCTCGCGCAGCCCGACCGGCGCAGGTCGGCGGCGAGGACGGGGTCGAGGAGAGCGGCCTGGAGCTGGGCCTGCCGGAGACGCAACGGCGCGTCCGATCCGAGGAGCAGCGCGCTCGCACCGACGACGAAGAGCGCGCGATGCGGGAACGCCTGCGCGAAGGTGGCGACGATCGCGCGGAAGGCCCTGGGCTCCGTCGAGTGGATGGGAACCCAGTGCGCGAGCACGCCGCCCTCGGCGAGGCGCTGCCGCGCGAGCTCGTGGAACTGGCGCGTGTAGAACGGGTAGGCCGACGGCGTGTCGGGGAGCAGCGGCTCGAGCGCGATCACGTCGTAGCGATCGGCCGAGCCCGCGAGGAATCGGCGGCCGTCGGCGATCGTCGGGCGCACGCGCGGGTCGAGGCGGCGCTCGCCCGGCGCCGGCGCGTCCACGTCGTAGAGGGCATCGCTCGCGGGAGCGAAGTGGGGCGTGAGCTCCAGGACGTCTCCGGAGATCTCCACGAGATCGACCGACCGGATCTCCCCGTGCCGCAGCACCGCGGCGCCCGTGGAGCCCGTGCCGACGGCGAGCACCGCGGCGCTCCGCGGCTCGCGCCCGCAGTAGAGGATCGGGAGGTGCCCGAGGGAACGGGTGTAGCGGTAGTCGTCGCCCGTCGCGGCGGCGCGGAATCCGTTCGTGAAGAGGATGGTCTCGTGCTGGCGTGCGTCGCGGACGGCGGCCGCGAGCCCGACGGGTCCCTCCCGCGCCTCCAGCACGCGGAGCCACGGCTTCGTGCGGAAGGGCGGCACCCTCTCGGGGAGCGCGCCCGCGCCGAGGAGCGCGCCCGAGAGGATCGGCACGAGGAACGCCACGGCCCCCGCGCCCCGCAGCGCGATGGCGACGGGGAGCATGCAGGCGCCGGCGCTGCCGAGGAGGGTCGTCGTGGAGACTCCCGCCCCGAGGAAGCTCGGGATCAGCGCGATGGGCGCGAGCGCGCCGAGCGCGTAGGCGACGTGGAGCCGCGCGGCCCGATGTCGGTCGGGTCCCCGGGCCCAGGCGAAGGCGACCGGCGACGCGAATCCGGCGGCGAAGAGCGGCGGCAGGACGAGCGCCGCGCCGACGAGAACGCGCGCGGAGAGGAACTCGCCCTCGGTCCGCGGCAGCGGGATCCAGGGAATCCGGGAGAGCCCCTCCAGCACGAGGAGCGAGGCGGGGCCCGCGAAGGAGAGGAGTCCGACGGCTGCGCCCGCGAGGGTGCGCACGGGCACGGCACGCAGGAGCGCCGCCGCCGCGGCCGCTCCGGCGGAGATGCCGACGAGGGACGCGACGAGCAGGACCGCGAGCGCGTCGGACCGCTCGTCGAGGAAGAACGGGAGGAGTCGCGCGAAGAGCGCCTCGAAGGCGATGGTCGCCGTCCCGGCCCCCGCCGCGAGGAGCAGCGCGACGCGCGGACGCGCGCCCGAGTCCTGCGCGTCGCTGCGCGGCGCCGCGAATCGGGGCGCCGCCGCCGCGGGAGCGCGCTCGGCGAGGATCCTCGACGCGCCGAGCGCGAGCGCCGCGGCGAGGAGCAGCGCGGCGAGGAGCGCGAGGGCGCCGGCGAGGCTGCCGAGACGCGCCGGGACGACCACGGCGCCGACGAAGGCGCCGGCGGCGCCTCCGAGGGCGTTCGCGGCGACGAGGACGCCCGCCCGACGGGCGCTGCCCCGCGCCCACGGATAGAGGAGCGGGAGCGACGCGCCGGCGGGGATCGCGAAGGCGAGCGCGGCCGCGATCGCCACGGCGGGCGCCAGATCGTTGGCACCGGCTCCCGGAATGCCGCCGAGCCGGATCACTCCCACGGCGCCGACGGCCGACAGCAGGCCGGCGAGTCCGCGCAGGACCGCGAAGGTGCGCGCGCCGTGCAAGCGTGTCGCGAGGGCGGCGCCGATGCCGAGGCCCGCGAGCACGAGGGCGAGGAGGAGCGCCGTCGACGCGGCGGAGGCGCCGAGAGCGAAGCGGCCCGCTCGCAGGACGAGCATCTCCGCCGACATGTCGGCGAAGCCGACGAGGAGGGCGACGATCGGCGGCACGTCCCTCGGACCTTGCGGCGTTCCGTCGCCGGCGCCGTCAGCGAGGACGGCTCGGGCTCGACTCCTCCGCGGAGACGAGGATCCCGTGGGCCTCCCTCCCGGAGCCGGCCGCCAACAACCGATCGCGGACATCCTCGCGGGCGAGCAGCCTCGCTGCATCGGCGAGGACCGGCAGGAACGCGAGCCGCCGCTCCCGCGGGATCAGGAGCAGCACGACGATCCGCGCGGGCTTGCCATCCATCGACTGGAAGGGCACTCCCGTGCGGAAGACCCCGAGGGCCGTCACCAGGTGCTCGAGGCCGTCGATCGCGGCGTGAGGCAGCGCGATGCCTTGCTCCATGCCCGTCGACATGGACTTCTCCCGCTCGACGATCGCCGCGTGGATCGCGTCACGCCGATCGGCGCTCACGCGGCCGCACTCCACGAGGCGGTCGAGGAGCGCGGCGATCACGCCCCACTTGTCGCCTGCGCCCTCGAGGGTCCAGCAGCACTCCTCGCCCAACAGGCGGGAGAACCGGGCCGGTTCGGGAGTCGCCGCGGCGTTCAACGCTCCGGGCCCCGGTCCATCTCCTCGAGGACGTCGCGGAACGTGCGCAGCGCGGCGTCGATCTCGGCCGAGGAATGCGCAGCGCAGGTGAAGAGAGGATCCATGGGATGGGCCGACGCGCGGACCGCGCGCGCGGCGAGCCGCTGCGCGAGATCTCGGGTCCGCGCCCAATCGTAGCGTCCCGGCGACGCCGGATCGGAGCTTCTGCCTCCCGGCAGGCGGAGCGCCACGCACGATCCGAAACGGTCGACCTTCAGCGCCTCCTCGGCGTCGGACGCGATGCGCTCGAGCCCCGCGGCGAGCCGCGCGCCGAGGGAATCGAGCCGGCGCACGATCTCCGGATCGTCGCCTTCGCGCAGGATGCGGCGCACGGCCGCGCACGTCGGTGCGTCGGCGCGTCGCGACGTACGAGCGATCGCCTCCTCGGCGAGGCCGTCGACGTCGAGCCCGCGCCGAAGCCCGAGCGCCCCGAAGGGGAGGCCCCCCGAGGCCGACTCCCCGAGGATCGTCACGTCCGGGACGATCCCCAGACGCCGGCTGACGCCTCCGCGGCCGAAGCGTGGGCCCGTCGCGCCCTCGTCGGCGACGAGCCAGAGGCCGGCCTGCGTCGCGGCGGCGCGGAGCCGCGGCAGGAAGTCGGGAGCCGGGATCGCGAGTCCCATGCGCACGGGCAGGGGCTCCACCAGGAGCGAAGCGACGTCACGACCCCAGGTCCGAAGATGCGCCTCCAGGGTCGCCGCGTCGTTGAAGCGGAGGCGTCGCATGCCGCCGTCGTCGGCTCGCGCGTCGCGGCCGAAGCGCACGACGGGCGGCCGTCCCGGCGGAGGGGCCTGCGGATCGGGCTCATCGGCGTGCCCGTGGCGGCAGCCGCGGAATCGAACGACCTCGCGCCGTCCTCCAGCGCGTCCCGCCGCCACGGCCGCCGCGACGGCGTCGCCGCGAGTCGGGAAGGTCCACCAGCGGTCGAACTCCGGGAAGAGACGCTCGAGGTCCTGGCCGAGCGCGTCGCTCGGCACCGGATCCGCGGGCGGCCGCGGATCGTGTCCGAGGACTAGGGCGCCGCGCCGGAGTTCGAGGTCGAGGCTCGGAACGCCCGGCAGCCGGTCGTCGGCGACCCAGCCGGAGCGCGATCGATCGGCTCCGGAGCCTCGGCTCGTGGGTGGAGTGGTCATGGTGCGGAGGAATGGTCCGGGGGCGGGTTCCGTCGCAGCGCGCCCGAGGATCCGAACGCCCCGAGCGGCAGCGGATCTCGGGTCGCGCGAGGCGGCCGAGCGGTCGCCGCGCGAGCGACTCTGCCACACCGCGAGCCCCGGCTCCGGGGTTCGATCCCGGCGCCGATCGCGACGATCTCGAAGCGATCTCCCAGGAAGCGCACTCCCGAGGATTCAACGACGTGCCCGACGACACGAAGACGCTCCGCCCGAGCGAACCAGGAGGATCTCCCGCCGGATCCCGCTCGGATGGAGCGTGCGATCGATCGCATCGATCGGCGCGTCCGCCGGAGCGAGCCGAAGGAGTTTTTCGATGGGCTGCAAGGTATCGTCCTCGGCCTCTCGAAGTCCCGAACCCGTTGGAGCTTCCGGCTCCCGCGGAGACGCCCGACGCCGGGCGTTCGATCGTTCACGATCCCTGCACTCCTCGAGTCCCGACTCGATCGAAGCTGATGGCGCTGCTCGCACTCGTACTCGCGCTCGCCGCTCCGGCCCCGCCCGGTCTCGCGGCGCCGGCGCGCTGGACTCCACCGGTCGTCTCCTCGACGCCCGCGCTCGTGCCTCTCCCGGGGTCGCTGCGTGCGCCGCTCCAGGGACGCCCCGGCGCGCCGAATGCGGGTGACGGCGCGCCCGCAGCGGGAGCAGATCCCGCTCAGGATCCGACCAAGCCGCTCGGCGACGCCGTCGTCGAGGACGAGAACAGCTTCGTCCTGACCTTCGACGAGAGCGTGGAGGGAGCCGAGGGTCTGAACGTCCTCAAGTTCATCAAGTTCTGCCAGCAGAAGACGGGCATCAACTTCTACATCAAGCGCGATCTCGTCCCGAAGCTCGAGCAGATGAAGATCCTGATGCTCGGGCCGAAGCGCGTGCCGAAGGCGAAGTTCTACGACTTCTTCCAGAGCATCCTGAAGATCAACGATCTCGTGCTCGTGCTCGAAGGCGGTCCCGAGACCGGCGTCTGGGTGATCACCGACACGAAGGGACCCGATCGGGCGGGGCTGCGGAACTCGGCGCGGTACATCGCCCCGGAGGAGATTCCGAACTACGCGACGCAGCCGGGCGTGCTCGTGACGACGGTCATCACCGTCGAGTACACGAACGCCCGCGAGATCTCCGCTTCGCTGCGGCCCTTCTTCCCCGACAACAATCTCGAGACGGTCACGAACATCGGGAACGCGAACGCGCTCCTCGTGACGGGCTTCGGGCCGACGGTCTTCTCGATCCAGAACCTGCTGAAGCTGATCGACACGCCGCCCACGGAGCCGAAGCCGCTCTTCCACGTCATCGAGATCCAGCACACCTCCGCCGACGAAGTGTCCCAGATCCTCGACGACCTGATCGAGAAGCGCCGCTCCGGAACCGTGCAGGCCCAGGGAGCGGGCGGCGGCGTGCTCCAGGGACAGGCGCCCGAGCTGAAGATCCGCGTCGACGGCCGATCGAACCAGCTCCTCGTCGTGGGACTCGAGGCGGACGTGCGGCAGGTGATGGAGATCGTCGCCCGGCTCGACAAGTCCCAGCCGGAGCCCGAGAGCGACTTCCACGTCTATCGGCTGAAGAACGTCAAGGCGGAGGATCTGCAGAAGACGCTGGAGGACTTCATCAACAAGTCCTTCCAGGCGCAGCAGACGTCGGGCGCCGCCGGTGGCGGCGGCCGCGCCGGGGCCCAAGGCACCACCTCCACGTCCGCGAGCCGCGAGCTGAAGCCCGTCGTCGTCCCGGAGAAGGTCTCCAACTCCCTCCTCGTCACGGCGACGAAGACGCGCTGGCTCGAGATCCTCGACATGATCGAGCGTCTCGATCGTCGGCAGGCGCAGGTGCTCCTCGAGACGGCCCTCGTCGAGCTCACGACGACGGACGCGCTGCGCCTCGGCGTCGAGCTCGGCATCGTGAACCTCCCGCCGGACGGCTCCGACGTGTCGAAGGGGTTCGGCATCACGAACTTCGGCCTCTCCTCGCTCATCGACACGGACGGCGACAACTTCCCCGACACGAGGATCCCCGACAGCTCGCTGCAAGGCATCACGGGCGGAATCCTCTCGGGACCCGACTTCGGCATTCCGGCGCTCCTGCAGGCCCTGCGGACGGTCACCGACTCGAACGTCCTCTCGATCCCCTCCGTGCTCGTGAACAACAACGAGCGCGCGCGCGTGAGCTCGAAGGACCTGATCCCGACGGCCACGACGACGAACAGCGTGAACGTCGGCACGCAGACGACCTTCGGCGGCTACCAGGAAGCGGGCATCACGCTCGAGATCACTCCTTCGATCAGCGCCCAGAGCTACCTGCGTCTCGAGATCTCCCTGCAGGTGGCGAACTTCACCGCGCCCCAGGGCCAGAACGCCAACATCCCGCCGCCCAAGGTCGAGCGCGAGGTCTACACCACCGTCTATCTCCCGAACGAGAGCACGATGGTGATCGGCGGCATCCAGCTCGACAACTCCAACAAGTCGAAGACGGGCATTCCGATCCTCGGCGACCTGCCGATCATCGGATTCCTCTTCTCGCGGCACGACGACGACAGCATGCGGCGGTCGCTCTACTTCTTCGTGACGCCACACATCTTGACGGACGTCGAATTCGCCGACCTCCAGAACATCTCCTACCAGAAGAAGCTCGACGCCCGGGCCTACATCGGCGACGACCGCCTGCGGCTCGTCGACCCGAGCTTCCGACCCATCGAACCGACGGAGGATGGAGAGTCGGGGAGCGCGACCCTCGAGTCGGGAGTCTTCGAGATCCCCCTCTATCGGCGGCCGGCCGGTGGCGAGGTCGTCCCGGCGGAGGTCGGCATCCTCCCTCCGGAGTCCGTCACGCCTCCGGCTCCTGTGCCCGAGAAGCCGAACGATTAGCCTCGGCGGGTCCGATTCCGTACGGAGCGCCGCTCCTCGATCGAGCTTCATGGTCAAAGTTCCTACTGTCCGCCCCGTCTTCGGTGCCGCGCCCGAGGCGCCCGTCGGCACGTCCGCCGTTCCCTCCTTGAATGCGGCCCGCCAGCGGATCGCGGCGATGCTGCGCGAGGAGACGGGCCTGGACGACGGACGGATCCAGGAGTGCTTCCGGGCCGAGGAAGAGAGCGGCCTCTCCCTCGACCGCGTCCTCCACGAGAAGGCCTATGTCCCCGAGGAGGGTGCGCTCAAGGCCTTCGCGCGATTCCTCGGCGTGGAGTTCATCCGCTCCCTCGAGGACGCCACGGCGGTCCCCGAGTTCGTCCAGCGGATCCCCGTCTCCTTCTCGCGCAACTACAACCTGATCGCCGTCGGGAAGAAGGACGGCGTCGCACGGATCGCGACCTGCACTCCCTTCGACGTCCAGCCGATGGACGATCTCGCGAAGATGCTCGCGTGCGAGGTCGAGCCGGTGGTGGCGCCGCGCGGGGAGATCACCGCCTTCATCAATCGCGCGTACCGGCACAAGGCCGACGGAGTCGACGACGCGCTCTCCAGCATCGAGGACGAGGACATCGTCGGGCTCACGGCGGAGATCGAGGAGAGCGAAGACCTCCTCGACGTCGCCAACAAGGCGCCGATCATCAAGCTCGTCAACACCGTCCTCTTCCAGGCGCTGAAGCTCCGCGCCTCGGACATCCACCTGCAGCCCTACCCGGACCGCCTGCAGGTTCGCTTCCGGATCGACGGCCTCCTGCACGACATGCAGACGGTGCCGAAGAAGGCACAGGAGGCGATCATCAGCCGCGTGAAGGTCATGGGGAAGATGGACATCGCCGAGCGGCGCCTTCCCCAGGACGGCCGCGCGACGATCAAGCTCGGCGATGGCGAGGTGGACGTCCGTCTCTCCTCGATCCCGAGCGGCGACGGAGAGCGCATCGTCATGCGTCTCCTCGACAAGACCGCGAAGATCTACTCGCTCGACGAGATCGGACTCGAGCCCAGGAACAAGGAGATGTTCCTGAAGTACCTCGACTACGCGCACGGGATCATCCTCGTGACGGGTCCGACGGGCTCCGGGAAGACGACGACGCTCTACGGCGGTCTCACGCAGATGAACTCGGCGTCGCTCAACATCCTCACCATCGAGGATCCGATCGAGTACAACCTGCCGGGCATCTCCCAGGTGCAGGTGGCGACGAAGAAGGGTCTCACGTTCGCCGCCGGTCTCCGGTCGTTCCTGCGCCAGGACCCGGACGTGATGATGGTGGGCGAGATCCGCGACCTGGAGACGGCCGAGATCGCGATCCGGGCGGCGCTCACGGGCCACCTCGTGTTCTCGACGGTGCACACGAACGACGCGCCCTCCACGATCACGCGCATGATCGACATCGGCGTGGAGCCGTACCTGGTCTCCTCGTCGCTGCTCATCATCATCGCGCAGCGCCTCGTCCGCACGATCTGCCCGCGCTGCAAGGAGTTCGTGACGCCCGACGACGTGACGACGGCGAAGCTCCGGGAGGTGGGACTGGACCTCGCGCGCCTGCCCAAGGGGAAGGTGGCGGTCGGCCGCGGCTGCGACGAATGCTTCCGCGGCGGCTACGCCGGCCGAACGGCCATCTACGAGTTCATGCCGATCGACGACGTGGTGCGGACGCAGATCATGGATCGCGCCAACGCCACCGTGATGAAGCGCACGGCGATCGATCGAGGACTCGTCACGCTGCGCATGGACGGCGTCGACAAGATCGCGAAGGGCCTCACGACGGCCGACGAGGTCCTGCGCGTCACGCAGCTCGACATGTTCTGACGTGCCTCGCGCGGCTCGGTCCGCGCAGGACCGCGGCCCGAACGCCTCCGATCCGTCCCCACACCATCCTCGAGCCGTGCCGATCTTCCAGTACAAGGGCTTCACCAGCGGCGGCGGCACGAAGTCGGGCGTCATCGACGCCGATACGCCCAAGGATGCGCGCGCGAAGCTGCGGCGCGACAACATCTACGTCCTGGAGATCGACGCGGCGACGGAGGCCGGCATCACGTCGTCGAAGCCGTCGCTGATGCGGCGGATCCGGACGGTGACCGGCGGCGCCACGGCGATGACGCGCAAGCGTCTCGACGAGGTCGCCACCGTCACGCGCCAGATGGCGACGCTCCTCGGCGCCGGAATCCCGCTCACGGAGACGCTGCGGGCCATCATCGAGCAGGCTCAGTCGCGCGAGCTGAGCATGACCTTCCGCGATATTCGCGAGAAGGTCTCCCAGGGCGCCACCTTCGGCGACGCGCTCGCGTTCCACCGCCAGTACTTCAACGAGCTCTACGTGAACATGGTCCGCGCGGGCGAGACCGCCGGGAACCTCGACATCGTGCTCGCCCGCCTCGCCGACTTCGTCCAGTCGCAGCGGAAGCTCCGCGACAAGGTCTCCGCCGCGATGACCTATCCGATCGTGATGATGATCGTGGCGGCGATGGTGGTCGCGATCCTCATGACGGTGGTCGTTCCGAAGATCACGCAATCGCTCACGTCGCAGCACAAGGTGATCCCGCTGCCGACGCAGGTGCTCATCGCCATCAGCAAGTTCATGCAGGACTACTGGTGGCTCCTCGCCATCGGACTCGCCCTGATGGCCGTGGGGATCCAGCAGCTCTACCGGACGGCCCGCGGCCGTCTCGCGATCGACCGCGCGATGCTGCGCGTCCCCGTCTTCGGGGATCTGCTGCGCAAGCAGGCGATCGCCCGCTTCTCGACGACGTTCTCGACCTTGCTGAAGTCCGGCGTGCCCGTCGTCCAGTGTCTCGAGATCTCCGGACGCATCGTGAACAACCGGGTGCTGCAAGCGGTCATCGAGGACGTGCGCACCAAGATCATCGAGGGCGCCGACATCGCGACGCCGATCAAGCGGTCGGGCCAGTTCCCGCCCGTCGTCGGCTACATGATCGCCGTGGGCGAGCAGTCCGGTCAGCTCGAGCAGATCCTCGACCGGATCTCGGCCACCTACGACGAGGAGATCGACCTCGCGACGCAGCGAGCAACGGCGCTCCTGGAGCCGATCCTGATCGTCTCCATGGCCGGCGTCGTTGGATTCATCATCTTCTCGATCATCCTGCCGATCCTGCAGATCGGCGACGTCGGCGGGACCTGATCGCGCCCGGGACGCCTCGGGCATCGCCCCCTCGGCCCCACGACAACGGCCGCGCCCCGGCGCGCCGCCGGGAGGAGGCTTCCGCTATCATCGAAACGGCGGGAAGAGTCGGGCAACGGTGCCCGTCCCACCGCTTCGCTCGTTCCCTTCTGGCGATCCGATCGCAGCATCGACCATGGCTTGCCGCTCTCCCCTCTCCCCCTGGCTCCCGGCGCCCCGCGCCATTCGCCGGTCCTCGGGATTCACGCTCGTCGAGCTCCTCGTCGTCATCGTGATCATCGGGCTCCTCGCCACGGCGGTCGTGACCAACTACGACAAGATCTTCCCGGCGGGCCGCAAGGCGCGCGTCCAATCGGACCTCAAGGCGATCGAGGCGGCGATCGATCTCTTCAAGATGGCGAACCAGGGACGCATTCCCGAGAGCCTC